>NZ_HE578956.1:615034-618187 GCF_000307285.2 Kurthia sp. Dielmo
CCTTCTTTTTGTTACTCATGTCTTTAACGTTGCGTTTTTTATATTGTTTAAGCTGTGTAAGATTTTTTATGCTGTTGATTAAATCGCCAAATGAATAAGAGAACGAAGAAGAAGAACGGAATCATAACCCCTTGACCGATGAGCATTTTCAATGTTGTTGCACCGTCAGTACCCCAAGTAGCTACCATATATGCTGTTAGTGAGAAAATAAACAATGCGATGGGAATCCATAGAATTTTCATCATAATTGCTACTTCTACGGCGTAGCGTAGAAGCTTTCACCTCGCTTTTTTGTAATATTTATTGTTGTTCTTCTATTCGTATAGTAGTATGATTCCCTTTTTTTAAAATTTAAACACATAAAAAGAATGAAAAACAAGAAAATTAAGTTTATTTATGTAAAACAAACTTAATTTTTCCGTCAAAGGTCTGAAATTCTCTCTTTTCATGGATTTCCAATAGTTTCTGTCGTTTCTTCGTGATAAACTTATGAAGGATAAAAATATATAAAATACCCTGTTTTAAGGAGATGTTTAAACATGTTACATCAACTTTCATGGAAAGTCGGTGGGCAGCAAGGTGAAGGGATCGAATCAACTGGTGAGATTTTCTCAACAGCGATGAACCGTCTAGGCTACCACCTATACGGCTACCGTCATTTCTCTTCTCGTATTAAAGGTGGCCATACGAATAATAAAATTAACGTACGTACAACAACGGTGCATACGATTCCAGATGATAACGATATTCTTGTTGCGTTTGACCAAGAAACAATCGATGTAAACTATAAAGAGCTACATGCAGATGGTGTTATTTTAGCAGATGCAAAATTTAAGCCAGTAAAACCTGAAGATTGTGAGGCAACAATGTATATCGTGCCGTTCACAGCGACTGCAAAAGAGCTAGGAACAACATTAATGAAAAACATGGTAGCGATTGGTGCTACAGCGGCATTAATGAATTTAGAAGATACCGTATTCCAAAGTGTCGTCGACGAAATCTTTGGCCGTAAAGGGGAAGAAGTCGTAGCGAAAAACATGGAGGCTATCGCACAAGGGCATCAATTAATGCATGATTTATTAGTTGAAGCAGGGAATACAGAAGGTCAATTTGAATTAGAACCAGGCGATGGTCAACACCGTCTATTTATGATTGGGAATGAAGCAATGGCATTAGGTGCATTAGCTGCAGGTTCTCGCGTGATGAGTGCGTACCCAATTACGCCAGCTTCTGAAATTATGGAATATTTAACAAAAAAACTACCAACAGTCGGTGGTCTTGTTGTCCAAACAGAAGATGAAATCGCAGCTGTCACAATGGCAATTGGCGCTTCTTATGGTGGTGCACGTGCATTCACTGCATCAGCAGGTCCTGGTCTATCACTAATGATGGAAGGTTTAGGTCTTGCCGGTATGACAGAAACTCCACTTGTTGTCGTTGATACACAACGTGGTGGTCCATCAACAGGTCTCCCAACGAAACAAGAACAATCCGATTTATTTGCAATGCTTTACGGTACACATGGTGAGATTCCTAAAGTTATTATCGCACCGTCAACAGGTGAGGAAGCATTTTACGATATGATTCAAGCATTCAATATTGCGGATCAATTACAATTACCAGTAATCGTTCTTTCGGATTTACAGCTATCACTTGGTAAGCAAACAGTGGAACCATTTGATTATAGTAAAGTATCGATTAAACGCGGTAAATTGGAATTAGGTGATTTACCGGAAATGGAAGACAAAGCCTACTTCAAACGCTATGAAGTGACAGAAGACGGCGTATCGACACGTGTCGTACCTGGTCAAAAATATGGTATTCACCATGTGACGGGTGTTGAGCACTCTGAAATCGGTACACCATCTGAAGCACCGGCAAATCGCCAAGCGCAAATGGATAAACGTTTCCGTAAATTAGAGTATGTTGATTTTGAGACACCTGTTTATACAGATGCGCCACATGATGAAGCGGACGTATTAATCGTTGGTTTCGGTTCTACACGCGGTGCTATCGAAGAAATTCGTCCTGTATTAGATGAACAAGGCATCAAAACCAATCATGCTCATATTCGCTTAATTCACCCATTCCCAGCAAAAGAATTGCTACCATTAATGGAAAAAGCGAAAAAAATCATTGTTGTTGAAAATAATGCGACTGGTCAGCTTGCAAGCATCATTAAGTTAAACGTCGGTCATCATGATAAAATCATCAACTTAACAAAATACGATGGTACACCATTCTTACCAAACGAATTGTTAGGTCGTGTAAAGGAGTTGCTACCAGATGGTAACATTTAAAGATTTTCGTAATACAATCAAACCGAACTGGTGTCCAGGATGCGGTGACTTCTCTGTACAAGCATCGATTCAACGCGCTGCCGCAAACCTAGAAATCGAACCACATGAATTAGCGGTCGTGTCAGGTATCGGTTGTTCAGGCCGTTTATCAGGTTATATTAATGCATATGGCTTACATGGTATCCACGGTCGTGCGCTACCAATCGCACAAGGTCTAAAACTGGCAAACCGTGACTTAAACGTTATCGCAACAGGCGGTGACGGTGATGGATTTGCTATCGGTATGGGTCACACTGTACACTCAATCCGTCGCAATATCGATGTCACGTACATCGTAATGGATAACCAAATTTATGGTTTAACAAAAGGGCAAACATCTCCACGTTCTGCTGCTGGTTTCATCACGAAATCAACACCAGGTGGCGCGATTGAGCCATCACTAAAACCACTTGAAGTAGCCTTATCATCAGGTGCAACATTTGTGGCACAAGGCTTCTCAACAGATTTAAAAGAATTAACAGCGATGATTGAAGAAGGTATGAAACATAAAGGTTTCTCATTCATTAATGTATTCTCACCATGTGTGACATATAATAAAGTAAACACATATGATTGGTTCAAAGAACATTTAACAAAATTAAGTGATATTGAAGATTATGATTCTTCAAACCGTGAGCAAGCAATGCAAACGGTTATGAAGCATGAAGGTCTTGTAACAGGTATCATTTATCAAGATACTGAAACAGCTTCTTACCAAGAAAAAGTAAAAGGCTATTCAGAAAATGCATTAACTTATGAAAATCTTGAATTAGGCGAAGAAAAATTAGACGAGTTAATGAAAGAATTTATGTAA
>NZ_HE578956.1:618611-621714 GCF_000307285.2 Kurthia sp. Dielmo
GCTCCTAGGAGCGGTTGTTTTTTCATGTATATTCCTCTCTCTTTTTTATGTTTGGAAATGCTTTGCAATCATCGCTGAAACAGCTTGTAAATCATTTTGATCGTCGCGATTAATAAGGAAAAGTTGGCGATGATAATGCGTGGACAGCCGCTGAAAGGGAATGTTTTCTGGCAAGCTAATGCGTGACAAAATGGTTTTACCAAAGCCTTGTTGCAGTAGTGCGGTAATGATTTCATTACTATTTGTATCGATAATTTGTGCATGAATATTTTGTTCGGAAATATAGAGTTCATTAAAGAAGCGAACACCCGATTGTTTTTCACGCATCAGCCAGTAGGTACTTTCTAGATTGCCAGCGAGTACGAGCTCATCTGTACCAAGTATAGTTTTTTGAAGCGGATGCGTATCGAGGGGCTTTTCGATTAGGCCAATATCTAGTCGATGCTGTGCCACGCCTTCAGCTACTTTCGCGGAATTGGATAAGGACAAAATGAAGTCAATATGTGGAAAAGCGCCGACAAGCTGGGGGAAGATTTTCGGGAAGTAATGGACTGCAATCGTATTCGAACAACCGATATGGCAACGTATACGCTTTTTACCATGCAGTTGTGTCAACGTTCGTTCGTAGTCATCAATGGTACGTAGCGCATATTGATAAAAAGTATGGGCGGCCTCAGTTGGTACGAGGCTTTTGGGACCTTTACGAATGAAGAATGTTGTATTTAATTGCTGCTCAAGTTGTTTAATCTTCGTTGAAATCGTTGGCTGTGAAATGAATAATAGTGCGGAGGCTTTTGTAAAATTTCGTTGTTCATATACTTTTACGAATACATGAAGTTGTTCAAGCATGGAATCACATCCTAATTATTTGATTTAACAATAATTATAATTTTAATTATGTATTTTTAAAATAGTAAAGTTCTTAGTATACTAAAAGCATCAAGGAGACGTGATGAACAATGAAACAACTTATTCGCGCGATACCGATCCCAATTAGCGGTGTTATGCTTGCGTTATTTTCGCTCGCTAAATTAGTAAAAACATTCGAGCTAACATGGTTTGCCAATGGCCTTATTTTTATTGGTGCTGTCTTTTTAAGCGGACTATTATTAAAGATTGTATTAGCACCAGAATGCGTTTTAAAAGAAATGAAAAACCCTCTAATTGCTGCAGTGTCACCGACATTCACAATGGCGTTAATGGTGTTAAGTAGTTTGTACATGGATACAATAGTTGTATGGGAAAATATTTGGTGGTTTGCCCTTGTCCTGCATTTTGTATTGATGCTGTATTTTACGTATCGCTTCGTATTACGTACGGCGTTGACACTTTCTCATATTTATCCGAGCTGGTTTATTATGTATATCGGTATGGGCATTATGCCACTAACGGCTGGTGGACGTGCGCCAGCATTAATGGATATCGTTTTTTATAGCTGTATTACGTTTGTGATTATTCTTGTACCGCTCATGCTCGTACGTATTTTCGTGATGCGTAATTTAGAGGTGCCGACCTTGCCGTTAATTACGATTTTATGTGCGCCTGTATCTCTGACATTAGCAGGCTACTTAGCGCATGTTGAAGCGGCTTCAACGACGATGGTGTTAACACTAGTGATCATTGCACAGCTATTATATGTGCTTGTGCTAACACAGCTTCCGCGATTATTACACCTACCATTTTTTCCGAGTTATGCGGCGTTTACATTCCCACTGGTCATTTGTGCGACAGCACTGACAAATGCCGTGCATTATTTAGGCTATACAGGCCCTATCGTAACAACTGTGATTGTTGTTGAAATAACGTTTGCAACGGTTATGGTGCTCTATGTAACGGCGCGCTACATTGTCTTTTTATGGCGTGAGATGGCAAGTGCTAGAAAAGTAGCGGTCAATGAATAGGCATGTAAAAAGAGAAATCCTCGTGATTTCTCTTTTTTTATAGGAAAATCAAAATTTTTCCATTAAAATAAAAGCAAAGGAATTGTGATAAGGGGGAAGAACGATGTTTTTTGACATTCAACCATCGGAGAAAATTGCTGTTCAAAAAGCGACAGCGGCGTACACGTATGAGCAACTAGCTGAGGATGTCGCACAAATTGTCGCGATGTTAGAGACACCAAAGAAAGTAGTTGTCGGCATTATTTGCCGCAATGATTATAAAACGATTGTTCATTATGTAGCGGCACTTCAAGCGGGCCATGCAGTGATGCTCATAAATGATGACTTAGCGGTAGCCATGCTTGAAAACATCGTGACGCATTATGAGCCAGCTTTTTTACTCGGTGCAACGATGCATGATGCCTACGAAGAGATTACCGAGCAGTTTTTCAAAAAACGTCAACAACCAACCTATTCGGTTCATAAAGATTTAGCGCTACTATTAAGTACATCGGGTACGACGGGAAGTCCAAAATACGTGCGTCTCTCGTATAAAAATATACAAGCGAATACCGAGTCGATTGTCGACTATTTAGAACTAGACGAGCACGAGCGTCCCGTCATTAATTTACCGTTATCATATTCGTACGGCATTTCGATTGTGAATAGTCATTTACAAGTAGGGGCGACGTTATTATTGACGTCTAAAAGCGTGAAACTCCCGTCATTTTGGTATTTTGTGAATGAATTTAAAGGGACGTCGATTGCAGGTGTGCCGTTTACGTATCAATTATTAAATCGTTTAGGCTTTGTTGATATGGATTTGCCGTCATTAAAAACATTGACGCAAGCGGGCGGTCACTTAGATGTGTATTTAGTCGATAAATTTAATCAATACGCGGTTGCAACGAATCGCAAGTTTTATGTCATGTATGGACAAACGGAAGCGGCACCACGCATCGCGTACGTCCCGTATGAGCGCCTTGCGGATAAATTAGGCACAATTGGTATCCCAGTGCCCGGCGGCCGCTTTGAGCTAGCGGATACGGGTGAATTATATTATTACGGCGATAATGTCATGATGGGCTATGCAACAGAGGCGAAAGATCTTGCAAACGGCGATGAATATGACGGCTGTTTACCGACTGGCGATTTAGCAACAATTGATGAGGAAGGCTATGCGACCTTAATTGGGCGCATGAAAAGTTTTATTAAAATTAAAG
>NZ_HE578956.1:621957-653656 GCF_000307285.2 Kurthia sp. Dielmo
TTAATTGGGCGCATGAAAAGTTTTATTAAAATTAAAGGGCTACGCATTAATTTACATGATGTTGAAAAGGCGGTCGCGAAGAAATTTGGTGTAACGGTCGCCTGTGTAGGTAATGACCAACAACTTGTCGCGGTAATTGAACACGGCGATGCATCACGTGTGAAGCGCTTTTTATGCCAGCTCTATAACTTGCATTCCAACTATGTACAGGTCGAAAGCGTCGAAGAGCTACCGCATTTGCACACCGGTAAAGTTGATTATAAAAGTATGAAGCAGTTGTACTTGCCGTAAATCATTTCCAAACCTCGCTGAATTCCGTATAATAAGAGGGATGATTTTGAGGGGGATAAAATAATGAACGAAGAACAACGTAACATGAACGAGCAGGCGAAGCCGTTCAAACCACTACAACCGACAAAGGACTATAGTGCCTATTTTCAAGCACCTTCACTAAAAGATGCGAAAAAGCGTGGTAAAGAAGAGGTTGCGTATGAGCAATTTTCAATTAATGCGCAATTTAAAGGCATGGGCAATGGCCGTAAATTTATGATTCAAACTTTTGGCTGTCAAATGAATGTCCATGATACTGAAGTGATGGCAGGAATTTTTGAAAGTCTAGGATACGAAGCAACAGAGGATGTTAACGAGGCTAATGTGATTTTACTGAATACATGTGCGATTCGTGAAAATGCGGAAAATCGTGTGTTTGGTGAGCTGGGTCATTTAAAACCATTAAAAACGAAAAATCCTGATTTATTACTTGGCGTTTGTGGCTGTATGTCACAGGAGGAAGCGGTCGTTAATAAAATCTTAAAAACATATGATCAGGTCGATATTATTTTCGGTACTCATAATATTCATAAGCTACCAGAAATCTTAAATGAAGCGTATATGTCAAAAGAAATGGTCATCGATGTATGGTCAAAAGAGGGCGATGTCATCGAAAACATGCCAAAAGTGCGTAATGGTGGTACAAAGGCATGGGTAAACATTATGTACGGCTGTGATAAGTTCTGTACGTACTGCATCGTACCGTATACACGCGGGAAAGAGCGTAGTCGTTTACCGCAAGATATTATTCAGGAAGTACGCGAGTTAGCCGCACAAGGCTATCAAGAAATTACGTTGCTTGGTCAAAATGTCAATGCGTATGGTAAGGATTTAGAAGGCTTTGAGTATGGCTTAGGCCATTTAATGGATGAGCTTCGTACCATTGATGTACCACGTATTCGTTTTACGACAAGTCATCCACGTGATTTTGATGATTACTTGATTGATGTGTTAGCGAAAAAAGGTAATTTAGTCGAGCATATTCATTTACCTGTACAATCTGGCTCAACAAGTATGCTAAAAATCATGGCGCGTAAGTATACACGCGAGCGTTATTTAGAATTAGTTGCTAAAATTAAGAAGGCGATTCCGGATGTTGCGTTAACGACGGATATTATCGTTGGCTTCCCGAATGAAACAGAAGAGCAATTTGAAGAAACGTTATCACTCTATCGTGAGGTGGGCTTTGAAATGGCCTTCACCTATATTTATTCTCCGCGTGAGGGCACACCTGCTGCAAAAATGGCAGATAATGTACCGATGGACGTAAAAAAAGAGCGTTTACAGCGTTTAAATGCGGTCGTTGGAGAATATAGCGAAAAGGCGTTAAAACCTTATGTGGGCCAAGTTGTTGAAGTGTTAGTAGACGGCGAAAGTAAACGAAATAAAGATGTCTTAGCGGGCTATACGCGTCGCAATAAATTAGTCAACTTCCGCGCACCAAAAGAAGTGATTGGCAAGCGTGTACTTGTACGTGTGACAGACGCAAAAATGTATTCATTAAATGGTGAGTTCGTAGAGGTTGTGGAAAAGGTGGAGGTTTAATGCCTGAACGTTTTTCAAACGAGGACATTAAGCGCAAGGCACAGCAAATTGCTGCTCAAATCGAACAGAGCGAAGAAGTAGCATTTTTCAAACGTGCAGAAGCGCAGTTAAATAATAATAAAAAAGTGCAACAAAAAATTGCGGAAATTAAGCTGCTGCAGAAGCAAGCGGTCAATTTACAACATTACGGCAAATATGTTGCACAGCATGAGGTTGAAGCGAAAATTGATGCACTGCAGCAAGAGATTGATGATATGCCCATTGTAGACCAGTTTAAGGGCGTTCATAAAGATGTGAACGAATTACTACAGCTTGTCGCGAAGACGATGGCGGATCATCTAGAAAAATAGCAACAACGAGGCTTTGACATACGTGTAGAAATCACCTCTCATAGGAGCATCAGAAAAACCGGAATCGCGCGGTGGCGCGGTTCCGGTTTTTCGTTGCGAACGCTAAAAAAGGAACATGACGTGTTTTGTCCCAGTCTCTTTTTTATGGCGATTTTATTATTTTTGTATTTTTTTGATATTTTGGTGTATCATAGAAAGTTAATCAATACATAAGTGATTACGTTGGAACAGCAAATAAAGGAGGACGTAGCATGCAGCAATTAGTATTACTGCGCGGAGCAATGGGCGCAGGAAAAGACACATTTATTACCGAGCAAGGTCTAGAACCATATACATTATCATCAGATACGATTCGACTAATGTTTGAAGGGCCCTTAATGAATGACGCAGGAGAATTAACGATTAGTCAAAAAAATGACCACCGTGTGTGGAATTTATTATTCGATTTATTAGAAACGCGTATGAAGCGAGGCGAGTTTGTTGTCGTCAATGCGACGCATGCCAATAGTAAGACGCTAGCACGCTACAAAAAATTAGCACAGCATTATCGCTACCGTACATACGCTGTCGATTTTTCAGATGTGCCACTTGACGTAGTATTAAAGCAAAATAAAATGCGTGCGACGTATAAGCATGTGCCGGATGCTGCCGTTATGACTGTTTATGATCAAATCCAAACGACACCATTGCCGAACTGGATTACAACACTGAAGCCACATGAATTTCGTGAGGCCATTACCTATTCGCCAACTGACTATAATAAGTGGCAAAAAATTCATCATATTGGGGATATACACGGCTGTTATACGGCGCTTCAGCAGTATTTAAACAGCGAGCTACACAATGATGAGTTGTATATTTTTGTTGGGGATTATTTAGACCGTGGCCTTGAAAACGTGGAGGTGCTGCAGTTTTTATTAACAGTGTACGAGCAGCCGAATGTCGTCCTACTACGCGGTAACCATGAGAAGAGTTTAGAGGCATGGGCGAATGATGAGGAAATCCGTGGGGGCAATTTTGGACCGACGAAGGAGCAACTAGAAGCGGCAAATATATCGAAAAAAGACGTGCGCCAGCTTTGTCGTCGTCTGCGTCAGGTCGTATATTATACGTATGATAATCAGGAGGTGCTTGTTACCCATGCAGGCATACCGAAAATGCCAGAGGATTTACATTTGATGCCGACACGTCAATTTGTATACGGTGTTGGTTCTTATAGCTTAGATGTAGACCATTTATGGGAGCGGCATGAAACGACGTATCAGGTGCATGGTCATCGTAATTTATATCATTTACCAGTACAGGCAACGCCGCATACATTTAATTTAGAAGGCCAGGTAGAGAAGGGACAGTATCTTCGTGCAATGACGTTATCTAAAGACGGTTTTGAGACATTTGAAATAAAAAATGATGTGTATGAGCTGTCGCAAGACAATACGGTGACCACGATTCAAGAGGATGTACCAGAGGATGAATTTATTGCGTATTTACGTGCACATGAGCTTGTGCAAGAAAAACCGATGGACGGTCATATTTCTTCATTTAACTTTACGAGACAGGCATTTACAGAGCGTGCTTGGGATGCGCTTAATGTCAAAGCACGTGGGCTATTTATTAATACAGAGAACGAAAAAATTGTCGCACGTTCCTACAATAAATTTTTCAATATTGGCGAGCGAGAAGACACGAAAATGGATGCACTAGCTGAAAATTTAACATTCCCGGTTGTCGCTTACTCAAAAGAGAATGGCTTCCTAGGCACTGTTGGCTATGACGAGATGAGTGATGAGCTCATTTATACGTCGAAATCACGAATCGATGGTATGCATTCCGAATGGGTGAAGGAATTATTTGAAAAACAAGTCCAGCCGCAACAACGCGAAGCGGTAAAACGCTTTTTGCGTGATGAAAATGTAGCGCTCGTATTTGAAGTCATTAAAATTCAAGAAGATCCACATATTATTGACTACGATACAGACCGCCTCATTTTATTAGACATCGTGCGTCGCAGTGTTGCCTATGAAAAGCTACCCTATGATGAGGTTGTACGCTTTGCGGAAACCTTTGCGCTACCAGTGAAGCAGGTGATGGCTGAATTTGCGGATTGGTTAAGCTTCTATGAATGGTATTTACGTGTGACAAATGATCTAACACTTGAAATGGAAGGTTATGTTTTAGAAGATACGGCGGGCTTTATGACAAAATTAAAGTTGCCGTTTTACACAGTGTGGAAAGAGCTACGTACGGTGAAGGAAGTTATTGAGCGCAAGCAAGAGGTGAAACGAAACCGATTAACGACACCACTTCATGTCGCCGTTTATACGTGGATGAAAGCACAGGAGCAAGACGTATTAAAAGAAATGTCGATTTTAGATGTGCGTAAACGATACAAAAAATAACCAATTTTATAAGGTAATTTCAAAATTATGTATTTTCCATGAAAATTTCAACATATGAAAGTAGATGTTTTTTAAGAAAATTAGAAGAAATCCTGCTCGAACTCCCTATTAGACGATGAATTTTGTTATATTATAGTATGGTTGCGTTATGCAATTTAGAATACAAATTTACCCGAGTTAGTTTTCATCAAAATTAAAGTAGGGAATACACAAGCATATAGGAAGTTTGAAGGGAGCTATGCTATGTTACACTATACACGACAAGGAACAGGCGCACCGCTTGTTCTAATCCATGGATTTTTAGGAAGCACAGCCATTTTTGACCGCGTGATTGGACCACTTTCACAAAGTTTTGATGTGATTGCTGTGGATCTACCGGGACATGGTGAAAGCGTAATGGAAAAAGAAGCGTATACAGTATACGATTATGCACAAGAAATCGTAAACGTGTTAAAAGAAGAAGGTATCGAGGAAGCAACTTGGGTGGGCCACTCACTAGGTGGGTATATCACACTTGCAGCACTTGAAAAACAATTAATACCAATTACAAAAGCGGTATTAGCTTATTCTTCACCAGCTGCTGACAGCGAGCTTACAAAATCAAAACGTAATGACCAACAAGCCATCATCACTAAACAAGGTGTTGAGCACTATGTTGATTACACAATTACGAAATTCTTCAAAAAAGATGCAAAACCTACTGATGTCGAGTTTGCTAAAAAAATCGCAAATGGTGCTACAAAAGAAGGTTTAGTTGCAGCGCTTGAAGCAATGAAACAACGTCCAAACCAACAACAATTACTAGATACAACGGAAACACCAATCCTTGTAATCGAAGGTAAAGAGGACACAATCGTAGAGCCTGTTGAAACAGATAACTTATACGTAGAAATGATGTTAACAAACACAGGTCACTTAGGTATGCTAGAAGAACCTAGAGGCTTTGTAAACTTAATTGCAGATTTTGAAGAACAATATGCGGACACAGATGTAGAAGCAGAATCAGACGTAGAAGCTGAATAATCTTTTACTGCAATAAAAAAGAGGCAAGGGATACGTCCCTCGCCTCTTTTTTATTATGCTACGCCAATCGCGACGCAAAGCCAAGCGGCAATCAAGCATAGACCGCCAAGTGGTGTAATCGCACCGAGTTTTTTTATTCCTGTGAGTGCGAGTACGTATAAGCTACCTGAGAATAAAATAATCCCGATGACCATTAGCCAGCTTGCTGCTGAAAAAATCGACTGCGTACCAAGTAATGTATCGAATTGTAGAATGCCGATAAGAATAAGACCAAGTGCATGATACATTTGATATTTAACAGCCGTCTCCCACGTTTCCCCGTAATTTGTTCCTTCAAATCGAGTCTTTAACGCGTGTGCACCAAATGCACCAATAACAACTGCTAACATGGCAATAATTGAACCTGTTACAAGCATTTTCTTCACTCCCTCTTCAAATTCCATCATAACACGTATTCCTTTTTTCACCTGCTAATTTTGATATAATAAAAGAACAATGAAAGTAGAAGCGAGGTTTTAACTGATTATGGGATATACACCTATGATGCAACAATACATTAATATAAAAAAAGATTATAAAGACGCGTTTGTTTTTTTCCGTTTAGGCGATTTCTATGAGTTGTTTTTTGACGATGCGACAAAAGCATCGCAGTTGCTTGAAATTACATTAACGGGGAAAGATGCTGGGGCACCAGAGCGCATTCCAATGTGTGGAGTCCCACATCACTCGGCGCAGGGCTATATTGAGGCGCTTGTGCAAAAAGGCTATAAAGTAGCCATTTGTGAGCAAACAGAAGACCCACGCCAAGCGAAAGGTGTCGTGCGACGCGAAGTGGTACAAGTCGTGACACCAGGGACGTTAATGGAAGGCAAGGGCATGGATGGTAAAACGAATTTATTCATTGCGGCGGCTGAAAAAATTGGCGCACGTTATAGCTTTTGCTATTTAGATATTTCTACAGGTGAAGCAACAGCAACCTATGTTGACGGTGCAAATGATGACCTGATGCAGCAGCTACAGTCACTTGGCATTCGTGAACTCGTGGTGTCCGATGCTTTTTTCGATGAGTTAAAGGAACTCGCAGATGTTTATTCGATTGTGCTATCAATTGAAGAGGATGCAATGAGTGCAGAAAACGGGGCAATGTATACGACTGCATCACCTGATGATCTTCATGCGACGATTTACAAGCTATTACGTTATATCGAGCGTACACAAATGCGCTCGCTCGCACATATTCAACCGTTTAATTATCAAGAAGTCGAGCAATACTTAAATATTGATACGCATTCAAAACGTAATCTAGAGTTAATCCACTCATTACGTGGTGGTGACCAAAAGGGTACGCTGTTATGGCTACTAGATGAAACGGTCACAGCAATGGGTGGTCGTAAATTAAAACAATGGCTCCATCAACCACTAGCCAATCAGCAGGCGATTGAAAAACGTCTTGGCGTTGTGACAGCATTACTTGAAGAATATTTTTTACGCATGGAATTACAAGAGTTATTTACAAATGTTTATGATTTAGAGCGTCTTGTAGGGCGTGTAGCTTTTGGTAGTGTAGGTGGTCGTGATTTAGCTCAGCTACGTGATTCACTACGTCAGCTACCGGCGATTCAAAAGCAATTACTAGAATCAGGACGTGATAATTTAGTAGCTCTTGGCCAGGCACTGGATTTATGTGAGGATATTGAGCGTTATCTTGCAACAGCGATTACAGACAATCCACCGATTTCAATTAAAGAAGGCGATGTTATTCGCGAAGGCTATAATACACGTCTTGATGAGCTACGTGATGCCTCACGTAATGGTAAGGACTGGATTGCGCAATTAGAGAAAAAAGAACGTGAGCGTACGGGCATTAAAAACTTAAAAATTGGCTATAACCGCGTATTTGGCTACTATATTGAAATTACGAAATCAAATATTCATTTAGCGGATTTATCTCGTTATGAGCGCAAGCAAACGTTAACGAATTCAGAGCGTTATATTTCAGAGGAATTAAAAGAAAAAGAAGCGCTTATTTTAAATGCAGAGGAAGAAAGTGCTGTTTTAGAATATAAATTATTTACAGAAATCCGTGAGACGATGAAGCAATACATTGGTCGTCTGCAAAAAATTGCAGCACAAATTAGTGAGCTAGATGTGTATGCAGCGTTTGCGACGGTATCGGAAAAATATCGTTTTGTGAAGCCGGTATTCCATGCAGACCGCGCACTAAAAATCATCAACGGGCGTCACCCGGTTGTTGAAAAAATGTTGAATAAATCAACGTATGTACCAAATGACTGTGTGCTCAATGAAGCGGAAAATATGATGCTAATTACAGGTCCGAATATGTCGGGTAAATCAACGTATATGCGTCAAGTAGCACTTATTACGGTCATGGCACAAATGGGCTGCTATGTACCAGCGGATGAGGCAGTGTTACCGATTACCGACCAGATTTTCACGCGCATTGGTGCAGCTGATGACTTAGCAGGTGGTCAATCGACATTTATGGTGGAAATGCTTGAATCCCAACATGCCATCATGAATGCTACGTCTCGTAGTTTATTATTATTTGATGAAATTGGTCGTGGGACATCCACGTATGACGGCATGAGCTTAGCACAGGCCATGATGGAATATATTCATGACCATATTGGCGCAAATACATTATTCTCAACGCACTATCACGAATTAACGTCGCTAGAAGAGCAGCTGTCGCATTTACGTAATGTACATGTTTCTGCAACAGAGCAGGATGGTCGTGTTGTATTCTTGCATAAAGTAAAAGAAGGGCCAGCTGATAAGTCATATGGGATTCATGTGGCACAGCTTGCCGATTTACCAACGGAAATTATCGAACGTGCGCATGTGTTACTTGAACAATTCGAGTCGCAAAATGAGGGTGAGGTAAAAATCGTTGAAAAACGCATTGAAGTACCCGTTGAGCGTATTGTCGAAAAACGTGTCGAAGTACCGGTTGAACGCATTGTTGAGGTACCAGTTGAGCGTATCGCTGAAGTAGCGACGGCAACGGCTGTAGCAGAATCTTCTGCACAACTGTCTTTATTTGAGGAACAAACACAAGAGGAGCAAGATGTACTGATGGAATTACGAGGCATAAACATCTCTGGAACGACACCGATGGATGCCTTGCAAATGGTTTACCGTTTACAGCAACAATTGCTAAAAAAATAACGTAAAGGAAGTGCATTCGATATGGGCAAGATTCATATTATGGATGAATTTCTATCGAATAAAATTGCGGCAGGGGAAGTTGTCGAACGCCCAGCCTCTGTTGTGAAAGAATTAGTAGAAAATGCAATTGATGCAGGCAGTACATCGATTGAAGTGTTACTTGAGGAAGCGGGCTTGATGTCGATTCAAGTTATTGATAACGGGAGTGGCATGGATGAGGAGGATGCTTTAGTATCCTTCCAGCGTCATGCGACGAGTAAAATCACTAATGAACATGACCTTTTCCGTATTCGTACACTCGGGTTCCGTGGTGAAGCGCTGGCGTCAATTGCATCGGTATCAAAAGTAACGCTCGCTACATCTAATGGCGATAGTGGCATTGAAGTTGTATTAGAGGGTGGTCATGTCGTGAATAAGCGACCAGGACCACTGCGTAAAGGGACCGATATTACGGTGGCGCAGTTATTTTACAATACACCTGCGCGCTTAAAATATATGAAGACGATCCAAACAGAGCTTGGGCATACGATTGATTTAATGAACCGCCTGGCGCTGTGCTACCCGCAAATTGCTTTTAAGCTCGTACATCACGACCACGAACTATTAAAAACAAATGGTCGTGGCGATTTACGCCAAGTACTAGCAGCGATTTATGGTTTGGCGAATGCAAAAAAAATGGTCCATTTTGAAGGGGAGACCGCCGATTATAAAGTGACCGGCTATGCGACAATTCCAGAAATTACGCGCGCCTCTAAAAACTATGTATCGATTTTTGTGAATGGACGCTGGGTGCGTCATTATACAGTGCAAAAGGCGATTATTGACGCGTATCATACGTATTTACCGATTGGTCGTTTTCCAATCGCGGTGCTGCATATTGAGGGCGATCCTTTTTTAACAGATGTTAACGTCCATCCATCGAAGCAGCAAATACGTCTGAGTAAGGAAGGCGATTTAATGAAACTTATTGAAACGTCTCTTCACAACGCAGTTCGTGCATCGATGCAAGCACCTGAAATTATGAAGAAACCGAAAAAGCAAGCGGCCCAAACAGAGCAAATTAATTTTTGGAAAGGCTTGGATTATCAAAAAACGGCTGTTGAGCAATTTGGCGATAAGCCACGTCCAAAAGAATTACCGCACAAGAACGTAGCAGAAACGATATTAGAAGCGCCGCAAAATCCGCGTTATGAATTAAATGAACCTGCTGAGAAAGGTTTTAGCGAACCTGAAACATGGGAACAGATAAGAGAACGTGAAAATCACAATATGCCTGCCGAACAAGTGGAGCAGCTAGAGGAAAATACCGACTGGCCTGAACAGGAATTTTCGGAAGCATCACCGATTAAAGAGCCGTTCCCGATGGTAGAAATTGTCGGGCAAATTCATGGCACATATATTATTGCGCAAAGTGAAGATGGCTTTTACTTAATTGACCAACATGCCGCACAAGAACGTATTAAATATGAGTTTTTCAAGGATATGGTTGGTGAAGTGAACGCGGGTGAACGCCAGGCGCTATTATTACCGCTGACGTTCCATTACTCAGCTGATGAATCATTAAAATTAGTTGAGCATATGGATGAATTGACCGAAGTAGGTGTATTTTTAGAAGAGTTTGGGCAGCATTCATTTATCGTCAGAGAGCATCCTGTATGGTTCCCAAAAGGAATGGAGCAGGAAATTATTGAAGAGCTTATCGAACAAGTGCTGACTGTGCGAAAAACCGATATTAAAAAACTTCGCGAAGCAGCAGCGATTATGATGAGCTGTAAAAAGTCGATTAAAGCGAATCACTACTTAGATAAACAGCAAATGGAACGTTTATTAGTCGATTTGAAAAAATGTGTGAATCCATTTACATGTCCACATGGTCGTCCGGTAGTCGTGCATTTTAGAACGTATGAAATTGAAAAAATGTTTAAACGTGTTATGTAAATTTGAAGGGAGAGAATTTCATGTTTTCAGCTAAAAAGCGTCAAGAAACGATTGAAACACTCGAAAAATATTCATTTGACTTACTCGTTATTGGTGGTGGAATTACAGGTGCAGGAATTGCATTAGATGCCGTATCACGCGGCTTTTCAGTAGCGCTTGTGGAAATGCAGGATTTTGCGGCAGGGACATCAAGCCGCTCAACAAAGCTTGTCCACGGCGGACTACGTTATTTAAAACAATTACAAATTGATGTTGTCGCAGAAACAGGGCGTGAACGCGCGATTGTGTATGAAAATGGGCCACATATTACGACACCACTTGGTATGCTGCTACCTTTTTATAAAGGGGGCACATTTGGTCCGTTGTCTACATCGATTGGGTTAAAAGTGTATGATACATTAGCGCAAGTGAAAAAAGAAGAACGCCGCGTCATGTTGTCACCGGATGAAACATTAACGAAAGAGCCTCTTTTGAAAACAGATGGTCTACAAGGCGGCGGTCTGTACGTGGAATACCGTACGGATGATGCACGCTTGACGATTGAAGTAATGAAAAAAGCGGTAGAGCTTGGAGCGATTTGCTTAAACTATGCAAAAATGGAAGAGTTCACATATAAAAATGGGCGTGTAGCTGGTGCGAGAGTGAAAGATGAAGTGTCAGGACGTACAATTGATATTGAAGCATTGTCGGTTATTAATGCAACGGGTCCATGGACGGATAAAGTTCGTGAAAAAGACGTCGTATCAAATAATAAAAAGCTTCGTATGACAAAAGGAGTTCATATTGTCATTGATCAATCCGTATTCCCACTCCATCAATCGGTATATTTTGATACACCAGATGGCCGTATGGTATTTGCGATTCCACGTGAGGGCAAGGCATATATTGGGACAACGGATACATTTTATGATGAGGATCCGAAAAAGCCTATAGCTGAGCAAGAGGACATTACGTATATTTTAGATACGATTCATTATATGTTCCCAGATGTTCATGTGACACAAAAAGACGTGGAATCTTGCTGGGCAGGGGTACGTCCATTAATTTATGAAGATGGTAAGGACCCTTCTGAAATTTCACGTAAAGATGAAATTTGGGAGGCGCCAACGGGTCTACTAACGATTGCGGGTGGTAAACTGACAGGTTATCGTCATATGGCAAAGGACATTGTTGACCGTTTAGCGAAGCGTAAGCAGTTTAAGCATTATGCAGCGTGTCAAACGCAGCATTTACCATTAGCAGGTGCAGAGGGCTTAACGCCAGAAACGTTTGAATCATTTGTTGCAAAACGAACAGCAGATGGTGAGGGATTAGGTCTTGAAACGAAGCAGGCGCGCCATTTAGTCGAAAAATACGGTGCGAATGTCAGCAAATTATTTAAAATTATCGCTGCAATGCCGGAGGATACGTTTGGATTGCCAGCAGATATTTATGCAGAGGTCGTGTATGCAGTGGAGCATGAATTTGCGTATCGCCCGTCTGATGTACTTGTACGTCGTACAGGTCGTATGTTCTTCAATATTGATAGCGTGCACAACTACAAAGACGGTGTCCAACAATTGATGGCCGATTTACTACATTATAGTGAAGCGGAAAAAGAGCGTTATCGTTTAGAAGTAGAAGAGTTACTACATGATGCCGCACATTTTGCAAAGGATGGCACGTATGCGTAAAGAAGAATTTATTTTGACAACACCGGATGGCTATCAATTAGCAACCGCTGTATATATGCCAGATGGTGAGCAAAAGGGCTATCTGCATATTCTGCATGGGATGTCAGAGTATCATGGACGTTATGATGATTTTGCGCGTTATATCGCTTCAAATGGCTATGTCGTGGGCTTGCATTCACACCGAGGACATGGGAAAAATGCAGAACTCAATCATACACCGCTCGGTTATTATGGCCCAACAGATGGCTTTAATAAAGTAGTCGAAGACGTGCATTTCGTCATGATGACGTTGCGTACACGCTACGATTTGCCAAAGCCGATATTATTAGGGCATAGTATGGGCTCGATTGTAACACGTCGTTTTATTGAACTGTATAGTGATACGATTCAAAAGGTAATCATTATGGGGACGCTTGTGCATTCACCAATTCATCAAGTAGCTGCGCAACTGGCGAAACGTTTAGCGAAGCGAGACGGAGAAGCGACCGAGGCTAAGCTAATTGACCGATTAGGCGGCTCAAGTAATAATCGTAAAATAAAAAATGCCGAAACACCCAAGGACTGGTTGTCAACGGATCGGGCGCAAGTCGCGGCCTATTTAAAAGATCCGTATTGCAACTATACGTCAACAAATCAGTTTTATGCGGATTTTATGGAAGGCTTTGAAGTGGCATCTCGTCCAACAGAAGTCGCGAAAATTCGTAAGGACTTGCCTATGCTCCTCATTAGCGGGAGTGATGATCCGATTGGTGGTTATGGCAAAGGCGTTTGGAAAGTGGCGCGTCAATATTATGATGCGGGCATTTCAAAGCTAAGCGTGCATCTTTTTGATGGTATGCGACATGAAATTTTAAACGAAACAAATAATCAACTAATCTATCAAACGATTTTGAAATGGCTGGAGAAAAAGATTTATGAACAACAACTATGATGTGATTGCGATTGTCGGACCAACGGCAGTCGGCAAAACTGCACTAAGCATCGAGCTTGCTAAAAAGCTCGATGGAGAAATTATTAATGGCGATTCGATGCAAGTATACCGCGATTTAAATATCGGTACCGCAAAGATTACGCCAGAGGAAATGGACGGCGTGCCGCATCATTTACTCGATATTTTAGAGCCGACAGATAGTTTTTCTGTTGCAGATTATCAACAGGCTGTACGTGAAAAAATTACAGAAATTCAAGCGCGCGGTAAAATGCCAATTATCGTTGGTGGTACAGGCTTATATGTGCAAGCAGTGCTATATGATTTTCGTTTTACGGAAGAAAAGATCGATGAAGGCGTACGTGAGGCGTATTACACAGCGCTTGAACAAGTAGGACCTGAGGCAATGCATGCGCGCCTTGCTGCAGTAGATCCTGAGACAGCGAAAACGATTCATCCGAATAATACACGTCGTGTCATTCGTGCGCTAGAAATGGCTGAGCATAGCGATGTCAAAAAATCGAATGACGCACAGCATCAAGGGGAAAAGGCATTATATCATCATTTAATTATCGGCCTTAATATGGACCGTGAAAAATTGTATGAGCGTATTAACTTACGTGTAGATATGATGCTAGAGCAAGGGCTTGTCGATGAGGTGCGTGGCTTATATGACCGCGATATTCGCGATGTACAGGCAATTCGCGCGATTGGTTATAAGGAACTGTATGACTATTTTGATGGCCGCGAAACATTTGAGCAGGCGATTGAAAACTTAAAACAAAACTCTCGTCGTTATGCTAAACGACAATTGACCTACTTCCGCAATAAAATGGATATTACGTGGTATGATTCTTTTTCTGCAAAAGAAGCGGTTTTTAAGGATATTTTCCAATAAATAGGGGTATACCTATTGTGTAGAATAGATTAATTGGAAGATGAGGGGGATGTCAGTTCATGAAGCCAGCGAATTTACAAGACACATATTTAAATCAGCTGCGTAAAAATGGGGTATTCGTTACCGTATTTTTATTAAATGGATTCCAACTGAAAGGTACAATTCGTTCATACGATAACTTTACTGTACTTTTAGAAGCAGAGGGAAAACAAAATTTAATTTATAAGCATGCGATTTCAACATTCGCACCAGCGAAGTCTGTTGAGTTAACGGAAGAATAAAATTAAGCCGATTACCTTGCGGGGTATCGGCTTTTTTTGTATAGTTAAGACGAATCAATTAAAGGGGGATATTAACAATGGCATTAAAAAACATTACAGCCAATGAAGTATTAGACAAATTCGATGCAAATGAAGCATTAAATGTAATCGATGTACGTGAAGATGATGAAGTAGCAAATGGTGTAATCCCAGGTGCAATTCACATTCCACTAGGTCAAATTGCAGATCGTCAAGGCGAATTAAATAAAGAAACACCATACATTATCGTATGTCATGCAGGTGGTCGTAGCTTTACAGCAGCGTCTTACTTAGATAGCGAAGGCTTTGATGTGACAAACATGGAAGGCGGCATGAGCGCTTGGGAAGGCGAATTAGAATTCTAATTTTCCTTTAGGTCATGTAGAAGGAATGGTTAATCGCGTTGATCCACGAAAATGAGACAAAGAAAAGGCCAATATTCTTCAATGGAATTTGACGGACGCTTTCCTGGGGGCCCCTTAGGAGTCGCCGTCAAATTCTTGTTTAACCATCTTTTTTCGGTATACAACTGGAGAAAGGTGGTTTAACTTTGCCAAAATTCACGTATGATTATCGTAGTTGATGTATTGTTAACGGTTTGAACGACAACCTTATTTGTCGTTCTCAAAACACTTCAAGATAAAATGGCGTTATCAGCAAGCGTGCCTTTGAGGGACATGCTCCTGATAACGCCATTTTTTTCCGCTTGTTCATACTTGTGCGATGTCACTTCATCTGATTGCTTTTCAGAGGGGCCTTTCACTCTTGTAACTATAAATGATACATCTCTAAGTGTCTTTTTACTTTGATATTGTCTTAGATATTTAGGGCTCACAATCGTATTATCCCTTTTTTATGTTTTAAAATGGTAAAAAAGGAAATAGTAGTGTAGATAAAAACTACATATTTGTATGATAAAATATACAAATTTGATGTTTATTTTTAAAAAAAGATGTTTTTTCGAGAATATATTGTGTTTTTATAGTTGATACACTACAATCGCTGTATACAAATAAAGACAGAGAGCAACGCTTTATTTAACAGGATTGTTGCTTCACTGAATGTAAATTTTTTGAAAAATAGTTTGTTAAAGGGAGCGGGTGTATCGATGATTGGCATGATTGGTATGGTAGGCGGGCTGTTACTTCTTATTTATTTAACAGTGCGCGGTGTGAATTTATTAATTTCTGCGCCATTAACGGCATTATTTGTGGCGTTATTAAATGGTATTCCTCTCTTTCCACAGTTAGTAAAAGAGGGAGATCCAAACTTTGTTAGTAATTATATGAGTGGGTTTACCGGATTTGTAGGTTCATGGTACTTAATGTTCTTAGCAGGGGCTATTTTCGGTAAGGTGATGGAAGATAGTGGTGCTGCAGATGCAGTAGCGAAATGGGTTGTTGAGAAGCTAGGCGTTAAAAAAGCCATTTTAGCTATTGTCGCAGCTTGTGCGATTTTAACGTATGGCGGCGTCAGCTTATTCGTCGTTGCTTTCTCAGTGTATCCGATGGCGGTTAGTTTATTCCGTCAAGCCAATTATCCACGTCGATTCATCCCGGGGGTTATTGCGCTAGGGTCGGTTACATTTACGATGACGTCAGCGGGTTCACCGGAAATTCAAAACTGGATTCCGATTGAATATTTAGGCACATCACCATATGCAGGCTGGGAGGTCAGCATTATTGTTGCAATCTTTATGGCAGTTGGTGGTTACATTTGGATTAAGCATTTAGTTTTGAAAGCGGTTGCGAAGGGTGAAGGCTTTGTTGGACGAGCTAGTGACCCCGTTAATGATGCCTCACGCGCGCTACCGAATCCATTAATGAGCATGATTCCACTTGCGATTGTATTGATTTTATCGTTTGTGTTCCATGATAAATTAGGCACATCGGCATTAATTATTGCATTAACGAGTGGCATTGTTGCGACGTATTTAATTAATCGTAAGTATTTCCAAAATATTAGTAACGCATTATCAGAAGGAACAATGGGGGCCATTATTGCGATTGCGAATACGGCCGCAGTAGTTGGATTTGGCGGCGTTGTAAAGGTGACGGATTCATTCCAGTCAGCAGTTGATCTAATGACAAATATTCCAGGTAGTCCATTAATTGGTGGTGCCATTGCGGTCGCAGTGATTGCTGGTCTAACAGGCTCCTCTTCAGGTGGTCAAACGATAGCGCTACCACTGCTTGCACCACATTATTTAGATATGGGTGTCAATGCGGATGCACTTCACCGAACGATTGCGATTTCATCTGGTTCACTTGATACATTACCGCAAGGCGGCTACGTCGTAACGACGATTCGCTCGATTGCGAATGAAGAGTATAAAGATGCGTATCCAGCAATGGCTGCGGTGACCGTCATTGTACCGATTATCGGTCTTATTTTAGCGATTATTTTATTCTCACTTGGACTTGGTATTTAGGAGGAATTTACATGACAGAACACGTAACAGTCATTGGGACAGGCACAATGGGGCATTCGATTGCGCTAGCGATAGCTTGGGCGAAACAGCCAGTCGTATTATACGGTATTTCAGCAGAGGAGCTAACGCGTGCACAGCAGGGTATTGCAGAGAAGGCTGAGCGCATGGTCGAGGAGGGCTTACTTCAAGCAACATCAGACATTACACCATTAATTTCGTATCACGATGATTTAGAGCAGGCACTGGCGGATACAACCTTTATCGTTGAAGCCATTCCAGAAAAATTAACGATGAAGCATGAGCTCTATCAAAAAATCGAGTCGCTTGTGTCGTCAGATGTCATTATTGCGAGCAATACGTCTGGTCTAAAGCCAAGTGATTTAGCGCTTGGTAGTCAGCATCCGGAACGCTTTATCGTGACGCACTTTTGGAATCCAGCACATTTAATTCCCCTTGTGGAAATTGTGCCAGGAGCAGAAACAGTCGAGGCGACAGTCTTACGTACGAAGGAATGGATTGAAGGAATTGATAAAAAAGCGATTGTTGTACGTCAAGAGGTGCCAGGTTTTATTGGCAACCGCCTACAGTTCGCCTTATTCCGCGAAGCGCAGGCATTGTATGATGCAGGTGTTGCGACAAAAGAGGATATTGATGCGGCTGTTACGTATAGTATCGGTCGCCGCTTACCGATTACCGGGCCTTTAATGAGTGCAGATTTTGGTGGCTTAGATATTTTCAAAGATATTTCAGATTATTTATTTGATGATTTATCGACGCTTAAAGCAGCAGGTGCTGGGTTAAATGAGCTCGTTTCATACGGGCATGTCGGTGTGCGTAGTGGTCGAGGGTACTATGAATGGAACGAAGCGGAAATGAATGATGTGGCAACGAAGCGTGAAAAATTGTTAATGCGCTTTTTACTAGAGGATCGAAATGACAAGGGAGATGCATAAGATGACAGAACGCGTTGTAATTATTACAGGTGGCGCTCAGGGGATTGGCTATGAGCTAGCACAAAAGTTTTACACAGCGGGAGATAAAGTTGTGTTAGTGGATTTACACGAAGAAGTAGCTGCGGCAGCAAAAAAATTAGGTGAGCACGCAATTGGTATTGTGTGTGATGTCACGAATGAAGAAAAAATTAAAGATATGGTCGCGCAAGTAATGTCTGAGTTTGGGCGCATTGATGTGCTCATTAATAATGCTGGTTTACAACATGTAGCGATGATTGAAGAATTTCCGACAGAGAAGTTTCAATTGCTAATTGATGTCATGCTTGTGGCACCATTTGTTATGACAAAGCATGTTTTACCACATATGAAAAAACAGCAGTCTGGTCGCATTTTGAATATGTCGTCGATTAATGGCGTGATTGGCTTTGCGGGTAAGGCGGCATACAATTCGGCGAAGCATGGTGTCATTGGCTTCACGAAGGTGGCGGCACTTGAAACGGCAGCACATGGCATTACAGTCAATGCAATTTGTCCAGGCTATGCGGATACAGAGCTTGTGCGTAATCAATTTGATGATCTAGCAAAAACGCGTGGCATTAGCCGTGAAGCGGTGCTAGAGGATATATTATATCCACTTATTCCACAAAAACGATTAATTGATTTAAGTGAGATTGCGGATACGGCGTTCTTCTTAGCATCCGATAGTGCGAAAGGAATGACGGGGCAAGCAATTATTATTGATGGTGGCTATACGGCACAGTAGGAGGAGGTTTATGGACATACAATGGGCGAGTTATATGCAGCCGCTGTCGTATCAGCTTGCTCATACGACAACGCTACGCCAGGCGGCACGTTATTTTTCAAGTCAAAAAGTTCACGTTGTCGTCATTGTAGAACGAGGTCGCGTCGTCGGAATTTTAGAAAGTGAGCAAATACTAGCGCATATCGATGAACTAGAGCGCTTAGTGTCAGATATTATGCAGCCGGTTCAGACGATAGGGATTGAGAAAGTATCATTGGAGCAAGCCTTTCCAGTCGTTGTTGAAAATCATCAGCATCAGCAAATTGGTCTTTTAACAAAGGACGTCATGCACGTCTTAATGAAGGACTTTATGGAGCGCTATGGGTTAGAGAAGCGTGCCTTTGCGATGACGCTGCAGCATGCTTATGAGGGCATCGTCGTCGTAGACAGCAACGGGGTAATCGTCGAATTTAATGATGCCTATAGCCGTTTTACCGGTGTGCCGCATGCCAATGCCATTGGGCGTCATGTGACGGAAATTATTGAAAATACGCAAATGCATGTCGTTGTGAAAACGGGCATCGCAGAGCGTAACCAGCAGCAACTCATCAATGGTCAGGAGATGCGAGTCCACCGACTACCGCTTATTCAAAAAGGCGTCACAATCGGCGCTATTGGCTTTTTAATGTTTGAGGAAATTACGAAAATTTATAATGTTTATGATCAAATGCATCAAAATAATTTACTACAGCAATCTTCTCATATGAAGGACACGCTACATACGCATGAGCGTGATTTAATTATTCAAGTACTAAAAGAGCATGGTGGCAATAAGGTGAAAGCCGCAGAAGCCTTAGGCATTCATCGCACAACATTGTATCAAAAGCTAAAAAAACTACACATTGAACAGGGGGAGTAAGAGCATGGATAAAGTAAAACAATCTTTTGAAGAAATCGTCAAGCAAATTCCAGATGGTGCATCAATTGCTGTTGGTGGGTTTGGATTAAGTGGGATTCCTGAAAAATTAATTTTAGCGCTTGTGAAACAGGGTACGAAAGATTTAACGATTTATAGTAATAACTGTGGTGTCGATGATTGGGGACTTGGCTTGCTATTAAAAGAAAAGCAGATCAAAAAAATCGTCGCATCGTATGTCGGTGAAAATAAAACGTTTGAACAGCAGTTTTTAAATGGTGAAATCGAGGTAGAGCTCACACCACAAGGAACATTAGCGGAGCGTCTACGTGCAGGTGGATCAGGAATTCCAGCGTTTTATACAGCGGCAGGAGCGGGGACACCAATTGCAGAAGGTAAGGAAGTGCGTAATTTTGATGGCACGGATTATTTATTAGAGCAGGGCATTATCGCGGACTTCGCGTTTGTCAAAGGCTATCAAGCAGACCGCTATGGCAATATCGTCTATCGTCATACGGCACAAAACTTTAATCCGTTATGTGCGATGGCTGGAAAAGTAACGATTGCAGAAGTTGAGGAAATTGTTGAACTCGGCACATTAGCACCAGATGCTATCCATACACCAGCTGTTTTTGTGCAGCATGTGCTTAAAGGGACAGACTATGAAAAACGCATCGAAAAACGTACGGTACGTTCAAAAGGAGGCGAAGCGTAATGGCAGCTCGTGAAGTCATTGTACAGCGCGCAGTAAAAGAGGTTCAGGATGGGATGAATATTAACTTAGGAATCGGCATGCCAACGCTTGTGGCGGATGCACTCCCTGAAGGTGTCGACGTATTATTACAGTCTGAAAACGGTATGCTTGGTATTGGACCGTACCCAGTAGAAGGCACAGAGGATGCGGATTTAATCAATGCTGGTAAAGAAACGATTACCGCGGCAAAAGGGGCGTCGTATTTTGATAGTGCGACGTCATTCTCAATGATTCGCGGTGGTCATATCGATTTAGCGATTCTTGGCGGTATGGAAGTGTCAGAGCGAGGAGACCTAGCAAACTGGATGATTCCTGGCAAGATGGTCAAAGGCATGGGCGGTGCAATGGATTTAGTCGTTGGTGCAAAGCGTGTCATCGTTATTATGGAGCATGTGAATAAGCATGGGGAATCGAAAGTGAAAAAGACATGTACCTTGCCACTAACAGGGCAGCAGGTCATTAGCCGTTTAATTACCGATTTAGCGGTATTTGATTTTACACCGGAGGGTATGGTGTTAATTGAATTATTAGATGGTCATACATTAGAGGAAGTAACGGAAAAAACAGAGGCAAGCTTTCAAAATGGTTTAAATAAAGGCGAAGCCAAAAGTCGCTTTTAACTAAAAAGAGGTGGATGTTGCACCTAAATAAAAACCTAAGACCTACTTAAAAACACTTTCAAGGCGAAAGCCATTGGAAGTGTTTTTTAAATAGGGAAAAAATGAACTTGTTTAACAAATTAAAAAAAGCGTTATCAGGAGCAGGCCCGCTGATAACGCCCTCATTGAATGGAGATTGACGATTTTATTTAAGAACAACAACGGACGGCTGTGTTCATATTTAAAGCTATGAATGCATAATCGCGCCACCATTTACGTGAATGCATTGCCCCGTCATATAACTTCCTTCAGAAGATGCAAGTAAAACATAGGCTCCTACAAGTTCTTCGGGTTGTCCAGGACGACCGAGCGGCGCATCTTGACCAAATTCTTTTACTTGCTGTTCATCGAAAGTTGCTGGAATAAGTGGTGTCCAAATAGGGCCAGGTGCGACCATGTTCACGCGAATGCCTTTTGGTGCGAGACTTTGTGCTAAGCTACGAGTAAAGCCGACAATCGCGCCTTTCGTAGCGGTATAATCAATTAAAATCGCGTGGCCTTTATAGGCATTGATAGACGTTGTTGAAATAATCGTGTCCCCTTCTTGTAGATGAGGAACAGCAGCTTTAGTTAAATAAAACATTGGATCTACATTTGTCTCAAATGTACGTTTCCATTGATCATTCGTAATATCTGTAAATTCTTCTACAGGAAATTGAATCCCTGCGTTATTGACAACAATATTTAATTGACCAAAATGAGCAATGGTTTTCTCCACGAGTTGTTCGCACTGCTGTGGTTCGGTTAAATCAGCAGGAAGTAATAAGACGTCACGCCCTTGTTCTTTTGCAAAAGCGGCTACCTTTTCTGCCTCTTGCTGTTCTTCTGGTAAATAATTTAGCGCAATATCGGCGCCTTCACATGCGAATGCCATTGCAACAGCGCGGCCAATACCGGAATCACCACCCGTAATAATGGCGACTTTATCTTTTAGTTTCTGCGCACCTTGATAATCAAAAGGCTGTACTGGTTCAGGGTGCATTTGTTGTTCCATTCCTGGTTGACGTGATTGTGTTTGTGCAGGTGCTTGCTTCATATAATCTTTGTTTGTCATATAAATACTCCTTTAATCATTATTTTTTTGACGTTGTTTCTTTTGATATGTTTGATACATAAGTTGGCTAACGGTATATAGACTGAAAAATACTGCTACTACGACGCTAATGAGTGTCACAATTAAAACAAATACTTCTGTAAACGTAAGTGCGGCGAGTTTAGAAAATGTTACGCCATCTTTTAATTCATCAATGACTAAATTCATGCCAAATGCTCCGGATATTACGGTGGACATTGTTAAGAAAAAGAGCAAATTATTTTGCTTGATATCAGACAAATGTTCTTGTGTCGAGTAAAGATGTTGCAAGGAATGAAAGGCTTCATCGTAAATCCGTTGTAAATCAAGCGCTTGTCGTAATAATAAAGTTACATTTTTTTCTTCACTTAAAGCAGATATATCACGGAAATCATATTGCGCTTCAAAAAGGGTCATCTTTTTCATAAGTGAACGAATAAAAGCGGCATCTTTTTTCCAGTCGATTTTCGCATAAGCATTTGAAAAAGATAATAAGACAATCTTTTGGAAATAATGAATCACTACTTGATAAAATAATGGGCCATTAAAATACCGCCGTAAAGACGCATATGGTGTCGATTTAGGAGAGAGTGAAGTCCAAAAAACACCACTTTCTTCCGCCTGTATATAGCGAATTGTCGGGCTGTGGCGAATAAGTTCTCCCTCTTCAATATAGCGATTGATATAGCTAGGAGAAACGTAAGGAGCAAGTTGTTCATTTAGTGAAAAGGCACCTGGACCGCCGTTTAGTTGAAAGAGTGTGTCATTCGTCGCTTCTGCAGAGGCCGCAATAAAATGATTCGCTAGTAAGACGCCATCTTGAAAACGTTCGAAACGTTGAAAGACACCATTTTTTGCGAGATACGGAAGATGTGCAAAAAGTTCTTTCTTTAAAAATTGTTCAAATGAGGTATAGCGTTTTTCTTCTATGGTAAAAGAACGCTTAATTTTAAATTCTTTAAACTGTCTAAATGCTTTTGCTAAATCTTCTTTTGAAGCCTCGTCATATGAGACATGAATAACGAGAAAAGCAACCGCGAATGGACATATGATTACATCGATACTTGGAATAGAAAAAGACAGCTGCAAATCATTTAATGTACCATGCAGGTGACTATTTTTTGAAAAACGTTGAAAACCATTTTCAGGAGTGCAAGAAAAAATCTTTTCACTTACATAGGGCATAAAATAATGCTTAAGTGTCTCAAAATTATCTTCTATTTCATCACCATAGCGTACAAGGGAAGCAGTCTCTTTTTCATATAGTAAAAAATGCTGTTCGATGAGTTGATTTTGAATTGCTGTCGCATCGACATTATGAAGTGAGATGGGCAAAAAATAATGCGAATAGGCATTCGAAATTTCCATACATCACATCCCTCCTTATTTAGTAGCATTGCCAAAAGCATACTGTTTAAACAGTTAATCCTTTTTTGGGAAATAAAAAAACAGCCATCTCGAAGCGAGATAGCTGTTTTTACTTTATTAAGGATTGCGTAATTTTTTAAAGGGTAGACGCCAGCGACGTATATAAGAAATAATACGTAAAGCCGTCATGACGACAAATAATACATAAAGGCCAATATCATCGGTGACAAGCTTTAAGCCGATAATAAGACCAATTAAAATCGCCCAGGCGGCGTATACTTCATCCCGTAAAACAGTGGGCTTGCGGCTCGCTAATAGGTCGCGCACAATCCCGCCACCAGCACCCGTTAACACAGCGGCAACGATGGCAGCACTAAGTGGTAAATTTAATTTTACAGCAAATAAAGCGCCTTGGATGGCAAAAGCTGCTAAGCCAATGGCGTCAAAAAAGTTTCCCCAGAGTGGCCAATGACGTAATAGGCGCTGCGGGAATAAAAACATGATCGTAATCGATACAAGGGCGATTTGAAAAAACATTTCCTGCTCCCAAAGTGCGGATACAGGGACACCGATAAGGAGATTACGAATGGCACCGCCACCAAAAGCGGTAACGACGCCAAGGAGGTAAACGCCAAAAATATCGTACTCTTCCTCCATTGCAACAATTGCGCCTGAAATGGCAAAGGCAATTGTGCCAAAAATACTTAAAACTTCCCAAGCCAGCGTGACCAACTCCTTTCATTTAATCCAATGAATTGTAACAAAAACTTGTCTGTTTTTCACTAAGTTTGTTTGACGATTCGTTATTTATTGTTAAGATTGAAGAGAACTTTAAATAAGGAGTGGAATTAGATGGCATTCCAATCAACATTAACTGCACAAACGCAGCAATTAGGAAAAGAAATCGAACAAAAAATAACAGCACAATTTGAGCGTATCGAAGAGATTGCTTTTTATAACCAACAAAAGGTACTCGCAGCATTTCGTAACAATCAAGTAAGTGAAAATCATTTTAATGGTACGACAGGCTATGGCTATGATGACGAGGGCCGTGACAATTTAGAACGCGTTTATGCGGATGTTTTTGGTGCAGAGTCAGCACTTGTACGTCAACAAATTATCTCGGGCACACATGCGATTACGTTATCATTATTTGGCGTATTACGTCCTGGTGATGAATTAATGTATATTACAGGGCAACCGTATGATACATTACAATCAATCGTTGATGGTGGCGACAAAGATACCGGCTCGCTAAAAGACTGGGGTATTGATTATCAGCATATCGATTTAAATGCAGCAAATAAAGTGGATTTTGATGCGGTAAGAGCAGCGATTTCAGAAAAAACAAAAGTGGTGGCCATTCAGCGTTCAAAAGGTTATGCAACACGTCCTTCATTTACGATTGATGAAGTCGCAGAAATGATTCAACAAGTACGTGCAATGAAAGAAGATGTCATTATTTTCGTTGATAACTGCTACGGCGAATTTGTTGACTACAAAGAGCCAACAGAATTAGGTGCGGATTTAATGGCCGGTTCGTTAATTAAAAATCCAGGTGGTGGCTTAGCAAAAGTGGGCGGCTATATTGCAGGGCGCGCGGATTTAGTTGAGAAATGCGCGTACCGTATGACGACGCCAGGCATTGGTGCAGAAGCGGGTCCGTCATTAAATACATTAACGGATATGTATCAAGGTTTCTTCCTATCACCACATGTTGTATCACAAGCGTTAAAAGGCGCGGTATTCTCAGCAGCGATTTTAGAACATGTCGGTATGACACCAGAACCACGCTTTGATGCGAAGCGTACGGATTTAATTCAGTCTGTATCTTTTAATAATGCACAACAAATGATTCAGTTCTGCCAAGCTGTCCAACAAAATTCGCCTGTTAATGCACAGTTTGCACCGGAGCCATCGCTTCTACCAGGTTATACAGATGAAGTCATTATGGCAGCGGGTACATTTGTGCAAGGCGCAAGTATCGAATTTTCTGCGGATGGTCCAATTCGTCCTCCGTACACGGTCTATATGCAAGGTGGTTTAACATACGAACATGTGAAAACAGCCATCTTAAGCGCTGTTCAGCAAATGCACTAATAATAAGCGAGCACGTCCTCAGTTATGCGGAGATGTGCTCGCTTATTTTCTTATATTCTGATTCGATTGAATTGTTCGAAAAATGATATGTTAATTTTCCTCACATAGAATTGACATGAAAACTAACATGGTTTAGTATAGGACTTGTGAAAGGCGAGGTGAGCGAGATGAGTCGTGAGATAAGACGCTCGATGCCACTACTACCTATTAGTATAGTGATGCAGTTAACGGATTTAACCGCACGGCAAATTCGTTATTACGAAGAGCATGAGTTAATCGAGCCTGCGAGAACAGAAGGCAATCGCCGCATGTTTTCACTCAATGATGTAGATGCCTTATTAGAGATTAAAGATTTACTTGACCAAGGCATCAATATGGCAGGGATTAAAAAAGTTTTTGCATTAAAGAACGAACCTGTAGTAACGAACCAACATAAAAAAGACATCACAGACGCGGACTTACGCCGCATACTTCGTGAGGAAATGCAGCAGGCTCAGACCATGCAACGCACTTCGCTCAGACAAGGTGATTTATCTCGTTTTTTTAGACGTTAAAAAAATGAGTTTGTAAATAATACGTAAAACAATTAATTAGGAGCTGATTTTCAATGGGTAAGTATACAAAAGATGATATTCGTAAATTGGTTGAAGAAAAAGAAGTAAAATTCATCCGTCTTCAATTCACAGATATTCTAGGTACAATTAAAAACGTTGAGATTCCTGTATCTCAATTAGAAAAAGCACTAGACAATAAAATGATGTTCGATGGTTCTTCAATCGAAGGTTTCGTACGTATCGAAGAATCAGACATGTACTTATATCCAGACCTTGATACATTTATCGTATTCCCATGGACAACTGGGAAAGGGACTGTATGTCGCTTTATCTGTGACGTATACAAAGCAGATCTTACACCATTTGAAGGGGATCCACGTAACAACTTACGCCGCATCCTAGCTCGTATGGAAAAAATGGGCTTCTCATCATTTAACTTAGGACCTGAACCAGAATTCTTCTTATTCAAACTAGATGAAAAAGGCGAACCTACTTTAGAATTAAATGACCACGGTGCTTACTTTGACTTAGCACCAACGGACCTTGGTGAAAACTGTCGTCGTGATATCGTTCTTGAACTAGAAGAAATGGGCTTTGAAATTGAAGCATCTCACCATGAAGTGGCTCCTGGACAACACGAAATCGACTTTAAATATGCAGATGCCATCACAGCTTGTGATAACATCCAAACATTCAAATTAGTAGTTAAAACAATTGCACGTAAACACGGTTTACATGCCACATTCATGGCAAAACCATTATTTGGTGTCAACGGTTCTGGTATGCACATGAACGTGTCCCTATTTAACGGGAAAGAAAATGCATTCTTCGATGAAAATGCAGAGATGAAATTATCTGAAACTGCTATGCAATTCATGGCGGGCGTATTAAAACACGTTAAAGGGTTCACAGCAATCACAAACCCAACAGTAAACTCATACAAACGTTTAGTTCCTGGCTACGAAGCACCTTGTTACATCGCTTGGTCTGGTCAAAACCGTTCACCATTAATTCGTGTACCAGCTTCACGTGGTTTATCAACTCGTATCGAAGTACGCTCAGTTGACCCAACGGCGAACCCATACTTAGCAATGGCTGTAATTCTTGAAGCAGGTCTTAACGGTATTGAACAAAAATTAACACCACCAGCAGCAGTAGACCGTAACATCTATGTAATGGATGCTGAGGAACGCGCTGAAGCAGGTATTGGCAACTTACCAGAAAGCTTAAATGATGCGCTAAAAGAATTAGCAGCAGATAAAGTAGTCCAAGATGCACTTGGCTCACATATTTATGCCAACTTCAAAGAAGCAAAAGAAATCGAGTTCGATATGTTCCGTACGAATGTACACCCATGGGAACGCGAGCAATACATGAAAACATACTAAGCCGATTTATTCAATCGATGCTTGAAAAAATCCCACGCGATCATTCGCGTGGGATTTTTTTGTTTATAATAAAAATAAAGGGGTGTGTTTGCATGAAAAAGATTTTTTCTACTGAGCATGCCCCTTTCATCTGTTTAAGTAGGAGGGACAATGAATCATATGAATCTAAAAGTAGCGCCGCAGCAATTACTCGAGCAAACGCATGTGTCACTACAGCTTGTAGAAAATTCTGTCACAGCGCATTCACTCCAACTAGCAATAATGAATCATACAAGCGAAGAGCTTGTATATGGCGTCGGCTATGAAATTGACGTGTTTAAAAAGAATACGTGGTACACGATTGATGCCGGGCCATTTGCGGTTATCTTACTGGCCATTACATTACCTGCACATGGCCATACTACCGAAGACATCGACTGGGCACATACATATGGTGCGCTACCGGCGGGGATGTATCGCCTTGTAAAAATGATTGGGCCGTACCGCACTGGTGTAGAATTTAGTATTCGTTAAAAAAGCAAATACATGGGAACTGACCCATGAAAGTGAGACAAAGAAAAAGACACGATTTTTCAGCAGATTTTAATCCTTGAACGTGTCTTTTTCTTTTTATGTTGTCTGAGATTTTTAGGCTACAGCTGTATGCTTAATGCGTAATTTTATAAGTACGACGAATACGAAGGCAAGTGCGGTACAGCCGATAAGTAATAAGGCGGCACCGTTCCAGTCGTATAGGTCATAGAAGTGACCGCCTAACGTACCGATGACACTCGAGCCGATATAGTAAAACAATAAATAAAGGGAAGATGCATAGGCTTTTACATCCGGTGCTGCAGAACTTGAAACCCAGCCACTGACAAGATTATGCCACGCAAAGAAACCACATGAAATAATGAATAACCCAGCTAGCATACTAATGAGTGAGGGCATCATCGTAAGGGCGAGACCAACCGCGGTCACGACAAGGCTGACGCGCAGCATTTGCCCACGTGTGAAACGACCGCTTAAACGACCTACCGTCATCGAACCAATCGAGCCAAGTAGCTGAAAGACAAAGACGAAGCCAACAATCGTTTGGCTGAGGCCGTAATGTGCCATTAACGGGAAGCCGACGAAGTTAAAGACTGCGACATATACACCAAGTGCTAAAAAGCCCAGGCCGTAAAAGTACAGTAGTTTCGCATCTTTACATGCTTCAAGTAAGCCGTGTCCCCAGTTGTGGAATGAAAAGCGCGTCTTATGAAAGTTTTTAGAAGGTGCAATTAAAAGTATAAAGACGATGGACAAGAGCGTTGTTAGGGCGCCGAGTGTCCAAATGGCGATATGCCAGTTTGTTAAATCGAGCATCGTACTAGAAACAATACGTCCAAAAAAACCACCGAAGCCACTGCCGGTAATGTAAATGCCAAGTACTTTTGGAAACTCTTTTGCCGCAAGCTCTTCTGCTAAATACGTAACGGCGATGGCCGGAAAGCCACTGAGTGCGATGCCTTGCAAGGCGCGAATGCCGAGTAAAGTTTCGAAATTGGGCGCGAAGCCAACGACGAGATAAAGTAGTGACGAACTAATTAATGAAAAGACCATAATATTTTTGCGGCCGATAGAATTCGAGATGGCGGCCATAATTAACATACTAAAGGCGAGCGTAAACGTTGAAATCGACAACGCCAAACTTGCCTGTGATGATGTTAAGTGAAAATCGTTTGTAAAATGCTGAATAAATGTTTGTGGACCATATAAATTTGCGAATGTGACCATGCTACCGATAAGCATGCCCCACATGATTTTTGATGTCATAATGCCAGCTCCTTGTTCTTTATGATACGCCCACACTTTCATAACGTCTAATACTTAGTTATTATTAAATTAATAACTTTTAGTTAATAAAGGAGAGCTCGAAATGGAGATGCATCAACTACGCTATTTTAAAGAAATAGCGGAATTAAAACATTATGGTAAGGCAGCGGAGCGACTGCATGTATCACAGCCAGCATTGACGAAGGCCATTCATAAGCTAGAAGACGAACTAGAGGTGCTATTATTTAATCGTACGGGACGCTCGATTGACAGTAGTAGCTACGGCCGAGCTTTTCTACCGTATGTCGAGCGTGCCTTAAAGGAGCTAGAGCAGGGAAGGAAACAACTGCAAGGAATGAAAAATCCATCGACAGGGACGGTGCGTTTAGCATTTTTACAATCGATTGGTACAACGCTTCTACCGACAATTTTACGTGATTTTCGACAAGTCTATCCGGCAGTGAGTTTTGATTTAGTGCAGTGTAGCTCGAAGGAGGCGCTTGATTTATTGGAGCGCGGAGACATTGATTTATGCCTTATTACTAATTTTAGTCACACATTTGATGCCGAAAATTGGGTGCCGCTAAAGCGTGAGCAATTGTATGGTTATTGTGCAAATGCGCATGAGCTCGCTGTGTCTGATGGCTGGCCACTAGCACAGCTTGCGGCGTATGACTTTGTCGGGTTTAAGGATGAGCAGCTGATGCAACAGCAATTTGTAAAGTGGTGTCGTGAAGCGGGCTTTATGCCAACAATGGTGTTCCAAGGGACGGATGTGCCGACCGTTGCGGGGCTTATTTCGTCGGATCTTGGCATTAGTATTTTACCGTATTACTCTGGGCTAGAGGCATTACCTATTCACCGCTTTACCATAACAGATATGGACTGTACACGTGATATTGGCCTTGCGTGGAAACGTGGCGGTGTGTTGACCGCCTCGGCGCAGTTATTTGTCGATTTCACAAGTGGGCAACAAAATAATGGTTTTTAGAAGTATGAAAAACGCAATCGTTATATAATGAGGGCGAGGAGGCGTTTACATGAATACTGAAAAATACTTTGAACATATTGGTAGCTTTCTCGATATGAATAATTACGTGTGCGTCGATGATTATTTACGCACACATGGCCTAGATGCTACCTCCATTGAGGAGATGAAAGCGTGGATTGAATCACGTTTTACAAAGAGTGGCGAACGGATTAGTAAACTATATTTTGAACGCTTATTAGAAGCGGTTACCTTACTTAAAACGGACTATGAAGTGTATTTGCGCGAGCGAGAAGGACAGCGACAACTGATTTCAGATAACAATACAAAGCAACGTGAATTATTTGCATTATACACAGAGCGTAGGCAGGAATATGCGACGCTATCAACAACGATTGCGAAGCAGCAGCAAGCACTAGACCGTATGAATGAACGGATGCTACAACGTTTTAATTTAGAAATACAGCAGCAAGAGGCATTAGATGACCAGGCGATTCTTTCAGAGGAGCTCGCGCAAAAGGAATTGCATGATAAGCTGGAATTATCGCGTCGAAAACGGTCCTCCTTAAATCGAAAAATTAATGATATTTCAAAAAGCATTCGTAATTTAAAATCGCGACTAATTGAGTTAGACCGCGACTTAAATGCCTTTGAGCAAGACAACCGTGCACTGAAAAGTCACTTTATGCAGCGCTTGAAAAAAGTATTTCAATTTATGATTTTCCGCACGACCACGCATCACAAGAAGCTTTATATGTACAATGCGATGATGTATCAGCTCGAGTTTATTGAAGATGAGAGTGCCTTTAATAAAATGCTTATTAATCAAAATCGGAAGCAGCAGCAATATGATGGGCGGATTTTACATGAAGAGGCGAATGAATGGCAGCTGAGGGCGTACCGCAAAGAATCGGAGTGGATTTTAAATCATCTCGGCGAATTTGAATCAAGTCATACACTGCGTAATATTTTAGATAGTGATGACGATCAAAATGAAATCTTCGTGAAGCTACAGCATATTACACCGTTTTATAGCCGGTTATTTGATGAATCACGTCAGTATGATGAGTATGAGGTTGATGAATATCATTTCATGTACCGTGGCCATAGTGATTCGAACTATAGCTTAGCACCAAGTATTTATAGGAAGCAGAAATGGCTAGAGTCGGAAGAAAAAATGTATCGTGATTTGCATATTAAATGCTCAGAGGAATTGTCACAGTATAGTCGAGGACTTGAGGTGCTTGCATCGATGCAACATTACTCACTACCGACGCGTTTACTCGATTTAACGAGTAGCCCGTTAATCGCATTATTTTTTGCTACAGAGATGGAACCTGACATGGATGGAGAATTTTTAGTGTTTGCGGAGGAAGAGCGGGGTATTGAGTATTATGATAGCGAT
>NZ_HE578956.1:653833-683828 GCF_000307285.2 Kurthia sp. Dielmo
GATAAAGCTGAAATGCTCGCAACCTTGCCACTGCTATCGTACAATGACAAAAATAAAATCAAAGTACATGCGATTAAATGTATTTTGACGAGCCTCAACAAAGTTATTGATGATTTTTTAGTAAATGGAATGAGCTCGAAGCGAAAAAGTGTTTTAGCGGTACGAGATACGATGATTGAGGACTTTAATAGCCATGCATCGGTGCATAAGCTTGTCCATGAAATGAGTAAAAAGGGTGTTAATTATACATCGAATATTAACCCGATGGATATTCTTGACATTTTAGTCGTACGTCCGATTCAAAATAATACGCGCATCGTTCGGCAGCACGGGGCCTTTATTATTAACGGCTTATTAGAGCGCAATGAATGTGAGCGTAAAATCGAGGAAATTCGCTATCGTACTTCAAATGAAAATGATGATGTGCGTTCGATTGAAGCCTTTTTAGCAGTTTATGAGGATATTTTAAATCCACGTCTAATCGATATGCTAGAAGTGCTATTAGAGGAAGCGAAAAACGGTATTAAAGTTCGGTATATTCTACCGTCAGACGTCAAGGCAGATTTACAGGAATGGTTGGACGTAATTGAAATTAATGAATCCACCATTTATCCAGATTACGAACGCGTTGCAAGCTATTTAAAACGAACAGTATTAGCGAAATAGGAGGATGAAGTGATGACAAATTTATATGATTTTAACGCGACACTTGAAAACGGGGAACAGTATTCACTTGAGAAATACAAAGGACAGGTTGTTTTAGTGGTGAACACCGCAACAAAATGCGGCTTCACACCACAATTTGGTGGCTTAGAAAAACTCTATGAAGAGTACAAGGATCAAGGCTTTGTCGTATTAGGTTTTCCATCAAATCAATTTAAGCAGGAACTAGACAGTGGGCAGGAAGCGGCGGCTGCTTGTCGTCGTGACTACGGCGTGACATTTCCAATGCATGAACTAACAGATGTGAACGGTGAGCACGCGGAGCCGGTATTTAAATTTATGACATCGTCCGCTAAAGGCTTTTTAGGTAGCGAAAGTGTAAAATGGAACTTCACGAAATTTTTAGTTGACCGTGAAGGGAATGTTGTCGAGCGCTTTGCGTCAAAAGATAAACCAGAATCGTTAAAAAAGGCGATTGAGAAATTATTATAATATTGCGAAATCAGTAAACGTTTGGTATACTTACAAATGTAAATCGAATATGCAGCACGCGGTGTAAAATCTTCAAAGTGATTTTACTTAAAAGGGAAGTTTGTGAAAGTCAAACGCTGTCCCGCAACTGTAAATACCGGTCAAACTTGCATAACCACTGCTTTATAGCGGGAAGGGCGAGAAGACGAGAGGTATGAGCCAGGAGACCTGCCGTATGCAAAAGCATCTAGTTTACCTACGAGGATAGGAAGATGTTGGCTACAGATTATTTTGTAGATGACAGCTGCTTCTGGGTGAAGGGCTGTTTTTTTAAACTTTATTGTGAGAGATAAGTATAGATACTTCAACTCACCTATACTCAATCGCTTGAATCCCTTCAATGATGAATATTTGCATTCCGTTATGAACTCCCCAAATTCTAACTATGAATCAATCATCTTCAAGCGGGAAAAGAGGCTGGCCTTGCGCCGGTCTCTTTTTTTGAAAAAATACAAAAAGCAGGAAGCGATTGTCGCGTTCCTGCTTTTTTATACTCAGATGGTGTCTAAGTATTATTTTATTGCTTCGAATCATCATAAACTTTACTGTAAACAGAAATATGATGTAACGTATGGTCCTTAGTTGAGCCGGTGAATTTCAACATGAAATTACCCGCTGCATAACTCCAAATACGGTCTGGTCCTAGCTTTGTTTTAATAGTTGGCTGACCTAACTGCTTTTTAATTGCCTTAAAAGAAATGCTTGATAATGGTGTTTTGCCATCATCTGCTACAAATGCACGTAATTCATATAAAATATGGCCGCGTCCAATACCCACTCCATAAGCAATTTGTTCTTTCTTTGCTACACGGTATTGTACATAATTCGCTGTATTTAAAAAAGATAAGTTTGGTTTTCCCCATTGTTCTTCCACTTGTGTATACGTTGTTTGACCAACTGTAAATGGCACATTTGGAAGCTGGCCTTTTTTCGCTGCTGCTACAGTTTCTGTTAAAAAGGCTGTTGGATTCGCTACATTATTATTTTTTAAAGAAGCATTCGTATCTTCCGTAGAAGTCGTTGCGGCATTCGAAGTCGTCTTGTTATCTTCTGTTGACGTTTCTTTTGTTGATGAACTAGAGGCACAGCCTTGAAGCAATGCGGTCGCTAGTACACATGGTACGATAAGTCGGGCGAGTTTCATTGCAACCCCTCCTATAGGAATTCGGTAAAAGAATACCGTTTATAATTATAGCAAAACTTCTGTGCTGTTAAATGATGATTTACAGAAAAAAAGAAATTCTATCATTTGAATCATTGTTTTGAAGGTATGTAGCTGTAGAATGTCCATATTTTAAAAGAAAGAAACTGTTTGATAAAAACGTAATATGAAAAAAGCAGAAACCGTGTTATTACAAGGTTTCTGCTTTTTCTTAACATGAAAGAACGCTATTTTTCAACTTGAACGCTACGCGGTGTATAGGCTGTTGGCACATTTTTCATTGCTTTTAAATAGTCGATAAATGTATCGGTATCGATGCCAATAATTTCACTGTTCTTAAGCTTTGTAAATGTTGGAAAGTTATCGCCACCGCCTGTTAAATAATTATTTAACACGACAGTATACGATTTATTCGCAACAATTTTTTCTGAGCTTGATTTATCGCCGACAAAAACATCAACGATTTCTTTGTCGTTGTACGTATAGTGTAGACCGGCTACTTCTAAGCCACGACCGCCTGAGAATTGCTCATTTAACACTTGAGTGATTTGAGCCCCTGTTAATTGTCCAGTGTATAGGAAGTTCGAGAATGGTTGTACCTTTTGCGCAGCTTCCCATGTAATGATGTTTCGCCCATCTTTTACTGTTGCGACTAAATCGTCACGTACACCACCAGAGTTTGTGAATGCAAAATCGACATGACGTTCTAAATTTTTCATTAGGGCAAGCTGTGAGTCAGCTACTAAATTACCGACAGCTGAGCCTCCAATTTTAGCTATACGGACGCTTGATAAACGCTCTGCATCAAATGTCGCAATTTTAGCGCGTGTCACAGTCGCTGTTAATTGAGCGGCATTTTGCACGATGTGATTCACATTTTTTGCGACACTATTTTTATTAATTACTGTATTTGAGCGCGTGTAATTGTATTTTACAGTAGCTGTTGGCGTTTTCACGAAATCATTTGTTGTCGTGCTAATTTTACCTGTTGCGACATTGTATGATTTACCATAATCTAATGATTCGACAACGCGAATATTCTTTTTACCATAAATACCATTAGCGAATGAATGACTATGTCCACCAAAGACAATATCAACAGAATGATTTGGTGCGATTTTATCTAATTTATCAATGATTTGTGTGACAGAACCGCCAACTTGTGCTTTGTTGGGCTTCGCTGCTTGTGTTTCGATTGTTTGATTCGATGTACCTGTATTTTCAGCGCCAGCATGAGCTAAGACGACAATGGCCTTGATACCTTTTTTACGTAGTACCTTATCGTATTTCGCAATGGCCTTTGCAGGATCTGTGAAGCTAAGATTTTTCGTATGTGTTGGCATAATTAATTGCTGTACATAAGGATCAACAACGCCGATAAAACCAACTTTTACACCATTAATCGTTTTAATTTCATATGGTTTAAAGCCAGAAATCGTTTTTTTCGACTTTTTATTGACGACATTTGCCGCTAAAATGGTTGTGTTACTTTTTTCAATTTTATAACGACTTACAAGATCATAGTTTGGTGTATCATATGTGGCTTTTTTTCCTTGAATCACGCGTAAAAATTCGTCTAAACCTTCATTTAATTCATGATTCCCAATGACACCAAGTTGGAAATTCATCGCATTTAAAATCGAAATGGTTGGATGATCTTGAAGCAAGCTAGAAATGGCAGGACCACCACCTAAAATATCACCTGTATGTACAGAAATTGAGTTTGTATTGGCTGATTTTAAGTTATTTGTTTTCGCAAATGCTTGTTTTTCTTTTGATAAATTGTAAGCAAGAGAAGCCATGCCACCAATTGTTTTTCCTGCACTATTTGTATACGTGCTATCAATGTAGCCGTTTAGGTCATTAATCCCTAAAAATTGTACAGGTACGTTCTTTGCTGTTGTTTTGGCATCAGCAGTTGTTGATAATGCACAAAACAGTGCGGCTGTCGCACTTAATGAAACTAGAAATTTCGAACGAATAATTCTAAATTCCTCCTTATAAATTGTGGTATAGTGATAAAATCATTATAATTCAATCTTTTTATTTTCACAATTATGATTTTAAATACATTTAAAAAAGGAATTAAATGGAATTTTTAGTCCTGGTATATCGTCACAAATTGACCATAATTTAATAAGCAGGAGACGTATTTAACTAGCATGTTAGCGACAAGCATATAATAATAGAAGATAGAAATAATCGTGTGAGAGGAAGCATTGAATTGACGACATGTTTAACGGCAGCGCCGGTAGTGAAAGTGTTTTTGGGGAATGAAGAAATTGGGGAGGTTCGATTGAAGCAGGAGCATCCGTTTTTAATGAAGGGACAGCGAACGCATCATGCTATTTATGAAGTGATGACGGCTAAACAACAGCTCATCGGAATTTTTCAGCCACATTTTATGGCAGTAGCGAAAGGTTATGAGCTCGTGTTACCGACATATGGCACCATCCTAGATACGACAACCATACGAGAGGGTTATTGTGCATCGATTCGCGGGACGACGTATGAAGTCCGCAGAGGACAACAAGTCTTTGAGTTTGTGAAGGATAATTGTGTGAAAATGATGATAGAGGTGACGCATGTGATTCGATTAACCGCATTAGAAGAAGTAAGTGATGAGGAGCAATTAATCGTAGCCATGATTGCGATGAAGTTAGCTGCTACATAGAGTGGGAGAGGCGGAGACATTCTAGCCTCTTTTTTTGCGAAAGAAAAAAGAAGAGACTGACATGTCAATCTCCTCCTTATGACGAAATCATAAATGATTGTTACATCACTGTACGATATAAGCCAACTACTTTACCTAAAACAGAAACCTTTTCAACGATGATTGGCTCCATTGTGGCGTTTTCAGGTTGTAAGCGGAAGTGGTGCTCTTCTTTATAGAAGCGTTTTACTGTTGCTTCATTTTCTTCTGTCATCGCGACAACAATTTCACCGTTATTTGCAGATGATTGTTGTTTGACGATAACATAGTCACCATTTAATATGCCAGCCTCGATCATCGAATCGCCCATAATCTCAAGCATGAAAATATGGTCATCTGATGTCGCGTAAGACGATGGAATAGGGAAGTACTCCTCAATATTTTCAATTGCAGTTATCGGCATACCAGCCGTTACTTTTCCTACAAGTGGCACATGGAGTACGTCTTTTTTCTTAACGGCTTCATCCGCTGTATCTAATACCTCAATAGCACGTGGCTTTGTTGGGTCACGACGAATTAATCCCTTACTTTCTAAACGAGCTAAATGCCCGTGCACAGTTGAACTAGATGCTAGTCCAACAGCCTCACCGATTTCACGTACAGAAGGTGGATACCCTTTTGTGCGGACCTCTTCTTTAATAAAAGCTAAAATGTCTTCTTGTCTCTTTGAAACTTTTTTCATTTTTTTCACCTCACCTAGTCTATACCTATCGTACTCCGAGTATAACAAATGCGAACAAACAATGCAAACATAAGTTCGAAAAAATAGTTGACACGAATGTTTGTTCGTTTTAAAATAAGAACACATATTCCGAACGTATATTCGAAAGGGTGATTTTCGTGATAAAGTGGATGAAGAAAAATGGTGCAACAGCCGGTATATCAGCGATTGTAGTATGGAGTATGCTTCTAACAATACATGGACTTTTCGATACAACAGATTTTGGCATCATTCAAGTCAAAGATGGCGATACGCTGTGGACATTAGCGGAGCGTTATAAAGGCGATATGGACCGAGAAGATTGGATTTTATCAGTGAAGCGTGAAAATGCTATTTACGAGGACCGTCTATATGTCGGCGATGAGTTAAATGTGCCAAATGGCCACCACAACATAGAGCAAATCGAAGTCGCAACAAATAAATAAAGGCGAAATACTTGCGTTTAGACCAATTTTTTCATACCTTTGTAGTAGTAGTTATGAAGGGAAGAAAAAATATGTTACCACAAGCAAAAATTAACCGCATCAATGCATTAGCGAAAAAGAAAAAAGCAGGTACACTAACACAGGAAGAAGCAAAAGAACAATCAGCACTTCGTCAAGAATACTTGCAAGCTTTCCGCGGCAATATGCGTCGTACAATTGAAAATGTTCGTGTCATGGACCCAGAAGGGAATGACGTCACACCGGACAAATTAAAACAAGTACAAGAAATCAAATCAAAATTAAATCGTCTTAACTAATGAATTCAGCAGCCGTTGTCAGACGTCTGCTGTTTTTTAATTCCTAGTTAGAAAAAAATTGAGTGATGTAATATTTTGAAAATTGGAATATTTTTTCATAGCGCTTACAATTGATTGAAAAATCATTGTATTCTTTACCAATTTTGACTAGACTGTAGGTAGTACAATATTTTGCTTATTTTAGAAAGGATGTCTATATTACAATGACGCAACAAGCAGATCAGTTAGCAATTAATACGATTCGTACTTTATCAATCGATGCGATTGAAAAAGCAAACTCAGGTCACCCAGGTTTACCAATGGGTGCAGCACCAATGGCTTACACGCTTTGGACAAAACAAATGCACCATAACCCTAAAAACCCAACTTGGTTCAACCGCGACCGTTTCGTTTTATCAGCAGGTCATGGTTCAATGTTACTTTACAGCCTTCTTCACTTAGGTGGCTACGGCCTTGAAATGGAAGAAATCAAAAGCTTCCGCCAATGGGGTTCTAAAACACCAGGTCACCCAGAATACCGCCACACAGCAGGCGTAGAAGCAACAACAGGTCCATTAGGTCAAGGGATCTCAATGGCCGTTGGTATGGCAATGGCTGAGGTACATTTAGCTGCAACATACAACAAACCAAACTACAATGTTGTTGATCACTATACATTCGCACTTTGTGGCGATGGTGATTTAATGGAAGGTGTTTCTGCAGAAGCAGCGTCACTTGCTGGTCACTTAAACTTAGAAAAACTGATCGTTTTATACGATTCAAATGACATCTCTTTAGATGGTGATTTAAATAAATCATTCTCTGACAAAACAGCAGATCGTTTCAAATCTTATGGCTGGAACTACATTTCAGTAGAAGACGGTACAGATGTTGAAGCAATCAATACTGCAATCGAACAAGCAAAATCACATAAAGGCCAACCAACTTTAATTGAAATCAAAACAGTTATTGGCTTTGGTTCTCCAAACAAATCTGGTAAATCAGATTCTCATGGTGCACCACTAGGCACGGACGAAGTAAAATTAACAAAAGCAGCTTACGGCTGGGATGGCGAAGATTTCTTCGTACCAGAAGAAGTATATACAACATTCAACGAAGCAGCTGAAGTAAATGGCGCACAAGTAGAAGCAAAATGGAATGAATTACTTGCAGGTTATAAAGCGGAATTCCCAGAACTTGCGACGCAATTTGAAAATGCCATCGCTGGTAAATTACCAGAAAACTTCGATGCAGATTTCCCTGTATACGAAGCTGGTAAATCAGTAGCGACACGTTCATCTTCAGGTGAAGTAATCAATGCTATCGCAAAAGCTGTACCATCATTCTTCGGTGGTTCTGCTGACCTTGCAGGTTCGAACAAAACAACAATCAAAGGCGCTGGCGATTTCTCAGCACAAACACCAGAAGGCCGTAATATCTGGTTTGGTGTACGTGAATTCGCAATGGGTGCAGCACTTAACGGGATGGCACTTCACGGTGGCTTAAACGTATTTGGCGGTACATTCTTCGTATTCTCTGATTATGTACGTCCAGCAATTCGTTTATCAGCACTTATGGGCTTACCTGTAACATATGTATTCACACATGACTCAATCGCTGTCGGTGAAGATGGTCCAACACACGAACCAATCGAACACTTAGCAGCATTACGCGCAATGCCAAACCTTTCTGTTATCCGTCCTGCAGATGCAACGGAATCAGCAGCAGCGTGGAAACTTGCGTTAGAATCTGAAACAACACCAACAGCATTAGTGCTTTCTCGTCAAAACTTACCAGTTCTTGACGCAGATAAAGAAACGATCTACGAAGGCGTTGCTAAAGGTGCATATGTTGTATCACCAGCGAAAAAAGACGTAGCAGATGCGATTCTTATCGCAACAGGCTCTGAAGTAGGTTTAGCTGTTGAAGCACAACAAGCATTAGCTGCAGAAGGAATTGATGCACAAGTTGTTTCAATGCCTGATATGGCTCGCTTTGATGCACAAGATGCCGCTTATAAAGAAGCGGTATTACCAAAAGCAGTAACAAAACGTTTAGCAATCGAAATGGCGGCATCATTCGGTTGGCATAAATATGTTGGCTTCGAAGGCGATGTACTTGCTATCGATACATTCGGTGCTTCTGCTCCTGGTGAAAAAGTGATTGAAGAGTACGGATTCACAGTTGAAAACGTTGTCTCTAAAGTAAAAGCACTTTAATAGAAAAGGAAGACGAAGATGGGCGAAAACGCCGTCTTCGTCTTTTTTTAATTGTGAACGAAGGATGAAATTCCGCAAACGCTAGTAACGATAAAGTTTTTATTGTATAATGACTTTCGGAGAGATTTATCTCGTTTTATGCAAAAGAGGAGGAAACTACGTGAATACAGCATTAGCTATCGTTCTTATCATTGTAGCCCTTATCGTGGGTGCTGTCGGCGGTTTCTTTATGGCTCGTCAATATATGATGAAATACCTTAAAGAAAATCCACCAATCAATGAAGATATGCTTCGTATGATGATGACGCAAATGGGTCGTAAACCATCTGAAAAACAAGTACGTCAAGTAATGTCTCAAATGAATAAAGCAACTGACCAACAACTTGGTAAAAAAATAAAAAATAATTGTTTGACTAGCTACCTGATAACTCAATATTGAGCCGTTTAGGTAGCTGTTTTTTTATAGGAGGAATTTTCATGGCAAAAAAACAACAGCGTCAAGCACAGGGTGGCGCAAAAAAAACAACAAGATGATAAAGTAACATTAGCTGATCAACTTGGTGGCGATTTACTTGCGCAGTTAAAAAATGCTAAAAAAGAATTAGAGCAAAAAGAGCAAGCCGCCAAACAAGCAGCGAAAGAACAAGCGATAAAAGAGAAAAAGCAACGTGAGAAAAACATGTCCTTTTCTGAACTATTAGATGAGTACGGCTTTGGCGATACCAATTCAAAAAAATAAAGTATTAAAACGCATTTTGGATTCTTAAAAGCCTTTTAAGAAAGAATAGCTCAATGATGGCGTTATCAGTAGGCGTGCCGTTCGGGGTATGCGCATGATAACGCCTTTTCTTTGCTCTTTTTTGATGCTATGTATTAAACCGTACTAAGCATATCTATTCATTCCACTCTTTTATAAGGTTCGATTATCGGTTTTGCCCATTAAAAAAAACACCTTCAAAGATGTATATCGTTGAAAGTGTTTTTTTACTTTTTATATTGTGTCAGCTCTTTAGCGCAGTCTAAAAAAGTAATACCTTTTTTGTGACGAACCGCTATCCTTTCATATTAGTCGCGATGTGTCGTATACAGTTCTTTTTTTGTTAAACCTGCTAGTGCGGCATAATCAAAATCAGCTGGCAGACGGTGATACGCATCGATATTTTGTGTTAGTTGTGCCACGTTAGAGGCGCCAACAATCGTGCTTGCAACAGCCGGGTGCGCTAAATTATAGCCAATTGCTGCTGATAGGACGTCAGGATACGCATCAGCGATATGGCCAAGTGTATCCGTTAATTGCTGCTGTGAATACGATAAATAGCCATCATGCTTTTGCAAGCGCTTCGCCCACTCATTCGTTAATAAGCCTTTTGCCACCGTACCACGTGACACGACAGAAGCACCTTGCTTTGTAATGAAATCAAACCATTCCTCTGGGCGACGGTCGAGGGCGCTATACTGCATCATAACCCCATCCGCCGCACTCATTGGTAAAAACGTTTTTAACACATTTGGACGAATCGATGAAATGCCGTAAGCGCGAATCAGCCCTTCTTTTTTTAGCGTCTCAAATGCATCTGTTACTTCTTCAAAGGAATCATCGAGTGTACCGCCATGAAGCTGGTAAAAGTCTAGATAATCGGTTTGTAGACGTGTCAAACTATCCTTTAAGCCACTAATAATATGCTCCTTCGACGCATCCCAGTGCCAGCCATCTCCATCTGCATTCCACACATTGCCAACTTTTGAGGCAATATAAATATCCGCGCGTTTTGTTTTTAACGCGTCCCCGACGATGCGTTCATTTTCCCCCTTATTATAGAGGTCAGCTGTGTCGAAATAATTGATGCCGCTATCGACCGCCACATCAATTATTTTTTGAGCCTCCGCTCGTTCTAATGGCAGCGACATACACCCAAAACCTAACTCTGAAATATGTAGCTCACTTTGTCCTAATTTTCGTGTGCGCATAGTAAACGCCTCCTTTTAAAACATGGTACAATGAATAGCAGTAAAAGGAAAATGATAGGAGAAAAAAGAGCATGAAATTTGAAGAAAAAACGATTGCAACAGAACCGATTTTTAGTGGCCGCGTTATTCAAGTACAAGTAGATACTGTAACATTACCAGACGGGGAACAAGCGAAGCGCGAAATCGTCAAACATCCTGGTGCGGTTGGGATTATCCCGATTACAGCGGATGGCAAATTAATTGTTGTCGAACAATACCGTAAAGCGTTAAATCGCTCAATCGTCGAAATTCCAGCAGGTAAAATCGAGCCGGGTGAGGATTTAACGGTTTGTGCGCTACGCGAGCTTGAGGAAGAAACAGGCTACGGCACGCAAAACTTAACGTATTTACAAGAGGTTGTGACATCACCAGGCTTTTGTGACGAGGTCGTGCACATTTTTGTCGCACGTGATATTTTCAAACTCGACAACCCTGCGGCATTAGATGACGATGAATTTGTTGAAATGTCAGCGATTACATTAGAAGAAGCACAAAACCTCATGGCACAAGGTGCGATTTGTGATGCGAAAACGATTATTGCGGTCATGTGGCTATACAATCAACAAAGGAAATAGAATGATTCTTATGTAGAAACTCCCGATTTAAGTGAAAATAGTTGATTTTTTATGATATTTCGCTAATATAGTCCATGTAGCAGTTACTAATTGAAAATCATTTTATAATTATTCTAATTTAGTAATCATTCTAATTTAAATAACTTATATCATATTGAAAATATAATTTAGAGATTGGTATAATAGGAACAGTTTAGGGGGGCGTCATATGGAAAGCCGTATTGATCGTATTAAAAAACAACTACATGGTGCGAGCTATAAACTGACGCCGCAACGTGAAGCAACGGTACGCGTGCTTTTAGAAAACGAAGAAGACCACCTCAGCGCTGAGGATGTTTATTTACTCGTAAAAGAAAAAGCACCGGAAATTGGGCTAGCGACAGTATATCGTACATTAGAGCTTTTAACAGAGCTAAAAATTGTCGATAAAATTAACTTCGGTGACGGAGTTTCTCGTTATGATCTTCGTCAAGAAGGCGCAGCTCACTTCCATCACCACCTTGTTTGTATCGAATGTGGCGCCGTTGATGAAATTCAAGAAGACTTGCTTGACGATGTTGAAGCAGTCGTTGAAAAACGCTGGAATTTCACAGTTAAGGACCACCGCTTAACATTTCATGGTATTTGCTGGCGTTGTAATGAACGTCATGCAAACGAAGATGAACAATAAAACTTCCTATTGAATAAGCTAGTAGATAGGACAGCATGATACGTTTATAGCTTAGAGGAAGGATAGCAGATGCTGTCCTTTTTTTATTGGAGGGATTAGATGGAACAACAAACAGATGCCGTAGCGGATTATTTGCACTTTTTACGTGTGGAGCGACAGCTTGCGGCCAATACGCTCACGTCATATGAGCGTGATTTAATGAGCTATGTTACGCATCTTTTTGAAGTGCAAAACATAAAGCATTTCGATGATATTGAACGGGTACATATTTTACTTCATTTACAACAGTTGCGTGAAGCAGGGAATACCGCGCGTACTGTTTCGCGTCATATTTCTGCCATTCGGTCATTTCATCAGTTTTTATTACGTGAAAAACGCTGCGCCAATGACCCAACCGTTCATATTGAGCTCCCGAAGCTTGAGCAGAAGCTGCCGGAAGTGCTCACGATTGAACAAGTAGATGCCCTTATTAATGCGACTGCAAATGCGAAGCCACCTGCAAATATACGCGACCGTGCAATGCTAGAGCTGTTGTATGCGACAGGAATGCGGATTTCAGAGTGTATTGATTTAAACTGTGAGGACCTGCATTTGACGATGGGCTTTGTGCGCGTTTTCGGTAAAGGTGGAAAGGAGCGCATTGTGCCACTAGGTCGATCAGCCATTGCGGCTTGCGAGACGTACTTAAACCAGGGGCGCTTTGTGCTTGAAAAGCCAGAGAATCGCACGGAGGCGTTATTTTTAAACCAACGAGGGAAAAGGTTAACGAGACAGGGTGTTTGGAAGCTATTGAAGGGTTACGCATCAAAAGTGGGTATTGAGAAGATGACACCGCATATTTTCCGCCATTCCTTTGCGACCCATTTGATTGAAAATGGCGCAGATTTACGTGCTGTTCAGGAGTTGTTAGGTCACGCGGATATTTCAACGACGCAGATTTATACACATATTAGTAAAACACGTCTACGAGAGGTTTATAAGACGTTCCATCCACGTGCGTAATTTTTTTTAGAATGTCAGAGGTCTGACGTTTATTTTTCATGAAAATTTGTTAGAATGTAAGTAATTGATAGGAGGGTTCTTCTAATGAAACCATTTAAACGTATTCACTTAATCGTTATGGACTCTGTCGGAATCGGCGAAGCTCCAGACGCAGCAAACTTTAATGATGTAGGTGCTGATACACTAGGGCACATCGCGGAAGAAATGAAAGGGCTTCATATGCCAAATATGGAACGTTTAGGTTATACGAATATTCGTAGCTTAGTGGGCCGCGAAGATTTACAAGGGATGACAAGTGTTGATAAACCAGAGGCTTATTTTGGCTATATGCAAGAAGCATCTGTAGGAAAAGATACGATGACAGGTCACTGGGAAATCATGGGCCTAAACATCGACAAACCATTTAAAGTATACCCAGAAGGCTTCCCGAAAGAATTATTAGATGAATTGGAAGCGCGTACAGGACGCAAAATCTTATGTAACTTACCGTACTCAGGTACAGCGGTTATCGAGGATTACGGGAAGGAGCATATGGAAACAGGTGCCTTAATCGTTTATACATCTGCTGACCCTGTTATGCAAATTGCCGCACATGAAGATATTGTGCCGTTAGATGAATTATATAAAATTTGTGAAATCGCACGTGAGCTCACACAAAAACCAGAATTTTTAGTAGGTCGTGTCATTGCACGTCCATTCGTTGGTGAGCCAGGAAGCTTTACACGTACGTCTAATCGTCATGATTATGCATTAAAACCATTTGGTCGTACCGTAATGAATGAGCTGAAAGATGCCAATTTAGACGTTATCGCACTTGGTAAAATTTCAGATATTTACAATGGCGAAGGTGTCACAGAAGCCATTCGTACAAAAGACAACACGGACGGTATGGATAAATTAGTGGATGTCGTAAAACGCGACTTCCATGGCTTATCATTCCTAAACTTAGTCGATTTTGATGCGAACTTTGGTCACCGCCGCGACCCACTTGGTTACGGTGAGGCATTACAAGAGTTTGACCGCCGCTTACCAGAAGTGTTAGAGGCAATGGGTGAGGATGATTTATTATTAATCACAGCAGACCATGGCAATGACCCAACCTTCCCAGGGACGGATCATACACGTGAATATGTGCCATTAATCGCATATTCAAAACGCTTCGTTAATGGCGGAAAAGCATTACCAAAAATGAATACTTTCGCGTCACTTGGCGCAACGGTAGCGGATAACTTCGACGTCTCGCTACCACAGTACGGTGACAGTTTCTTAAATGACCTAAACTAACTTGATTTTAACTTGATGAAATGAGGGATTATACGATGCGCATGGTAGATATTATTGAAAAGAAACGCGACGGACATGAATTAACAACAGAAGAAATTCGCTTCTTTATTGAAGGTTATACAAATGGTACAATTCCAGATTATCAAGTGAGTAGCTTAGCAATGGCCATTTACTTCCAAGATATGTCGGACCGCGAACGTGCTGATTTAACAATGGCAATGGTTGAATCAGGTGACCAAATTGATTTGTCTGCCATTGATGGTGTAAAAGTTGATAAGCACTCGACAGGTGGTGTGGGCGATACAACAACGCTTGTACTTGGCCCATTAGTAGCGGCTACAGGTGTTCCGGTAGCGAAGATGAGTGGTCGTGGCCTAGGTCATACAGGTGGTACAATCGATAAGTTAGAAGCAATTGAAGGCTTCCATGTGGAATTAACGACAGAGCAGTTTGCGAAACAAGTAAATGACATTAAAGTAGCTGTTATCGGACAATCAGGTAATTTAACACCGGCTGATAAAAAACTGTATGCATTACGTGACGTAACAGGCACTGTTTCAAGTATTCCGTTAATCGCGAGCTCAATTATGAGTAAAAAAATTGCTGCTGGTTCTGACGCAATCGTGTTAGACGTTAAAACAGGTGACGGTGCGTTTATGAAAACGAAGGAAGACTCGATTAAATTAGCGAAAGCGATGGTGAAAATCGGGAATGCAGTCGGTCGTAAAACAATGGCCATCATTTCAGATATGGACCAGCCACTTGGCGCAGCAATCGGTAATGCGCTTGAAGTAAAAGAGGCGATTGAAACATTACAAGGCAATGGCCCAGAGGACTTAACAGAGCTATGCTTAACACTTGGCTCTCAAATGGTTGTTGTAGCAGGGCATGCCACAACGCTTGAAGAAGCACGTGAACAGCTAAAAGAAGTGATTGCAAACGGTAAGGCGCTAGACGTGTTTAAGCAATTTGTTAAGGCACAAGGCGGCAATCCTGCAGTAGCAGATGATCCATCACTATTACCACAGGCGAAATACAAAGTAGAAGTTCCAGCAAAACAAGCAGGCTTCATCGGTCATATTGTGGCGGATGAAATCGGGACAGCGGCGATGCTACTTGGTGCAGGACGTGCAACAAAAGAATCTGAAATCGATTTAGCTGTTGGGTTAATGCTACACAAAAAAGTGGGTGACGCCGTAGAAGAGGGCGACTCACTTGTAACAATCTACGCGAACCGCGAAGATGTACAAGAAGTTATCGAAAAAATCTATGCGAATATTTCAATTGTCGATACCAAACCAGCCATTCCAGCATTAATTGAAGAAGTGATTACCGAGTAATCGGCAAAAAAGCGCTAGGACATGTTCCTGGCGCTTTTTTTGATTACTTGAATATTGACAAGCATGTCGTTCGAGCATACGATGAAACACAAGAAGATAGAAAGAAGGAACAAATGATGGATTTACAACAAAAATTAGTGGCATATCGTCGAGAGCTACATGAGCATCCAGAGTTGTCATTTCATGAGTACGAAACGACAAAGCGTTTAACAAATTGGCTAACAGAAGCGGGCATTGACATTATTGATTTTGGTTTAGAAACGGGCGTCGTTGCAGAAATTAAAGGGGCACAAGCGGGGCCGTTAATCGCCTTACGTGCTGACATTGATGCATTACCGATTACGGAGCAATCTGGCGTAACATTCACATCAAAAAATGAGGGCATCATGCATGCATGTGGACATGATTTTCACGCGACATCGATTCTTGGGGCTGCACTCTTATTAAAAGAGCGTGTAGCTGAGTTAAAAGGTACGGTGCGCATTATTTTCCAACCAGCAGAAGAAGTAGCGCAGGGCGCAGATTACGTAGTGAAAAAAGGTGTACTACAAAATGTTGCCGCGATTTTTGGTATGCATAATAAACCGGAATTACCAGTAGGTACGATTGGTGTAAAATCAGGTTCATTAATGGCGAGTGTGGACCGTTTTGAATTAGATATAGTAGGCATTGGTGGTCATGCGGGTATTCCAAATGACACCATTGACCCCATCGTCATTGCTTCGCAAATTGTTGCTGGCTTCCAATCAATTGTGAGCCGTAACTTAAGTCCATTTAGTAATACCGTTGTATCGGTCACAAAATTCCAAGCCGGTAATACGTGGAATGTCATTCCGGAAAAAGCTGAATTAGAAGGAACGGTACGCTCATTCCAAGAAGTAGACCGTGAAACAACGGGTAAACGTATGCGCGCGCTTGCAGAAGGCATTGCCGCAAGTTACGGTGCGAAAGCGGATTTCCGGTGGTTCCCGTACTTACCAGTTGTAGATAATGCCGTGCGCTTTGAAACAGTTGCACGTGAGGCGGCAGAAGCGATTGGCTATGCAGCAGTAGAAGCCATTCCAAATCCTGCGGGCGAAGATTTTGCCTTTTATCAACAAACGATTCCAGGCTTTTTCGTCTGGATGGGCGTCGATGGACCACACGGCTGGCATCATCCCGCATTCCGTTTAACAGAAGATGCTTTAAGCGTTGCGGCTAATTATTTCTCAGAGCTTGCAGTACGTGTATTAGCGCAGTGGCAAGAAGCATAATCTTTTCAGCATGTTCACGAGTGAACATGCTTTTTTGTTGTGAAAAATTAAAACTCGTCAAAAGCCGAGAAAGCGTCTTTTCGATACGACATATTTTTGAATATGTGCCAGCACTACGTCGATAGGCCTGGATATTGCGTAATCATTTGCTTGAATAGCGAGTAGACGCAAATAAATACGATAAAGCTGGCGATAGTTAATATAATTTAGCACGCAGTATTGACAAAAACGGCTCAAAAACATCCGCTAGAGGTCGATTTTCACCCCGTTTCACGTTGTTTGGGGCTTTTTTTGACCAGAAATCAACGAATGAATTTACAAAATGGCGCATTTTAGCGCGTGTAAAATAAATGACAGAGAGCAAGCTAGTTGCACGAGTTCGTCGCTTAAAACAACCCGGTAGAGCATCGGAAACGACCTTTTTTAACCCATTTTGCATGAAAACAGGCTTTTTTATAAGCGCAAAAATAATAATGATATGCGCAAAAATAGTGAATAAAAATTTTGCTTGACTGCTTTCTGCAAGATAATTAATAGCGCAAGCTTTTTTATTATGCATATCGGCATTGTTTGGCACTTATTTTTAACTATGTCGTAGCCAAAAGACGCTTCCTGAGCTTATCAAGTATTTCTGATAAAGGATTTTCAATGAAGCATATGTGTAAGGAAAGGGTGAATTTTTTTCACTTGCTAGCAAAGGACGTTTTAAAAATACGCACTAATAGAAGAAACGACCAATTTTCTTTCATTTATACAGTGTTCTACATAAAAATTCGAAAAAATTAGAATTACGCCTTTTTTTATGTTAAAGTTCTGAGTATAATAATTTTTACGAATATTTCAACAATGTGGTTAGGGGAGAATGAATATGCATTTATATGGAACACAAACCGTAACATCAGAAGGTCATTTAGCGATTGGTGGCGTCGATACGGTTGAATTAGCAAAAGAATACGGCACACCAGCATTCATTTACGATATTGCGCTTTTCCGCGAGCGTGCACGAGGTTTTGTGGAGACATTTAAAAAAGAAAACGTCAAAGCGCAAGTTGCCTATGCATCAAAAGCTTTTTCAGCTGTAGCTATTTACCAAGTAGCACAACAGGAAGGCTTATCTGTCGATGTCGTATCAGGCGGTGAATTATTCACAGCGCTAAAAGCAGGCTTCCCAACAGAAAAGATTCATTTCCATGGCAATAATAAAAGTGTTGAAGAATTAACGTATGCGCTTGATTCAAAAATCGGCTGTATCGTGATTGATAACTTTTATGAAATTGAGCTATTAAAACAATTAACACGCGAGCGCCAACAAAAAATGGCAGTCTTAATTCGTGTGACACCAGGTGTCGAGGCACATACACACGATTTCATCACAACAGGACAAGCCGATTCGAAATTTGGCTTTGATTTATCAAATGGTCAAGCAGATGAAGCATTCAAAGCATTATACGAAGATGAGTATTTACAATTAAAAGGCATGCACTGTCATATCGGCTCACAAATTTTTGAAACAGAAGCATTTAGCTTAGCAGCGGAAAAGGTTGTGGATAAAATGGCTGAATGGAAGCAACAATACGCGTTCGAAGCGACGGTATTAAATTTAGGAGGCGGCTTTGGTATCCGTTATACAGCAGAAGATGCACCGCTTGAACCAGCCGTTTACGTGGATGATATGATTAAAGCCGTGAAAAAAGAAGCGGAGGCCTTTGGTATTGAGCTACCAGAAATTTGGATTGAGCCAGGCCGTTCACTAGTCGGTGATGCGGGCACGACACTTTACACAGTAGGCTCTCATAAAACGGTGCCAGATGTACGTGAATACATCGCGGTTGATGGTGGTATGAGTGATAATATTCGTCCAGCACTTTATGAGGCAAAATATGAGGGTGCGATTGCGAATAATATGAATGCCGCATTAACGACAAATTATACAGTAGCAGGTAAATTATGTGAATCGGGCGATAAAATTATTGAAGATATTAAGTTACCAGAAGTACAAACAGGTGATATTTTGGCGACTTTCTGTACAGGAGCTTATGGCTATTCAATGGCTTCAAACTACAATCGCGTAGGACGTCCGGCAGTTGTGTTCGTCGAAAATGGCAACCATCAGCTTGCAGTGAAACGTGAAAGCTATGAGGATATGGCTCAATTAGATATTGAATTAAAATGGTAGTGGTTTCCTAATTTTTGGAAAAAATGTTGCGTCGTTCGATTTTTTCGTGTAGGATAGTCAAAGTGAAGTTTGAGGCGAAAAAAGAAGAGGGATAAAAACATGTTATATCGTTATAAAAAAGCATTCGAAAAAATAGCGATGGGGCTACTTTCTTTCATGCCAGAAGAGAAAAATCTCAAGGTATTGCAGCAAACGATTCGTATATATGAAAACGAAGATGACTGGCAGCTTTACTTATGGAAATGCGAGGAAGATTATATCGGCTTAGTAGGCGTTGAGAAACAACCAGAGCACTGGGTTGTGCGCCACATTACAGTTGATCCGTCTCACCGCGGGGAAGGGATTGGGCGCCAAATGCTTGAAGCCGTAGCGGCAGAGGAAGCATGTGGCGAGTTAGTTCCTTGTCAAATTGTTCAGCGTTATTATGATAATGTTGCGACAAAAATTGCAAAAGAGAATGCCCATCTTTAACAACATAGAAAAAGAGGTCTCCGACTAGTGGAGGCCTCTTTTTTTAGTGCGGGTGCTTCGCAGCTAAACGCTTAGCGCGCTGTAAAATCACGTCGTCACGATTGCGGAGCTTATGCTTATCACGAATGAAGTCTTCCGATAAGTCAGGAAGTGGCGCTGCGGCAACTTGTGCTTGTAATTTCGCATCTACAATAGAAATTGCAAAGGGCTTAAATGGCGCCTGCTGCTGTACTTGCTGCTCGATATGTGTCAGCTGCGCTAACAGCGTCGCCATATCAATGCCAGTGTAATAGCTGCTTGTCGGATGGAGGCGAAGATGGCGTGATGCTTTAGCAAGAATCGTCTGTGCACCGCGGTAATTGCCCCGTCGCCAGTGATACATGCCAGTGGCCAGTTGGATAAAGCCGACAAGTTCATGATCGCGCACACCTGGCGCCACCTCTTTCCAGTGCTCTTCTAACACTTCATGACATTCAAAATAATCACGATTACGATTGAAATAACTTAAAAATAACACGAAAGAACGTTTGTACATTTTGCTTCCTTTCCTCTATACTTTAGATTGAATCTATTTTTTGTCAGGATGATGTGTATGTCTTACGAGGTAAAACTGGACGCTTTTGAAGGTCCTCTGGATTTATTATTACATTTAATTCACCGCTTGGAAATTGATATATATGATATACCAATGAAACAGATTACTGCTCAGTATATGGAGCATTTACGAGCGATGCAAGTACTAGAGCTAAATGAGGCGAGCGAATACTTAGTGATGGCCGCAACATTGCTTGAAATCAAAAGTAAAATGCTACTACCGATTCATGAAGGAGAGCTTGATGATATCGAGCTAGATGTCGATGAAGTCGATCCACGTGATGAATTAGTTGCCCGCTTAGTCGAATACCGTAAATTTAAAGAGGCGGCGTTCCAGTTAAAAGAACGCGAGGAAGAGCGCGTGCAAATGTATACGCGTCCGCCAACTGATTTGTCGCAATATATGGAGGAAGAGCAGTTACAGCTTGAGCTATCGGTCAATGTCTATGATATGGTAGCAGCCTTCCAAAAAATGCTGAAGCGAAAAAAAATGCGTGCACCACTCGCAACGCGTGTCGCAAAACAAGGGTTAACCGTAAAACAACAAATGCGTACCGTTATCGATGCATTGCGTACGATGCAGGGGCGCGCAGAATTTCATGAGCTTTTTCCATCGGATGACCGCGAAACGCTTGTTGTGACGTTTTTATCGCTATTAGAATTAATGAAGCGTCAAATCGTTTCGGTAGAGCAACAACAAAACTTTGAGCAATTATTTGTTCAATTACGAGAGGAAGACATCGACGATGAACAATTTGACAACATTGATGAGTAAAATAGAAAGCTTATTGTTCGTTATTGGTGAGGATGGGCTGACATTACATCAGCTTGCCCAGTTAACAGATAGTGAGCCGACGGAACTACAAGAGGCATTAAGTGAATTAAAAGCACGCTATGATCACGACGAAGCGCGTGGCATTATGTTAAAAGAACTTGCAGGTACGTATCAGCTCATTTCAAAACCGGCGAACGCAGAGGTAATTGAGAAGCTTGTGGAAAACCCACCGGCACAGAGTCTATCCCAGGCGGCACTTGAGGTATTAGCAATTGTGGCGTATAAGCAGCCGATTACACGTGTAGAGATTGAAGATTTACGCGGCGTAAAATGTGAGCGTCCACTGCATACATTGAATCAAAAGCTATTAATTCAAGAAGTGGGCCGCGTAGAAGGAACAGGTCGTGCCATTTTATACGGCACAACGACTGAGTTTTTAAACTATTTTGGCTTAAATCGTATTGAAGATTTACCACCGCTTGAAGTGGAAGAATTTGATATAGAAGAAGAGCAAGACTTATTTATGTCAAAATTCCAAGAAGCTTTTGCGCAAACAAAATAGCTTTTTTATGAAAAGTCTTGTAAAGTAGTACAAGCAATACAATACCGTCGGGAGACGATTGAGAGGATTTTTTAATAATGGAACGTTTACAAAAAGTAATTGCGCATGCAGGTATCGCATCGCGCCGTAAAGCAGAACAATTAATTTTAGATGGTCAAGTGAAGGTCAACGGTAAAGTTGTCCGCGAGCTAGGCACGAAAGTAACACCAACTGACCGAGTTGAAGTTGATAATGTGAAAATTGAACAAGAAGACAAAGTATACTTCTTATTATATAAACCACGTAATACAATCTCAGCTGTAACAGATGACCGTGGTCGTGATACAGTTGTTGATTTATTCAAACAAGTGAATGAACGTATTTTCCCAGTAGGACGTCTTGATTTCGATACGACTGGCGCGCTTATTTTAACAAATGATGGCGAATTCGCTAATGTGTTAACACATCCAAAATACAATGTGGAAAAAACATATATCGCGACAATCAATGGTTTAATTAAACGTGAAGAGATTCGTAAATTAGAGCGTGGTGTGATGCTAGAAGACGGGAAAACAGCACCGGCTAAAGTACGCGTGATTTCATCAGATGCGAAAAAAGGAAAATCAATCGTGTCATTAACTATTCATGAAGGCCGTAACCGTCAAGTACGTCGTATGTTCGAGGCAGTCGGCTACCGCGTGAGCAAGTTAAAACGTGAACAATTTGGCTTCCTAACAACATATGGCTTAAACGCTGGTGACTGGCGTGAATTAACACCGCATGAAGTAAAACAACTTCGTGCACTTGCGCAAACAGGTAAAATCGGTAAATAATAAAACGAGCGGATAAAGTCGAAATGTCGATTTTATCCGCTTTTCTTCATTTTTTGTACATAATTGAACGTTATGATAGTCAGGGAGGGATAGAGGATGAAGAAAAAGCGTGCATGGGTACGTGGCAGCATCATCGCGATTTTAGTGGTGGCCATTATTTATACGGTCTATAGTGCGGCAACAAAAGAGGAGCGTGCAGTACTACAAGTCGGCGATACGGCGCCGAATTTTACACTACAAGATGTTGATGGGAAGCAGCATACATTGACAGATTATAAAGGCCAAGGTGTTGTACTTAATTTCTGGGGTACGTGGTGTGAGCCCTGTAAAAAGGAAATGCCGGTATTTGATAAACAATACCAAACGTTTAAAGATAAAGGCGTCAACCTACTGGCTATTAATGTTGCGGAGTCAGACTATGCAGTGAAAACATTTATGAAGCAATACGGGATGACGTTTCCGGTAGCGATTGATACGTCAAAAAGTGTGTTGCGGGCGTATAATATCGACCCGCTTCCAACGACGATGCTTATTGATGAACATGGGAAAATCGTTAAAATTATTACCGGTGAAATGACCGATGAAGAGATTAAAAATAATATGAAGAGGATTCAGCCGAACTAGAGGTGGAAGACATGAAGTGTGATTGTGGGCATACGAATCCGCACGGCGCACAGCTTTGTGAGCGTTGCGGCAAGCCCTTAACGACAGAGCTTGATATGCGCTATGACGGCGCAGTAATTCGTTCAAAAACGAAAAAGAAAACGCTCATTGATAAAATATGGGCGCTCTTTGCCAATGTGAAATTTGGGGTGCTGTTAATTGTGTTGACATTGATTGCGGCGTCACTCGGTACCATTTTGCCGCAAGTATTGTTTGTCGATACTTCAACGTTTGCATCTCCAAAAGAAGCCTATACCCAAACATATGGTGTCTTTGGGACGATTTATTATACGATTGGCTTTGCGGACTTATACAATTCCTGGTGGTTCCAAACGCTCGTGTTAGCGCTTGCGGCATCGATTGTCATTGCAAGTATTGACCGTGGGGTGCCATTATTTAAAGCATTGTTTAATCAGCGTGTTACAAAGCACGATAACTTTTTAAAACGCCAGCGCTTTACGCTAAAGGTACCACGTGAACAACTAACGCTAGAAGAAGCGGCCCGCGTATTAACAACGAAGCGCTACCGCGTTCGATTAGAGGATAACGCGCTATTAGCCGAAAAAGGCCGTTTTGCACGTTTCGGCCCGTATATTAATCATGTCGGGCTACTGATCTTTTTAAGCGGTGTCATGCTTCGCCTCGTACCAGGCTTTTATGTCGATGAGGAGCTATGGGTACGCGAAGGAGATACGACGGCGATACCAGGTGCCGCGGGGTATTTCGTGGAAAATAAAGCGTTTATATTAGAAACGTATGACGGTGAACGTGTTGAAAATGCCGTGAATTCCGTTGCGAAAAAATACGAAACGAAGGCGGTCATTTATAAAGGGGATACGCTTGCGGGTGATACTGCAAATCTTCAGGAGTTAAAGCAGGCATCCATTCAGGTCAATCATCCAGCGAAGTTTGATGGCTATGCGCTGTATCAAATGGATTATCGCCTCGATGAATTAAAAACGATGACCTTTCAATTAACGGAAAAAAAATCAGGTAAATCTCTTGGCGACGTAACGATTGATTTAGCCAATCCGCAGCAGCGCTATGCATTAAAAAATGGCGCACGTGTCGAACTTGCGGGCTATTACCCAGACTTTGATGGCTTTGATGCAGATGGTGCCCCACAAACCAAATCGCCAAATCCAAATAACCCGGCCTTTTTATTTAACATGTATACAGCCGAAACAAAGCAAGGTGAAACGAGCTTTGTGCAAATTCAAAAGACGAGCGAGCCTTTAGGGGAAACGGCGTATAAAATGGTCTTTAAATCAGCAGATACGCGGGATATTACAGGTCTTAAAGTACGTAAGGATGTGACCATGCCCATTTTAATTGTTGGGGGGATCATCTTTATGCTGGGCGTTATCATTGGCTCTTATATGAGTCATCGTCGCATTTGGATAAAGCAGACACCAGAAGCCTATTTACTCGCAGCGCATGCGAATAAAGCAGGTTATGCATTTAAAAAAGAGCTTGCCGATATAACTGAAAAATTAGCGCTGCCTTCATTTGATGACAAGCGCGAAAAGGAAGGCGATAACGATGCTTCTTAGTATTAGTAGTACATTATTATTCACAGCGTTTATTTGTTATTTAGTCGCAACATTGTTGTTTGGCGGTGCTGTTCATGGGAAGAAAGAGCAGGAGAAGCGTTCTCATTTGCGCTTTTCAAAAGCCGCCATTGTTGTAAGTATCATTGGCTTTACCGCAAATGTTGGCTATTTTGTGACGCGCTGGCTTTATACAGGGCATGCCCCTGTTAGTAATATGTTTGAATTTACGACGGCTTTTGGCATGTGTGTCGTCGGGGCCTTTTTAATTTTATATGCGTTGTACCGCGTGCCATCGCTTGGATTAATTGCCTTACCGGTTGCGATTATTATTATCGCCTATGCAAGTATGTTTCCGCGCGAGGTAGCACCGCTTATTCCGGCACTGAAAAGCTACTGGCTAACGATTCATGTGTTAACGACCGTGATTGGTGAAGCCATATTAGCGATTAGCGCCTTTAGTGGTCTGATTTATTTACTAAAGGTGATTGATGTATCCAAACGTTCGATGGAGCGCTTTTGGCTAGAATTTATCTTGTATACGCTCGTTGTGGTGATCGGCTTTGTGGCGATTACAAGCTATTTCAATGCGACAGGATACGAGGCAAGCTATACATATGTTGATAAGGAGGGCGAAAGTGCTGCGATTACGTATCATACGCCAGCGCTTATTGGCATGCATCAATACGACGCACAAACAACAGAGGCATTCGAGCCACTTGTTGAAGTACCAGCATGGATTAATGCGAAAAAATTAACGACGGTCATTTGGTCATTGCTTGCTGGGACCGTTCTATATGGTGCGCTACGCATACTTTTACGCAAACGACTCGCTGCGGTATTGCAGCCGTTCGTTCAAAAAACGACATTACCCCTACTTGATGAAATAAGTTATCGCTCAGTATTAATCGGTTTTCCGGTCTTTACACTCGGCGCATTAATTTTTGCGATGATTTGGGCACAGGAAGCCTGGAGTCGTATGTGGGGATGGGACCCGAAAGAAGTATGGGCGCTCATTACGTGGCTCTATTATGCCGCCTTTTTACATGTACGCCTATCGCGTGGTTGGGAAGGGAAACGCTCAGCTTGGCTAGCGGTTTTAGGCTTTGCGATTATTATGTTTAACTTAATTGCGGTTAACTTAATTATTGCAGGGCTGCATTCCTATGCCGAGTAGATGATTTTCTTTTCATTTTGAAAGGGTAATTGTACAATAGAAGTAACGCAATCTAGGAGGGATCAGCTTGGAAGAGCAAATTAGAATTTTAGTCGTGGACGATGAGGATAGAATCCGTCGTTTATTGAAAATGTATTTAGAACGAGAAGGATATGAGGTGGACGAAGGTGAAAACGGTGTGCAAGCTGTTGAAATGGCTTCAGCCCGTGATTATCATGCCATCGTGTTAGATATTATGATGCCAGAAATGAATGGCTTAGAGGCGTGTGCCGCAATCCGCGAAACACAAACAACGCCAATCGTTTTACTGACAGCTAAAGGGGAAGAAGCAAACCGTGTCGAAGGCTTTGAAACAGGCGCTGACGATTACATTGTGAAACCATTTAGCCCACGTGAAGTCGTGTTACGTATTAAAGCGATTTTACGCCGTTCTGCTACAACATCGCCAATTTCAACAACGGCTTCATCAAAAGATTTAGTCGTTTTTAAACATTTAACTATCGACCATGATGCGCACCGCGTGACAGCAGATGGTACCGAAGTAAACTTAACACCGAAAGAGTATGAGCTACTATACTTCTTAGCGAAAGCACCGGACAAGGTATTTGATCGTGAGCAACTGTTAAAAGAAGTATGGCATTATGATTTCTTCGGCGATCTTCGTACAGTAGATACGCATGTGAAACGTTTACGTGAGAAATTAAATCGCGTATCTGAAAGTGCAGCGAAGATGATTGTTACAGTATGGGGCGTTGGCTATAAATTTGAGGTTGTAGATGAAGATTAACGTTTGGAATAGTATTGTCGGGAAGCTATGGGGAACCATATTGCTTCTCGTTTCATTTGTACTGTTTGTTTTTACAGTACTGATGCTTGAATTTCTAAACAACTACCATACACAGCAAGCTGAAAAAAACTTAAAGCAAGAGGCGGCCGTCGTCGCGCGTATTATGGACGACCACCACTATTCCGTAAAAGAAACAAAAAGTATTTTATCGGATATTATTAGTGACGAAACGAATGCACTCGTTGCTGAAAAACAAGGTGATGTCGTCATTTCACTACAGTCTGGTGAAAATCGACAAGCCATTCGAGATGAAATTACACAGTCGGCGAAGTTAAATAAGGCATTTACATCAAAGACACCGGTTATTAAAGAAATGATGCTGCCATCGTCGACTGAAAAAAATAAAAAAGAATCGTATATTGTGATGGCGTATCCAATTGAAACGACATCGGCTGAGCATGGCGTCATTTATATTTATCAAAGTCCAGATGCCATTCACCGTACGACCGAGCAGACGACAAAAATTGTTTTCTTAGCAGCAGCGATTGCGCTCGTTTTGACGACGCTATTTACGTTCTTCCTATCATCGCGTATTACACGTCCGCTACGAAAAATGCGTGAAGCGGCGTTTGATTTAGCGAAGGGGAAATTTGATACGAAGGTGCCCGTTTTTCAAAACGATGAGATTGGGCAGCTTGGCACAGCCTTTAACCAAATGGGTCGTCAGCTAAAACATCATGTTGAAGTCATTAATCAGGAGAAAGAACAACTCTCAAGCATTTTGACATCAATGACCGATGCGGTAATTACGTTTAATAAGGACCGTACTGTGTTATTAAGCAATCCACCAGCGGAGCTATTGCTACAAGATTGGTTCCTAAATAAAGGCAGCGATAGTGAAAAGCCACTACCAATTGAAATCTATCATATGCTTGACCATGTGCTTGAACTTGAGGAGCAGTTAGAAGAGGAGCTTGAAATTGATAGCGTGTATTACATCATTTCGATTAGTCCTCTTTATAGTGCGAGCAATAAGGTACGTGGCGCGGTAGCGGTCATTCGTGATCAAACAGAAGAGCATCGCCTTGAAAAACTGCGCTCCGATTTTATTGCCAATGTATCGCATGAGCTACGAACACCGATTTCGATGTTACAAGGCTATGCAGAGGCAATCGTTGATGACATCGTGCAAGATGAGCAAGAGCAAAAGGAAATCATCCGTATTATTTACGATGAATCACAGCGCATGGGCCGTCTTGTAAATGATTTACTGGACTTAGCACGTATGGAATCAGGGAATATTACATTATATGAAGATGTTTTCCCAATCAATCCAACCTTTGAGCGTATTACGCAAAAATTTGTGCAGCGTGGTCGTGAAAAAAATATTGATGTATCGTTTGAATCTGCGTTTACGAATGAGGCGACGCTACTTGTCGACCAAGACCGCATTGAGCAGGTGCTGACGAATTTAATCGATAATGCTATTCGCCACACGCCAAATGGTGGGCATGTGAAGGTGCTTGTTGACCAACAAGTGAATTTTGCGCGTATTCGCGTGCAAGATGACGGGGCAGGAATTCCAAAAGAGGACTTACCGTATGTTTTTGAGCGCTTTTATAAGGCGGATAAAGCACGTACACGCGGCAAGGCGGGCACAGGACTTGGGCTTGCCATTGCGCGTAATATTGTCGAAGCACATAAAGGTCGTATTTTAGTTGAAAGTACGGTCGATGTAGGCACGACATTTATATTCTATTTACCATTAGAACAAATATAAAAACACGAGTAGCGACAAAATCGCTACCCGTGTTTTTTTATAATTTTTTTTAAAATGCTCAGAGCCAGTCTGTGGGAAATGTCGCCGTACATACACTTCCTTAAAGCCGAGCCAGCGCTTCCGCTTCTATTAAAAGCGTTTCACCATATCCTTTTTTGCGGTAATGTTCATCAACGATTAAATAATCAATTAGCATCCACTGACCGAAAATCTCGCCCGCAAGCCCGGCAATGAGCTGTTCGTTGTCGCAAATCGTAATTGTAAAGTCACGCTGCGTGCCTCGGTCGAGATAGCATCATTATGTGCGCAGTTTTTGGTGAATGTTCTCGCACATCGTGTCATTTCTTTTGATTGAAATAAACGGGTTTATTCAATTACCTCGCGCAAGGTATACCCGAAAGTTTAAGTCTTAAAAAAATTATCTCGAATTTAAAGTAGTTGCACTTTACAAATTCCAAGTTGTTATGTATGATAAAAGTGTAAAAATAATAATATGATTCATCTTCGGGGCAGGGTGTAATTCCCGACCGGCGGTAAATAAACAGTATTGTTTAAAGCCCGCGAGCCGTAAAACGCTGATTCAGTGAGACTCTGGAGCCGACAGTATAGTCTGGATGGGAGAAGGTGAAGGTACAGCACTTAAACGAGCAATTTTGCTCATTAGGTCGCTTATTTGACGATGCCTTATTCTCCCTTATGTTGCGACTGCACATAAGGGTTTTCTTTTATAAATGGCAACTACAAGTAAGTAAGCTGCATCTTTCCTTTTTGTGAAGTGAATCGCACAGAAGGAGTGCTTTGACAAATGAAAAACACGAAATTACAAAAGATGACAGCCGTTGGGATGCTGTCAGCAATCGCAGCATTACTCATGCTGTTCCAATTCCCACTACCACCGTTTCCAGCCTTTTTGCAAATTGATTTTAGTGACGTGCCAGCATTGCTTGCAACCGTTACATTAGGACCCGTAGCCGGTATTGGCGTTGCGTTCTTTAAAAATGTCATCAATTGGTTTATGCAAGGAAGCCCAACAGGTGTACCAGTCGGACATATCGCAAACTTTGTAACAACGTTATTATTCATCATGCCAGTGTACTTCATCCAACGTCGTATGAAATCGAGAAAGGGCTTAACATTCGGTTTAGTGACAGGAACAGTAACAATGGCAGTAGGCATGAGCTTACTAAATTACTTCGTATTTATGCCGATGTACAACTATTTCCTAAACATGCCTGTTGATACAGGTGCTGTTTTAGTGAAATCAATCGCAATTGGGATTTTACCATTTAATATTTTAAAAGGTGTTATCCTAACGGTTGTTGTCATGGTATTATTTAAAGTGTTACACACATGGATTGAAAAACAACAACGCTTGCACTTAAGTAAATAATCAAAAAGAGAGTCGTTACTACGGCTCTCTTTTTTACATAATGGGGGAATTCGCTTGGTAACCGGTATACGCTATAGTTTACTAGTGGGACTTATTCTTTTTATTGTTGTTGATGTGTTTTTAGAAAAACCGCTTATTACTCAATCGATTGAATGGATCGTCTTTGTTGTGCTGCTCTTTTTAGCAGTAGAGGCATGGATAAAGCATTATCGTTTCATTACCATTGCCTTCATGGTGTTAGCGCTAGCACTTTTCTTTTTAAAATTAGTGTAACGAAAAACGAGGCTGGGACAAAACACGTCATTTTCCTTTTTTAGCGTTCGCAACGGAAAACCGGAACCGCGCTCTAGCGCGATTCCGGTTTTTTTTATGCTCATATGAACGGTCGTTTGTATAC
>NZ_HE578956.1:683990-688331 GCF_000307285.2 Kurthia sp. Dielmo
CTTTTTTAGCGTTCGCAACGGAAAACCGGAACCGCGCTCTAGCGCGATTCCGGTTTTTTTTATGCTCATATGAACGGTCGTTTGTATACGTATGTATCAGCCTCTTTTGTATTAAACCGTTTTCGTTTCAAGCAAACGGATTTTTACTAAGCGTTCACGTACAATCGCGCCAACCCAGCCGGCAATAACGGCTTTTAGTAAGCCTACAATGATAAATGGTACCGTGCCTGACAGTACGGCTTTCATCCATGTTAAATCTGCCAGTACTTTTAGCCACGCTGTCCCAAAGGCAAGTGTAATAACCATGCCTAAAATATTAGCGATAATGGCCTGTGCTTTTGAATAGCCAAACTTTTTAAAGTAAAGTCCCATCGCCAGTGCTTGCACGATAAAGCCAGCAATATAGCCACCTGTTGGCCCTAAAATAATGCCAATGCCTCCAGTCATACCGCTAAAGACCGGCAAGCCGATAGCGCCAAGTAATATGTATAACACAACAGATAATGTGCCATAGCGTAGGCCTAGAATCGTGACCGCTAATCCAACGGCTAATGTTTGGCCGGTAATCGGAATTAGTGGTAACGGAATCGTTAGCTGGGCGAAAATCGCAATAATGGCGGCAAATAGTGCGGAAACAATCCACATTTTTAATTTATAATGTTGCATAAACGACACCCCTTCGTTTGGAATGACTTTATCATAGCGAAAGAGAACATTTTAGTCAACCTATTTTTATTATAGGTTTACTAAAAAGAGTTCAACTACATCGTAGTTGAACTCTTTTTTTAAGATGGCTGCTGTTTATCGAAATAATCAAAAATAAATTGTTGGAACGCTTTTGCCGCAGGGGACAAATAACGCCCCTCAGACCAAGCCATACCGATAATTCGCTCAGCATTCATGCCTGTAATATGAAGCTTTGAAATGCCTTTTTGGTTAATTTCAAGGCCATCCGGTAAAATCGAAACACCAAGACCTGCAATAACAAAGCCAGCCACCGTCGACACTTCATCGCCTTCAAATGTAATACGCGGCTGAAACTTTGCTTGCTCGAATAAATGATCTGCTTGTAGGCGTAAGGCATAGCCAGGTTTCATTAAAATAAAGGATTCATTCGCAAGCTCGTGAATTGTAATGCTTGAACGCTTGGATAATGGATGGTCGCTTGGGACGATGGCAAATAATTCATCGCGCCATAATTCGGTCCAGTGAATCGGTTTTGGCACGTCCATTTTCGCCATTAAGCATAAATCTAAATCGCCTGATAATAAATGCTTCAATTGTAAATGTGTATAGTTTTGCTTCAATGAAAAATGAATATCTGGATGCTTCGTTCTGAAAAGACGAATTAAATCCGGCACAATATTTGTCCCGAGTGTGTGTAAGAAGCCAAGAGAAATTTCGCCATGATTTGGATCGACTAATTGTTGTAGTTCCTTTAAGCCTAATTGATATTCATTTAAAATACGTTCTACACGATGCTCAAATAGCTCCCCGTAGCGATTTAAATGAATCGAGCGTCCTTGTCGTTCAAATAGTGGGACGCCAAGCTCATCCTCTAATCTCGCAATCGAGCGACTAAGCGCAGGTTGTGAGATTGATAACTTCTCAGCCGCTTTTGTCATATGCTGAATTTTTGCGAGCATTTGAAAATACTCAAGTTGTTGCCATTCCACCAAATTACCCCCATGTGAAGCATGTCATTACCTTCATAATATGGAAACTGTGCAGATAAATCAAGCTTTCATAAATGTAATAGTACGTGCGCTCGAATCATAAAGCACCCATTCGCGGTTATCGACAACAGAACCAACATTAATACCGTATTTCTTTTTTTCTAGTAGAATCGGCTCGCCAAATGTAAAAGATTGTGGCTTCTTTTTACGATATAGTACAGAGTCGTGACTATGGCCAAAAAAGACGAGCGTATCGTCTGGTAAATGCGTTGTGAGCGGCTGCCAATCTACTGACCATTCGAATTGATGCCCATGAATGAGACGAGCGCCATCGATAGGCATGACAAGCGGTAAATGATTATATAAAGAAAGTCCGGTCGCGCGCATAATACGTTCTTCTTGATTGCCACGAATTGACGGAAATGTCAGCATTGATTCAAACTGTGTCGAATTCTCCTGTGCGTCAGTCAGTGGCAGTGGTGCTGTTAATGTCGCTACTTTTTTCTTGCCGATTTTGCATTCGTATAAATCGCCCATACCAATAATGGTCGGTGTATCAGGAATCGTTTGAATTTGGTGGAAAACAGCTTGTAAATCGTCGATACTCGAATGAATATCACCAATTAGGGCATATTTCATGTAAAAAGACCTCGTTTCGAAAAAATAGTAATTAAATTGTATCATAACGGCTACTTTAAAGAGCTAGTTTTGTATGTCATTTATGCTATGATAAACGATAGATAGGGGTTGTGAATGATGAAAAAGACACGAACAATGGCCGTCGTATTGACAGCGGTTTTAGCGACAACCTCGCTCTATCCAGTAGCGAGTGACGCCAAAACGTCGACACAATTAACAGCCGATAAAAAAGAAATTGATGTACAAATTAAAGCGTTAGAAAAAGAAATGACGACGATGACACAACAATTCGATACATATGTCGCGCAGTATGACGCATTGCAAGAAGAATTACTTGATTCAGAGGCGGATATTGCGGTGACGAAAGAAGAGTTAAGTGACCGCCAACAAATTATTGCCAAGCGTATGAAAGCGTATCAGGCACAGGATTCGACCTTTAGTCCATACGTAGAAGCCTTTCTTGGCGCCGATAGCTTTACAGACCTTGTGACACGTACATTGTCCGTAAAAAAAATTATTGATGCCGATGAATCGATGCGTATAGAACAGCATGCACAATCATCAACCTTTAAAAAACAGCATACCGCATTAGTAAAAAAAGAGAAAGAACTTGAGCAGCAATTTCAAATGATGCAACAGCAATACGAGGAAATGACGGTGAAGCGTGCGGAAAATAAGGCAGCTTCACTGGCATTAAAAGAAAAAATTGCGACAAAAAAAGAAAAAGAAAAACTTGTGAGAAAGCAAAAAAAAGCCGCAAAACAAGCGGCGAAATTAAAGAAAATGCAAGAGCAACAACAGGCTGCGATTGAAAAAGCGCAAGCGGAGGCAGCCGCAGCGGCACAGCAACAAGCGCGTACAGTAACAACTGACAATACGGACGTAGCGACTGCGACGGACACAACGGAAACTGCAGATGCGACAAAGACAACAGATACAAAAGCGGCTGCAGACACAACAATCAATACAGCAACAGTTTCCACTGAAGGCGGCAATGCTGGTAATACGAATTTTGGCGCCAAAACAACCGATGCCGATCAGCAAACGCCAACAGTTGAAGGCAGTGCAACGGCAAAGGGGATTATTGCAGAGGCGAGTAAATATATGGGTACAGCGTATGTTTGGGGCGGAAATAAGCCATCCACAGGCTTTGACTGCTCGGGCTTAACGAGCTGGTCCTTTAAAGAAAACGGCGTTACGATTCCACGTACAGCTGCACAACAATATGCTGCTTCGACAAAAATTAGCGCATCTGAAGCGAAAGCTGGTGATTTAGTATTCTTTAGCTATGGTAAAGGTGTCGCCCATGTCGGGATTTATTTAGGCGATGGGCGGATGCTAAACTCGCAAAATCGGGGTGTTACAATTGATAAATTGGCTGGGCACTGGAGTCAATATATTGTTGGCTATGGTCGATTTGCTGGTGTGAATTAACATGAAAAAAGATGGAATGTATGCAAACGTGTACGTTTCATCTTTTTTTTGATTGAAAGTCAGTTATTACTAGCGTACGATGAAGAAAGGATTTTTACTAAGGAGGGATACTGTGAGAGGATTTAATCCACTAATTTGGCTTGTGTTATCGAATTTATTAATCGTTTTTTTAGGTATTGGCTTAATTGTACCGGTTATGCCGACGTTAATGAATGAAATGGGCTTGAGCGGCGCTACAATGGGCTATTTAATGTCCGCATTTTCGATCACACAATTAATCTTTTCACCACTTGCGGGACGCTGGATTGATCGCTATGGACGTAAGAAATTAATCGTTATCGGCATGATTATTTTTGGCTTCTCAGAATTGCTGTTTGCCGTCGGAACACATGTTGGTGTGTTATATGCGGCACGATTTATTGGCGGAATCAGTGCAGCTTTTATTATGCCTGCAGTTACCGCCTATGTTGCGGACATTACGACGATTGAACAGCGCTCAAAAGCAATGGGACTCGTTTCAGCTGTCATTAATACCGGTTTTATTTTAGGACCAGGAATTGGCGGCTTCCTAGCACAAATTGATACACGCATG
>NZ_HE578956.1:689052-728588 GCF_000307285.2 Kurthia sp. Dielmo
GAATGTTAATATACGAATTGTTCATGAAACTGCTTATGCCAAATTTGCAATGCTTCAAGCGGCAAGGGCTTTGAATAGTAGTAGCCTTGAATAATGGGGTTTTCACAATTTTTCAGTAAATAATTAATTTGCTCATTCATCTCCACACCCTCGATAATCAAATGAACATTTAATGACTCCGCAAGCTGAATCATCGATTGTAAAATCAATGTGTCTTTTTCACATGTAGGTACATCATCAATAAAGGCTTTATCGATTTTTAACGTTGTAATTGGAATACGTTTTAAATAAGCGAGAGATGACACCCCCGTCCCAAAATCATCGAGTGCCACTGAAAAGCCAAGCGTGCGATACATTGTCACGATATCTTCAGCTTTATCGATTTCACGAATGAAACTCGTTTCCGTAATTTCAAGCTCGATTTGCACAGGTGGAATATTGTAAAGTGCTGTCATCGTTAAAAGCGTTTCTTTTAGACGCGGTGATGTTAAGTACGGTCCGGGAATGTTAATGGCAACTTGTTGAGGAATGAACTGTTCCGTGACAGGCTGACTTAACATACGACAAACTTCTTCAATAATCCAATCGGTCAAATAAAATAATTTATGATTAGCTTCTAAAATCGGTAAGAAAATAGTTGGCGCTAGCATGCCATAAACAGGATGCTGCCAACGAATTAATGCCTCAACACCAATAATTTGATTCGTTTTGGCTAATACTTTTGGTTGGTAGACAAGGAAGATTTCGTTATTTTTCAGTGCATCATCTAAACCTTCTACTAGCTGCGTCGTAAAATTACGCGTATGCAATCGATGGTCATAATTGACGATGTGGAAATTTTTATGTGACGTGGTTGGATGCTCCATTGCGGCTTGCACATTTAAAAACATCCGCTCATAAGACTCATTATGCTCGTTTAGTGCAATGGTTGCGGTACCCGTAATTTTAAACTCATGTTTACCAAGGAATAGAGGCTTTTGCAAACGACGTTGAATGACTTCTAAATGCTGTTTTAATTCAATGGCTGCCTGATGATCCTTCGCGATAAAAATAAAGGATTGATCATCGATACGGTATAGCTTCGTATAAGGTGGCATATTATCCTTTAATTTTTTTGAAATTAATAGTAAGAGCTCATCTTCTAATTCGTAATTAAATTCATGATGGAAGCTTAATAAATTCGGGAATTTGATAAGTGCAATGGCATAAATTATGCCATTGCCTTTTACTTTTTTTAAGAAATGGCGCCGATTTGGCAAATGCGTCAGCGTATCAAAATAAATGAAACGACGCTCCAAATTACGGTCGACAATACTTGCTGCTAATAATAAAGAAAAAATAATCGTTAAGCTGGCAATAATGGCGATAATCATAAATTGCATATCTTGTGTGTGTGATATCACATTCATTGGCTCAGATGATGTACGTACGAAATGGACGCTTGCCATACCGATGTAATGTGCCGCCGATGTTGCACAGCCTAGTAAAAGAGCGGTTATAAATTTTGAAACCATACTAGATAAAGGGTTTTTAGCTACATTATGTAAAATAAAGATGGCTAAAATTGAAATTCCGACAGCTGCTATAACTGATAGAATCACAAGCCATAATGTGTACTGCATGATTACAGGATGTGTAGGTGTCATCGCTGCCATTCCAAGGTAATGCATGGCGATAATGCCAAGGCCCATAAAAAAGCCGCCCATAAGCAACATACGCGTGTTTGTTCGTGGCTGATTCGCTACATAAAAAGCTAAAAACGATGCAATAAATGCAGGAATCATTGATGCAATTGTTAGCGGATAGTTATGATGAATCGTAATCGGTAATTGTAAAGCGGTCATACCGATAAAATGCATGGCCCAAATGCCGAGCCCCATTGCGATACTTGCCAGGATGAGCCAGGCAGTAGGATTAATTAAGCTATTCTTCCCAAGCCGTTGACTAAGTGACACAGCGGTATAAGAGGCGATGCAGGATGTTAAAATTGATAGTAAAACGATCAGAGTCGCATAGTGTTGCTGGATTTCTACTAATGCGTTATTCGCATGAAACCACAAGTTGATCGCCTCCATTCTTTCCATAAGTTCAACTTTCCATAAGTTCAAATTTATCTTTTCTTAAATACCCTCTTTTTAGTAAAATACTCCCTTTTGACAAAAAAAATAAAGTTTAAAAAGACGAATAATTTAGAATTTTAAGTGATTTTTTTCCTAAATGATGTATAGGAACAGTATATAACCAAAATGATTCGGTTTACATACATTGCATTAAAAAAATATATTGCGAAAACAGAAAAAACAACCAATAAATGGTATTAAATATAATTAAAGGTATAGAAGAAAAGTATTGCCTTTTTATGCAAGTTCCTTATAAAATAGTGGAAAATAGTTTTTTGTCAAAACACAGAAAGGAGAGAATATGCATTGAAAAGAGAATTATTGCGTGTAAGTGAGCTTGAAACGACTTTTTTTACGGATGATGGACCAGTGCAAGCTGTTGATGGCGTATCATTTTCTCTCTATGAGGGGGAGATTCTAGGCGTTGTTGGAGAATCTGGCTGTGGGAAAAGTGTCACATCTTTATCGATTATGGGACTAATTCCATCGCCACCTGGTAAAATAACAGGCGGTGAAATTGTATACAAGGACCAAGATTTAACAACATTTTCTCAAAAAGAATTCCGAAAAATTCGCGGGAAAGATATCGCGATGATTTTTCAAGAGCCGATGACATCACTGAATCCATTATTTACAATTGGCAGTCAGCTTACCGAAGCCATTTCCATTCACAATAAAGAGTGGTCGAAAAAGCAAATTCGTGCGCGTGCCATTGAGATGATGAAACTTGTTGGACTACCGCGAGCAGAAGAATTATTTAAAGATTATCCACATCAATTATCAGGTGGTATGCGGCAACGTATCATGATTGCGATGGCACTTGTGTGTGACCCGGCGATTTTAATTGCAGATGAACCAACAACAGCGCTTGATGTAACGATTCAAGCGCAAATTTTAGCGTTGATGAAAGATTTAAACCGTCGTTTGAATACAGCCGTCATGATGATTACGCATGACCTCGGTGTCGTAGCGGAAACATGCGAGCGTGTGGTCGTGATGTACGGTGGCAAAATTGTCGAAGAAGGACTTGTCGATGAGATTTTTAAAAATCCACAACATCCGTACACAAAAGGTTTAATTCAATCGATTCCAGATATGCGCTATAAAAAGCAACGTCTTTATGCGATTCCAGGGAATGTACCAAAACCAGGTTCTGTGACGCAGGGTTGTCGATTTGCGGAGCGCTGTGAGTTTGCTTTTGAGCGCTGCCGTTTAGAAGAGCCCATGTTATACGTCGTGTCGCCAGAGCATAAATCACGCTGCTTTTTAACGGAGGAGGTGGTAGCGGATGAACGAGCCGTTATTGAAAGTTGAAGGATTAAAAAAGTATTTTCCGGTTCAGGCAGGGGTTATTACACATACAGTTGGGCATGTAAAGGCTGTTGATGATGTGTCCTTTGAAGTATATGAAGGTGAAACGCTTGGTATTGTCGGCGAATCAGGATGCGGGAAATCAACGACCGGACGTATGTTAATGCGTTTATTAGAGCCGACAGAAGGCAATATTACTTTTTCAGGGCATAAAATTTCAGAATTATCCAACAAAGAACTACGTGCAGTGCGGCGTGACATTCAAATGGTATTCCAGGACCCGTATGCGTCGCTTAATCCACGTCATACGATTGGCAAGATTTTAGAGGAGCCACTTATTGTCCATGGTATTGGCAATGCGAAGGAGCGCAAAGAACGTGTGATGTCACTTCTCAATATCGTTGGGCTAAGTGATTTTCACGCCAAGCGCTACCCACACCAATTCTCAGGTGGGCAACGTCAGCGCGTCGGTATTGCACGGGCGCTAATGACAAATCCAAAGCTTGTTATCGCCGATGAACCTGTATCGGCACTCGATGTATCGGTGCAGGCGCAGGTGTTAAATCTGATGCAAGATTTACAGCGAGAGTTTAAGCTGACGTATATTTTTATCGCTCATGATTTAGGTGTTGTGCGTCATATTAGCAATCGTGTCGGTGTGATGTATTTAGGGCATATTGTCGAGCTAGCTGATAGTGAAAGTTTATATGAGGAGCCACTTCATCCGTATACACAGGCACTTCTTTCTGCTGTGCCGATTCCGGATCCAGATTTTAAACGAGAGGCAGAGCTCATTAAAGGCGATATCCCAAGTCCATCCAATCCGCCAAGCGGCTGCACATTCCATACGCGCTGTCCGCATAAAATGGCTGTTTGTTCACAGCAAGTACCCGTCTTTAATGAAATCAAACCAGGTCATTCTGTGGCGTGCCATCTTTATGATGAAGCACATCGCAATGATATAAAACAATCGAATTAAGGGGGATTTTTATGAAGAAAAAAAGTTTACTCGTTGTATTAGTCGCGATGCTTGTTTCAATCGTATTAGCTGCATGTGGCGGCTCTGGTGAAAAATCATCAGATGGTGATTCAAACAAAGGCGACAGTGAGGGCGGCACATTGATCTTTGGTCGTGGCGGCGACTCTGTGTCACTTGACCCAATTACGGTAACAGATGGGGAATCATTCGCCGTAACACAAAATATTTTTGAAACGCTTATCCGCTTTGGTGAGCAAGATACAACACTGCAACCAGGCTTAGCAAAAGAGTGGAAAGTATCAGATGATGGGTTAGAGTACACATTCACATTACAAGAAGGTGTGAAATTCCATGACGGTACCGACTTCAATGCCGATGCAGTGGTGAAAAACTTTGAACGCTGGATGACAGGTGATGCAGAAAAATTTCCTTACTTCCAATCAATGTTTGGTGGCTTTGAAGGTGAAGATGCAGCTGTTATTAAAGAAGTAAAAGCAGATGGCGACACAACAGTCGTAGTTACATTAAACAATCCACAAGCACCATTTCTTAAAAACTTAGCGATGAGCCCATTCGGCATGGCATCACCAACAGCATTCGATAAAGAAGGCGACAAATTTGGTGATAATCCAGTTGGTACGGGTCCGTTCAAATTCGTATCATGGAAACGTAATGATAGCGTAACGGTTGAGAAAAATGCAGATTACTGGAAAGAAGGCTTACCAAAAGTAGATAAAGTCGTCTTCAAATCAATTCCAGATAACTCAACACGTTTAAATGCGTTAAAAACAGGTGAAATCGATTTAGCGACAGGCATTAGCCCATCAGATTCAGCAAGCATTGAAGCAGATAGCAACTTACAATTAATCGAACGTCCATCATTAAATGTTGGTTACTTAGGTATGACGGTAACACGTAAGCCATTTGATGATAAACGTGTACGTCAAGCTGTAAACTACGCAATTGATAAAGAAGCGCTTGTGAAGGCATTCTACGAAGGCAAAGCAGATGTGGCATCAAACCCAATGCCACCAGCAGTATCAGGCTTTAACAAAGATATTTCAGCATACCCATACGATCCAGAAAAAGCGAAAGCATTATTAAAAGAAGCGGGCTATGATGGCAAAGAAATCGAATTATGGGCAATGCCAGTACCACGTCCATACATGCCAGATGGTCAAAAAATTGCAGAAGCAATCCAAAAGAACTTAGATGATGTTGGCATCAAGTCAAAAATCGTAACGTATGAGTGGGCTACGTATCTTGATAAAGCAGCAAAAGGAGAAGCAGATGCATTCCTATTAGGTTGGACAGGGGATAACGGCGATGCGGATAACTTCCTGTACACATTATTAGATGAATCAAATATCGGTAGCAATAACTACACGTACTTCAAAAACTCAGAAACACATAAATTATTATTAAAAGCACAAAAAGAAACAGATGAAGACAAACGTAATGCATTATACGAAAAAGCGCAAAAAATCATTCATGAGGAAGCGCCTTGGGTACCACTTGCTTATTCAACACCAATTTTAGCAGGTAAGAGCACAATCAAAAACTTCAAGCCGCATCCAACGGGCTCAGATATTTTTGACACAATTGAAGTGAATTAATCCTTAGGGGGTGTCCTACAGTGCCGGCCTTTACAGTGAGTTGATGCCTTGCATCGAACAGCTTGTAAATGCATCGCGTAAGGCATCCTCTTTCAAATGAGAGAGGTGACGGCCAATGTTGAGTTATATCGGAAGACGCTTATTGCAATTAATTCCTGTCCTTTTAGGGATGACGTTTATCGTCTTTCTAATTATTCGAGCAATACCCGGAGATCCGGCACAAGTTATTTTAGGCCAGCAAGCGACAGCAGAAGCGGTCAAGGCGCTACGTGAAAGTTTAGGCTTAGATAATCCATGGTACGTGCAATATTTTCAATATTTAGGTGAGCTATTACGCGGTGACTTAGGTACATCGATGCGAACACGCGAAGCCATTTCAACGGAGATTTGGCCGTATTTAGCGGCGACGATTGAGCTAGCATTTTGTGCAATGGTATTAGCAATCGTTATTGGCGTGAATGCGGGCATTATTTCCGCGTGGTTCCAAAATTCATGGTTCGATTATGCAGCGATGATTTTAGCATTAATCGGTGTATCGATGCCCATCTTCTGGTTAGGGCTAATGTTCCAGTGGGGCTTTTCCATTCAGCTCGACTGGCTCCCAACATCTGGGCGTGAAGATGCGCGGAATCCCGTTGAGCCGATTACGCATTTGTATTTAATTGATACGCTCGTCCAAGGCCGTTTTGACCAATTCGGCGATGTGGTAAAGCATTTAATTTTACCGGCACTGGCGCTTGCGACGATTCCAATGGCCATTATTGCGCGAATGACACGCTCAAGCATGCTTGAAGTAATGCGTGCGGATTATATTCGTACGGCACGCGCAAAAGGTCAAAAAACATTTTTAGTCGTGTATAAGCATGCATTGAAAAATGCCATTATTCCGGTATTAACGGTCATCGGACTACAAACGGGTTTACTATTAGGAGGCGCCATTTTAACGGAAACCATCTTTAGTTGGCCAGGTGTTGGACGCTATATTTACGATGCGATTGGCTTCCGTGATTACCCAGTTATTCAGGCTGGTATTTTAATTATTGCGTTCTTGTTTATTTTAATTAATTTAATTGTGGATATTTTATACAGCTTTGTTGATAAGCGGATTAAATATAACTAGGAGGGATTTCAATGGCTACACAGCAAACACTTTCTACCGTGAAAGCAAAAGAAGCAGGGCCGTGGCTTAATGCATGGCGTAGCTTTAAGAAAAGCAAAGTATCCCTCATCGGTGCAGGGATTGTACTCGTGTTTATTATTTTAGCCATTTTGGCACCGCTTATTGCGCCACAAGGCATTAATGAACAAAATTTAACACAGCGCTTGCAGCCACCATCTGGCACGCACTGGTTTGGTACCGATGATTTTGGCCGCGATATTTTCTCACGTGTTTTGTACGGTGCACGGATTTCATTATGGGTCGGCTTCTTCTCAGTAATTGGCTCGATTGTTGTCGGGAGCTTACTCGGTATTTTAGCGGGCTACTATGGCCGCTGGGTCGATACAATTATTTCACGTATTTTTGATATTATGCTGGCGTTCCCAAGTATTTTACTAGCGATTTCAATCGTGGCGGTACTTGGCCCATCACTTCAAAATGCGTTAATTGCCATTGCCATCGTTAATATTCCGAACTTTGGGCGCTTGATTCGCTCTAAAGTGCTGAGTATAAAGCAAGAGGAATACATTACATCAGCAAAAGCGATTGGTATGAAAGATGCGCGAATTTTATTTAAGCATATATTGCCAAATTCGATGGCACCTGTTATCGTGCAAGGGACACTTGCTGTAGCGACAGCGATTATTGAAGCAGCGGCACTTGGCTTCTTAGGCTTAGGTGCACAAGCGCCAACTCCTGAATGGGGAAAAATGCTTGCGGATGCGCGCGTTTATTTAGTGAATGCCCCGTGGACGATGATTTTCCCGGGTATTGCGATTATGTTAACGGTACTTGGCTTTAACTTAATGGGTGATGGGTTACGCGATGCACTCGATCCGAAAATGAAAAACTAAAAAATCGTGACTGATAAATTCGCAACAAAAAGAAGGAATCGCGCGTTGGCGATTCCTTCTTTTTTATGTTTATAAAGAACTTAAATACCTAAAATACTATAGCCAGCATCGACGTGAATCACTTCACCTGTCACACCAGTTGATAAGGCACTTAGCATGACCACAGACATATTTGCCACTTCCTGTGGTGTAATGTTACGACGTAATGGCGCAGCTTCTTCAATTTTATTTAAAATTTTGTTAAATGAAGGGACGCCTTTTGCTGCTAATGTTTTAATGGCGCCAGCTGAAATGGCGTTGACACGAATATTGTCTTGGCCAATATCACTTGCAAGATAGCGTACGTTTGCTTCTAATGCGGCTTTCGCAACACCCATGACATTGTAACCGTCTAATACGCGCTCAGCACCAAGATAGCTCATCGTAATAATTGAGCCACCTTCTGTCATATAAGGGCGTACAAGTTGTGCGGCTTTAATTAATGAATAGGCGCTTGTATCTTGTGCAAACGCATAACCTTCACGAGATGTTTCAACGAAGCGATTTTTTAAATCTTCTGCATGTGCAAATGCAACAGAGTGCACAAGACCGTGGATCGTACCATATTTTTCACCGATGCTAGTGAACGCTTCTGTCATGCTATCGTCGCTATTCACGTCACATTGTACGATTGAGTAACGGCTTTCATCATAATCAGCTAAAAGCTTTGTTAATTTTGATAGGGAACGTTCTTTACGATACGTGAAAATAATATGTGCTTCTGCATCAAATAAGGCTTTTGAAATATGCCATGCAATGCTACGGTCATTGGCAACACCCATAACGATTACGTTTTTATCTTTTAATTGTAAAATGTCCATAATGGCCTCCTGTATGTAACTTACTGTTAGTACCTGATACTAATATAGCATAAAAAAAAACGCCCTACAACCAATTTGTAGGGCGGAAAGATTATTCGTATTTTAACGCGTCGCCGTCGAAAGTTTCGTCTGCCACTTTGATTGAATCAGTTGGGCAGCCTTCAAAAGCGTCCTCCATATCTTCCATTAAGTCTTCTGGAATCTCAACAGTACCTGTGTTATCATCAAGAATAACAAATGCGATACCTTCGTCGTCGTAGTCATAGATATCTGGTGCAGCAGCGCCACAAGCGCCACAAGCGATGCAAGTATCTTTATCGACGATTGTAAATTTAGCCATCTCTAAATCTCTCCTTCTTTTCTTCGTTCTTATATTCACTATACTATTTTAAGTCGCTTTTTCGCACATTTCAACCTAAATTACTAGAACTGGGAGGAAATATACATGTTTGCTACTAAATTAATCGTGTCTATTTTTGCCCGATACAATAATCAGCGCGGATCATCTGCCGTTTATCACCTCTTTAAAGGGAAAAAATCTGGTCAGACGATTCAAGATGTCGGGCTTTTTCAACTGTATCCTTTTTTCAGTATAACACCAAAACTGACAAAGGCTCAATATGATACCTATATTGAGGAAATTTTTAACGCACAATTCATCCTTTTGACGGAGGAAAATGTCGTCGTGACCGATAAAGGACGTCAATTAATAGAAGATTTCCGTCCTGTAGGTTTCGATGGCTGGCATTATCGCGGGCGAGAGTCGGCGTTTTTTAAACGTTTGGCACTCGTTGTTCAAACGCTTTCGAATGCACCACATACGATGCGTTTTTTGCCAATTGAGCAAGACGGTGTCACACAGCGCTTTGTAAAAGATTATTTACGGTATCATGATTTCCAACAGCCTGCATTTCAACAACAGTTTACGACACAATTAATGGAGTTGGTTGCTAGCTTACCAGTCGAGGAGCGTTCAAAGCAAGTGTTAAGCTATCGACTAAGCGGATATCAACAAAGCGGTTATACATGGCAGCAACTAGCTGTTTTCTTAGACGAGGATATATTAAGCTTGCAGTTACGTTTTACTAGCTGTTTACATAGCATGATAAATGAAGTGCGCAATTATCCATTACTCGCTGATTTAGCGCAAAATATCCGGATTGAACAATTGTTAACACAATCGACACAAAAAACAGCTGACCTTTTTTATAAGGGCTATTCATTGGAGCAAATTGCGCAGTATCGTCGTCTAAAAACGAGTACAATTGAAGACCATTTAGCCGAGATGGCGATGAATGATCCACAGTTTCCATTGACGCAGTTTGTGCCAGAGGAGCTTGTACTAGCGATTCGTAAACGTACAAAGCAGCTACAAACGACGAAGCTACGCATAATTAAAGAGAGTGTTCCACAAGCAAGTTATTTTCAAATTCGTTTAGTGCTTGCGGCAAAGGGGGAATAAATGATGGAGTTACAACAAATTTTACAACAGCGCTTTGGCTATGATGCGTTTCGTGAGGGCCAGCAAGAAATTATTGAAGCGGTACTCAGTGGGCATGATACGCTAGCATTATTACCAACAGGTATGGGGAAATCACTCTGCTATCAATTGCCTGGGTATGTTGTTGAAGGAACCATCCTTGTCATTTCGCCGTTACTATCATTAATGCAAGACCAGGTGGAGCAATTGCGACAGTTTGGGGAAAAACGCGTGGCAGCACTGAACTCTTTTTTATCATTTGATGATAAACAGTTTGTATGGCAGCACTTCGATGCCTTTCGCTTTTTATTTTTATCACCTGAAATGCTTGCTAGTGATGCTGTAAAGAATCGTTTGCAACAGATGAAGCTAGGACTAATCGTTGTTGACGAGGCCCATTGTATTTCGCAGTGGGGCTTTGATTTCCGTCCGGAATATTTACAAATTGCAGAGGCACTTCCGAAAGAGCGGCCACCAATTTTGGCGCTTAGTGCGACTGCAACGAACCAAATTATGAGGGATATTACGCATTATTTAGGCATGGAAAAAGTATCGACATTTATTCATTCAGTTGACCGTAAAAACATTCATTATGAAGCAGTTGAAACGACATCGTTTGAGAAGGCGAATGCCCTTATTCAGCAAGTTACGCAGTTTGAAGGACCCGGCATTATTTATACGCAGTCGCGTAAACGAACGATGGAATATGCGTCCATGCTGCAACAAGTAGGTATCCGTGCTACTTTTTATCACGGTGGTATGGAACAGCAGGACCGCATGTTTGTACAGCGTCAGTTTATGCATGATGAAGTAGACTGGATTTGTGCGACAAATGCATTTGGTATGGGGATTCATAAAAATAATATCCGTCAAATTATTCATGATCATCTGCCACAAAATGTCGCAAGCTATATGCAGGAAGTTGGACGAGCAGGGCGTGACGGTGGTGAGGCGCTAGCGACGCTTTACTATGAAAAACGTGATACGGAGCGTACGCTTGAAATGGCAACACTTGATTTACCAACAGATTGGCATATTTCGCGTTACATGGCGTGTGAGGAGCCACAGCAGCTTGTTGAAGCCGGAGAAATGACCGAAACAGCTTTTCGTGTCCTGCACTATTGGATGCGTCAGCTAGCTCCTTTACAAGTGTCACAAAAAATTCAAGAGCTAGCGTCAGAAAAGCAACAGCAGGTGATAGCCCTTGCAAAAATTATCACAGCGCCATGTATTCGCACACAATTAGTAGCCTATTTTGATGAGGAATTGCTAGAAAAACCAAAAAATTGCTGTTCAGGCTGTGGATTACAAAAACGTGAGATTTTAGCACCATATATCAAAAAAAATGAACCAAAAGCATTGGAAAACTGGCAAAGTCGTCTCAAACAATTATTACCATTTAATTGAAGCGACGACGGAATGCTTTTCAAACGACAAAGCGCATATTATAATATGAAATGGCTATGAAAAAGGGGGATAAACATGTCTCAAAATAACTATCGAGATAAAGTTGAAGCGCATCGTCAATCCATTGAAGTGGCTGGTAGCGATGCACAAACAAATCCCGGACGTGCTTCACGTAGAGCGGCTCGAAATGGACAAGAGAAAAAGAATAATAATAAATTAATTACAATTTTAGGCAGTATTTTTGTTCTTGTACCTGTGCTGATTCTCGTGTATTTTAGTTTCTTTGCAAATTCCGGTGATAAAACGACGCAAGATTTAGCAAATAATGATGTAAATGTACAATCAAGCAATGGCAACGGTTCATCTAATAGTGGTGCTGTTGCAACTGATGACGATAAAGACAAGCAAACAAAAGCACAACAAATAGAGCAAGAAAAAGCAAAAAAAGCAGCAGAAGCGCAAGAAAAAGCTGAAAAGAAAAAAGCGGCTGAAGAAAAAGCGAAAAAAGAACGGATAGCGAAGAAAAAAGCGGCCAAAGAAAAGGCTGCAAAAGAGAAAGCAGCGAAAGAGGCTGCAGCAAAAGCAGCAGCACAAAAGGCCGCAGCCGAAAAAGCGGCAGCTGAAAAAGCAGCGAAAGAAGCGGCAGCAAAAGCAGCGGCGCAAAAAGCTGCGCAGGAAAAAGCAGCAAAAGAGGCCGCAGCAAAGGCCGCAGCACAAAAAGCGGCAGCTGAGAAAGCAGCAAAAGAAAAGGCTGCAAAAGAAGCTGCAGGTGCAGCACCAAATACAACAACATCAGCTTATCGCCAATCAATCCAAAATGGCTATTTACACAATGCCTCTGCAGGAGATACCGTTCAAAGTATCTCAATCCGTTACTACGGTTCAACAGCAAAAGCAGCACAAATCCGTCAGTTAAATGGCTTATCATCTGATAAAGTACAAGCAGGCGTAAAAATTGCCTTACCAATGCAATAAGGAATAAAGAGAGGTTCAGGAATTATTCTGAGCCTCTTTTTTAATGAGCTCGAACAAGTGACAAATTTCAAATATATAGTAAAATAGATTCGGTAAAGAATATGATATAAAAAGGAATGACAACTATGCGTCAAGAAGATGCGATTATTGTTGGCGGTGGCCCTTGTGGTCTTGCGGCAGCAATCGCTTTACAAAAAATTGGACTAAACCCAATCGTCATTGAAAAAGGCAATATCGTGAATGCAATCTATAATTACCCAACGCACCAAACATTTTTCTCATCAAGTGAAAAATTAGCGATTGGCGATGTACCATTTATTATTGAAGGTCAAAAACCAAAACGTAATCAAGCACTCGTTTACTATCGTGAGGTTGTAAAACGAAAAGATATTCAAATCCATCGTTTTGAGAAGGTCGAGCATGTTACAAAGCAAGGCCAATCATTTATCGTGAAAACATCTAAGGATACGTATGAAACACCGTATGTGGTTATTGCGACAGGCTACTACGATCATCCGAATTATATGGGCATTGACGGTGAAAACTTACCGAAAGTGATGCACTATTTCAAAGAGGGGCATCCTTATTTTGATACGGATGTACTTGTAATTGGTGGCAAGAACTCAGCAATTGATGCGGGACTTGCACTGCATAAAGCCGGGGCTCGTGTGACAGTTGCGTATCGTGGTAGTGAATACTCATCAAGCATTAAACCGTGGGTACTACCAGATTTTGCGGCACTTGCACGTGATGAAAGTATTCAGATGTTATTTAATACAAGCGTGGAAAAAATCGATGATACAACAGTGACATTAACAGTGGATGGTGAAGAAAAAGTCATTGCGAATGATTTTGTTTTTGCGATGACAGGGTATCACCCAGATCACTCATTTATTCGTGAAATGGGTGTGACAGTAGATGCTGAAACAGGGCGTCCAACATTTAATCCTGAAACAATGGAAACAAATGTGGAAGGGTTATTTATTGCGGGTGTTATTGCAGCAGGTAATAATGCAAATGAAATCTTTATCGAAAATGGCCGCTTCCATGGCGACCAAATCGCTGCATGTATTGCGGCGAAATAACATTAGTGAATTAAGCATTACTTTGCTAAGTAGTGCTTTTTTTACTGCGTTTATGTATGCAATATATTACGAGGACGTAAAAATTGTCTTAGCGAAATTTGTCACGTATTTAAATGTAGTTTATAATGTATGCAATATATAAGAATTCGGGAGAGGTGACACGATGCCAATACCAAAGGACTTCATGAAACCCGCACGTTTATCAGCAAAGGAACGTGCCTTTTTACAACTACAAGAATGGATTATTGATGGGACGTTGCAACCATTAGAAAAATTAAATGATGCAGAGCTTGCGACTGCGCTAGGCGTCAGTCGTACGCCCGTACGCGAAGCATTACAATTATTAAATGCACAGGGCTTTGTTGAAATGCATCCCGGTGTAGCAACACAAGTAACCGCTGTTAATAATGCCGATGTCGAAAAGATTTTACCCGTATTAGCGGCATTGCAAGCATTAGCTGCTGAGGAAGTATCTCAAAAAGGCGTAACAGCTTCATTTATCCAACAGCTACGCGCTAAAAATGCGGAATTTGCGTTAGCAATTGAAAGTCAAAACTTCTATTTAGCGTTAAAACTAGATGATGAATTGCACACATTAATTATTCAAGAAGCAGAAAATGAATATATTGCAAATCCTGTGTCGAATTTTCAAGCACATGTGCGCCGCTTATTCTTCCATAACTCGATTATTTTAACAGCACAATCTGTTGTCGAGCATGAGAAGTTAATTGCATCCCTTGAAGCACAGGATGCCGAAACAGCGCATGCCATTACAAAGCAAAACTGGGTACGTGCAACAGAGGAATATGCATCTCGCACAAAATAATCATTAATAGAAACGACTGGAATACTACGACATGTCCAGCTGAAAAATAAGCATAAGAAAAGAAGAGACTTTGACAAAATACGTCGTTTTTCTTTTTTAGCGTTCGCAATAAAAAACCGGAACCGTGCCACAGCGCGATTCCGGTTTTTTTATGTTCATATTAGAGGTTGTTTTTACACGTCTATCCTAGCCTCTTCTTTTGATTAGTCATGCTTTTATTGGAAGAAGCGTGACATTTCAAGTGGTTGCTGGTATTGGTTTAAGCCAATTAAAAGGCGAAGGCGTGCCTTTGGACCATTAAGACCTGTCGTGAACAGCACCCCCATGTCTTCGAGCTGCTTACCGCCACCATCATAGCCGTAGACACCTTGTGCGATACCGTTAAAGCAGCGCGACACAAGGACGACAGGCAGACGTTTTTGAATCATGCGCTGAATACTCGGAACAAGCGCAGGTGGCACATTGCCTTGACCAAGACCTTCAAGTACAAGACCATCATACCCTGCATCGATGACCGCATCGACTAAATCGCCGTCCATTCCAGCATATACTTTTAACATCGCAACGCGTTTTGTTAAGCTTTGTACGTCAACGAATTCACGTGTAATCGGGGCATGGTGAAAGTGAATGGTCATTTTCGTTACTAAGCCAATCGGTCCGTACTGCGGAGATTGGAATGTAGATACAGAAGAGGTCGATGTTTTCGTAACATTGACCGCTTGATGAATCTCATCATTCATGACGACTAATACACCTTTACCACGTGCATCCTCATCACTTGCAACACGAATTGCAGCGACAAGATTGTACAAACCATCTGCGCCCAGTTCATTTGATGAGCGCATTGCACCCGTCATGACAATCGGGGCCTCAAATTTTGTCGTTAAATCTAAAAAGTAAGCCGTTTCTTCTAATGTATCAGTACCATGCGTAATTACGACGCCATCAAATGCTGCATGTGCGAGCTGGTCATTGATGATATTACGCAACTTTAACATATGCTCAGGAGTCATATGTGGCGATGGTAAATTAAAAGCTTCGATTTCGGTAATCGCCGCTAAACGCTCCAATTTTTCATGTTCTTTTGTTAGCGGATTGATTGTATCAGGAACAACGGCCCCCGTATCCTCGCTAACATGCATTGAAATAGTACCACCTGTATGAATAAGTAAAATTTTCTTTTTCATGCTATACCTCCATATAATATATAATAGAAAAAAACGGAGAAGGGAGACTGCGATGCTTATCCTCTTATCCGTCGCCATTGCACCGGGGCTTGCGCTACTTAGCTTTTTTTACTTGCGTAACCAAATGGCGACCGAACCGCGTAATTTGCTGCATGCATTTATTTACGGTGCTGCGTTAACATTCCCTATTTTATTTTTACAATATGTTTTAAAAGAAGAACATATTTTTACAAATCCTATTATACAAGAAGTTTTGTTCACAGGGATTATTGAAGAGTTTTTTAAATGGTTTTTATTAATGTTAATTATTTATAACCATGTCGAATTTGATGACCCTTATGATGGGATTTTATATGGTGTGTCCTTATCCCTTGGTTTTGCGACCGTTGAAAATATACTGTACTTACTATCCTACGGTGTTGATACTGCGTTGATGCGCGCATTATTACCTGTTTCTAGTCATGCATTATTTGGCGTTGTGATGGGCTTTTATTTAGGCAAAGCAAAGTTTTCAAAGCTAAAGAGTGAGAAAACATGGCTCGTCTGGTCAGTTAGTACACCGATTTTATTACATGTTCTTTATAATGCGGTGCTGTTATTACCTGGCAACTGGGATTATATTGTCATTCCGTTTATGATTTTCTTATGGTGGTTTGCACTGCGAAAAGTAAAACGTGCACACGAGCATTTAGTATCGATATTGATGGAAAAGTCCTATAATGATGAAAAAATAGGTTAAAAAGCCTATTTCCGGTATGGTTTATAGGCGTTAAATCATGTATACTAGAGCCAACATCACATAAAAAAGTAGTTGCATAGGGGAGGGGCACCGATGGAATTTAAAATCGGGACAAATTTAACGCTAGAAACAATCAATCAAGACACGCCAGAACGCTATAGTTGTCGCGTAGTCGATGTGCTAGATGGAGAAATTTTTATTGATTATCCAATTCACAATGTAACAAAACGGACGGTCTATTTAAATGTCGGTGATACATTTCGTGTAACATTTATTGACGATAAGAAAGTGGCACATGCTTTTTTTACGACGATTTTAGGACGTAAAAAAGCAAATATCCCGATGATACGATTAGCCGCACCATCAGATGAAGACATCGAAAAAATTCAGCGTCGGGAATATGTACGCGTTGAAACGGCGATAGATGTCGCAATGCGCTATGACAATCAATTTTATCAATTTGTGACAGCGGACGTTAGCGCTGGTGGCATTGCAATTTATTTAAATCGCCTCTTACCGTTGAAGCCTGATGATGAAGTGGAATTAACACTGGTGTTGCCATTTGCAAAAGAAGAGGATGGTACGCAGTATGTCCACGTTACAGGGCGAATTATTCGGATTATCGAAAAGGATGAACAAAAAATTGTCCCCATTCAATTCGTTGATACCGATGAAATGGATCGGAAAATAATTACGCGTTTTTGCTTTGAGCGGCAACTCATTAATTACCGCAAAGAAATGTCTTATTAATCGAAAGAGTGAGCCACCGTGCTCGCTCTTTTTTTATGTGCTCGCAATGTTCGATTCCGGGTATTATATGATACAATACTACTTTAGAAAGAAAGCGAGGAATTTAGCGTGAAAAATATTCAAATTGCCATTGATGGACCAGCTGGTGCTGGGAAAAGTACAGTAGCAAAAATTGCTGCTGAAAAGCTTCAATACACATACATTGATACAGGTGCGATGTACCGCGCTTTAACATTAAAAGCCTTACGTACAAGTACTGATTTAGACTCAGAACAAGCGATTGCAGACTTATTAAAGGACTCAACAATCGAGCTTGTACCAGCTGAGAATGGTCAACGCGTACTATTAGATGGTGAAGATGTTTCAGAAGAAATTCGTTTCCCAAATATCTCTGCCAACGTTTCAAAAGTAGCGGCACATGCGGCAATGCGTGCTATTATGGTCGATTTACAACATGATATGGCTGCGCGCGGTGGTGTTGTAATGGATGGCCGTGACATCGGTACAGCTGTATTACCACAAGCTGAACTAAAAGTATTCATGTCTGCAACAGTAGAAGAACGTGCACGTCGCCGTTTTGAAGACAATAATAAACGCGGTATTGAATCATCTATTGAACAACTACAGCAAGAAATTGCACTGCGCGACAAGATGGACAGCGAACGCGAAGCATCACCACTTGTACAAGCGGAAGATGCCATTTTCTTAGATACAACGACATTATCAATCGATGAAGCAGCAGATGCCATTTTAAAATTAGCGAGTGAAAGGATGGCTTAATATGGAATTCTATCAATTTGCACGTGGCGTTGTAAAAACGGTACTGTTTCCATTTTATCGTGTAAAAGTAATTGGCCGTGACAACTTTCCTAAAGAAGGCGGCGTCTTAATCTGTTCGAATCACATCTCGAACTTTGACCCACCTGTTGTAGGAATTGCTGCACCACGTTCTCTTTACTTTATGGCGAAAGAAGAATTGTTTAAAGTACCTGTACTTAAGGGTATATTACCAAAGATTAATGCTTTTCCTGTTAAACGAGGCTTTAGTGATCGACAAGCACTACGTACAGCGCTAAACCTTTTAAAAGATGGCAATGTTGTCGGCTTATTCCCGGAAGGTCATCGTAGTAAAGATGGCAAGCTAGGGGAAGGGTTTAGCGGCGCGGGTTTCTTTGCGCTACGTGGTGGCGATGCTGTTGTGTTACCGTGTGCCGTCATTGGACCATATAAACGCTTCCATCCGATTACAGTTGTTTTCGGTAAGCCAATCGATATGACACCTTATCGTGAACGTCGTGCAAAAGCCGAGGAAGTAACAGCGGTTATTATGTCTGGAATTCAACAAATTCTAGACGAATACGAGCAAAAATAAAAAATAGTACGTTTGTAATAGCTAATTTTTGTTTTTAAGCGTTCTATCAACTAAAATAAAGGTAATCGATGTGAAGGAGGATTACATATGTCTGAAGAAATGAATCTGAATGAAGTAAAAGAATTACACGAAGGTGATATCGTCAAGGCGCGCGTAGAATCTGTTGAAGATAATCGCGTCATTGTATCGATTGAAAATGCAAAATACGACGGTATCATTCCAATTAGTGAGTTATCAAGTTTACATGTCGAAAAAGCATCAGATGCTGTAAAAGCGGGTGATGAGTTCGAAGTGATGGTGAAAAAGGTAGAAGAGCCATCAGCTGATTCAGAAGGCACAGGAAATTATGTTCTTTCGAAACGTCAAGTCGATGCCATCGCAGCGTGGAAAACATTAAAAGAGCAATTCGATGCTGGCGAAGTACTTGAAGCGGAAGTAAAAGACGTTGTTAAAGGCGGCTTAGTTGTTGACCTTGGTGTACGTGGTTTCGTACCAGCTTCATTAGTAGAAGATTATTTTGTTGAAACGTTTGACGATTATAAAGGGAAAACGCTGAAATTCAAAATCGTTGAAATGGATCAAGATAAAAACCGTTTAATTTTATCGCATCGTGCAGTATTAGAAGACGAAAAAGCAGAGAAAAAAGTTGAGGTCATCAATACAATTAAAGAAGGCGACGTGTTAGATGGTACGGTTCAACGTATCGCGGCATTTGGTGCTTTCGTTGATATTGGCGGCGTTGATGGTCTTGTGCATATTTCACAAGTAGCACATGAGCATGTCTCAAATGTCTATGATGTGTTAAAAGAAGGCCAAAAAGTACAAGTAAAAGTACTTTCTGTTGATCCGGTCAACGAACGTATTTCATTATCCATTAAAGATACGTTAGCAGGTCCATGGGAAGGCATTGAAGAGAAAGCGCCAAAAGGAGCGGTACTAGATGGCATTGTACGCCGTCTTGTAACGTTTGGTGCCTTTGTCGAAGTGTTCCCAGGTGTAGAAGGTTTAGTACACATTTCACAAATTGCACACAAACATATTAATACGCCACATGAAGTGCTGCAAGAAGGTCAAGAAGTTCAAGTGAAAGTACTTGAAGTAAGTGAAGATGAAAAACGACTGGCACTGAGCATTCGCGAATTATTAGAAAAAGAAGACAATGATGAGCCAACAGAGGAAGAGTATGACCTTCCTGAACAAGAAAGCGGCTTCTCATTTGGCGATCTTTTAGGCGAACAGCTAAAGGACTTTAAAACAGACGATAAATAATAAAAAGGCAGACGACTTCACATGAATTCGTCTGTTTTTCTTTTCTTTAAGACATAACTTTGATAAAATGAAATACAAATGGAAAGTATACGGATTAGGTGATGGGACGTTTCCGTACCATCATCTTTTTTGTTGCCTTATAAGTGAAAGATATGAAAGCTGGAAGGATGAAGTAAACTATGACGAAACCAGTCATCGCAATCGTCGGCCGTCCGAACGTAGGGAAATCAACTATTTTCAACCGTATCGTTGGCGAACGCGTATCCATCGTTGAGGACGTAGCGGGTGTAACTCGTGACCGTATTTATAGCTCAGCAGAATGGTTAACACATGATTTTAATATTATTGATACAGGTGGTATTCAACTAGGAGATGAACCATTCCTAGAAGAAATTCGCCAACAAGCAGAAGTTGCCATGGACGAAGCCGATGTTATCATTTTCATGACGAATGGTCGTGAAGGTGTCACAATGGAAGATGAGCAAGTTGCGAAAATCTTATACAAAACGAAAAAACCGGTCGTATTAGCAGTCAATAAAGTCGATAACCCAGATATGCGTGATTTAATTTGGGATTTCTACTCATTAGGTTTTGGCGATCCATATCCAATCTCAGGGTCTCACGGTCTTGGATTAGGGGATTTACTAGACGAATGTGCGAAGAACTTCCCAGAACAAGATGATACAGATTATGATGATAGCGTTATTAAATTCTCATTAATCGGTCGTCCAAACGTTGGTAAATCATCATTAGTAAATGCAATTTTAGGAGACCAACGTGTTATCGTATCAGATGTTGCGGGTACAACTCGTGACGCAATCGATTCACCATACGAATACAATGGCCAAGAATACGTTATTATCGATACAGCCGGTATGCGTAAAAAAGGGAAAGTGTATGAAACAACTGAGAAATATTCAGTGCTTCGTGCAATGCGAGCAATTGAACGTTCAGACGTTGTTTTAGTCGTATTAAATGGTGAAGAAGGCATTCAAGAACAAGATAAGAAAATTGCAGGTTATGCGCATGAAGCCGGCAAAGCCATTATCATTGTTATGAACAAATGGGATGCCGTTGTTAAAGACGAAAAAACAATGAACAAAAAAATCGAGGAAATTCGTGAACAATTTGTTTACCTAGATTATGCACCGATTGTTTTCACATCAGCGAAAACAGGGAAACGTGTACATGATGTATTACCAGTTATTAACCGCGTACATGATAACCACACAATGCGTGTACAATCTAGTATCCTAAATGAAGTGATTATGGATGCGATTGCACGTAACCCTGCACCAACAGATAAAGGGCGTCGTCTACGCATTTACTACGGTACACAAGTAGCGATTCAACCACCAACATTCGTTGTATTCGTCAACGATGTAGAACTAATGCACTTTACGTATGAGCGTTTCTTAGAAAACCGTATTCGTGATACATTTGATTTTGAAGGAACACCAATCCGTATTATTACACGTGCACGAGACTAAAGGAGCGATAACGATGGAGAAGGTAACGGTATTAGGTGCCGGTTCTTGGGGAACTGCACTTGCAACAGTGTTAGCAGATAATGGACATGATACATTGATTTGGTCACATCGAGAGGATCAGGCAACAGAAATTCATGAACATCATACCAATGCAAAATACTTGAAAGACGTTACATTACCAGCGAATCTACACGCAACAGCGAATATGGCACAAGCAATCGAGCATGCTTCAATTGTTGTAATGGCCGTTCCAACAAAAGGTATTCGTGAAACATGTCAAAAAATGATGCAAACATTAGATAAACCTGTATTATTTGTTCATGTGTCAAAAGGAATTGAGCCAGGCTCTCTTTTACGTATTTCAGAAATTATGCGAGAAGAGTTACCGGCATCTGTTATTGAAGACCTTGTTGTATTATCTGGACCGAGTCATGCAGAAGAAGTTGTTAAACAGCATCCAACAACTGTCGCAGCTTCTTGTGAAAGCTTAGTAGCTGCTGAGCGTGTGCAAGATTTATTTATGAATCAATATTTCCGTGTGTATACAAATCCAGATGTCATTGGCGTAGAAGTCGGTGGCGCTCTTAAAAATGTCATTGCCTTAGCGGCAGGTGCTGTTGATGGTATTGGCTACGGGGATAATGCGAAGGCTGCACTGATTACGCGTGGCCTTGCTGAAATCTCACGTTTGGGCGTCAAAATGGGCGCGAAGCCTTTAACATTTATGGGTTTAACAGGTATGGGTGACTTAATCGTTACGTGTACATCGGTACACTCACGTAATTACCGCGCTGGCTTTATGCTTGGCGAAGGGAAAAAGCTTGAGCAAGTTTTAGATGAAATGGGTATGGTCGTAGAAGGCGTACGCACAGCGAAAGCAGCACATCAATTAGCTGAAAAATACGATGTCGCACTACCAATTTCAGCTGCATTATATAGTGTGTTATTTGAAGATAAGAGACCACTTGATGCGGTCGATGATCTAATGCTGCGCATGAAGAAACGTGAAATGGATGAAATTTATAATAATTAATGCGATAAAAAAAGCTAGCAAAAAAATATTTTTGCTAGCTTTTTTGTATGCGAAAATAAAATAACTAATGCAAATGACCTAAAAAAATAGCGCTATTATCTGAAGCGAAAAAGAGAAGAAACGTTGATATATCAGTAGTTCAACGATTTTCAACATCTCTAAAACTACCATTTTATTTTTTTGCTATAAAATTGTTAAAATATGAAAAACGGATAATACAAACTTTTATCCACTAAAAAAACATTTAAAAGCGGATAATTTATACTATTTTATACAATTTGTTCGTAATATATGAACGTATGTTCGATTTCGTATATAAATAAATAAAGGTTATTTTTCCAATAATGGATTTTTTCATTCGTAAAAGTATTTTGGTATAAAAAATATTTTTCCAATTCAACCTTTTTCAGTTGCAAAAAGGATGTTTTATCGAACATAATAAAAATATGAATAAAACAGTCGGAAACGCGTAGAAACAGCGCTATCGCAAGTTTATCGATAGGTTAAAAGGTCTATTTTAGATGAATGAGGATTAAAGTTGATGAAAGTCGGTAAAAGGAGTATAAATATGGTTGCATAGCAATATTAGAGTGTGATAATCTTTTTACATGATTTTGACAACCGTTGAGAGGAGGTGACTAGTATGAACAAAACAGAACTAGTAAATGCTGTTGCAGAAGCTGCAGAACTTTCTAAAAAAGATGCGAGCAAAGCAGTTGAAGCTGTATTTGAAACAATCCAAGATGCACTTGCAAAAGGTGATAAAGTACAACTAATCGGTTTTGGTAACTTCGAAGTACGTGAACGTGCGGCTCGTAAAGGTCGTAACCCACAATCAGGCGAAGAAATCGAAATCGCTGCAAGCAAAGTACCTGCTTTCAAACCAGGTAAAGCGCTTAAAGATGCTGTCAAAGGCTAATTTTGCGTATTACATAAAAAAGAACAGCAAAAGCTGTTCTTTTTTTGTTTTATAGAAATGTGGCGTTTCGTGAATTAGCGAAACGCTTTTTTAATTACATAAATGAATTATCCTGAAGTTGCAATTTTCTGTTGTTTTCATGTAATGAAACTTTGCTTGTGGCCTATCATTATGCTAACATCTAGTTTGAGAAATGTATTGCTTTTAATGGAGGAACGAAACATTGACAAACACGACAGAACATACAGATAACAAAGTTGATTTAGATAAAATTAAGCAAGCTGTAACGATGATTTTAGAAGCTGTTGGTGAAGATCCGACTCGTGAGGGCTTAGAAGATACACCGAAGCGTGTTGCAAAAATGTACGCAGAGATGTTTGCAGGGCTTCATACAGATGCACGTGAGTACTTTGAAACGGTATTTCATGAAGGGCATGATGAAGTTGTCTTAGTGAAAGATATTCCATTCTTCTCAATGTGCGAACATCATCTTGTGCCATTTTACGGCAAAGCGCATGTAGCTTATATTCCACAAAATGGTGTTGTAGCAGGTTTAAGTAAATTAGCGCGTACGGTCGATACAGTTGCACGCCGCCCTCAATTACAAGAACGTATTACAGCAGAAGTAGCAACGGTGCTAGAGGAAAAATTAAATCCAAAAGGTGTTTATGTTTTAATCGAAGCAGAGCATATGTGTATGACGATGCGCGGTATTAAAAAACCAGGTGCAAAAACGATTACAACGGTTGCGAAAGGGATTTTTGAAACAGATGAAGTGAAACGTTCTGAAATTCTTTCATTCATTCAAATGTCTTAAAACAGGTCTCTTTTTATGGTATGATAAAAAGAGCAAATTTTTATTTTAGAAGGAGACGGAAGGCATGGCACAAAACGATTATGTTGTTATTCGCGCTGAGGAAGATGGCGTTCATGTTATCGGTCTAACACGCGGTGATGATACAAAATTTCATCATGCTGAAAAGCTAGATAATGGTGAAGTAATGATTGCACAATTTACAGATAATACGTCTGCGATGAAAATTCGTGGTAAAGCGGAAATTCAAACAGCACATGGCGTAGCACATAGCGGTCCCAAAAAAATAGGTTTCAACGAAATGAACTGAATGGAGAAATTTTATGATTGCAACAACTATCGAGCAACGAGTAGCACAATTTAAACAAAACATTTTCATGAAATTGCATCATAGAACGCTCCTTGAATATACAGGTCAACCCGTTGTTTCAGATGATGAATTATTTTATTTATTATTACCAGCACTCAATGGCGAGCGTTGGTCAGATAAGCAAGAACTTGCGGCAATAGGGGTCGCTATTAATTTAGCGGCACTTAATACGCATGAATTAATTGAAGAATTTGACGCAACATCAAAGGCACAACAACTGGCTGTATTAGCAGGGGATTTGTATAGTGGTGCTTATTATGCGACGCTTGCTGAAGTAGGGGATGTGCTTTTGATTCGCACAATTACCGAAGCTGTTGCTACAATAAGTGAGGAGAAAACGAAGCTCTATGAAAACGCACAGCAAACGATGGATGTGTGGTTACAGATGCTGACGACAATTGAAAGCGATTCAATTCGTCATTTCTTCAAACACTATCATCTTGAACAATACATTCCATTTGCTGAAAATGGCTTATTACTTAATAGACTTGCAGAGGAATTAGCTGCGTTGTCAAAAGGCGAAACTACGCTCTTTTATAAAGCGTTAGCGACACACCATGATGACGTAGAAGCGTTATTACGACAAGCACAAGAGATGCTCGCTACAACGTATGAAAATGTTGTTTCCACTTCTCCACTAGTGCATGATGATGTGAAAGAATGGATTGTAAGTCGCATTCATGAGCTAAAAACGAATTAACTTGAGAGAAGGTTGACACAATGGCACAAACGAAAGAACAACGTGTACATGAAGTTTTTGAAAATATTTCAGGCAGTTACGATACGATGAACTCGGTCATCAGTTTCCAATTGCATAAATTATGGCGTAAAGATACGATGGAGCGTATGGCAGTAAAACCTGGCTCTAAATCGCTTGATGTATGCTGTGGTACGGCAGACTGGACGATAGCAATGTCTGAAGCTGTTGGACCAACAGGAGAAGCATATGGTCTAGACTTTAGCCAAAACATGTTAAACGTTGGCATTGAAAAAACAAAGGATATCGACAACATTACCTTACTTCAAGGGAATGCAATGGAGTTACCTTTTGAAGATAATACATTTGATTATGTAACAGTTGGTTTTGGCCTTCGTAATGTTCCAGATTATTTACAAGCATTACGCGAAATGAATCGTGTTGTAAAACCGGGTGGTAAAGTAGTTTGCCTTGAAACATCCCAATCAGAAATTCCAGGCTACCGTCAACTATTCCGCTTTTACTTCCATTATGTTATGCCTGTATTTGGGAAATTATTTGCGAAAAGCTTCAAAGAATATTCTTGGTTACAAGAATCTGCGAACGTATTCCCAGGTGTCAAACAACTGAAAAAAATGTTCGAAAAAGCAGGTATGGAGAACGTCACATACAAACCATATAGCGGTGGCGCAGCAGCGGTGCACATTGGCTATAAAAAACAGCAATAGGCGAGAGAAGGTATTCAAGTGGAAAAGATGAAGCTAAAAATGCTTTATGCTGACTTAAAGTCAGATATCGATGTCATCGAAAAAGAATTAGAAAAAGCGGTGGGCTCGTCTTCACACTTTCTGAATGAAGCTTCTCTACATCTATTACAAGCTGGGGGGAAACGTCTTCGCCCAGTTTTTGTTTTGCTAGCAGCTAAGTTCGGACAATACGATATCCAAAAGGTTAAGCATGTAGCGGTGCCGCTAGAGCTTATCCATATGGGGTCGTTAGTGCATGATGATGTCATTGATAATTCAGAAATGCGAAGAGGTCGTCCAACAGTTAAAGCACAGTTTAACAATCGCATTGCGATGTATAACGGCGACTTTATTTTTGCGAGAGCATTAGAACATATGACGTATATTGATGAAGCAGAAGCGCATCAAGTACTGTCAAAAACGATGGTAGAGATTTGTATCGGCGAAATTTTACAAGTCGAAGATAAACGTACACTCGACCAAAACTTACGTGATTATTTCCGTCGTATTAAGCGGAAAACGGCCATCTTAATTGCCTCAAGCTGTCGCTTAGGTGCGATTGCTGGGGGGACGGATGCACGTACTGCCTGGCATTTAGAGCGTTTTGGCTATTATGTTGGCATGAGCTTTCAAATCATCGATGATATTTTAGACTTCACATCGACAGATAAAAAGCTCGGTAAACCAGCAGGCAGTGATTTGATGCAAGGGAATGTTACGTTGCCGGCACTCTATGCACGTAGTGATGCAGCAATTCGTCCGTTAATGGAAAAGGCACTTGATGGTTCAATGACTGAATCACAGCGCCAAGATATGCTGAGACTGATGCGTAAGTCTGATGCGATGAAGCGCGCACAGCACGTAAGCGATTTATATTTAGAAAAAGCATTGCGTGAAATTGACGCATTACCTGACAATAAAGTGAAGAAATCATTACGAGATATCGCTTTATACATGGGAAAACGTAAATTTTAAGCGATTCTGCATATAATTTGTTGAATCTTGCTTTATTCAATGATACTATTTATTTTGGGTCTAAAACCTGTATATAACTTGAAGGAGTGTAATTAAACATGGCTATCCAAACAACATTTTTAATGGTTAAACCAGACGGCGTTAAACGTCAATTAATCGGTGATATCGTAGATCGTTTCGAACGTAAAGGTTTCGTACTTAAAGGTGCTAAACTTATGCAAATCTCTCAAGAGCTTGCTGAAAAACACTACGCAGAGCACGCTGAAAAACCATTCTTCGGTGAATTAACTGATTTCATCACTTCTGGTCCAGTATTTGCTATGGTATGGGAAGGCGAAAACGTTATCTCTGTAGCACGTCTTATGATGGGCGCTACTAACCCAGCTGAATCAGCTCCTGGAACAATCCGCGGTGACTACTCAACTACAGTATCACACAACGTAATCCACGGTTCTGACTCTTTAGCATCAGCTGAACGTGAAATCGGCTTATTCTTCAACGAAAACGAATTACACTAATTCGACTTTTGAATAAGTAGAAGCATAACGCTTCGCTTGAAAGCACACTATCTTTTCGGATAGTGTGCTTTTTTTATAGGGCATGATACAGTATAATAGACATAGGACTTTAGGAGAGGAAACGAATGCATATGACAGATTATGAACAGTTTGTGGCAAGCATCAAACGAAAAACAGGCATCGATTTAGCTTTATATAAAGAAGCGCAAATGAAACGTCGTCTAACGTCGCTTTATGAAAAAAAGGGCTTTAAAAGCTTTATGGATTTTTATCATGGCATTGAAGCCGACCGTGCGTTACTTGATGAATTTTTAGACCGTATGACAATTAATGTTTCAGAATTTTATCGTAACGGCAAGCGTTGGGAAGTATTGCAGCAAAAAATCTTCCCGAGACTGTTAAAAGATAATAAGCGCTTGAAAGTTTGGAGTGCGGCATGCTCGACTGGAGAAGAGCCTTATTCATTAGCAATGGTATTATCTAATCATGTACCGTTATCACAAGTTGCGATTCAGGCGACGGATTTAGATAATAATGCGATTGCGAAAGCGAAAGCGGGTATTTACCCAGAACGCTCATTAGCAGAAGTACCAGCCAATATGAAATCTAAATATTTCACACAGGATGGCTCGTTTTATAAAGTATCGAATGATATTAAACAAACGACGACGTTTAAAAATCATAATTTATTAAAAGATAATTATGATAGTAATTTTGATTTAATCGTTTGTCGTAACGTCATGATTTATTTTACTGAGGAAGCAAAAGATCAAATCTATACAAACTTCAGTAAAGCATTACGCCCAGGTGGTGTGCTATTTGTTGGCAGTACGGAGCAAATCTTTAATCCAGCACGTTATGATTTTGAAATTGAGGATACATTCTTCTACCGAAAAAAATAATAAAACAACATCTAAACGAGAATTTGTGCAATATACAATTTCTCGTTTTTTAATTTCACGAATATGTAAGCTCTTACAAACTATGCTACAAAAAAATAACACGTTAAAATTATTAAAAAGTTCAGTCAATTTATGTGTATAATAGGAATTAGTACTGTAATTTACGAAAAAATATGTTATAGTGAAAAACATATAATTTAATGCGTTGAAGGGAGAAAGTGTTTAATATGAGATATTTAACAGCAGGCGAGTCACATGGACCGCAATTAACAACAATTATTGAGGGGCTTCCTTCATTATTACCATTAAAAGCAGAAGATATTAATAAAGGGTTAAAACGTCGTCAAGGTGGTCACGGTCGTGGTCGTCGTATGCAAATTGAAACCGATACAGTGGAAATTACATCAGGTGTACGTCACGGTAAAACATTAGGTTCACCGGTCGCACTTGTTGTAACAAATGATGACTGGTCGCACTGGACAAAAATTATGGGTGCAGAGCCGTTAGCTGAAGATATCGATCCTTCAGAAATTAAACGTCAAATCTCACGTCCACGCCCCGGACATGCAGATTTAGTTGGTGGGATGAAGTATGGTCACCGCGATTTACGAAATGTCTTAGAACGCTCATCAGCACGTGAAACAACGGTACGTGTCGCTGTTGGTGCAGTAGCAAAACAATTATTAGCAGAGTTAGGCATTAATATTGTTGGCTACGTAACAGAAATCGGTGGCGTAGAAGCAGATAAGGCTGCAACTGCTGGCAAATCTGTAGAAGAAATTCGTGCCATTATTGAAGAGGATGCTTGTTACTGTGCAGATGCAGAGGCTTCAGCTAAAATGGTGGAATTAATTGATGCTACGAAAAAAGCGGGCGATTCAATCGGCGGCATTGTCGAAGTTGTCGTAGAAGGGATGCCAGCAGGCGTTGGTTCATATGTCCATTATGACCGTAAATTAGACGGGAAATTAGCACAAGCAATGCTATCAATTAATGCTTTTAAAGGTGTTGAATTCGGGATTGGCTTTGATGCGGCACATGTGCCAGGCTCTCAAGTGCATGACGAAATTATTTGGGATGAAGAGCAAGGCTATACACGTCGTACAAATCGCTTAGGTGGTCTTGAAGGCGGAATGTCTACAGGTATGCCAATCGTTGTACGTGGGGTTATGAAGCCAATTCCAACATTATATAAACCATTAAAATCAGTGGACATCGAAACAAAAGAGGAATTTAAAGCGAGTGTTGAGCGCAGTGATGCCTGTGCAGTGCCTGCAGCATCTGTTGTGGCAGAGCATGTCATTGCATTTGAAATCGCGAAAGCATTACTAGATCAATTCCATGCGGATCAATTTCCACAACTGAAAAAACAAATTGATGATATTAAACAATACGCGAAGGAGTTTTAAGTCATGAAAATACCTGTTGAAACGCCTTCTCACCAATATGAAGTAGTGATTGGCAACCGTAATTTAACGGAGGCTGTCGCGACGATTGATGACAAAATCAACAAGGCGGATAAGCTAATTGTGCTAACGGACGAACATGTTTGGGCGGCACATAAGCAAACCTTTACAGACGTATTCCCTTATGATTTTACAGTGCATGTGATGCCGGCTGGGGAAGCATGTAAAACATTCGAAAATTACTATGCTGTACAAACATTTTTACTTGAGCAAAAAGCGACACGTAAAACGATGATTTTCGCTTTCGGTGGCGGTGCAGTAGGAGATTTAACAGGGTATGTAGCAGCGACGTTTATGCGCGGTGTGCCATTCGTGCAAATTCCGACGACAATTTTAGCACATGACTCAGCAGTAGGCGGTAAAACAGCAATTAGTCATCCACTTGGTAAAAATATGATTGGCGCTTTCTATCAGCCAGAAGCCGTGTTATATGATATTCGTTTTTTAGAGACATTACCAAAACGTGAAGTGCGCTCTGGGATGGCAGAAACGGTAAAACATGCATTGATTTCGAATAAACAATGGCTTGAACAATTATTGCAACATACTGTTTATGATTTTAAACAGCAAGAACTTGAACAGCAGCTTGAAAATGGTATTCGCGTCAAAGCGGACATCGTCAAGCGGGATGAGGAAGAGCATTCAGTGCGTAAGTTTTTAAACTTTGGTCATACATACGGTCACGCAATTGAAGCGGCGTCTGGCTTTGGAAAAGTAGCACATGGTGAAGCGGTTATGATTGGTATCGTGTACGCACTGTTACTCGGAGAAAATCATAGTAAGCTGACACATGAGTTCACGAAAGAGGTATTTGCGTTTGCGCTACGTAGTGCGTATCCATTTGAAGCCGTGCACGAGTTTTCATTCGATGAGCTACTGACGTATATGATGAAAGATAAAAAAGTTGAGTATGGCGAGCTACAATTTGTATTACTAAACGAAGTAGGGGAGCCATTTGTACAGAAAATTTCAGCCGAAGAAGCGCGTCAAACCGATGCGCGCTTACGTGCACTTTTACAGGAGGTGGAGAAATGATTCGAGGAATTCGAGGAGCCATTACCGTAGCTCAAAATGATGCAGCTCTTGTATTAGCAGAAACAACGAAGCTATTACATGCGATTATTGCAGCGAATGATGTTGATGCAGCAGATGTAGCATCTGTTATTGCGACGACGACACCGGATATTACAGCCGCATTCCCAGCAAAAGCAGTACGTACATATGACGGCTGGGATTATGTACCTGTTATGTGTATGCATGAGATGAATGTAGAAGGCGCTTTGCCGCTTTGCATTCGCTTGATGGTACATGTTGAAACAACTGTAGCACAAAAAGATATTCAGCATATTTACTTAAATGAAGCCGTAAAATTACGACCGGATTTAGTGAAATAAACAATTTATAAAGAGGCGATTTTGATGAAATGGAAAGAAACAGTAAAAGGATTAAAAGCATATGAACCAGGTAAGCCGATTGACGCGGTAAAACGTGAATTTGGTTTAGATGAAATTACAAAATTAGCATCAAATGAAAATCCACTAGGATGCTCACCAAAAGTAAATGCATTCTTAAAAAATACCGATTTTAATTTTGCGCTATATCCAGACGGTTACGCACAAGATATGCGTACAGCTGTGGCTAACCATGCCGGTGTTGCAGAAAAAGCTTATTGTTCGGCAATGGCTCAGATGAGTTAATTAGCATTATTTGCCGCGCGCTTTTATCACCAGAAACGAATACAGTGATGGCAACACCAACATTCTCACAATATAAATTAAATGCGGTTATTGAAGGCGCTGAAGTACGTGAAGTACCATTAAATGCGAATCGTGAACATGATTTAGATGCAATGCTTGCGGCAATTGATGATCAAACATCGGTTGTATGGGTATGTAGCCCGAATAATCCAACAGGTGGTATTACACCAACTGCTGCGATTCAAAACTTTTTAGCAAAAGTACCAGAAGATGTTTTAGTCGTATTAGATGAAGCGTATGTCGAATATGTGATGGACCCAGATTATGCAGATACATTACCACTTTATAAACAGTATAGCAATGTGCTGTTAATGCGTACATTCTCAAAAGCATACGGTCTTGCGGCTTTCCGCGTTGGTTATGCGATTGGTCAAGAAGCATTAGTGCGTAAATTAGATCCTGTTCGTGGACCATTTAACAACACTGTGTTATCACAAGCGATTATTCCAATTGCTCTAAGTGATACAGATTATATTGAAAAGTGTCGCGCAATTAATGCGGCAGGTAAGCAACAATATATTGCTTTTTGTGAAAAACACGGCTTAGATTATTACCCATCTGAAACAAACTTTATTTTATTCGAAATTAAAGCAGATAGTAATGAAGTATTCCAAGAGTTAATGTCTCGCGGTTATATCGTTCGTAGCGGTGCGGCACTTGGCGTACCAAATTATTTACGTATTACGATTGGCACTGAACAACAAAATGCTGGATTACTTGCACAACTGGAAGATATCTTAACGAAAAAAGGCGTACTTGCTTGAGACAAACCGTTCTGATCGTAGGGCTCGGACTCATTGGCGGCTCCATCGCGCTCGCTCTACAAAAATCACCGCAAAACTGGGTGATCGGTTATGATGCAAATCCAGATACGCTTCAAAGTGCAAAAGTGTTAGGTGTTGTTAATGAAACGACGCTAGATCCACAGCAAGCAATTCGTTATGCAGATGTGTGTATTTTTGCAACGCCTGTAAATGCTACGCTTGAATGGATGGAAAAATTAAAATCATGGGAACTTCCGCCGAATTTAATTGTTTCTGATACGGGAAGTACAAAGAGTTTAATTATGGATAAGGCGAGTGAGTTACAAGCGAAAGGCATTTCATTTATTGGTGGACATCCAATGGCAGGATCACATAAAAGTGGAGTGCTTGCGGCAAAACCAATTTTATTTGAAAATGCATATTATATGCTGACACCATTAGCAGGTGAAAACCCTGCACATGTCGACCAGCTTCATGAGCTATTAAAGTTAACGAATGCGAAATTGATGGTTGTTGATGCCGATGAGCATGACCATATGACGTCGATTGTGTCACACTTCCCACATGTTGTTGCCGCATCACTTGTGCATCAATTATCCGAAGAAAACGACGAAAACAAGTTAACGAAACAATTAGCTGCGGGTGGTTTTCGTGATATGACAAGAATCGCTGCCTCAGAGCCACAAATGTGGAGCGATATTGTACAGCAAAATAAGAAACATATATTAGAACAACTTCATCGTTGGCAGGCGGAGATGACTCGTGTTGAAGCGATTATCGAGCGTGACAATGAAGAAGAAATTACCGCGTTTTTTGCAGGGGCAAAGAACTTCCGTGATGACTTACCATTAACGCAAGGAGCGATGTTCTCGACGTATGATTTATATATTGACGTACCTGATCATCCTGGTAGTATTGCGGAAGTAACGGCATTACTTGCACAAGAACGCATTAGTATTACCAATATTCGAATCGTTGAAACGCGTGAAGATGTATTCGGTATTTTAGTCGTAAGCTTTACGAGTGAAGAGGACCGTAATTGTGCGGCTGAATGCATTAAAACACGTAGCCCATACGAATATTATATTGCGTAACCGAGGAGGAATTTTGATGGCGTCTAAAACGTTACAATTTAAAAAACCTTCATTGAAGGGGACGATTACTGTACCGGGAGATAAATCTATTTCGCATCGTTCGGTAATGTTTGGTGCGATTGCAAAAGGTACAACAACGGTGGAAGGCTTTTTACTAGGTGATGATTGTTTGAGCACAATCGATTGCTTCCGTAAACTCGGTGTCGATATCACGCTTGATGATACAAATGTTACTATTACAAGCGATGGCATGGATGCGTGGCAGGAGCCAACCGACATTTTATATACCGGCAATTCAGGCACAACGACGCGACTAATGCTTGGTCTATTAGCAGGCTCATCCGTCCATGCGGTGTTAAACGGTGACGCCTCAATTGGTAAACGTCCAATGAAGCGTGTCATCAATCCACTACGCGACATGAACGCCCATATTACAGGGCGTGCAGATGGTCAGTACACGCCGCTTGCCGTACAAGGGAAAATACTTACACCAATCGATTACACGATGCCTGTAGCAAGTGCACAAGTGAAGTCGGCAATTTTATTAGCAGCGCTAAATGCAGACGGGACAACGATTGTTCGTGAGCAGGAACCTTCTCGTGACCATACGGAGCGCATGCTACGCCAGTTTGGTGCGGACATTACATCTAAAGATGGCGTCATTACTTTTAGAGGTGGGCAAAAACTTACTGCAACACATGTATCTGTCCCTGGTGATATTTCATCAGCAGCCTTTTTCTTAGTAGCGGGCGCGCTAGCGAATGAGAGTGAGATTACACTGCATAATGTCGGCTTAAATCCAACACGTACAGGTATTATTGAGGCACTTGAAGCAATGGGTGCCAATATGACAATTACAATCGATGACGAAGCGGCTGCAGAGCCAACCGGTACGATTGTTGTGAAAACGTCTAACTTAAAGGCTACAACGATTGGTGGCGCTGTTATTCCGCGATTAATCGATGAAATTCCGATTATTGCGCTTCTTGCGACACAAGCACAAGGGAAAACGATTATTAAAGATGCGGAAGAATTGAAAGTAAAAGAAACCAATCGTATTGATGCGGTTGTTGATGAACTGACAAAACTGGGTGCAAACATTACTGCAACAGAGGATGGCATGATTATTGAAGGACCAACACCGCTACATGGTGCAACACTTCATACATATGGTGACCACCGTATTGGAATGATGGGTGCTATTGCAGCACTCATTACAGATGGTGATGTTACGTTAGATGATGCGGATTGTATTGCTGTATCGTATCCAACATTCTTTGATGATTTATCAACGTTACAATAATGAGAAGCAGGAGTTGTGCGTGAGCATGATTTCTGCTTTTTATGTCTTTAAATTCACTGATTCGATATAGTTATGAGCGAAGTTGTGCTTTTTAGGCATTTTTCTTGAGAAAAAAGATGCGCTCCTGTACGATAAAGGAATGACAAATTTCGTAGAATCAGGTGAGTATTATGAACACGCAACAACCAATTATTGAGGCCATTCAAAATGGTGATTTACATGCATTACATCATGCTATCGAGGATTTACTCGTATCAGCCGATGCCAACGAACAATATGAAATGGCTGATTACTTAATGAACTTCGGTTATTTAAAACAAGCCGATGAAATTTATGCACATCTTGTTTATTTATTCCCAGAGGAAGCACAGTTGAAAATTGACCGCGCAACCGTTTTAATGGAGCTTGAAGCAGAGGATGAAGCACTTGAAATGTTAATGGACGTCAAAGAAGACGCACCTGAGTACCCACAGGCGCTATTAGCTTTAGCGGATTATTATCAAATGCAAGGGCTATATGAGGTAGCAGAGCGTCATATTGATCACGCGATGGAGTTACTTCCCGCAGAGCCGTTATTATTATTCGCAAAAGCCGAATTAATGATGGAAATGGGCCGTTTATCTGAAGCAGCACGACTTTACGAAGAAGTGTATGCAACCGATAAAGAAATTGCAGGGGTTCGTATTATCGAACGCTTAGCGGACGTTCATCGCCAAGGCGGCTCGTATGAAGAAGCGCTTCATTATTATCAGCATGCGCTAAAAGATACGACATCAGCCGATTTATTATTTGGTGCGGCGTATGCGTCATTTCAAGCGGAGCAATATGAGCAAGCCATCCGCTATTTAGAAGACTTGAAAGTATTTGACCCTGACTACTTCGCAGGATACTTATTGTTAGCGCAAAGCTATGCTATGCAAGAAAACAATAAAAAGGCGTTAGAAGTAATCAAAGAGGGTATTACTAGAGATGAGTACGATAAGGAACTGTATTTATTTGCTGGTAAAATGGCCATTAAAAATAGCTTACCAGAAGAAGCAGAGGCATTTTTACGTCAAGCGATTGCATTAGACCCAGAGTATATGGAAGCGGTGTTAACGCTTGTGTCAATGCTATCAAATGATGAACGCGATGAAGAACTTATTGAAATTGTTGAAGGATTACACACAATCGATTTTGAATGGTCAACATTATCTACATTTGCTGCAGCTGCATACGATCGCTTAGAGGATTATGAGAAAGCGAGTAAACATTATGCAAATGCGTATCAAGATCATGATGACGATGCTTTATTCTTAGAGAAGTATGTATACTTCCTATTGGAAGATGGCCAGCATGATAAAGCGAAAGAAGTGGCGAAAAAATTAAATGCCTTACAGCCAGAAGAACAAGAATGGCTAGATTTACTTACTCGTTTTGATGAACAATAATCATTTGGGGAAGTGATATTAATGGAAACATCTATTTCAAACAAAGATAAAAAAACATTTGTCCGTTGGTTTTTAAAACGTTTTGATTTAAAACGTCGCGAATGCGTATGGATTTTAAATTATATTATTGGCGATGATGATTTATTAAGCCAAGTGCATTTTGTAGAAGATGCGCATTACTGTCCGCGTGCACTCGTTATTTCAACGACTGAATCAAGTGGTATCCCATTCCGCTTTTATAAAGGCAATATTATGACAGCGGACCCAGAGAAATCGTTTCATGATTTACGTATGAATAATGAAAAAGCAATTTATATTCAATTGAACTTTCCGAAACAACCGCCAGCTGAACAATACTTAGCGGTACTAGAAGAGAATCCGTTTATTCCTTCGTATATGCAAATTTCGTCGGAAGATAAGCAAGTAGCGCAGAAAATGTTATCGAAAAGCGTCTATGAATTCCAACATAGTAATTTATTACAGCAAATCGATGCAGCACTCGATGCAGGCAATAAAGACAAGTTTTTAGAACTAACCGCTTTATTAAACGATTTAGAAGCAGAGACAGCGCAATAAAAAGACTAGGACAGATTCAAACTCAATTTATCAATTGAAAGTAAAAGGAAAAGGCTTTGACATACGTATAAAAACAACCGTTCATATGAGCATAAGAAAAACCGGAATCGCGCTGTAGCGCGGTTCCGGTTTTTTCATTGCGAACGCTAAAAAAGGAAAATGACGTGTTTTGTCCCAGCCTCTTCTTTTCTTATGCTCCTTTTTTGAGCTTGAGTTGTCTTTTTCTACGCAAGTAGGCGCTTTTCACCTATAATCAAATAAAGGGGGAGAACGATGCAATTGATACGAAATATATTATTCGCAAAATGGTTTTTAGTTTTACTATTGCTCATTAATATTGGTGGAACAGTTTATGGCTATATCTGGTACGGTTGGCAGCTAGAACAAACTGCGCCAATCTTTTGGCTTTTCGTACCAGATAGTCCAACAGCGACATTATTTTTCTGCTTTGCCATTGTCGGTTGGCTCACGGATCGCCATTTTCGCATATTTGAAGCATTAGCACTCGTTACGAATGTAAAGTATGGAATTTGGGCTGTTGTTATGAATATCTTTACAATCATTCAATTAGATGGCAATGTGGGCTGGCAGGCGTATATGCTCATTGCAAGTCATGGGCTAATGGCAGTACAGGCACTGCTGTACATACCGAAATATGATTTTAAACCGGTGCATATTATCATTACAGCGATTATCGTCTTGCATAACGAAATCATTGATTATGTTTTTGGTCAAATGCCGATTTATAGTGTATTAAATGAGTATATGAACGGAATTGCCTATTTCACATTTTGGCTATCAATTGGTAGTATTTTACTTGCGCTTTTTGTGTATAAACGAAGCCTTTTAGTTGCGAGGAAGTACTAGCGCCTTATACAATAGAACTATGAATGATATAGGAGGAATGTAAACAGTGTCTATCGGTATGATGATTGTTTATTTCGCTGTTTTAATGTTATTACCACTTTATGCACAGCGAAAAGTGAAGTCGACATATAAAAAATATTCACAAGTTCAATCGACTTCTAATATGACGGGGGCAGAAGTGGCGCGTCGTATTTTAGATATGAATGGTTTAGAGAATGTTCGCGTCGAGCCAGTAGCGGGCGTGTTATCGGATCATTATGATCCAACTGATCGCGTTGTTCGCTTGTCAGAGAGTAATTTCTATGAGGCATCTGTTGCAGGTACTGCAGTAGCAGCCCATGAAGTTGGTCATGCGATTCAACATAAAGAATCGTATAACTTCTTAACAGTACGTTCTAAATTAGTTCCTGCTGCTACTATTTCATCAAATGCTTCATGGATTTTCATTATGATTGGGATGATTGCTTCTTGGCAACCACTAATGTTAATCGGTATTATCCTATTAGCAATCGGTGTAGTATTCCAGTTGGTGACATTACCAGTAGAATTCGATGCTTCTAAGCGCGCAATGAACCAAATTGTTGAATTAGGCATTATTCGCAATGAAGAAGAAGCTTCCGCTCGTAAAGTATTAAATGCCGCAGCGATGACATATGTTGCAGCAGCAGCAACGGCTGTTATGGAATTAGCACGTTTATTACTAATGTATACAGGCATGGGGAATAACAGAGAAGACTAATCAAAAAAAACATCAATTTCTATTATAGAAATTGATGTTTTTTTATGTTTATTTAATTCGAAAATCAGTTTTATATTAAAAATCGTCATATAATGTATTATGTTTGTTACATTTTTGTAATGTTTTTGTCCTCTTATCGTATTGTTTATTGTGTAAAGTAGTGATTGTGAAAAGCAACACAAACTAACATTTAAAAATACTAACTTAATTATATAAAAAAAATAACGAATATGAATGGAGAACATAAACACTATGAAATTAACAAAAACGATGACATCACTAGCGCTAGCATTTACAGTAGGACTATCAGGAGTAGCAACTACATCTACAACATTTTCACCAGTAGATTCAATTGAAGCAAAAGCAGCAACAACAATTGCATACAAAGCAAAATTATTTGTAAACTCTCCAGATGGCACATTAAACATGCGTAAATCTGCAAGTGCTACATCTGCAAAAGTTCAAACATTAAAACAAGGCAAACAAGTAAATGTAACAAAGAAAAAAGTTGTTGGTGGCGCAACGTGGTTATACGGTACAGCTTCAGGTAAAAAAGGCTGGATGAATGCTAAATATTTATCTTCTAAAAAAGTTACACAAGTATCAAATTCTTCAAACTTTAGCTCAGCAATTTCTTATGGCGCACGCTTCTTAGGCACACCATATGTATGGGGCGGCACAACACCATCAGGATTTGATTGCTCAGGTTTCACTAGTTATGTATACCGCAATGCATTAGGTAAATCAATTCCACGTACATCAGGTGCACAATATACAGCGTCTAAGAAAATTTCTAAATCACAACTACAAGTTGGTGATTTAGTATTCTTTAACACATCAGGTGGCGGTGTATCACACGTATCAATCTACGCTGGTAACAATAAATTATTACATGCTGCTGGTAAACAAGTTAAATACTCAAACCTTTATGATGGTTACTGGAACAAACGTATCGTAGGTTACGGTACATTCCGCTAGTTCATACAATGGGGTGTCTCTTATGAGGCATCCTTTTTTATTTTATTATGATAATGAAGTCTTTTGATAATATAACGAAAAACGACCGAATGTATAAATTTTTATACAT
>NZ_HE578956.1:729006-741603 GCF_000307285.2 Kurthia sp. Dielmo
TTTTTATACATTCGGTCGTTTTTTGTCTATCGGTTGATTGGTTGCTTTTTATCATCGAGTGTAAAGCCTTCACCTGCAACGTCATGAACTTCTGAAATACTCATGAACGCGTGTGGGTCAATCCCATTCACAATCGATTTTAATTTAAATAATTCATTTTTAGAAACGACACAATAAATAACGCGTTTTTCTTCGCGTGTATAATAGCCATTCCCATGTAGCAATGTGACACCACGATCAAGTTGTTTCGCAATTTTAGCAGCAATGGCTTCATATTCACCTGAAATGATAAATGCGCCACGTGCAGCATATGCACCTTCTTGCACAAAATCAATAACTTTTGCACAAACAAATACAAATACGAGCGTATAAATTGTTGTACGTGCATTTAAATACGTCAACATCGATAAAGAAATAACAATGGCATCAATTAATAACATCGTTTTGCCCATCGACCAACCAAAATATTTATGAACAACACGCGCGATAATATCTGCACCACCTGTTGTACCCCCGTAGCGGAATACAATACCAAGACCCCCACCTAAAAAGACACCAGCAAGCAGTGTTACAAGAAGCATATCGTCATGTAGGTCAATATGGAAGTTCATATGCTGGAACACTTTAATAAAGAGTGATACAGAAATAGTTCCAATTAATGTATAAATAAATGAACGACGTCCGAGAATTTTCCAGCCGATAATAAACATCGGAATATTTAAGATGATGTTCATTAAAGCGGGGTCAAGGCTAAAGACGAAGTATAAAATTAGTGTGACACCAGTAATGCCACCTTCACCGAGCTCGTTTTCCATATTAAAGTTAACGAGACCAAATGAGTAAAGCGCAGCACCTAGCATGATGAACACAATGTTTTTGAGTTTCAAACAAGTCCCTCCTAGATGATTTTTCAGTCAAGTCATACACGACTACAAAAAATTTTGGTACACTATGTGTAAGCCGTTTATCAGCTGGCTCATAGGTTTCTATTATCGTTTATTTACACATAATTGACAACCTTAATCGCGACACGTTTTACGTTCTAAGCGATAACAAGGGGATACATACACATTGGAGGAATGAAATAATGACAGTTCGCGTAGCAATTGCAGGACCACGAGGTAAAATGGGGAAAGAAGCAGTACATACCGTAATGAAAGCGACCGATATGGAGCTTGTAGCTGTATTGGACCATCGTGAGATTGCGATGAACCTAACAGCATATAGTGAATTTCCAGAAAACTATGACGTTGCGGTTTATACAGATTTAGAAGCGTTAATCAAGGATACCAAGCCGGACGTATTTGTTGATTTAACGACACCAAAAGCCGTCTATACACATACGAAAACATTGCTCGAGCATCATGTACGTCCAGTTATCGGCACAACAGGTTTTACAGATGAGCAATTGCAAGAAGTAACGGATTTAGCGAAAGCAAATGGCACAGGCGCAATTATCGCACCAAACTTTGCGATTGGTGCAGTGTTAATGATGAAATTTGCGGCAGAAGCGGCGAAATATATGCCAGATGTTGAAATTATCGAACTACATCATGACCAAAAATTAGATGCACCATCTGGTACAGGTGTCAAAACAGCACAGTTAATCGCTCAAAATCGCCCAGCCCATAAACAAGGGCATCCTGAGGAACATGAAACAATCCAAGGTTCACGCGGTGGCGATATCGAAGGTATGCGTATTCATAGCGTACGTTTACAAGGCCTTGTTGCACATCAAGAAGTGTTATTTGGTGGCGAAGGCCAAATGCTGACAATTCGTCACGATTCATATAATCGCGCTTCGTTTATGTCGGGTGTGAAATTATGTATTGAAAAAGTAGTCGACTTAAATGAACTAGTTTACGGCTTAGAAAATTTATTATAAGATAGGAGCGTTTTTTTATGAAAATCGCTTTAATTGCGCATGATAAAAAGAAAGATGATATCGTGCAATTCTCAGTAGCATATGAGCAAATTTTGGCTGAACATGAGTTGTTTGCCACAGGGACAACGGGACTGCGTATTATGGAAGCAACGGATTTAACGATTACACGTTTCCGTTCGGGTCCACTTGGCGGTGACCAACAAATTGGTGCCATGATAGCCGTCAATGATATGGATTTAGTGCTCTTTTTCCGCGATCCATTGACAGCGCAACCACATGAGCCGGATATTTCGGCGTTAATGCGTTTATGTGACGTTTATCAAGTCCCCCTTGCTACGAATATGGGGACAGCGGAAGTGCTGTTAAAAGGTTTACAAGAGGGCTTTATTGACTGGCGCTTACTTGCTGAGCGTCGCAGTGCCTCACAAACGAAATAATATGATACTGTATAAGGTGTAGCTAATCGTAGCTACACCTTTAGTATGATATTGAACAACAAAGAAAGGACGGGTCGGATGAGAAAATTAAAAATAGGAATTACGTGCTATCCGACAGTCGGTGGCTCTGGCGTTATGGCGACAGAGCTTGGGAAAATGCTAGCGGAGCGCGGGCATGAAATTCATTTCATTACATCTAGCATGCCGTTTCGCTTAAATAAAGTGTATCCAAATATTTTCTTCCATGAAGTGGAAGTTAATAATTATTCGGTATTCCAATATCCACCGTACGATTTAGCGCTGGCAAGTAAAATTGCAGATGTAATAAAAGAAGAACAATTGGATGTGTTGCATATGCATTATGCGATTCCACATGCGGTCTGCGCAGTGCTTGCGAGAGATATGTGTGGCTGTAATATCGGTATCGTCACAACACTTCATGGTACGGATATTACTGTACTAGGAGAGGATACATTATTACAAACAGCTATTAAATACGGTATCGATAAATCAGATATTGTTACAGCTGTTTCAGATTCACTAAAACAACAAACCTATGAATTAATCGACACGACAAAACCAATTGAAACGATTTATAATTTTGTCGATATGCGTGAATATTATAAACGTGATAATGCAGAGTTAAAAGAAGGCTTTGGCATTGCAGCCCATGAAAAAGTCATTATCCATGTGTCGAACTTCCGTAAGGTGAAGCATGTACCTGATGTTGTGGAAACATTTTTGAAAATTCGCCGAGAAGTTCCAGCGAAGTTATTACTTGTTGGAGATGGACCAGAAAAGCATGAAGTGATGAAACAAGCACGTGCGAGCGACTATACAGATGATATTTTATTCCTTGGTCGTCAAGATAATTTAGCTGAATTATATTCTATTAGTGATTTAAAACTACTGATGTCTTCAAAAGAAGCGTTTGGTCTTGTATTGCTCGAAGCAATGGCTTGTAGTGTACCAGGTATTGGAACGAATATTGGTGGGATTCCAGAAGTCATTGTCGAAGGTGAAAATGGCTATATTGTTGAATTAGGCGATACCGAAGCGGCAGCAAAAAAAGCTATTTCGTTATTACAGGATGATGCGAAGCTAGCTTCATTTAGTGAAGCAGCACGAAAACATGCACATGAGCATTTCCGTGCAGAAAAAATTGTTGAACAATATGAAGTATTGTATGAGAAGGTGGCACGTCATGACAACGATGCAATTTGATGCAGCCTTCAAGGTTATTGATGCTTTGCAGCTAGCAGGCTATGACGCAGTCGTTGTTGGCGGCGCAGTGCGCGATACATTATTAGGTGTACCCGTGCATGATGTCGATGTCGCAACGAGTGCAACGCCGGAACAAACGAAAACGGTTTTTCAAAAAACGGTCGATATTGGTATTGAACATGGCACGATTCTTGTACTTGATATGGGTGAACCGATTGAGGTCACAACATTCCGTACAGAAGGCACATATGCAGACCACCGGCGCCCGGATAACGTTGATTTTGTGACGGATTTAGCGGAGGATTTGCGTCGTCGTGATTTTACGATTAACGCAATGGCACTACGTTCAAAAACGGACATCGTTGATTTATTTGGTGGACAAGATGATTTAGCAGCACATATCGTTCGCGCAGTTGGTGTGGCCGAGGAACGCTTTGCAGAAGATGCACTGCGTATGTTACGTGCTGTACGTTTTAGCGCAAAATTAAACTTTGATGTTGAACAGCAGACGTATACCGCGATGAAAAAACGCGCTGCAGATTTACGCTTTATTGCCATTGAGCGCATTAAAGCGGAGTTTGATCAAATTGTTCGTAGTGGACAGCCATATCGAGCCTTTCAGTTACTTGTTGATACAGGGCTCTCTACATATTTACCGGGTTCATTTCAAACAATTGAGCAGTGGCGCGGCTTTAAAGCACAAGATTCATTAACTGGTTGGGCGTTCTTTAGTTACCTAGAGCAAGATGTGCAGCTGATTTCTCGCTATCGTGGATCAAATAAGGAACAGCGCTTTGTGAAGCATGTATTTCAGGCATTACAAACGCTAAAAACGGCACCGACACCACGTGAGTTATTTGATCTTGACGAAGTGGTGTGGCAAGCCGCTACGATGATTGCCAACCATGTATGGCAGACGAATCATACCGTGGAAGACATTTTAGCAACTAAAGCAGCGCTACCGATTCAACAAAAAAATGATCTTGCCGTAACAGGCAAGGAATTTTTAGCCTGGAGTGGTCAAAAGGGTGGGCCATGGTTAAAAGAAGCATTACAACAACTATTAAATGGTGTGTTGGATGGGACGATTCTAAACGACGAACAACACATAAGGGGATGGTTTGAACGTGAGTGGAAATTTTAAATATGAATTACTAAAACGGCTCCAAGCGGCTGGAAATGAACCACTATCTGGTCAACAAATCGCAGATGAATTAAATATTTCACGCACAGCGATTTGGAAACATATTAACCAATTAAAAGAAGAAGGCTATGAAATCGAAACCATTCGTAAAAAAGGCTATATTTTAAAACAAGCAGCGAATAATTTAGACCCAGCAAAAATTAAAGCCCTACTTGAAACAACACATTTCGGCCATACTATTTTTTATGAAGAAGTACTCGATTCGACACAACCAACTGCTCACCGACTTGCACAGGAGGGTGCAAAAGAAGGCACACTTGTTATTTGTGAGGAGCAAACAGCAGGACGCGGTCGTATGATGCGCGAATGGCAGTCACAAAAGGGGAAAGGAATTTGGATGAGTGTTATTTTACGTCCAGATGTGCCAACACATAAAGCACCGCAGTTTACGCTCGTAGCAGCAGTTGCTGTTGCGCGAGGTATTGAAGACGTAACAGGCGTGCGCCCGGCAATTAAATGGCCAAATGACTTATTAATTAATGGCTTGAAATGCACCGGCATTTTAACTGAAATGCAGTCTGAACCAGATCTTGTGAATGCACTTATTATGGGTATTGGTATTAATGTGAACCATGAGCAACAAGATTTCCCTGAAGAAATTCAAGGCATTGCGACGTCATTAAAATTACAGGCAGGAAAAGAAATTGACCGTGCAGAATTAACTGCGCGTATTTTATTCTATCTAGAACGCTATAGCGCTGAGTATGTAATAGAAGGCTTTGAAAACATTAAAAAACAATGGGAAAGCTATTCATGCACACTAGGTCAGCGCATTAAAGCGACAACATTACGTGATGTTCTAATTGGGGAAGCTGTTGAAATTACAGATGATGGCGTCTTAAAAATTAAATTAGATAATGGTGAAATTAAAGGTGTTTATTCGGCCGATATTTCATTAGAACCATAAAAAGGAGAGGATTCGCATTATAGGCGGAGCCTCTCTTTTTTATTACAGGAATCTAGTAGGCTTACATGTAGGATATATGATAAAATCAAGTATATTATGAACGGAAAGTGTGAAGTATTTATGGAAAGTCAAACGTATGCTGTTGTTGATTTAGAAACAACAGGGCATTCTTCAAAGCAAGGCGACCGCATTATTCAAATTGCGATTGTGTTTATGAAAGATTGGCAAGTCGTGGATACTTACACGAAATTTGTTAATCCAGAGCAAAACATCCCGTCGTTTATTGAGGATTTAACCGATATTTCAAACGCGGATGTCGCGCATGCGTTGCCATTTCAGGACATCGCATACGATGTATATGAAAAACTACAGGGGACGGTTTTTGTCGCGCATAACATCGATTTTGATTTACCATTTTTACAATCAGAGTTTACGCGCTGTGGGATTCCGCTATGGCAAGGAAAATCACTTGATACGGTTGAATTAGCGAAAATTTTATTCCCAACATCGTATAGCTATAAGTTGCAAGACTTAGCGTTAGAGCTTGGTATCATTCACCAAAAAGCCCATCGTGCAGATGATGATGCCTTAGCGACCGCCTATTTATTAAAGGCATGTTACGATAAAATGCTACAGTTACCATTACGTGTGCTTGAACAATTGCATAAGCGTTCCTTTAAGGCGAAAACGAATATTTCAGCGTTGCTTTTTGACGTTATTCGCGAGAAAAGGCAAGGTACGAAAAAACCAATAGGGTATACGACATACCGTGGCGTCACATTAAAAGAACAGGTACCTGTAGTAAAAGAACAGGTGAAAAAATGTAGTTACCCAGCATCACTAGAAGCGAAGAAAACATTGTTTGAAGCTCAGTTTGAACGATTTGAAATTCGTGACGGTCAGTTCCGTATGATGGATAGTGTCTGGAATTCATTAAATAATCGACAAGAAGTATTGATGGAAGCATCAACAGGTATCGGCAAGACATTAGCCTATTTGATTCCAGCGATGATTTATACGGCACGTCATGACGGCAAAATGGTCATTAGTACATATACCTCACATTTACAGGAGCAGTTGTTAATGGAGGAATTGCCAAAAGCCGAAGCTATTCTTGATATGAAGGCGAATGTGGCGGTATTAAAAGGTATGAAGCATTACGTCGATATTGATCGCTTTAGTGACATGATTCAAGTGTTCGATGATTCCTATGACGAGAACTTTGCGAAGATGCAATTTATTACGTGGTTAGCAGAAACGACATCTGGGGACTTGACGGAACTAAATTTATCAGGTGGCGGCCATTTATTTTTAGAAAAGGTACGTCGTAGTGACACCACAAAAGATACGCGTCGCAAGGGAGCTTTTGACTTTTATTTGGCAGCACTTGAGCAATGTAAGTCAGCCGATTTAATTGTGACGAATCATGCGATGGTTGTTGCGGATCTACAGCGTTCAGAACCGATTCTAAACAATATTGATGGCTGGATTATTGATGAGGCGCATCAGATGGTGCAAGCGGCAATGGTACGTGAAGAAACGGTGTTTTTATATCGAGAATGGAAGTATGTACTCGGTCAATTAGGCTCGATGTCTCAGCGCACACTCGAGCATGATTTCTATGCACGTATCGAGTCATCAGGACGTGTTCATATTCGCAAGGTGTTCGAGTGTCAGCAATATTTTGGCAATATGCTGGATTCCTTTGAACGCGCCATGAAACAAATGACGAAGTATTTAAATTTACCAGCCGGTGTTACAAGGTCAATGAAATATACATTTTTATGGCAAGATGTGCAAATTGAGCAACTTTTACTACGCGAAGTTAGTCAACATTTAGGACGCTTTTTAGCAAGTGCTAAGCAACTGACGACCGTTTATTTACAACAAGTAGATGAATTGCCTTTATCACAGCAGGCAACATTAGATGATTGGCATTACTGGCTAGACGAACTAGCATTAAAACATGCAGAGTGGGATGCTTTGTTCTTACAACAACGCCGTGCTGAAACGATGTGGCTAGAGCTTGATGCCCGTAGCTTACCAGGAAGTATTCAAATTATGAAAAAACCGTTAAGTATTAAGCGCACGGTTATGAGTGTTTTTGATAAATTCCGTGGCAAAATGGGAATTGTATGGGCATCTGGTACATTAACAGCTCCAGAGAATACGCGCTTTATTGCCAATCAGCTAGGAATTGATGCGTCGGTGCCGTTGTATCAATTCCAAGCACCTGCTTCCTATTATGAAGGCGCACAAGTATATATTGTGGACGATATGCCAGATATTAAAGGTGTATCACAAATGATTTACATTGAGCATGTGGCACAGGCGATTGTTGAAACGGTGCTTGCTACAAATGGTCGATGCTTTGTATTATTTACATCGCAGGAAATGTTGAAAAAGACCGTTATGCTTATTCAAGAAACCGACCAACTTGAAGAATTTATGCTGTTTGCACAAGGTGTTTCAAGTGGTAGCCGCATGAAGCTATTAAAAATGTTCCAAAAATTCGAGCGCTCGGTATTATTTGGCACAAATTCCTTCTGGGAAGGTGTTGATGTACCAGGGGATGCATTGTCAGCAGTTATTGTTGTGCGTTTGCCTTTTACCTCACCAAACGAACCGGTGTTTAAAGCAAAAGCAGATGCATTACAGGCAAAAGGCATGAATTCATTTTATAAACTATCTCTTCCTGAGGCGATTATTCGCTTTAAACAGGGCTTTGGCCGTTTAATTCGTTCGTCACATGATAAGGGGGCATTTATTATTTTGGATCGCCGAATTGAGACAAAATCATATGGCCATCAGTTTTTAGATGCTCTACCAAATGTCCCTGTTGAAAAAGTTCCGCTTGGGGATATGGTGTTACAATTAGAACATTGGTATAATGATGAAGTATGAACAGGTTCGTACAACTTAAACGTATAAGGTGATAACATGAAAAACTGGTTAAAATTCTTATCCATATTTTTCGTTTGTTTGGCACTCGTGTTAGTCGTTATTATCGGTTGGAGTGCATACTCACCGTTTCGTAGCATTGAAAGCCAAGCAGAAGATGCCGTCATTCAAAATAAGCAGTTAAAAGAAGTAAGCGAATCTTACGTCTACAATGGGACATCTTCGTATGTGACGGTAATTGGTAAGGATAGCAAAAATAAAGATAAGGCGATCTTTGTATTGCAAGATCAGGTCAATCAAAAAGGACCTGCACTGAAAATGAAAAATGGCATTTCAGCAGAAGAAGCAGTGGAAATCGCCAAGAAAAAAGATCCAAATATGAAACGCGTGCTCCATACGAAGCTGGGTTTAGAAAAACCAGGTGCGGTATGGGAAATAACGTATAAAACAAAAAATGACAAACTGAATTACGTGTATATCACATACACTTCAGGTAATTGGTGGAAGCGAATTACGAATTTGTAATGTAAAATAGAAATAATTATGTCTTTTGCTAGATGTTTGTATATAATGGTAATGAAAACTATAGCGAATCGCTGTTAAATGGAGGATACTATGACAAAAATTATGATTTCAGATATGCCTAAGCATGTCGGTGAAACAGTTACCATTGGCGCTTGGTTATTTAACAAACGTTCAAGCGGTAAAATCGCATTTCTACAATTACGTGACGGCTCAGGCTTCGTGCAAGGCGTTGTCGTAAAAGCAAACGATGAAGAGGTTTTTGCAACAGCAAAAGCACTTCACCAAGAAACATCAATGTACGTAACAGGTGAAGTAACAGAAGATACACGCTCTTCATTCGGTTACGAACTACAAGTAACAGGAATTGAAGTTATCGGAGAAGCACATGATTATCCGATCACACCAAAAGAACACGGTGTTGAATTTTTAATGGACAACCGTCACTTATGGTTACGTTCTAAAAAACAACACGCTAATATGGTCGTACGTAATGAAATTATTCGTGCAACATATGAGTTCTTTAATGATAATGGCTTCAAAAAAGTCGATCCACCAATCTTAACAGGTTCTGCACCAGAAGGAACATCTGAATTATTCCATACAAAATATTTCGATCAAGATGCATACCTTTCTCAATCAGGCCAACTTTACATGGAAGCTGCTGCAATGGCACTTGGTAAAGTTTTCTCATTCGGTCCAACATTCCGTGCCGAAAAATCAAAAACACGTCGCCACTTAATCGAGTTCTGGATGATTGAACCAGAAATGGCGTTCGTTGAACATGATGAATCACTTGAAGTACAAGAACAATTTGTTGCACATGTTGTTCAATCTGTACTGAAAAATTGTAAATTAGAGCTTGAAGTACTTGGTCGTGACACAGCGAAGCTTGAAAAAGTAACAGCGCCATTCCCACGTATTTCTTATGATGATGCCATCGAATTCTTACACAAAGAAGGCTTTGATGATATTCAGTGGGGTGATGACTTCGGTGCACCACATGAAACAGCTATTGCAAATCACTTTGATTTACCAGTATTTATCACATGTTATCCAAAAGGTATCAAACCATTCTATATGCAACCACACCCAGATCGTGACGATGTCGTGCTTTGCGCTGACTTAATCGCACCAGAAGGCTATGGTGAAATTATCGGTGGTTCTGAACGTATTTGGGATTATAAATTAATGAAAGAACAAATCGAAGCAGCTGGTTTAGACCCAGAAGCATACGCATGGTACTTACAACTACGCGAATTCGGTTCAGTTCCTCACTCAGGTTTTGGTTTAGGTTTAGAACGTACAGTTGCATGGATTACAGGTGCAGAGCATGTACGTGAAACAATTCCATTCCCACGTTTATTAAACCGTATTTACCCATAGTACGTTTAGTAAGCAGCTAGCATTGCTAGAAATCCAGACCATTTCTAGCAATGACCTTGCCCACCAGACAGGGCAGGAAAAGTTACAACAGTCAGTCGAACCACATTTCAAAAGAAATGTGGTTCTTTTTTATAGAAACGATAAAAAAGTTGAACCATTTCAAAGGTAGCAAAGCGCGAATAGGTAGTGTTATAATGAGCATTGAACGTCTGAGAAGACATAACAATTTTGCATTGGAGGAGTCATACGTGAACGAACAACAAAAAAGGCTCCAAACGTGGATTGAGCGTGGAAATGTGACCATTTCACAGCTCTTTTTTCAATATTATAAAGAGCTTATGATCGCCGACAATGATGCCATGCTTATTATGCATTTACAGGCATTTCATGATGAAGGCGAATTATTCCCAACACCAAATCGTATTGCAGAACGTATGCATTTATCAGCTGATGCGATTTCAGCTGCGATGCAACGCTTAATGCAAAATGGCTATATTGAAATTGTACAAAATATTACAGATGGTGTTCTTTATGAACAAATTAATTTAATGCCACTGTGGATGCGATTACTAGATTGTGTAACAAATGAAAAACAACAAGTGCAAGAACAACAAATTGAGATTGAAGAAGGCGAATTATTCCGCTTATTTGAGCAAGAATTTGGTCGTCTTTTATCACCAATGGAAGCAGAAACTGTGGCGATGTGGTTAGACCAAGACCATCACACACCTGCTTTAATTCGTAAGGCACTCATGGAAGCCGTATTAGCACAAAAAGTAACGATGCGTTACATTGACCGTATTTTATTTAATTGGAAGAAAAACAATATTAAAACGGTTGAAGAAGCGGATCTTTATGCGCAGAATTTCCGTGATCATAATTTGAAAAAGCAATTACAACAGCAGCCTGAACTAACACAACCTGTCAAACGGGCGCCTTTTTATAATTGGCTAGAAGAGGAGGAATAGCATGTTAACAATTAAGCAATGGTTACATTGTTTAGATGAGATGGATGCGATGTTCCCAGATGCGCAATGTGAACTCGTCCATGATAATCCGTTTGAATTAACGATTGCGACGTTATTATCTGCGCAATGTACCGATGTACTCGTTAATAAAGTGACGAAAACATTGTTTCAAAAATATAAAACACCAGAAGATTATTTGGCGGTGCCTCTTGAAGAACTTGAGCAAGATATTCGTTCAATCGGTTTATTTCGTAGTAAAGCGAAAAATATTCAAAAGCTATGCCAGCGTTTATTAGACGTTTATAATGGCGAGATTCCAGCAGACCGTGAAGAACTTGTTACTTTGCCCGGCGTAGGGCGTAAAACAGCAAATGTCGTATTATCGGTTGCCTTCGATGTACCTGCAATGGCAGTTGATACGCATGTAGAGCGTATTACGAAGCGTTTAGGCCTTTGTCGCTGGAAAGATAGTGTCTTAGAGGTTGAACAAACGATTATGCGTAAAACGCCAATTGAGCGCTGGAATAAAGCACATCATCAAATGATTTTCTTTGGTCGCTATCATTGTAAGGCGCAACGTCCAGGGTGTCATACCTGCCCATTATTTGATGACTGTCGAGAAGGGCAGAAGCGTTTTAAGAAAGGACTTGTCATTCGATGATAGAAGCACATAAAGAAAAAATTTCAAAAGAAGCGGTAGATGAATGGTTTGCAATGTGGGAAACACAAGAACGTGCAATTCATGAAGCACATCATAATCGTGATAAAGCGGTGAAAGCTTTAATGGAGCAAGCGATTGTACATTACGAGCAATTTATTCAAAATGCTTCAAATACAACAGATGCCTTACAAGTGAGCGAAACATATGAAGTGTTGCCAATCAATGGTATGGAACGTTTGCAATTTGTAAAAACACGTCCAGGACAATATGCATGCTATCGTCAGTTAGATGAATTATTCATTGAAACGAAAAAACGCTGTGCACGTCTGCGCTTGAAAAAATAATGAGACTTACGCAAAAAAAGAGGCTTTGACATACGTGTAAAGACAACCGTTCCTATGAGCATAAGAAAAACCGGCATCGCGCTGTGGCGCGGTGCCGGTTTTTCGTTGCGAACGCTAAAAAAAGAAAATAACGTGTTTGGAACTGACCCACGAAAGTG
>NZ_HE578956.1:741849-773669 GCF_000307285.2 Kurthia sp. Dielmo
ACGTCATTTGTCGTTCTCAAAAGCCCTTCAAGATAAAACGTTTCGCACTTTAGACTGGCGTGAAACGTTTCAATGATTTGAAGCAGAATTTGGTGAATCACTTCCTTTCCGATGAGATGTACTTTTTTAAAAGAGCTAGTTGAAGTTTTAGCACTTCATTTTGTAAGGTTAACGCCGTCACTTCATCTAAATCCGCTTGAAATGGTCCTTTTCCATAGCTGTATTGTTTTCCAAGAGGCTGTTGTAATCGATGCACCTCTCCATCTTGATACCACTTTACCCATTGATAAATCTGTGTATTATTTTTAATTCCACATGCCTTCATCATTTCATTTACTGGCACATTTGCCAACTTCATCTCGAGTGGCTTTCATTTTTGTTTCGTATGAATACGTTTGTTTTTTGCCCATCAAAAAACAACTCCAAAGATTGTATACCCTTGAAAGTGTCTTTTTCTTTTTATGTTGTCTCAGATTTTTAGGTCAGTTCGTTTTGTCCCAACCTCTTTTTTATATATGCATAAAAAAAGAAGCGAGGACGGAACCTCGCTTCTTTTCATGTCTTTATTCTTCAGTACCTTCGTCTTGCCCAGTAGTTGGTGATTCTGGACGTGTACTAGAAGTATGTGCTTCACCGCCGCTATTACTATTGCTTGATGAGTTATCCTCACCTGTTGACGGCGTTGTACTACCTTGGTCGGAATTTGTACCGCCACCATTATTCTGGTTCGAATTGTTTTGGTTAGATGAGTTATCTTCACCCGTTGACGGCGTTTCCGGTTGTGTAGGTGTTGTTGTGCCACCTTGTTCAGAAGAGTTGTTGTCATTGCCGGTTGATGGCGTTTCGGTCGACGGTGTTTCAGTCGACGGTTCTTCAGTCGTTGGTTCTTCGGTAGTCGGCTCCTCAGTCGTTGGTTCTTCAGTAGTCGGTTCCTCAGTCGTTGGTTCTTCGGTAGTCGGCTCCTCAGTGGCTGGTTCTTCGGTAGTCGGCTCCTCAGTCGTTGGTTCTTCTGTTTTATTTGTTTCGGTTGTTGGTGGTGTTTGCGTTTGTGGCTTTGTAGTAGTAGAACTTGGCGCAGAAATTTGCGCACCACGTACATATAATTCACCATTTGAACCTTCTACAACAGTGTCAGGTTTTGTAAATGATTTTGTTTCTTTACCAGCAGAAATTTCCGTCATGACTTGTTTAAATAAAGTTTGTGGAATATGTTTTTCTGTTAATGTTTTTAAGCCTGTTTGACGTTCTGGATCCCCAGCCCATGTTGCAACAGAATAGTTTGTTGTATAACCAATAAACCAACTATCTGGTGCAGTTTCAGCAGGGAGGCCTAATTTTTGTTTTTTCGCTGCATCAAAGTTTGTTGTACCGGATTTACCAGCAATATCTAAGCCATAAATGCTTGCAGCAGTACCTGTCGCACCAGCTTTAGAGCTTACAACATCACGTAACATATCTGTTACCATATAGGCAGTGAAATCACTCATTGCATCTTTTGGATCTGGTGTATATGATTTCGATGTTTTGCCATCACGGTAAACAATTTTCTTCACAGCATGTGCTTCTGTGTAAATCCCATTATTACCAAATGAAGCATAAGATGCCGCCATTTGAATAGGAGATACAGTTACATTACCGCCACCGATTGCATCCGATTCAAGTAATGCTTTATCATCAGCTGGTTTAATACCAACTTTAGCTAAGAATTTTTTCGATTTTGAAGCGCCGACTTCTTTAAATGTTTTCACAGCCGGAATGTTACGAGAACGATATAATGCTTCGCGTATTGTCATATTACCTAAATACGTATTATCGACATTTGTAATCGTTTGATTTGTACCAGTGTATTTAATTGGTTCATCGGTAATCGTTGTACCAGTTGACCATTTTTTGTTTTCAATAACAGGACCATAATCAATTAATGGTTTCATTGTTGACCCTGGTTGATGTTTACTAGCAGCCATATTTAAACCACGTTCTGGACCATAGTTACGACTACCACCAACCGCTGCAAGTGCACCTGTTTGAGTGTCAACAACAGCCATACCAGCTTGAATGTCTTCTGCTGTACGACCGACGAAGTTTGCGTCAGCATTTAATGCTTTTTCAACAGATTTTTGAGCTGTCACATCTAAGTTTGTATAAACACTAATACCTTCTTCTAATGCCTTTTCATCACCATTTTCAGCAAGTTCTTTTAAAACAACATCAATGTATGCATCGTATTTTGATTTCGCCGCTGCTTGACGTTTGCTTTCAGGAAGTAAGCCTTTTTTAATATCCACTTTTTGCGCTTTTTCCATTTCAGCTTTTGTGATTTTTTTATTGTTATACATTAATAATAAAACAACATTACGACGTTTCTCAGCACGCTCTGGATTTTTAAATGGATTGTAGCCATTTGGTGCTTGTGGCATACCAGCTAGTACAGCCATTTCATCTAACGATAAATCTTTTAGCTCTTTACCATAAAAATATTCAGCTGCTGTGCCAAAGCCATAAATACGACCAGACATTAAAACTTTATTAAAGTACATTTCAAAAATTTCATCTTTCGAATACTCACGTTCTAATTGCATTGCTAAGTATGCTTCTTGTACTTTACGTTTCATTGTTTTGCTGTTATCAAAGAATGAGTTTTTAATAACTTGTTGTGTCAGTGTTGAGGCACCTTGTGCGCCAAACCCATCACGTATGTTTGCTACCACTGCGCCACCTAAGCGCCAGAAGTCAATACCACTATGGTCGTAGAAACGTGCATCCTCTGCTGAAAGAATCGCATCACGCATTTCTTTCGGTATCTCTTCATATTTTACATTTTCCCGTTCTTCGCTACCCATTGAATAAAACTCTTTGCCATTTTTATCATAGAATTTAGAAGAAACAGGGTCTTTTAATGTGTCCTCGTTAAGTTCGGGTGCCGTAAATGCTAAATATGCAAACACAGCGCCACCGATTAAAAATAGTACGATGAAAAGAGATGCTAAACCAATTAATATACGTTTGGCTAATGATTTTTTTGATTTCTCTTTTTTCGATGTTGTTTTTTTCTTCGGAGACGTTTGACGTTTTGCCTTTTGAGTTTGCTGTTTACGACGTTGTTCCCTTGTCATTTTCTCGTCCACAGAAATCCCTCTCTTTCTACCTATCACAATGCGGATAGTAGTTGATCCACCGCTTTTAAGTAATCAAGCCGCGGTGCATAGCTCTCCGTTATTTCAATTGCTTGTTCTTCGAAAACGTTTAGTGGAATGGATTTTCTTGCACCTTTTTCCATCGCTTGCCAAGCACTATCTAGTACATCAAATGGTAAGACGAAAAAACGTTCTAAAGTTGAAAAACAAACAAGTAAAAAACAAACCCCTTGTTGTTTTGTTGCCGCACGCATATGTGTTACTTGGTGTTCATGGACATTTTGAAGCGGGAAGGACGTTTTATTTTTCGTCTCTTTCGCATCAAAGTCAATATAGTATCCATTGTAAACGCCATTATAGTCTGTTGTGGAAGGTGTTCTAAAATATGCCTCCTGAATGACTGCTGCACTTCGTGACGGGTACGCTACTTTGACGATTTGTACAGGAACAGGTTTCTTATGAATAACTGCTGTACCTCGTTGTAAATAAAACATATTGGCTTCATCGATTTCATCTTCTAAGCTTTTCCCGCGATTACTAAAGGTTAATTTATTTTTCGCTAGAACATCTGATTTTTTTTCGATTCATTTTTCACCGTTTTATTTTGGGGCGTGTATTGTCGTCCGTTTGGATAGCGAATTGCCATTCTATCACTCCTTACCGCCTATATCATATCACATATGTAATGAACTGTTTTTTTGGCGACTACTCACAAGATATTAGCAATGTTAAGTATTGAATGCAAATTCTAATGACTCTATTATCGCCAGAAATGGTAATTTGAATTATACTAAAAGATAACATAGAAAGAATGTTTGTTCGCTTTTTTAAGCGATTTTTTGATAAATTAAGTGAAAGAGGCGTTTGAAATGCTCCAACAAATAACAACACAACTTTATGAAGAATGCGATAACAGCTGGACACGTTTTATGCAAATTCGTGAACAGCAATACGAGCCGGACTTTTTTGATGAAGTAAGACCATACGCAAATCAAATACATGAATTGTTAAATGAATGGCAGCAGCTAGCTGAACAATTTATTGTGGAGTACCATCCAAAATATGTGCATATGGTACAAATTAATAATGCAGCAGAGCAAATTGACCAATTTGTTGTCCAATCTTTTTATATTAAAACGAGTAAAAAAAGATTATATCAATCAATTCAAGCTGCCAAATATACATGTGAAACATTGCTAAGTGCAATGCGTGAGGTAGTAGATGAATCTTAAACCGACGTTAGCTGAATGGATTGCTGATTTTACGACTAGTGAAGCGCGCAAAAATATTGAGCATATCGAAATTATGCCTGCAACAAACGGTGTCTATGCACCACTACCAAGTGACTTACATCCAAAATTAGCATCGGCACTTTTAAGTCGAGGCATTACACAACTTTACAGCCATCAGGCAGAGGCTTACCACCATGCGATGCATCAACAATCATTTACGGCCGTTACACCGACAGCATCAGGAAAATCGCTGTGCTATCATTTACCCGTTCTACAAACGATTTTAACGAACCCTTCAAGTAGGGCACTGTATTTATTTCCAACAAAGGCGCTAGCACAAGACCAAAAAATGCGGTTAACGATTTAATCGAAGCGATTGATGCGCCTATTTTGAGCTATACCTATGATGGTGACACATCGCCTGGTATTCGAACGAAGGTACGTAAAGCAGGGCATATTGTGATGACAAATCCGGATATGCTTCATGCGGCGATTTTACCACATCATACAAAGTGGGTATCACTTTTTGAAAATCTTGATTATATTGTCATTGATGAATTGCATACGTACAAAGGCGTTTTTGGCTCACATGTGGCGCATGTTTTACGTCGTCTAAAACGTATTTGTCATTATTATGGTAGTAATCCAACGTTTATTTGTACGTCTGCAACAATAAAAAATCCACAACAATTAGCAGAGGCCTTAACGAATGAACCGCAGCAACTTATCGCTAAAAGCGGGGCACCGACAGGGCAAAAAACATTTTTATTTTACAACCCGCCTGTCATTCATCCAACATTTGGTGTAAGGCGTAGTGCCATATTAGAAGTAAAAGACATTGCTAAAAAATTGTATGAGGCAAAGATTCAAACGATTGTATTTGCCAAAAGTCGTGTACGTGTCGAAATGCTCGTGACCTATTTGAAAAGCTTAACAGCGAAAAAAATTAATGATCAATCGATTCGTGGCTATCGTGGCGGCTATTTACCGAGTGAACGACGTGCGATTGAAAAAGGGTTACGTGATGGCACGATTCAAACGGTCGTATCGACGAATGCCCTTGAGCTTGGTGTAGATATTGGCCAACTACAGGCTTGTATTATGACAGGTTACCCAGGAAATATTGCGAGTGCATGGCAACAAGCGGGACGTGCAGGGCGCAGACAAGATGATGCGCTCGTCATTTATGTTGGGCAATCAACAGCACTTGATCAGTATTTAATGAAGCATCCTCATTACCTATTTAATAGATCACCTGAAGAAGCGCGCATTTTCCCGGAAAATGTCCTTATTTTAATGGATCATTTAAAATGCGCTGCATTTGAATTACCATTTCATGAAGGCGATGCGTACGCTGAATTTGATGTAGCCGATTTTCTCGATTATTTCGTTGAGGAACAAGTGCTATTAAAAACAAGTGATACCTGGCATTGGATGGCAGATAGTTTTCCTGCACATGACATTAGCCTACGTTCAGCGTCACAAGAAAATGTGGTCATTATTGATCAAACTATCTCGACAAAAACGCATGTTATTGGTGAGATGGACCGCTATAGTGCCATGACTCTCTTACATGAAGAAGCGATTTATTTACATCAAGGGACGCAATTCCAAGTTGAAAAACTCGATTGGGAAGAAAAGAAAGCATATGTTACGGAAGTGGATGTCGATTATTTTACCGATGCAAATTTAGCAGTAGAGCTAAAAGTAATGTCTGAGGACAAAGAGCGTGTTGTCGATGGCCTAACGATTGATTATGGGGATGTGATGACACTTGCAACGGCGACAATCTTTAAAAAAATCCGCTTCAATACACATGATAATATTGGTTCTGGTCCGATTACATTGCCACCAGAGGAGCTTCATACATCAAGTACATGGCTAAGTTTTGAGGCACCGAGTAATTGGAGTGAGGATGATTTAAGTAGTGCTATGACCGGAGTAGCCTATGCGATGAATAGCTTTATTCCACTGTATATTCAAAGCGACCGTAGCGACGTCCATGTCATTCCACAAGTGAAGGCGACGCATAATGGCAAACCGACATTTTTTGTTTACGACCGTTATCCTGGTGGCATTGGGTTAAGTGAGCGCGTATACGACTTATGGGAGCCTTTACTAGAACGTGTCTATGAGCATGTTGACGGCTGCTCATGTCAGCATGGTTGTCCATCTTGCATTGGCGCACAGGATTTAGAAGAAGGCGGCAAAAAGCAAGTAAAGAAATTTTTAGAGACGGTGTTATTGAGAGGATGATTGCACATGTCTTATGAGAAAAAATTATTGGCAATGAAAAAAATGGTAAAGAAAAAAACGACAACAGCGCCCAAACCAGCTTATAAAAAACCGCAACCACCCGTATACAGTGATGCTTGGGAAAATGTTGGATTAAAGCGTATTGATAATGACTTTGGTACCGTATTTGTCCGTGAGGTGCATTATGGGTTTGATTATGTGCACGGTGCCTATCCATTAGGTGCGTTTACAGAAGCACTTGAAACTTGGCAGCAGCATGAGCATCCCATTGCGCTAACAGACGACCAACCTATTGTATTTTATGACACCGAAACGACGGGCTTAAAAGGCACGGGGACACATATTTTTTTAAATGGCTTATTAACATTTGAAGCGCATGAATTTGTCTTAAAACAATATGTTTTGGCCGATCCAAGTCATGAAGCGGCATTTTTATTTGAATCAAGGTTTTGGCAAGGTAAAAAAACGGTATTAACATATAATGGGAAGAGTTTTGATTGGCCGCAATTACAAATGCGTTGGACTTTTCATCGTGATGTATTGCCACCACTTCAAACGCCACATCATATTGATTTAATGCATAGTGCTAAACGGATTTGGAAGCAGGAGCTTGCACGTATGAAATTAAGTGAAATTGAACGGCATAAACTAGGTTTTATACGAGACGGCGATGTGCCGGGCTATTTAGCACCTGTTATTTATTTAGATGCCGTTAGAACGGGGGAGACGGATGCTTTATTAAAAGTACTTACTCATAATGAGTACGATTTATTATCCCTCGTTACCTTATACGTGCAAGAAACGAAATTATTAACGGAAGGTGTACGCGAAGAAAGTGCTAAAGCGTATACGAATATCGGTAAGTGGTATAAAGATTTAAAAGCTTCTGATGAGAGTTTGGAACTTTTACGTGATGTAACGCATCTATATGATGTGGATGAAGCGGCAGAGGCCTCTTTCTATAAAGGCTACTTGTTAAAAAAACGTGGTGAATTTCAGCAAGCCTATGATTGCTTTTTGCTTTGTACACCTTATGTAAACGAACGTCAGCGCCTAGAAGCCTATACGGAATTAGCAAAGCTGTGTGAGCATCAATTGCATGATATTGAATCGGCACTGCGTTATACAGAAAAGGCAATCGTTGAAACAAAAAAAGTATTTGCTATAAGGAAGCAGCGAAAGAAAAGCGGATTAATGCACTTACGCATCGATACGTACGTTTAAAGAATAAAAATGTGCTATAATAAAATCTATATAGAAGCGAAAGGACGATGGACTTGGATATCAAACTATCTGCTAAAATTATTTTAGATAAAGATTTTAAAACAGGTCTTCGTGGCTATAGCCAGGACGAGGTTGACCAATTTTTAGATGAAATCATTCAAGATTATGAAAGTTTTGAACAAGTATTAAAGCAAAAAGAGGCGCGTATTGCGGAGCTTGAAGAACAACTAAGCAATACAGAAGTCGCGCCAGCACCTGTTGCTGCAGCACCAGTTCTTGAGAAAAAGGAAGTAGAAGAGCCGCAACAAGTAGCGAATGGTGTCACAAATTACGATATTTTAAAACGCTTAGCGAATCTTGAAAAACGTGTATTTGGTGACAAGTTATATAATGACTTCGAAGGATAATCGAAACCACCTTATTTCTCTGAACTCTTAGAGATGAGGTGGTTTTTTGTATCGAAAAGCAATGAATAATTTTAAGGCTTAATTGTCGGAAAATACTTATTTTTTAATTGCGTCATAAAAAAAGGCTAAAAACCTTGTCATAGCACTTTTGAAGGACTATAATAACTACAGCATCATAGATGAATGAGTAATCGCTGGAACACATTCGTGTTGCTGAGGAAAGTCCATGCACGCACGGTTCTGAGATGACCGTAGTGATCGTATTTCGCGAATAAATAAGCGGAAGTAGCTGAAATGCTAACGGCGGAAGGAAAACCTAAGTCTTTGGATAGGGTTGACACTTCCTGAAAAGTGCCACAGTGACGAAGTCTAACAGGAAACTGTTAGAGTGGAACGAGGTAAACCCTGCGAGTGTGCAACCCAAATTATGGTAGGGGCGCCGTACCGACGGAATTGAACAGAGGTATGGATTGGCTGTCTTTATACAGTCAATAGATAGATGATTACTACCCAGAGTACGAGGCTTACGCCGTTTGAGTACAAGGGCACAAAACATGGCTTATAATTCTATATGGTGTACTTTTATTATGATAATAATTAGTTGAGCTCTCCTCGTTGGTGGAGAGCTTTTCTTTTATAAAAGGATACGGTGATAAAAAAGATGGAATACACGCAAAAGCTCGCGAATGCGACGACATTTACGTTTCCAAACCATATCATTGATACCATTTTTAATAGCGTTGAAGAAGGCATTATGATTGCCGACACAAAGAGTCGCATTATTCATGTTAATCCTGCATTTGAATTTGTAACGGGATACACATATGAAGAAGCTGTTGGACAACGCCCAAGCTTACTGAATTCAGGTATCCACGATCAAGAATTTTATACAAAAATGTGGGCAACGATTCGAGAACATGGAAAATGGTCAGGAGAAATTTGGAATCGCCGAAAAACAGGAGATATTTATCCAGAATGGTTAACGATTGTAGCCATTCACAATGAACAAGGTGACATCGTGAATTACTGCGGTATTTTTGAAGATATTTCAGCGCAGAAAAATGCTGAAAATGAGATTGAGCGCCGTAAATATACCGATACGTTGACAGGTGTAGCGAACCGTTATGCCTATTTGCAGCGTATGGAAACATTATTGCAATCATCTGCAAATCGAGAATACCATCATGCAGTGTTATTTTTAGATTTAGATCGCTTTAAACAGGTGAATGATACATTAGGCCATTCGATTGCTGATGAAATGCTCATAAGCGTTACGCAGCGAATTCAAAGCGTGCTAAAAAATAAGGACATCGTCGCGCGTTATGGTGGCGATGAATTTATCATCACTATTACAAATATCCACCATATGCAAGAAGCGGTACAAGTAGCAGAAAAAATTGTTCATCTGTTATCAGAACCTCTTCCTATAGATGAACAAAATATATATATATCAACAAGTATGGGCATCAGTTTGTACCCAGAGGATGGGACAACGCTGGAAACACTTGTGAAAAAAGCTGACCAGGCCATGTATTATGCAAAGCAAAATGGTCGCAATCAATTTGCGTTTTATTTCGATGATTTAAAAATCGACTCAAAGCGCGTACTATTATTAGATAATGAACTACGAAAAGCGATTAAACAAAATGATTTTACGTTGAATTTTCAACCGAAAATATCACTTGAGGATGAAACAGTCATTGGTATGGAAGCGCTAATACGCTGGACGAATGATCAACTCGGATTTGTATCACCTGCCGAATTCATTCCTTATGCTGAAGAAACCGGCTTAATCATTCCAATGAGTGAATGTGTTTTTCGCTTAGCTTGTGAGGCACATCTTCGTTTACGTGAAGAAATGGATAACGTGTTACCAATTGCTATTAATATATCAAGCATTCATTTCCACCAGTCAGATTTTATTGATACAGTAAAAATGATTTTTGAAGCCTATAATTGCAGTCCGCAAGATTTTGAATTGGAGCTGACAGAGCGCACCGTAATGAATAATGAACGTGATTCGATTCGAAAACTGGTACAATTAAAGAATATGGGCTTTAAATTATCTATTGATGACTTTGGTACAGGATATTCATCATTGAGTTATTTAGTGCAATTCCCACTCGATTATTTAAAAATTGATCGTAGTTTTATTCAATACATTACATCGATTGCCGACAAACAAGCGGTAGTAGATGCCATTATTCAAATGGCACATCGTCTGCATATGAAGGTAATTGCAGAAGGGGTAGAGCAAAAAGATCAAGTGAAATTGCTTGAGAAATTAGGCTGTGATATGATTCAAGGATATTATTACGCAAAGCCGATGCCTCTTGATGAATTTGTCGCCTTTTTAGAATTTTGGAAATTAAAAGCAAGAGAGGACTTAAAATAAGTATGACAACATATCAACTAGTTGCAACAGCAGCGATGGGTTTAGAATCGTTAGTTGCCGATGAACTTAAAAAAATGGGGTATGAAACACATATCGATAATGGACGTGTCTATTTCGAAGGAACGGAGCGCGATATCGCCAAAACAAATCTTTGGTTACGCGTAGCAGACCGTGTTAAAATTGTTGTTGGTAAATTCCCGGTTAAGACATTCGATCAATTATTCGAAGGTGTAAAAGCATTACCATGGGAAAAATATATGCCAGTAGATGCAGAATTTCCTGTTACAGGTAAGTCTGTAAAAGCAACATTATATAGTGTGCCTGACTGTCAAGCGATTACGAAAAAAGCAATCGTTGAGCGTTTAAAAGGTCATTATCGCCGTTTAGGTTTCTTAGAAGAAACAGGCCCTAAATTTAAAGTAGAAGTTTCTATTTTAAAAGATGTGGCCACATTAACAATTGATACATCTGGTAATGGATTACACAAACGTGGCTATCGTACAGAACAAGGGGAAGCACCATTAAAAGAAACAATGGCAGCAGCACTTGTTTATTTATCACGTTGGACACCTGCACGACCATTTGTTGATCCATTCTGTGGTTCAGGTACAATCGCACTTGAAGCGGCCATGATCGGGCAAAATATTGCACCAGGTTATAATCGTGAGTTTATTTGTGAAGACTGGCCAATGATGAAAGCTGAAATGTGGGATGAAGTACGCGCTGAAGCAGACGAAGCAGCCAATTACGACCAACCATTAAACATTATTGCATCAGATATCGACCAACGTATGGTTGCGATTGCGAAAAATAACGTTTTAGAAGCCGGTTTTGAAGGTATTGTTGAAGTAAAACAAATGCAAGTGGCCGATTTCACAACATACTACACAGATGGCGTTATGATTGGAAATCCACCATATGGTGAACGTATTGGCGAAAAAGAGGAAATTGAAAAAATAATTAATACGATGGGTACTGTGATGCGTAAATATCCTACTTGGTCTGTATACATGCTTTCTTCAATGGAAAACTTTGATAAAATTTACGGTAAAAAAGCAACGAAAAAACGTAAATTATTCAACGGTGCAATGAAAACGGATTACTTCCAATTCTGGGGCCAACGCTCACCTCGTAAACCTCAAGAGCCAAAAGCATAACATAGAATACTAGATATAAATAAATACTCGATAACGGAAGGGGCAGCCCTTCCGTTTCGTTGTCAATAAGGAAAGGGGCAATTATTGAATGCGACAATCGATTCCATTCGAACTATCAAAAGACAAATCATTCTTTGACTCGCTAGGAGACTGGATTGGTGATGTACTTTATGATGAATTACCTGAGAAAGGGCTAGAACTTCGTGATGAGCAAGTGTTTATGGCTTATCAAATCGAAAGTGCATTGCGCGAAAAATCTGTACTATTTGCTGAAGCAGGCGTAGGGACAGGGAAAACAATCGCGTATTTATTACCATCAATTGCTTATGCACGCTATACAGGGAAACCGGCATTAATTGCTTGTGCGGATGAAACATTAATCGACCAACTCGTGAAAGAGGGCGGCGATATTTATAAATTACAACAATTATTAGATTTAAAAATTGATGTTCGTTTAGCAAAATCACGGGACCAATATTTATGTCTAAAACGTTATGAAGAAGCAGAACAATTTTTAGATGGCGAATATTTAGATGATATTGCTGTCTCAATTCCAGAAGGCGTTTATGGTAATGGTTCTCTCGGTTTATATGGTCAACGCAGTGACTATCCAACCATTTCAGATGAAGAATGGTCACATGTAAACTATAATGCGATTCAACAATGCCAAGTATGTGATGTACGCAATCGCTGTGGTCAAACATTACATCGCCAAAATTACCGTGAATCAACAGATTTAATTATTTGTTCACAAGATTTTTATATGGAGCACATCGCCACAAAAGAATCACGTGAACGTGAAGGCCAAACGCCGTTATTACCAGAACCATCAATGGTTGTATTTGATGAAGGTCACTTACTTGAATATGCTGCTCAAAAAGCAATGACAATTAAAATCCAAGACTATACAATCGTAAAAGTGTTAGAACGCTTAATGGTTGATGGTGTACGTGAAAAAACATTGAATCTAATGGAAAAATTACAAGATGGTCATGAATTATTCTTTGATCAATTACGTGAAGATGTGATTGATTCTGATGAAGAGCGTAAGCGTATTAAGAAAAGTGAAATGCTAATTACCATCGGTAAAAAAGTGATGACACTTGTGGAATCATTATTTGAAGAGTTTGTGTTTGAATCGGAAATGTATACAATTCCTGAATATGAGATTCGTATGGCTGAGGAATTTTTAGAGCAATATGCCGAAGCAATGCGCATCTTTATCGGAAACGGTGATGCAGTCGATTGGTTAGAAGAGGCAGACGGTGAAGAGACACTTGTCATTATGCCACATTTAATTACGGATATTTTAGCGAAGAAAGTATTCTCTAAAAAAATTCCATTTATTTTCTCTTCTGCCACATTATCAATTGATAAAGACTTCAGCTTTATTGCTTATAGCTTAGGAATTAAAAAGTATGAATCATTTACTGTAGCTTCTCCATTTGATTATGAAGAAGTAATGAAAATCAACTTGCATAAACGCACGCAAGCAGATAAAACAGCCGAAGTAGAACAACTATTACAACAAGGTGATCAAACACTGATTTTATTTAAATCAAAACAATCAATGCTTGATTTTAAGGCAAAAGTAAACGCAGATACATTAGCGCATATGGCTTTTGAAGGAGACCGCGAGTTGTCATCCATTATTCGTGACTTCCAAGCGAAAAAAATGCAGGCAATTTGTTCATATCATTTATGGGAGGGTTTAGATTTACCAGAAGAGGCATTAACACGTGTTATCGTTTTTGACTTGCCATTCCCACCACATGATCCATTATTTGATGCGAAACGTAGCTTTGCTGACGATGCTTTTGATGAAGTAGAATTACCATATATGCTACTACGCGTTCAACAAGGGATGGGACGTTTAATTCGTACATCAAATGACCATGGAACAATTAATGTATTCCTAAATGAAGAAGAGCAGCAAGTAATTAATCATGTAACACCTGTATTTGCTGTAGAACCAACAGAACTTTAATATTAAAAAAGAGGCTGGGACATACCTATAAAAACAACCGTTCATATGAGCATAAGAAAAACCGGAACTGCGCTGTAGCGCGGTTCCGGTTTTTCGTTGCGAACGCTAAAAAAGGAAAATGACGTGTTTTGTCCCAGCCACTTTTTTTGTCACTTAAACAATGGATTGATAAACATATTTCGCTTTATACAGATGGCGTGTCACACCTGCTGTGGAAATTTCAAATAAGGTTGTAGCCGTATCATTTGCTTGTTCCTCGAAATCGAGTAATAAAAAATCTTGCAAATTATGTTGCTCGAGAAGCTGAGCTTGCATATGCGCTAAAAATTGTGCTGCACCTTCGATTGCTTGTGAGATAGAGACAAGCTCTAACACATATTGTACACGCTGCTTATCTGTATTAAATTCACGTTTTTCTAATTCGAAATGTAACCAATGTGTTAAAAAGTCTGCTACTACAACAGCATTTGTTAACGTATTGCTGCCTTCTTGCTGTGATAAATCATAGATACAATGATAAGTAGGATGGTTAACAAATTGCTTTACAACAGAATAGCGAATGGGGCTATTTTCCATCGAATCCCTATTTAAAATCGGTTCATGTCGCTGTTCACACAATGAAAACCAAATATCACGGCATAGTTGGATAAAAAAAGGTGATTTGTTTTGTTCAATGATTGAAGCAAGTACTGACGCCTCTGCTAAATAATGTTCGAACTGTGTATATTTCTGTTTTTGGACAATTAGTGTACTCATTTGAGATAAAGGCATTGCAAATCCTCCCTTACATGTTCTAGTGTCTGTCTATTAAAAAATAATTTTATTCGGCTGAATGTCGGTTGTATATAAAATGGATGCTCTTATAGATAGATATATGTAAGTTGAGCAATCTAAATCGCATCACTTATTACCCTTTAAAGATGCTTAGTAGTTAGTAACAGTCATATGATTAAGTTCTAAAGCTTTTTTTAGAGTGGGAAAAGTATAAAGAAGCTATCAACTAAATAAATTGCGGAATTTTACTATCGCTTTAATGAAATTAAATAATTTTATTTTTGCTAAATAAGACGAGCATTCGCTATTTTTTTCGCTATTTCTTTCTCCTTGTTAAATAAGTGTAACGACCTATATTTAAAAATGCAATGCCTTATAAATGTAAAAAAAAGACAAACATTGATATATCAACGTTTCGTAAAAGAAAAAATCCGAAAATTCAATACACTATAATAGCTATTTTTCCCTAATTTTACAATTATGGTTTGTTAAGTATGTGTAGGGCATAAAAAAGAAACTACAGCAGCGTGTAGTTTCTTACGGGTGAAGAATTTATTAATCCTCTGTATCGATTGTTAATAATCCATTCATTTGACCAAAACCTTCGATATCGATTGGTAAACGAAAAGCATGCTGGAAACCAAATAATTTTGTTTGGCCAATCATGACCGTTGGTGGTGTAATATCTAAATCAAGCCCATTATCTGCACAATATGTACACAATTTTCCGGCTGACATATTCCCAAATTCACCAATAAAAGATTCAAGCATTTCTCCACTGATTTCCATGCCATACATCGAAAGACCGATATTGCCAAAAATAGTTGAAGAAGACTCCAAAATAATACGGGCACGTACATCGCCTGTAATTCCAATTAACACCCCAGCTTCACTTTGTGTGAAAGGCTCTTTATAAAGTGAAGGCGCATTAATTTTGACTGTTTGTGGAATTACCTCTTGTATTGATTGAATAAGCCCATTTAATAAAAGTTGTATGTGGTTTGAATTACTCATAAAACACCTCTTTGTATATGACTTTTAATCTATCATATCATGCTATCTAGCAAATTCCCCCATTAATTGCTTGACGAAACGTATTTTTTTTCTTATGATAATGATAATCAATGAGAATAATTATCAACGTTATTTATATACATAATTTCAATAAAAGGGGCGTGCAATCATGGTAGCAGCGTTTATTGGCAGTACAGTTATTATTTATGCGGTCGTAATGAAACAAGTTTTATCAAAATCTACTGCACATTTGCGTTAACAGAAAAAATCTTCCTAGAATAGGAGGATTTTTTTTATAGTCGTGTAGAATGAAGAGGAAACGTGGCTAAAATGTGAACAGTCAACTAATGGAACAAAGGAGTTTGAGTAGGGTATGCCAACTTTTGAGGAGAAAATTCAATTGCTGTTAAAGCAAACAGCGCTGAATTATATGACATATAAGCGCAATGAAGATGATGAACGTATGGCAAAGACAGTACTTTTTGCCGACAAGTTAATTAAAAAAGAATTTACAATTGCTTTTGCAGGACACTTCTCTGCAGGGAAATCAAGTATGATTAATGCATTAACAGGGGATCAATTATTACCATCAAGCCCAATACCAACAAGTGCAAATGTCGTAAAAGTACGTAAGGCAGCAGAGGATTATGCAATCGCTTACTTAGTCGATGATGAACCAGTTAAATTCGATGCAGACTATGATATTAAGACTGTAAAGGAATTTGCAAAAAACGGGGCATTAGTATCGCAAATTGAAATTGGACATAGTCAATCGGTTTTACCGGATGGTGTAACAGTAATGGATACGCCAGGAGTCGATTCAACAGATGATGCACATCGCATGTCTACAGAATCGGCGCTACATTTAGCGGATATCGTATTTTATGTAATGGATTACAATCATGTGCAATCCGAATTGAATTTTCAATTTACAAAAACATTAATGAAATACAATCCAAATGTCTTTTTAATTGTTAATCAGATTGATAAGCATAAAGATGCAGAATTATCATTTGAAGATTTTAAAGAATCAGCTCGACAATCATTTGCAAACTGGGGCGTTGTACCAAAAGGAATGTTCTTTACGTCTCTACGCGACGTAAACAATCCAAATAATGATTTCGAACAAGTAAAAAGTATCGTCATGGATAGTATGGATGGCTGGCAAGATGCAATTGTTACGAATGGAGAAAATACATTAAAACAATTGTTAGCAGAGCATGAAGCGTACTTAGCGCAACAAAAACAAGAAATTTACGATAATAGTTTGGACGTTGTCACAGAAGATGACTGGGTTCGTAAAGAAGATATTTTAGCTGAGTATGATACGGTTATACGTCAATTAGAATTGTATTCTGTAGATGAATGGGAAATTAACTACAATACGAAAGTAGATGAATTACTTGAGAATGCGGTATTAATGCCATTTGAATTACGTGATTTACTTGGTAAATACGCAGAATCTAAGCAAACGGACTTTAGCGTAGGTGGCCTATTCGGTAAGAAAAAGAAAACCGAAGCAGAACGTGAAAAACGTAAGCAAGAATTGTATGCAAAATATAAAGAAGTTGTGGGTTCACAAATTTCTGGCCACATGTTAAACATCATGAAACAGTCGCTAAAAGATGTTGGTGCGCTAAGTGATGCAGAGTCGCTAGCAATCGATGACTTTACATTTGATATTCCATTTAGTGTAATTGAAGGGGAAGTTCGTACAAACGCTGTAGCAGGGGATGCTTTAATCAACTTTGCAAATCGTGTTGTATCGGCAACTCGAATTTGGTTCAAACGTGAAACAGACGATTGGAAACAACATAAGAAATCATTAATCGAAGAACTGGCAATGACTCATATTGAGCCTCTTAAAAAGAAAAAACGTACATTGGAAGAAAAAGTAGCGATTATTCGTGAATATAACAAAGTAGAAGGCCAAGAAAAATACTTTGCAATCCAACAAACAGTTGATATTCATACATTAAATCAAGAAGCAGATAAATTAACGAATAATTGGATTAAAGAACGTCGTGAAGCGTATGATAAAATGCGCCACTTCGATCCATCAATGCTTGTGCAAGAGGAAGAAACGCAAGCTGTAGAGCATATTGAAGAATTGACACAAGGTGAATACAATGTCCAATTGTCAGCAACAATTGAGCATGCCTTGCGCACAGCAAATGCAGTTGAACCAATCGATGGTTTTGAAGAAGTGTCAGCCTACTTGAAAAATAAAGTGTCTCGTTTAGAGGAAAAAGATTTCACTATTGCCTTATTTGGTGCATTTAGTGCGGGTAAATCATCGTTCTCAAATGCATTAATGGGCCAAAGAGTATTACCCGTTTCGCCAAACCCAACAACAGCAGCGATTAACAAAATTCGTCCAGTGTCACCAGAGCACCCACACGAAACAGCCGATGTGGTATTAAAAACAGTTGAGCAAATGACTGAAGATATCATTTCATCATATGGTGAAATTGGTGTAACGGTTACCTCTCTAGAAGATGCTTTTAATAAAGCACAACAAGCACTAGATGTAGAATTAGTAGATGAACGTTTACATGTCCATAAATCATTCGTCCGTGCATTCCGTGAAGGCTACCCATTATTTAAAGATAAATTGGGTACAGTTGTACGAGCAAACTACGAAGAGTTCGAAAAATTTGTTGCACAAGAAAATCGTTCGTGCTTCGTGGATAATATCGATTTTTACTTTGATTGTGCATTAACTCGTATGGGTGTTACATTAGTAGATACACCAGGAGCGGATTCAATCAATGCACGTCATACAGGTGTAGCGTTTGAATACATTCGTAATGCGGATGCGATTTTATTTATTACGTATTATAACCATGCCTTTGCACGTGCGGACCGTGAATTCTTAATTCAATTGGGTCGTGTGAAAGATGCCTTTGAACTTGATAAAATGTTCTTCGTCGTAAATGCCATTGACTTGGCATCAGATGAGGAAGAGCGTGATGCAGTTATTGACTATGTACGTAGTGAATTATTGCGTTTTGGTATTCGTAAACCACGTCTATTCGGTATTTCAAGCTTACTTGCTCTAAAAGAAAAAGTAGAGCAAACAGAACTTGAATCAGGTATGAAACCATTTGAGGAAAATTTCCATCATTTCTTAGAAAATGAACTGACAGCAATTGCTGTTCAAGCATTAGCAGAAGAAACGGAAAAAACAGAAGGCCGTTTATCATCATTAATCGAGCAAACAGAGCAAAATTTAGCGCGTAAAGATGAGCGCTTAGAAGAGCTTGCAACGTTAGAAACATTCATTAAAAAATACTTCGGCCAATCTGCAGCAGCAGTTATTGAAAAAGACGAAGCAAATGAGCAAAAAGATTTACTATACTATGTATTACAACGTGTGTATTTACGTTATACAGACTTTTTTAAAGAATCATACAATCCGGCAGTATTTAATACAAAATCAACGTCAGCAGCTCTTGATTTTGCATTAAAAGAATTAGTTGGTTCATTAAGCTTTGATTTTGAACAAGAAATGCGTGTGACGAATTTCCGTTTATCAAAATTCTTAGTTGCGCGTTTTAAAGAGCGTTATACGACAGATGTGCGTAAAATGAAAGATATGAATGACAGCTTCTCATTTATGCCGTTTGAATTAGAAGACCCTGAAATTCTTGAATTTACAGGCCCATTTAATGACTATAATAAATACAAAGAAGTGAATAAGTTATTTAAAAACTCTAAAGCATTCTTTGAGAAAAATGAACGTTTCTTATTACGTGATAAATTAGAAGAGATTTCAAAACCAGATGCGAAAATCTATTTAGATGAACAAGGCGTACGTATGACAGCTTGGGCTCAAGCAATCATTACCAAGCAAGCGGATGCACTACGCACAAACTTAGAAAAACAAGCATTGCGTCAAATTGAAACGGAACGTAATTTATTGCAAGAAGAAAGTAAGCTGGCTGAATGGAAAGGGATTTACAACAATTTAGTAGCAGAGGTGCATTAATATGACAGCAGTATTAGTATCAGCGAATGCAATTCAACAACCCGCATATTTTCTAGATGCGCGCTTTAATTTAAACGATTCACAAGCAGGAAAAAAGCAATTTATGGATGGTCATATAAAAGGCGCACGCCATATTGATATTGAAAAAGATCTATCAGATATGACTTCTAGCGAGGGTCGTCATCCGATGCCGACGAAAGATCAATTAGCTGCCGTTGTGCATCGTTTAGGCTTAACCTATGAACAACCGATTTATATTTATGATGAGGGTGGACAGCCATTTGCGGCACGCGCCTACTTCATGTTGCAATATGCTGGTTTTACCAATGCGTATATTGTACAAGAAGGCTATAAGGGACTTGTTGCAGCAGGCTTTGAGGTGACGACAGATGTTGACTATTTGACGTCCGCAATGCCTATTCAATGGAATGAAGATGTTTATGTAAATCGTGAGCAGGTGAAAGAAGTAGCGCGTCGTAAAGTTAATAAGGTATTGTTAGACGCACGTTCAGCAAATCGTTATCGCGGCGACGAAGAGCCAATTGATCATGTCGCAGGTCATATACCTACCGCTCGTAACTACGATTGGGAGCAACTTGTACAAGACGGACAATTGTCGGTGAATGAAACGCTTACTCATACGGTGTCGAAAGATGAACAAATTATTGTGTATTGTGGAAGCGGGGTAACTGCATCACCACTTTATGCAATGTTAAAGCAACTAGATTATCCAAATGTTCAAGTGTATACGGGCAGCTTCAGTGATTGGATCAATCACGAGCCAATTGAACAAAGTGAAGAATAATAAAGAGGAATCGTGCGAGTAGCACGATTCCTCTTTTTCATCAAAAGTAACGGTACAAGGGAGTATTTAATGTGAAACAACCAAAAATTATCTTTTTCGATATCGATGGTACATTAACGAGTAGCATAACGGGAGAAATTCCACAAAGCGCCATCGAAGCGATATGCTATGTTCAACAGCAAGGGATTGATATCGTTGCAGCGACAGGAAGACCGTATTCGATGTGTCATGATTTGGAGGAGTTGGGCTTCAAAACATTAATTACAGCCAATGGTGCTTATGTGAGGCATAACGGCAGTGTCGTATACGGTGCCTCTGTAGAGACGGCATTCCAACAGCAAATGCTTGAGATGGCCAATCAACAGCAACATGCTATGACTTTTTATTGTGAAGATTTTTATTTTAACGGTATTATTACAGACCAATTGAAAACGGCGCTACATGAAGCATTTAGGCTAGAGGAAGTGCCGAAATATTTACCAAATCCAGCACATCGTACACATTTAATGTGTTTAATTACAACGGGTAAACAACTATCACCTTATGAACATGCATTTCCTCATATAACATTCCAACGTTGGCATCCGACAATCGTGAATGTATTAACAGAGCCTGTTTCAAAATCACGTGCTATTCAAGAAGTATTAAAAATTTTTCAATATGATGCAACCGAGGCTATGGCATTTGGCGATGGCTACAATGATATAGATATGCTTGAGTATGTAGGATTCGGTGTTGCGATGAATAATGCGCCAGATGCTGTTAAAGCACATGCACAATATGTGACAGCAAGTGCCCACGATGATGGTATTATGAAAGCATTACAACAATTAGGCATTATTCCAGTGGTTGTATTATGAAAATAATGATTTTTTTCTTTATTTTTCATAAAAAAATAAGTGCTTCATACACTTTTTTCTTTCTTTTTCAATTCAAAGGTGTAAAATAAAGTATACATTTTAGAAAAGAAAGTGGGAGTACAATGGATGGTGAAATGATTAGTAAAATCTTATCCATTATTTTGCTTGATATCGTATTAAGTGGGGATAATGCGGTTGTTATCGCGCTTGCCTGTCGTAAATTGGCGCCAGAGCAACGTAAAAAAGCCATTTTATTCGGTACAATGGGTGCAGTCGTATTACGTATTGTATTAACAGTAGTTGCTGTGTGGATTTTAGGAATTCCATTTGTAAAATTCATTGGCGGTTTATTATTATTATATATCGCTTGGGATTTATTAAAATCAGGCGATGAAGACCCCGATATTAAAGGTAATACAGGTTTAATGCCTGCGATACGAACAATTATCGTCGCAGACTTTGTTATGAGTTTGGACAATGTGTTAGCAATTGCTGGCGTTGCAAATGGCCATGTAGGTCTTGCAGCACTTGGCTTAGTAATTAGTATTCCGATCATTATTTTCGGTAGTCAAATCATTATGAAATTGATGGAAAAATTACCGATTCTCGTATGGATTGGGGCGTTATTAATCGCGTATACAGCAGGTGAAATGATGGTTAGCGACAAATATGGTCATAAATATTTAGTCGATGCATTATTCCCACAAATGGATTGGATTATTCCAATTTTAATGATGATTATTTTAATCGCATTAGGTTTATGGGCAAAAGCACGTCAAACACGTCGTATGACATCTAATTCTTAATCATAGTAAAGACCTTCAACGATATTATATCGTTGAAGGTCTTTTTTTATGTTTTATTAAAATGAATTAATCGTTGATTTCATTCGTTAATTGTTCTAATTGGTCAACAAGGCCACCAATAAAGGCAATTGTATCTTTTAGCGGTTGGTCCGTTGTAATATCAACACCAGCTGTTTTTGCAAGCTCAACAGGCGATACAGAGCCACCTAATTTCAATGTTTCTAGCCATTCTTTAACAGCAGGCTCTCCCTCACGTAAAATACGCTGAGAGACCTGTGTTGAAATGGTCAAGCCAGCGCTATATGTGTAAGAGTACAGTCCCATATAATAGTGAGGTTGACGCATCCAAGTTAAGTCTGCACCTTCATTAATAACAACATCCTCACCCCAAAATTCTTCTAGTACAGAACGGAATAATTGATTTAATGTCGACGCATTTACAGATTGTCCTTCATCAATTAAGGCATACACTTTACGCTGATAGGCAGCTTCTAATAAGTGTGTAACGAAGTTGTGGAAATAGGTGCGTGCAATAATTGTTGAAATGACCCAGCGTTTGAAGCGGGCATCTGTCGATGTTTTTAATAAGTAATTCGCCATGAGCATTTCATTCATTGTTGATGGAGCTTCTACGAAATAAGTTGAAGAGTCACTGTTGAACAGTGTCTGCTCGCGTTGTGCGTTGCGGAAATGCCCTGCATGACCTAATTCATGAGCAAGTACGAAAACCTCATTCATACGGCTTGTCCATGAAATTAGAATATAAGAATGATTACCATACGGGCTTGCACAGAAGGCCCCTGTCGATTTCCCTTCATTTTGTGCAAAATCAATCCAGCGATGGTCAAACGCTTCGTCAATCATCGCTAAATAATCATCTCCAAGAATAGCTAATGCTTTTTTTAAATAATCACGTGATTCTTCAACTGTAATAGCAGGTTCATATTCCGGATCTAATGATGTTTTTAAATCAGCAACTGTTATTGTTTCTAAACCATGCGTTTGTTGTAATAGTTTTGCATAACGACGCATATGAGGAGCTAATTCTTTCATGATTAAATCAATTTGACGATTATACAATTCACGATCAACTTCTTGATCTGCTAATAGATAGTCTATTACAGAATCATATCCACGTAATGTGGCGATTGTTTTTTCCGTTGTAACATGTGTATTGTATGTTTTGGCCGTAGTATTTTCAAATTTCTTTAATTCTGCTGAAAAAGCATCAAATGCAGCGCGACGAAGTGCTGTATTGTCTTCGACTTCCCAATCACCTTCAAAGAGGTTATAGCTGTTTGGATAGCGCTTACCATTTACTTCAAAGTCAGGGAATTGAATATCCATTAACTTTGTTGTGTTATAAAGGCTATAAGGGGAATTAATTGTTTCCTGTAATGAAGCCAACGTTTTTTCGGCAGCTGGATGTAATAAATGTGCTTTGCGGTCTAATAAACGCTGCACATAATGCTGATACGTAGCATCTAGGTTTTGCGCTTGCTGCAATGTTTCAGTAGAAAGCGCTAAAATATCATTATCAACAAAAGATAGGGTAGCATTAACTTTTGCTAATGTTTGAGCCATTTTTGCGTAGCGTTCTTCTGCAACTACATTTGTTGCATCTGTTTCAGGATCTAAAAATGCAAATTCAACATAAGGTGTTAATGTAGTATGAAAATCTTCGTATTCCTTAATTAATGCAATGACATCTGCAGCTGTTTGCAGTTGTCCGTGCCATTTCGCTTCTAAAGCTTGAGCCTGTGTTAAAAAACTAGGTAAGACTTCATTAAATTGTTGTTCAGAAGCGATAAGTTGCGTTAAATCCCATTGTTCATTTTCCGGAATATCTTGACGTTTTGGTGCACTTTGTACCATTGTTCATCTCTCCTTTATGATTCGATGACCGAATTATTTTTATTATATATGAATATTCTTACTTTTTAAATAAATAAAAAAGAGTTGCAACAATGAATAGAAAATTGTTGCAACTCAACGGATTATTTTTTTAGCATAATTTCTTCTAATTCAATTGGATTAATAAGACGCTCGCCTTTATAGACATGCATATTATTAGCGGACATTTCATTTATTAATAAAATTTCATTGTTTTGTGAGTCGCGCCCAAACTCCAATTTCATATCATATAATTCTAGTCCCTTTTTTGCTAAGTCCATACGAATAAATTCCGATACATCACGCGCTAAATTTTTCATAAAATTATATTCGGGTAATGTCATAATACCTAATGCTTCAAGTGTGTCAGGTAAAATTGGTGGTAGCTCTTCATGCTCATCTTTTAGAACCATTTCAACTAATGTGTCGAGTTCTTCACCATGCTCAACAAATTCATTATAGCGCGCCTCAAAGGCCCCAATCGCGCGAAAACGACAGATAACATCAATACCATGTCCCCCAAATGGTGTGGTATCTTTAACGCTAATCGATGTGTGATCAGCATCTACAGATATAAAATGCGTTGGCACATCTATCGCATTTAATTTTTTGAAAAAGTAAGCGGATAGTTGTGTGCTTGATAAAGCAGCACCTGGTACGGTTTTTAAAATGGATTTTGCAGCCGGCTCAAAGACGCCATTTTCCCCAGTAACGGCATCAGTGAATTGTATTTGCAAAGCACCAGTTGGTAGACGGTAAATGTTTTTATTTTTTCCTTTATAGATTAATTCCATCGAAATCACTCCTCCCATCTATTCGTATTGTAATCGAAATTAGAGTAGAATGTTTTAAAAAGAATAAAAGAAGGAATTTTATGTAAAAATGACGAGAAAAAGAAAAAGAAAGCGCGTTTTAAAACGCACTTTCTTCTTTAAGCAGAATATTTAATATAAAACAAATGAATTTAATGTTTTAATTAGAATACACCTTGAGCTAACATCGCGTCGGCAACTTTAATGAAACCAGCAATATTTGCGCCTACAAGTAGGTTGCCTTCATGACCATAGCGTTTAGCAGCTGCACTTGATTCGTTATAGATATTTGTCATGATATTGTGTAATTTTTGGTCAACTTCTTCAAATGTCCAGAATTGACGTGCGCTATCTTGTGCCATTTCAAGAGCAGATACAGCTACGCCACCAGCGTTAGCTGCTTTTGCTGGGCCAAATAATACATCATTCGCATAATAAACGTCAATAGCTTCAAGTGTAGATGGCATGTTAGCACCTTCACCGATAGCTTTTACACCATTTGCTACTAAAGTTTTTGCAGCTTCTTCGTTAATTTCATTTTGAGTAGCACATGGAAGGGCAATGTCACATGGAATTGTCCAAATCCCTGTGCAACCTTCTGTAAATGTTGCTTCAGGATGTGTTTCTACGTATTCAGAAATACGAGCTTTACGTACTTCTTTAATATCTTTTAATGCTTCCACATCGATACCATTTGGATCGTGGATATAACCGCTAGAATCACTTGCACCAACTACTTTTGCACCTAATTGTTGTGCTTTTTGGATAGCGTAAATAGCAACGTTACCAGAGCCAGATACAACGACTGTTTGATTTGCGAATGATTCACCGATTTCACGTAACATTTCTTCTACGAAGTATACACAACCATAACCAGTGGCTTCTGTACGAGTTAATGAACCACCGAATGCTAATCCTTTACCTGTTAAGACGCCTGGCTCATAACCGCCACGAATACGTTTGTATTGACCGTATAAATAGCCAACTTCACGACCACCAACACCGATATCACCAGCAGGAACATCTGTGTCTTGGCCAATATGACGATATAATTCGGTCATGAATGCTTGACAGAAACGCATGATTTCGTTGTTTGATTTACCTTTTGGATCGAAATCAGAACCACCTTTACCGCCGCCGATTGGTTGGCCGGTAAGTGAGTTTTTGAAGATTTGTTCGAAACCTAAGAATTTAATAATTGATTCGTTTACTGAAGGATGGAAGCGAAGGCCACCTTTGTATGGTCCGATTGCTGAGTTATATTGTACGCGGTAACCACGGTTTACCTGTACTTTACCATTATCATCTGTCCAAGATACGCGGAATTTGATGATGCGTTCTGGTTCTACGATACGTTCTAAAATTGCTGCATCTACATATTCAGGATGTTGTTCAAAAACAGGTGCTAAAGAATAGATGATTTCTTTTGCAGCTTGTAAGAATTCCGTTTCGTGTGCATTTTGTTCTACTAATTTATTGTAGACGCTATCGATGTATGCTGTTGCTTCTGAGTTTGTTGTTAATGCTGTTACCATTTAAGAAAACCCCCATGTGTGTGTTTAAGTTTTTTGATGTTTCTATCGTAAAGGGAATTTTTAAAATTTTCAATCGTCAAAAAACTTAAATGATCAGATAATTTTAAATACATGATAAAATTAAAGGGTAGATAAATTCATTGTCGTAAAAGGCAATTGTACAATGAATGCTTAGAAAGGATGTGAATAAAAATGCCAAAAATATGTATCGATGCAGATGGATGCCCAGTTGTCAGTGAGACAATTGCTGTCGCACAAGATTTGGAAATGGATGTCGTTATTTTTTGTGATACTTCACATGAAATTGTAAGAGAAGGTGCCACGACCGTAACCGTTTCCAAAGGCAATGATTCAGCAGATTTCGCGTTAGTAAATAAAATTCAAAAAGGTGATATTGTCGTGACACAGGATTATGGACTTGCCACAATGGTGTTAGCTAAAAATGGTTTCTGTATAGATCAAAATGGGAGAGAATATACCCATCAAAATATTGATAGTTTATTAAATATCCGCCATGTAAGTAAAAAGATTCGACAGAATGGAGGGCGTCTTAAAGGGCCCAAAAAAAGAGCAAAAGATGCAAATAAGATGTATGAAATGAAATTTCGACAATTTTGTGAACGAATATTATTTATAGATAAATCAGATTGATTACATATCGATATGAGATTGATTAAAGTGGGTAAGTCTTTTTTTATATGAAAAATTATGTCATTTAACGTATTTTTTTAAAATGTCAAGTTTTGTATACCGTTTAAAATTCAGAATGAAATAGAAAAAAATTATATTAGTTGTAGGATATATTCCGAAAAGAGATAGTAATAATACGCAAATAAGATGAATTGAAAGTTATTAATTTTAAAGTATATAAAAAGTATTCCAATATGAAAAAAGTGCGCTCGTTCTTTTATACAAAGAGTGCACTTTTTTAGTTAAGCAAATTTATTAGCCATAGAAATTGCAATGCGATTCCATGAATTAATTTGATTAATCAGTAAAACTAAGCCTGTATATTGGCGTTCATCGAAAAGTGTGCGGACTTCTTCATATAGCGTATCTGGAATATCATGTGCGCTAATTAACGTTAATATTTCTGCAAATTCTAGTGCCATACGTTCTTGCTCAGTGTATAAAGAGGTTTCTTTCCAGGCATTTAATAAATAAATACGTTATTCTGTTTCACCTAATTTACGTGCATCTTGTGTATGCATATTCAAACAAAAAGCGCAGCCATTAATTTGTGATACGCGGATTTTCACTAATTCTATTAACTTCTTAGTTAAATTCATGTTCAATGAAATATATTTTTCTATTGATAACATGTTTTTGAGCCCTGCTTCGCTTACTTTATAATAGTTAATGCGACTTTTCATAATAAATCATTCCTTTTCAATTAATAATAGATAAAAAATCGTGGATAAAAATTGTCTATAATTAAGAAATTCTTTTTTTAAATAAAAGTCAAATATGATACGATGCGAGTATTGAAAGAAGTAGGTGAAACAAAATGAAATATAGTGTGACAGTAGAATATGCCTTGCATAGTCTCGTTCATTTAATTAGTCTTCCGGATCAGAAAACAATAGGGATAAAAGAACTTGCTGAATTTCAAGGATTATCTGAAACATATCTATCAAAAGTTTTTAGCAAATTAGCAAAAGCAGGTATTGTATTGTCGATACCAGGCGTTAACGGTGGGTATCGTTTAGCAAAAGAAGCATTAGATATTACATTTTGGCATGTTATTCGTGCAATTGAAGGACCTAAACCAATGTTCCAATGTAAGAATCTAGTGGCTGGTACGATGATTAAAGATGAAAATACAGCTTGTAGTGGTTGTGAATCTAATTCTTTTTGTTTAATCAAACAATGTTAGAAGCAGAAAAACAAATGAAACAATTTTTAAACGGAAAGACTTTACAATGGATGCATGAAGAATTAGAAAATATCTTACCAGAAGAACAACGACAGGCAACGCGTGCCTATTTTTTAAAAGAATAATAGTGAAAAATGCATAAAAAGAGGCTGGGATAAAATCCTAGCCTCTTTTCATCATTATTTTGTATGTTCATCTAGTTCTGCAACAGTTGCTTCAACTTCAGCCCGCGTTAATTTTTCGTTACCACTATGCATTGTTTTTAATGTTTTATGTGCAAGTGCGAGCGGAATTTTACAAAACATTAAAATACTACGTTTTGTAATTTGTTTATTGTAAGCCTCTGCTTTTTCTAAGTTGTTATTTGCATAGGCGAATAATTCATCGCGTGTCCAGCCATCTGGTACAAAACTTACGCCACGCTCAGCATCTTCGTCTTGGTTACGTAAAATATTGACTGCTTGTAAACCACGACCATAACCAATAGCTAAATCACGATCTGTATCAATGTTCGCAAATGTTTTCCAAATATCAGATAACATAACGCCAACTAAGCCAGCAACATAATATGTGTAATCATCTAAATCTTCTTTTGTATGACAAACCCAACCTTTTAATGCCCATTTTGCCATGCCGCCAGCCATTTCACTTGTAGAGGCTGCTACACGTTGACGAATTGCATCTGGACATAATGTTATCCAGTCATTTAAGCGCAATGTTACTTCAGGTAAAATCGATTTATATGCATCGATTTCTGCTAGATACGCTGCATTATCAAATGGTTGGGTGCTTAGAAGCTCAGCAGTTTTTGTTAGCATACGTGCTTTTTCTTCTACTGTAATGTCTTCGTGGTCTTCAATTTCATCAATTGCGCGCATACATAAATACGCAGTTGCAACTGTTGTTTTCATATCCTTTTCTAAAAACGTAATGGGAATGAAAAATGTACGACTTGTTGCTTTTAGTACATTCATCGCTTCTTTATATAATTGTTTTTGTTGTACCACAAAGATACCTCCGTTCAAACTTCTATAGTGTTTCCTTATTTATGGTACTGCAAAAAGTCATAAATAGACAATGAAAAAACAGATTTTCGAAATAATTTCCATTTTCTGATATAATAATGCCAATTTGATTCGCACAAGGGGGAAATGTTGTGAAAACATTATGGTATGGTGGCACAATTTATACAATGATTGGTGAAGGTGATACAACCGAAGCTGTTTTGACAGATGGGGATAAAATTATTCAAACGGGTACATATGAACAACTAGCACCATTTGCAGAACAACAACAATTTTTAAATGGTGCAGTAATGTATCCAGGGTTTATTGACAGTCATATCCATTTAATTGGATACGGTGAACTTCTATTAAAGAGAAGAGTTCATCATGTGACAACAGCTGCTCAATTTTTAGAAGAAGTGCGAGATGAAGCGAGTAAATTAGATGGTACTGAATGGATGTATATTGATATGTGGGATGAAAATAGAATGGATCGTATTCCTTCTATTGACGAGTTAGATGCGCTTTATTCGGGACCAATGTTATTACGTCGAGTTTGTCGACATGTTTGCTTAACGAATCATGCAGGTTTAGAAAAATTAAAAGTTACCAAACAAAGTGAGGATCCTGTTGGTGGTGCTTATGGTCGTGATGAACATGGAAATTTAAATGGATTACTTTATGAAAATGCCAATGATGCCTTACTTGATTTAGCTTCTGCTAATATTCCTGAAGAACAATTAGATGAAATGATTCGCTTAGCAATTGATGATTTAGTAGCACATGGTATCACCGGTGTTCACTCAGAAGACTTGGGATACTTTGGACATTATACAAAATCTTTTGGTGCGTATAATCGAGTGATTGGTAAGGAACGCTATTTCCGTGCACATATGTTAAGAAATCATCGTGTTTTTGAAGAAATGATAACGGATGGTGTAACATTTGATAATCCATTCCTTGAACCGGGTGCAATGAAAATTTTTGCAGATGGTTCGTTTGGAGGAAATACAGCTTATTTAAATGCACCTTATGAAGGGACAAAAACAACGGGTATTCAGATTCATAGTGATGAGGAGATGGCTTCTTGGATTGCATTAGCACGTTCTCATAATACAGCGGTAGCCGTTCATGCGATTGGTGATGGAGCGATTGAGCAAGTGATTACAGCATTAGAACAAGTTCCTGCTGTTGAAATGCGGGATCGTTATATTCATGGGAGCTTATGTACGCCCGTACAAATTCAACGATTAGCAGCGTTAAACATTATTGTAGATGCACAGCCATTGTTCTTATTATCGGATATGCCATGGGTTGCCGAACGTTTAGGGGAAGAACGTAGTCACTATTTATATCCATGGAAAGAGTTTTTGCGTGCAGGAATTGTTCTAGGCGCAGGAACAGATGCACCTATAGAACGTATTAGTCCATTTGAAACGATTTGGGCAGGTGTAACACGTAAGAAAGTAGGTGGCGAAGTTTATCAGCCTTCACAATGTTTGTCGCGATATGAAATGCTTCATATGTATACAGTAGGTAGTGCGTATACAGGCAATCAAGAAACATATCGCGGTCATATTGCCCCAAATTATGATGCAGATTTTACAATTTTAGATCGTGATTTACTGCATTGTACAGAAGAAGAAATTTTATCGACAGCAGTTATGAAAACAGTTGTAGCAGGTAAAATTGTATATGAACAAAAATCATAAAAATGCGTATGAAATATTTGCAAATGCCTTATTTTCGAATTAAAGTGTAATGGAAGCGAAAAAGGAGTTTATATATGAATACAATTGGTATAGATGCAGGCGGTACATTAACAAAAATCGCCTACACAGATGGAAATAATGAATTACAAGTTCGTCATTATCCGTCAAATGATTTAGCTCAAGTAGCAGCTTTTATTAATGCACACCCAGAAATTCAAATACTTGGTATGACAGGTGGGCGAGCAGAGCAATTGAATCTATTATTAAATGATTCTCTTACACGTCATTCATTAGTGGAGTTTGAAGCAACATTTCGCGGAGTGAATTATCAATTAAAGCGTCAAGAAGGCGGATTAGAACGTTGTATTGTCGCGAATATTGGTTCAGGGACATCCATCCATTATAAAAATGGTGAGGCGTATACACGTGTTAGTGGTACCGGCATTGGTGGAGGGACACTTGTTGGATTGAGTGCCTTAATGACTGGAGAATACGATTATCATGAAATTTCAAGTTTAGCTGCTACCGGGCAGCGAAAAAATATTGATTTGATGGTAGCTGATATTTTTGAAGGAATGGAGGTACCTGCACCGCTTGATCCAGATTTAACAGCAAGTAATTTTGGTAAAGTAGGGTTGAAACCACCACAAGATTATGTAAAGGCAGATATTTTAGCGACGACGATGGGGCTTGTTGGGGAAGTTGTCTCGACATTGAGTATTCAATTAGCTGAACAATATCAAGTTGAGCATATTGTGTATATTGGTACAACACTAGATCATAATACGAAACTACGAGATGTTATTACAAGTTATACGAAATTGAAAAAGAAAACAGCTGTGTTTTTAGGGGACGAAGGATTTAGCGGCGCAATTGGGGCATTGTTATATGCTAAAGAACAAGTAAGTTGTGTATAAAAAAGCAGGAATCACGCTTATGTGTGATT
>NZ_HE578956.1:774021-798513 GCF_000307285.2 Kurthia sp. Dielmo
TATGTGTGATTCCTGCTTTTTTATCTAGTTAGCATGTTTAGTTTTTATGAATTGCTTCGCGTGCGAGTGCATCAGCGGCTTTATTTTGTTCATCAGGGATCCACTGCACGAAAAATAAAGGAAAGGTATCGCTAATAGCTAGACCCGTTGCTAATAATTCTTTATAGGATTCTTTTTTAGCATACCGCTTTTCGATAGATGCCACGACAATTTTTGAATCGGAGCGTAGAGATACTATAGAAGGTGTTAATTTTTCGGCTTCTTTCATTGCACGGACAAATGCTTGAAACTCAGCATGGTGATTGTCCGTAACACCAATTGGCTCGCTTATTTTTAAAAGATGCCCCTCTCCTTTTATAAAAATACCAATGCCAGATGGCCCTGGGTTTCCAGCGCTTGCTGCATCAATATAAATTTCTAACATATAAACCCTACTTTCTGTGAAGAAATGATACTTGCATCATATCATAGGAGAGAGTAGAATATTACAATACTTGAAATTGAGGTGATCTCATTGTTGAATCAACAAAATATTATTAGTGAAATTGATGAAACGATGGAGAAATATTGTGATGATTGCTTTGTAAAACAGCAATTACGTAAAGATCGTGGCAAGCCTGGAGCTCATCAGTTTTGTATTGAATCTTGCACAGTAGGCGAGCAATTGCAATTCTTAGGACAAGAATTATTAAAAATGTACTCAAAAGAATAAGAATTAGAGCGTCTAGTCGGTAATTAGACGCTTTTATTACACCTTGTTGAAAATTCGGAATATTTTTGCAAGAATAATAAGGAAAATATATTGACTATTCTAACATCTGTTATGTACACTGATGGAAGACATATGTTTATTCTAAAAATACAGACGATAAGGATTTGATGACATGAAAGTATGTAAATTCGGTGGAACTTCCGTCGCAAGTGCGGAACAAGTAAAAAAAGTGGCAGCAATTGTTCAAAGTGATGAACAACGTCGCTTTGTTGTCGTATCAGCGCCTGGGAAACGCGATTCGGCAGATATTAAAGTGACGGATCTATTAATCGATTTGGCAAACGCTGTGATTGCTGGGGAAGAGATAGAAGATAAAATACAAGCGGTTGTAAAACGTTACGAAGAAAATGCGCAAGGTTTAGGGTTAGATAGAGAAATTTCAGATATTATCGAAGCGGATTTACGTACACGTTGTGAACAAGCAATTAAAGTATCTCCTGAGTATGTGTTAGATAGTTTAAAAGCAAGTGGGGAAGATAATAATGCAAAAATGATTGCTATGTATTTCAATAGCATTGGCATTGAAGCGCGTTATGTAAGTCCCAAAGAGGGTTTAGTTGTTAATGAACCACCTGCACGAACAATGGCACTGTCAGAAGCATATAATAATTTAAGCTCGTTAAAAGATTCAAATGAAATTATTGTTTTCCCAGGATTTTTTGGGTACACAGCACAAGGCGTATTGCGTACATTTGACCGTGGAGGTTCAGATATTACCGGTGCTATTTTAGCCGCTGCAGTAGGAGCAGATATCTATGAAAACTTTACGGATGTAGATTGCGTATTCAGTGCAAACCCGAAAGTAGTAAATAACCCAGCCGAAATTACCGAAATTACTTATCGTGAAATGCGTGAATTATCGTACGCGGGTTTCTCAGTGTTTCATGATGAAGCGTTAATGCCTGTATTTAAATTAAAAATCCCTGTAAACATCAAAAATACGAATAACCCAGCATCACCAGGAACACGTATCGTTTCAGAAAGTACAATAAATCGTCGTCCTGTAACAGGAATTTCTGCTGACGCAGGTTTCTCAATTTTATATGTAAGTAAATACTTAATGAACAGAGAAATCGGCTTTGGTCGTAAATTATTACAAATTTTAGAAGAAGAAAATATTTCATATGAACATACACCATCTGGATTGGATGATATCTCCGTTATTATTCGCAGCCATCAAGTAGATCCGGAAAAAGAACAGCGTATTGTGAAACGTGTATATGATGAATTACATGCAGATGATGTACATTTCCGTCACGGCTTCTCAATGATTGTTGTGGTAGGTGAAGGAATGAATAATAATACGGGGCTAGCTGCTCGTGCTGCAACAGCGATTTCTCGTACGGGTGCAAATATTGAAATGATTAACCAAGGTTCTTCGGAAGTATCTTTATCATTTGGTGTGAAACAACAATTTGAAGATGCCATTTTAAAAGCATTGTATGAAGAGTTTTTCCAACCAGTAAATGTTTAATTATGTGCTAAAAAGCTCCTCCTATATGTAGGAGCTTTTTTATTAAACAATAAGATATGACAGTGAAAATATTTCACTTTCCTATACATATAAATTGCATTTTAAGACTATTTTTGATTACATTAATAGTATTACATATTACAGGAGGTGAATTCTTTATCATCATTGAGGTGGTAAAGAACTTATTTGGACGGAGAGATAGTTTGGAATTTAGTATTGTTTGTAGTATTGATTGCTGCAACAGCCTTTTTCGTATCAACAGAATTTGCAATTGTAAAGGTACGTTCAACGCGAATTGATCAATTAGTTGCAGAAGGCAATAAACGTGCATTAAAAGCAAAGCAAGTCATTACGCATTTAGATGAATATTTATCGGCATGTCAGCTTGGTATTACAATTACTGCACTTGGTTTAGGATGGATTGGAGAACCAACAGTCGAAGAATTACTACATCCACTATTTGAAATGACAGGAATAGAAGGAAATCTAGCATCTGTTATATCCTTTATTGTTGCTTTTTCAATTGTGACATACTTGCATGTGGTAGTTGGTGAATTGGCGCCCAAAACATTAGCTATTCAAAAAGCAGAGGCTGTAACTTTAGCTTTTTCAGGTCCATTAATGATATTCTATAAAATTATGTATTTACCAATTAAGCTATTAAATGGATCTGCCCGGTTATTAACAAGTTTGTTTGGCCTGAAAATGATGTCTGAAAATGATGAGGTACATAGCGAAGAAGAATTACGTATGATTGTTGCAGATAGTTTTAAAGGCGGCGAAATCAATCCTTCTGAATTTAACTATGTGAATCGGATTTTTGAATTTGATGATCGGGTTGCCAAAGAAGTGATGGTACCACGTACTGAAATTGTTAGTTTCGATAAAGAGATGACATTGACAGAAGTATTTAGCTTAATGGATGTTGAACAATATACACGTTATCCAGTTATCGATGGTGATAAGGATCATGTGATTGGTTTTGTGAATATGAAACAATTACTAACCGAAATGATTCGTCATGAGGAAAGTGGTCAAAAAACGGTCGGTGAATTTGTACAACCAATTGTTCAAGTAATTGAGACCATTCCAATTGGTGATTTATTAATTAAATTCCAGACGAAGCGAATTCATATTGCTATTTTACTTGATGAATATGGTGGTACATCTGGTTTAGTGACAATTGAAGACATTATTGAAGAAATCGTTGGCGAAATTCGTGACGAATTTGATGCAGATGAACTTCCTGAAAAGCATGAATTCAATAAAAATCATTTTAATGTAAGTGGTAAATTATTATTAGATGAAGTGAATGATTTAACTGGTATGCAAATTGAAGCTGAAGATATTGATACAATTGGTGGTTGGTTTATGGCGCACCTAGGTGATGTGAAACAAGGGGATTTAATTGAAGAACAAGGTTTCCGTTTCACTGCGCTTGAAGTAAACAATCATCAAATTGTTCGCATTGATATTAAAAGATTACCAGAAGCACAAAAGAAAATAGAATTAGCTGAAGAGAAATAGCATAACAAAAGGACGAATCAATCAGATTCGTCCTTTTTATATTGTATGAAATTAAATGACAATTACATTAGCCGCTTGACTGCCACGGTTTCCTTCAACAACATCGAATTGAACACGTTGCCCATCTTCTAATGTACGAAAGCCTTCCGCTACAATTCCTGTGAAATGAACAAAGATGTCATCTCCTTGATCACACTCAATAAAGCCGTAACCCTTCACTGTATCGAACCATTTTACCGTACCTTGGTGCATGAGCGTTCCCTCCATATGTCGCCAAATTTCGATTAAAGGACATTCCTCTAATGAAACGACTATAGCATGAATTTCTTTTTATTGTCAATTAATAGCGTCATACGGCGATTCCATTGAAGTGAAAGGTATTTTGTAGTAATGTAAGGCTAGAAAGTTTCGAAACATTCAGATGAAAGAAAGAGGGATTATACATGTCAAATGTTACTACACCACTATCTGATTTAGAGATTGCTAATAAAGCAACAATGCAACCCATCGGTGATATCGCTAAGGCGGCTGGAATTCCAGAAGATGCGCTTGAGTTATATGGGAAATATAAAGCGAAAATCGATGTGACACAATTAAAAAATCAAACTGCAGATGCAAAAGTTGTATTAGTTACAGCAATCAATCCAACACCAGCTGGCGAAGGAAAATCTACAGTAACTGTAGGACTTGCAGATGCATTGCATCAACTAAACCAAAAAGTAGTAGTTGCTTTGCGTGAACCATCTTTAGGGCCGGTTATGGGAATTAAAGGTGGCGCAACAGGTGGCGGTTACGCACAAGTTGTACCAATGGATGAAATTAACTTGCATTTCACAGGAGATTTACATGCCATTACAACAGCAAATAATGCGCTTGCAGCATTAATTGATAATCATATCCATCGTGGAAATGAATTGAATATTGATCCTCGTCGCATTCTTTGGAAACGTGTATTAGATATGAATGATCGTTCATTACGAAACGTGATTGTTGGTTTGGGTGGTCCTGCACAGGGTGTTCCACGTGAAGATGGTTTTGATATTACGGTTGCTTCAGAGATTATGGCGATTTTCTGTCTAGCTACAGACTATGTAGATTTGAAAAAACGTTTAGGTGAGATTGTTATTGGTTACACATATGAAAGAGAACCTGTTTTTGTTCGCGATTTGAAAGTAGAAGGAGCATTAACTTTATTATTAAAAGATGCTTTTAAACCAAATTTAGTTCAAACATTAGAAGGCACACCTGCTATTATTCATGGTGGTCCATTTGCTAATATTGCGCACGGCTGTAACTCGGTACAAGCAACACAAACAGCACGTAAATTGGCGGATGTTGTTGTAACAGAAGCGGGCTTTGGTGCCGATTTAGGCGCTGAAAAATTCATGGATATTAAGGCAGTACAAGCTGGATTTAAACCAAATGCTGTGGTTATTGTTGCGACGGCACGTGCGCTGAAAATGCATGGTGGTGTCGATAAAAAAGAATTAAAAGTAGCGAACCCTGAAGCCATTACAGCGGGTATGCAAAATTTAGCGAAACATGTGGAAACTGTTCGTGCATTTGGCGTTGAACCGATTGTAGCGTTAAATCGTTTTATTACAGATACACAAGAAGAGCTAGATGTTATTTTAAACTGGGGTACAGAAAACGGTGTGAAAATCGCGTTAACAAATGTTTGGGAACAAGGTGGTGAAGGTGGTCTTGACTTAGCACAAGCTGTATTAGATGTTCTTGCAACAGATAATCACTTCAAACCAATTTATGATTTAGAAGACAGTGTTGAAAATAAAGTGCGTGCTATCGTTCAAAAAGTCTATGGTGGTGCCAATGTTACATTTGCAGAAACAGCTAAAAAACAATTAGCGGACATTGAACGTTTTGGATGGAGTAACTTGCCGATTTGTATGGCAAAAACACAATATTCGTTAACAGATCAACCTAAATTATTAGGTCGCCCAGAAGGATTTACGATTACAGTACGTGAAGTTATTCCAAAACTTGGCGCTAAATTCCTCGTTTGTTTAACCGGTGACATTATGACAATGCCTGGATTACCAAAAGAACCAGCTGCTCTTCGTATGGACATTGATGAAGACGGCAATGCTGTCGGTTTATTCTAAATAACAAATAGAAGCAATCGTCTTATTATGAGACGATTGCTTTTTTTATGAATGAATATATAAAAAAAGCAAAGATGCTTTAGCTATATGTAATCATACTCTATTTTAAACAGTTTCCATGTATAATGGTAGAGATGAGGTGAGAAGATGACAACTACTGAACAATGTAGCAAACTTGTAAAAGAAGTGTATGCTTCATTTGATGCGAGTCATGATTTTGAACATATACAGCGGGTGTTAGCGACTGCTCGTGCAATTGCAGAAACAGAACCAACTGCTAATGAAAAAATTATTGAATTAGCAGTTTTATTACATGATGTCAGTGATGCAAAATATGCAACATCTAAAGACATAGAAGCAACTATTTTGGCGCAACTATTATTATCAGATGATGAACAGCAACAAGTTAAAGAAACAATTGCGGCGGTTTCTTATCGTGGTGGATATGAGCTAGAAGCAACGACTATTGAAATGAAAATTGTTCGCGATGCTGACCGATTAGATGCATTAGGGGCAATTGGTATTGCACGTGCTTTTATATTCGGTGGTGCGCATGGAAGTTTGATTTATAATGATGATGAAGAGACGCATACATATGAATCTGAGGAAGCATATCGTGCAAAAGATAGCGCTGTTGTGACGCATTTTCACGAGAAACTATTAAAGTTAAAAGATTTAATGACGACAGCATATGGTAAAAAATTAGCGTCACAACGCCATAAATTTATGGTACAGTTTTTACAACAATTGAGCGCAGAAAGAGAAGGTAAAATATGAGTCACTTAATCGTATCAAATTTCACAAAAACAGTAGGGGATAAAACGCTGTTTAATAATATTGATTTAACATTGGTCGAAGGAGAACGTGCAGGGTTAATTGGTATTAACGGCACAGGGAAATCGACATTGATGGCTATCTTAGCAGGGGAATTAGAAACAGATGCTATTGATATTGACCATCCTAAAAATTATCGTATTGCATACCTCCCACAAAATCCAGTATTTGATACAAAATTAACCGTGCTACAAGCGGTATTTACAGGAGATTCCCCGGTTATTACATTAAATAAAGCCTATGAAGAAGCACTAGTAGCGTTAAATGCTGACCCGATGAATGAGCGTATACAACAACAATTATTTAAACTTCAGCAACGTATGGATGCAGAAAATGGCTGGGATATTAATGCGCTTGCAAAAACAGCCTTAACGAAACTCGGTATTAGCGATTACGAAGCATTAGTAGGCACATTATCAGGTGGACAACAAAAACGTGTTGCACTGGCGAAAACATTAATTGAACCAGCAGATTTATATTTATTTGATGAACCAACAAACCATTTAGATGTAGAATCAACAGAATGGCTAACGGATATGATTAATCGTTTGAAAGGTGCTGCAATTATTATTACGCATGATCGTTACTTCTTGGATAGTACATCAACACAAATTTTTGAATTAGCGAATCAAACATTATATAAACATAGTGGTAATTATGGTGCATATTTAGAAGCAAAAGCGATTCGTGAAGAAATGGACGCTGCGACAGATGCAAAAAATCGAAATCGTTATCGTTCGGAATTAAAATGGATTCGACGTGGTGCACAGGCACGTTCTACAAAACAAAAGGCACGTATTCAACGCTTTGAACAATTATCAGACACACTACAAAAAGATAATTCAAAAACGGATTTAGAAATGAACCTTGCGACAACACGTCTTGGTAAAAAAGTAATTGAAGGACAACAAGTGACAAAAGGCTTTGGTGAGAAGCATTTAATTCAATCATTTGATTTCTTATTACAACAAGGTGATCATATTGGGATTATTGGACCAAATGGTGCGGGGAAATCGACATTATTAAAAATGTTAGCTGGAGAAATCCTTCCTGACAGTGGTGAAATTGAAGTTGGTTCGACGGTTAAGGTCGCACACTTTACGCAGCATTTACCAGAGATGGATTCCAATCAACGTATGATTGAATACATTCGTGAAACGGCCAATGATATTAAAGATGCAAATGGCGAGCATTTTTCAGCAGCAGCAATGCTTGAACGGTTTTTATTCCCAATGCACTCACATGGCGCACAAATTGGAAAATTATCTGGTGGCGAGAAAAAACGACTCCACTTATTAAAATTATTAATGGAACAGCCGAATGTACTTTTACTAGATGAACCTACAAATGACTTAGATATCGAGACATTATCGGTTCTTGAAGATTTTATTGAGCATTTTGCAGGCGTTGTTGTGACGATTTCGCATGACCGATTTTTCCTAGACCGTATTGCTAAAAAATTATGGGTGTTAGATGGTCAAGGCGGATTAGAAGAATCATTAGATGTTTATACCGATTTTTTAGCAAAAAAACATGCTGAAAAACAACACGCCCCAAAAGAAGAAAAAGTTGAAAAAGTAAAAGAAAAACAACTTAAAACAGAAAAGAAAAAACTTAGCTTTAAAGAACAAAAAGAATGGAAAGACATTGAAAAAAATATTGAAAACGTTGAAAATGATATTATGGAACACGAAGAGCAAATTTCAAAAGCAGGTTCAGATTTCACTTTATTACAACGTTTAACGATTGAATTAGAAGAACTAAACGAGCAGTATGAGCATTTAAGTGAACGTTATGATTATCTAAATGATATAGTAAATGGATAAAAGGGGGATTTTTGAATGCATATCAAATCAATTGAACCGACACCAAGTCCAAATACAATGAAAGTTATTTTAGACCAAGAGTTACCATTTGGCACAGCGCATAATTACAATAAGACCACTGTTGAAACAGCACCTGAGATTATTCAGGAAATTATGAAAATCGACGGCGTAAAGGGCATTTATCATGTAGCTGATTTTCTAGCTGTAGAACGTATTGGTAAATTTGATTGGGAAACCATTTTAATAGCTGTTCGCCAAGTTTTTGGTGAAGAAGCAGAAGCTACCTCTACAAATGGCTCAGTAGATCATTTTGGTGAAGCCTACGTACATGTTCAAATGTTTAATGGTATCCCATTACAAGTAAAAGTCTTTGATAATATGGAAGAAAAACGTTTTGGCTTATCTAAACGTTTTGTTGATGCCTTTTCAGAAGCGATGAAAGATGACGAAAACTATATTATGCAACGTAAATGGGTTGATTACGGTGTTCGTTATGGCGACAAAGAAGAGGTAGGTATTTCGTTAGTACAAGAGCTAGAAGCTGCATTTCCAGATAATCGCATCGAGGAACTTGTTACAGCGAGCCGAGAAAATCGTACAGTTCCAACGAGAAAACGTAAAATCTCATTAGAGGAATTCCAAGTAGATGATTGGGAAAAACGTTTTCAATTACTTGATCAGATTCCTGATCCAGAACTAGATGATATTCCGTTATTAGAAGCTGCTTTAAGAGATGAAAAAATGTCGATTCGCCGTCTTGCAACCGTTTATTTTGGTATGATTGAAAATACAATTGTTGTACCTTATTTAATTGAAGCATTGAAAGACAAATCCGCCTCAGTTCGTCGTACAGCTGGTGATTGCATGAGTGATTTAAGTTTTGTAGAGTTCGAACCAGCGATGCAAGAAGCATTAACAGATAAAAATAAATTAGTTCGTTGGCGTGCAGCGATGTTCTTATATGAAACAGGTACAGAAGCTTCGCTACCTGCATTAGAAGAAGCCAGTAATGACAAAGAATTTGAGGTAAAACTACAAATTAAAATGGCAATCGAGCGTATTACGCAAGGCGAAGATGCAAAAGGCTCTATGTGGCGTCAAATGACCGAAATGCGTCAAAATAATAAAAAATAACAGCATCTATTAGTAAAGAGTAGAGTTATCATCTTAGTATGATAACTCTTTTTTTATGAGTAAATAATACCTTTTTTATGTTTTGAAAAATGAATATAAATAATTTTATATTTTGAATGAATAGTTAATTAGGCTTTGATTGACAGAGGAATAAATTCAGGTCTATAATAATGTAATATTGGAAGTATGCAACGAGGTGGAAAAATGATTTGCGGAACATGTGCCTGCAAAAAAGAAAAAATACTAACTTCAAAAATATATCTAACAATGAACGGAGAACTATTTGTTGGCGATATTCCAGCGACATTTTGTGAATGCGGTATCCATGTATCATATTCTGTAGAAATGGAGATTGAAGACTATATTAATGAAAAAAATAATACTGTGACAGGTATTGTACACCTTTCTTATAATGAACTATAAATCCTAATTTGTGCATCATACTAAAATAGCGACAATCCGTTTAATTGGATTGTCGCTATTTTAGTATGATGCAACATGAAGTAAAACGAATATGTAGTATAAGCTGCTACATTTACTTTTATTTAGAAGTGAAAAAGTCCTCAAATGGCGAATCGGACTTTATATAAGCTACGCGTTTATACATACAGTAAGCATTATAAGCCATTAATAGAGTGGCTAAAAATAAAAGAATTTGAATGAACAAGCTTGTAATCGGTGCAAACACTAACGTTAAAAATAAAGAAAACATAATTCCTATATAAAAAAATGCTGTGTTTTTATCCTTCATGACAATCATCCCCTTCTAATATCATAGTAATTTATAGACAGAAATGCTCTTTTTTAAACTTCCTTAAGAAAAAATACTAAAATCAAAGTAACGATTATAAATGTGAATAGGTTTTAATGCCTATTATTACAAGAAGTACCGAAAAATAAAATGATTATAGGGTGTGTTTTATTTTTTTTGAATAGGGAAAATAGTAAGGGGAAAGAATTGAAAGAAACATCACATTTTTTGTATGATAGACATAGAATTACAAAAAAGGAGTATACCGATGAATAGTGATTTAGAGGATTATTTGATAAAGGGCGATTTTGAACAAGCATTTCATATAGCACAAAAAATTTCATATGATGAATTAGAAAAGCAAATGTTATATTTGGCGTATGAAAATGAATCTATCGCCAATTATACATTCATCAACTTACTACTTATCGAATTGGAATCTTGGAAATTGCATGGAATTGCTTATAAATTACTGACAAGCAGTCTTAGTTTTATAGAAGGTGCGTACGTTTCGGCAGCGTACCATGCACGTAAAGCAATTGAAATTACAAGCTATCAGGAAATAGGTCCGTTAGAAGATTTATTATTTTTATATACAGAATCGCTTACACTCGTTTCACAACAGGAAGCACTACGTCTCGCGAAAGATATTCTAAATTTAGAGGAGGATCATAAGCTGGCGAAGCAGGTCATCGGGAAGCTCTCCAATGTAGAGTAGGGGGGAACTTCAATGATTAAAGTTTTTTTACAACCGCATGATATTTCATATGCTGCAGAACTAGCATCTATGATTGCTACACCATCTGTACAGTGTGCATTAGCACTAAAATCTGAAGATTGTACACCTCAAGCCATGATTCAGTTCATACGTACGATGCAACTTGAAGAAATGGAAGGTCATTTTTATTCACGTATGATTCGAGATGAACAACATCAATTAATAGGCGTTATCACATTAAAAAATATTGATGAAGTGACAAAGACATGTCATATGAGCACATGGATTGCAGAACCTTATTGGGGAAGAGGTTATAATTTCTTAGCGAAAGAACAAATATTGTATACAGCTTTTGCGCAATACGATTTGCAATATGTATTTGCAGGGGCTCGTTCAGAAAATTTGCGCTCACGTAAATCACAACGTAAATTACCATATATGACAATGAGGGTGGAAGAAGAATTTGCAAGTGAACATCGTAAATTAGAACGTTTAGAACAAACGCCATGCGTGCTTAATGTAATTAAACGTTTTGATTTTTTAAATTGGTATAATCATTATCGTATTGCGGGGTAACTGTCATGCATTTTGCATGGCTTTTTTAATTTGTAAATTCGAATAAGAGATGAGATTGGATGACTAGTTAAATTTATATATCAAAAGAAGTTGAATTATAGAATAAAATCGAATGAAAACGTGTATAAATGTTTATTTAGTAGGTTTTTTTATAAAGAATAAGCAACTTTTAAAATAAAAAACGTTAATTTAATAAAATTTTTTAGGTAAAATAGATTAATTTAGAAATGAGCTTATTTCAGTGTTTATAAAAAAACATTACGTTAATAAAGTAATTAACTCTTTTTTTGAGTGTTTTTTTGAATAAAAAGGATAAAAAATAGTTAATTTTACTTAAATATAAAAAATATTTTGTATAAATTTGTGAATGATATATCTAAAGTTGGAATTCTAATGATGAACACTGAATTTTTTTGATACTGGTTGCGTTATACTAAAAAACTATGATATTGTAGGGTACAAACGTGAAAGACTAGACAACTGAACACATTTTTGTTGGGGGAATTGAGATGCATTCTACAAAAGAATTATTAGAGAAACATAGAAAAAATAAACGTATTAAACGTTTTTCTAGCTTACGAGAAGTTCCAACACCAACAGTTAAAATTGGTGATCGCCAAGCTGTGACAGAGGAACTTCAAAAAGCATTAAACGTATTTGATAGCATGAAAGATAAAGAAGTCGCTCAACAATCAGAAATTGATTGTTTTGCAGATGCTATAGCAATTTATGAATTGTACATAAATCAAATGCTCGTTATTATGGATGATGGTGAAAACGCATGGAATTATTCTAATGCAGAAATTGAAGAGTTGGTAGAAAGTGTATCGCTACTTTATCGCCACTTTGATTCACTTGTTCGTAAGAAGTTATTCCAATGGTAAAAAATAAAAATTCGCGGATGATTTTCATTCGTGGATTTTTATTTTTTTAAAAGAGCTTTTTAAGCCTTTTTGCCGTACATAAGACAAGAATCGACAATTTGTATGAATTAGTGTCGAAAAGACGCTTAAAACGCCTAAAAATAAGCTTTAAACGTCTGTTACATAAAAATTATTATAAAGTGAAATATAGTACTCTTTTTTCAATAAATTTATATTTATAAGGAATAAATGGTATTTTTTATCTGCATATTAAAGGATAAAGATAATTTAGTGTTCATAATTATGTATATTAAATTCCTGTGAGGATTTTAAGAAAGTATTTAAAATTCGGGAAATAAAAAAATAAAAATGTCGAAAAAAGTCGTTTTGCTTATAAATAAATTTTTGAAAAGCAGTATCAAAAAAGTAGTATAACTTTGGTAATTTATGGCCAACACGATTCATAAGGCAAATCTATACTAGCTTCATCCAAAAAACTAATATGTGTGTAACGTAGCATATACGTGTGCAGCTGTTTTGTCAGTGAAATTTTTTCACGAATGCGACGTGTCGCTGTTTTTAAATAATCAACGACAGGCGCGTACCCATCAAATATTTTGAATAGTTACTCGAATTAATTGATAGGCTTGCGTATCTTTCTTTCATCATTCCATCAATATGACATTCAAACATTGCACATAGATGATGCAACAGGCCGTACAGATGTTGCTTTATGAACACGTGCAAAGTGAGCAAACAACTGGGGTGCCAATGTCTATCGTGCCATCACAATGCGGACACAAATATATGGTCTAATAAATGGGACGGTACAGAAACATTTAGTCTTTCAGCGTCTGCAACAAAAGCAACCAAACTTGCGAACATCGTGCATAAACGTTTAGTAAAGGCTACTGGACTACAAAATCGTGGTGCAAAACATGCGAATTACCAAGTGTTACGTGATACGTCAATGCCGGCTATTTTAACAGAAGGTGGCTTTATGGATTCAACAATTGATATTAAATATATGCGCAATTCAGCGTGGTTAGCATCGCAAGGCTACGCTATTGCAGATGGCATTGCGGAATATTTAGAGCTGAAAGTGATTGGTTCAACTACCGTCACACCGGCTGGCAACACAAATACAGAGAAGTATTACAAATCAAATGCGCCTAAAGGATTGTATCGTGTTATTAAAGAATGTGGCGAATACGATGGCGTTAAATTCAATGAGTCTAAACGTATTCAAACGCTTAAAGTGAGCACAGCGTTTACTGTCACAGAAAGTATTAAAGTAGAAAATGTGTACCGTTTAAAAACCAAATCTAAAACATATGTAACAGCTAAGAAGGAAAATGTAGAAAAAGTATAAAACAAAGCCCCTTATCTTTCATAATAATGTAGAAGATACAGGGGCTTTTTAATACAGATTATTAATTAGTTGAAGTTTTTTTTCGCTTTAAAAAATGAATAATTACACAAATAAATCCTACAATACTTAGAATCCCAAAAGATTCTGTAAAAGCACTTGATAATTTACTGCCTTCTACAAATACTCGTACTAGAAATAAAAGTACCGAACTAACGAATAATACAGTGATAATCGTGCTTAGAGACGTATTTAAGATAATCATAACTAATAAAAGTAAAATTGAGCTGATTCCTATGATATTTACTAGCATTTTATTCCTCCTATATAATTTAGTATACAGTTAATTAAAAAGCTAAAAATGTGATAGTTTTCGCCACAATAGTTGCTTGAGTTTTACTAAATCCTTGTGCTGTTAATTCTTTAATGATTTTAGCTTGAATATCTCCAGTAAAATGTTCAAAAGCTTCAACCACTGCTAAAAATTTAGCTTGAGAACCAAATTTATTTTTAATCGATTTTGGAAGACTGTTGTAAGCTACTTTTAAAGCTTTTAAACTCCATCCAATTTTCCAATGCTGTGGAACTGTTGGTTTCTCATGGACTTCATTAAATGTTTTCAATAAATTTAATTTTTCTATATCAGTATATTATAATGTGTTAAAAAAGAATAATTTGATATTTTATAAATTTTGAAATAGGAAAATATCAAATTTACCATTATAAATATTTAAGGTTTTTAAGTAGAAATAAAAAGACTACTCAATGGCAGCAGTTTATGTTGTTTAATTGATTGTAAAGATATAAAAACATTATTCTATTTTTACATATATAGATAAATGTATGAATGTCTTTTTATAGGTTAATTCAAATAAATGCAGTTATGTTAATGATTATAGAAATTTTATAAGTTATCTTTTCTCCCACAATATTCTTTAGTATCTGTGTGGACGATGCCTTTCTGCTAATACTTTTAATAAGGGAAATCATGCGTGATTGCATTTACCTTATAAAAATATAGAGTTCTAACGTGTTTTGTTCTGTAAAACTCGATATTCAGTCAAAAAATCTCACATATTTAAACAGAAACTTCAAACGACAATTAGAAACATTGATTTAACAATGTTTCTAATTGTAGCAAACTAACATCTATTTAACATAAATCTCACATTTTTTCTTAAATAAATTACACAAGTAAATTATTAAATCTTTGATGCATCTTCTCTTTGGCATTTTCTCTCATGCCTTTAGTGACATGCAAGTAGATGTCAGTCGTTGTTTTTGAGTTTTTATGGCCAACACGATTCATAATATATGGTAGATCTACACCAGCTTCAGCCAACAAACTAATATGTGTGTGACGCAGCATATACGTGTGCAGCTGTTTAGTCAGTGAAGTCTTTTCGCCAATGCGACGCGTCACCGTTCTTAAATAATCAACGGCAGGCGGGTACCCATCAGACATTCTGAATAGGTACTCGCTTTCTTTGTAATTACGCATCAATTGATAATCTTGCATATCTTTAATCATTTCAATGACAAAATGGTCTACATCTATCTGGCGAATGCTTGATAAAGTTTTAGGTGGTGTAAGTTCAAAATTATTTTTCACACCATTTTTACGCCATACTGTCTTATTTATATTAATTATATCTAATTCAAAATCTACATCTTTAGGTGATAATGCAATTGCCTCACCAGGGCGCATACCGGTAAATGTAATTAAATAAAGTATGGTTTTGATTACTGAGCTATTATAACTATTTAAAGCATCTAGGAAGCATTTTAATTCGTCGACGTTCAAATACTTCTTTTCGATAGTAGAACGCTCTACATCGACTATTTTTAGCTTTTTACGGGGTATAAAAGTTGAATCGGTTGGAACTTCGGTAATCAATCCAACTTTTTTCGCGTATGTGAAAATCATTTTGGCTACGCTATGAATTCCTTTTATGGAAGATTGGGCCACATTTCTTTCACTCAAAGCATTCAACATATTTTGTATGGTGATTGAAGTGATTTTTTTCACTTCAATATGAGCAATATGCTTATTTAAAACGCTGATGCAGTATTTTCGCTGCTCCAGTGTAGAGTCTTTAATACCTCGATGTTGATAATTTTCGAACCAAATCTGCGCAAGACCGTTAAAGGCAATGGAATCTTCTAATAAAAAATTACGCTCTAAACTCTTTACAGCCTCATTTACACGTTGTTCTGCAGCTTTTTTCGTTTTGGCGCTACGTGTAATTTGTTTTCTTCTTCCGGTGACGGGATGGCGAGGACCTTCACCAACACATACCCACACATCTTTTTCATTTCTTTTACAATGCATTTATGTTCACCTCTAATTAAAATTTATCATGTTAGATTACAGACGACGGTCTAATCCATTGTCAAAATGTATACATATGTGGCAACGAGTGATTATGTAAATGATTATTTATGTAGTGATCTAGTCGTTTACAAGCAAAGGTAAAACTCACTTTAAATGTTTCTTGTAGCAGTCTAACTGACGCAAAATAGTTATTCGGTAAATCCATTTCTTTTAGCATGAAGGTGGGGACAGCTGCGTGGAGCGCAAAATTATTGGCCTTCCGTTCCTGATATTCAACGAAACTGGAAGGCAGCTGTGTCTGGTCACCAGCATGCAAAAGAAGATGACAAAGCTCATGACAAAATGTTTCCCATTCAAAATTGGACAACATTGTTATATCCAAAAATATAAATCCTTTATTGTTTGTGATTGTTGCTTGGCTTTTTTCATCCCAATAATAAAGACCTATACTCAATTTCTCTGCAATGTTGGTACTTACTAACTGCTCTGTCGTATGTATATCAATAGTTTTATATAATTTACTTATAAAATCCTCTAAGTGGTTCATTAGTTACATCTCCTGTACAAACATATGTTCTTTTCAGTATATAAGAAAACCCCGCTAAATGGAAGCAGGGTAGGTTTAATAAGTTGAATAAATAATTAATATGAATAAATAAATATAAACAGCTAAAGCCATGAATCCAAATGCTAGGTGAGATAAAATAATTAAATTTGTTAAAGAATGAATGTTTTTTTTAACTAATAAATCTACATCTTCTTTTGCGATGTCAGCTTTAGAAGACAAAAAAGAGAAATTCTTATTTAGAATATGCATTTGTTCTAATAAACTGAGTTTATGTTTATATTCCTTATAACCGAAGAAAATCCAAGTAAACACTAAAAATATAAGAATTGAAGAAATGATGAAAATATTTTGAGTTATACTCATATCCATACGGACCTTAAATAATATATGAGTTAGTATAGCTGCTAAAATAACTAATATATTTTTATTTAAGTTACTCTGCATAGCATCAATATGTTTAGATATATTATTAGAAAATTGTAGATATTCTTTTAGAAGCTCTTTTTTTCTTTTAAAAATACAGCTACCTCTCCTGTTTCAAAAGTATCAAAAAGAAAAGTGGTGTCATTATATACTTTTTCAAAAAATGCTGTATCCATATCTTCTAAATTTAAATTAGCATCTTGAACTTTATCTTCACATATAGATTTTCTTAAAAATGTTTTCTTTTGATCGGCTGTAACTTCAGATTGATTGATATACTTAGTAATTTTAATTAATGACTGGAAATGTGCTAGCATTTTATCTTTAGCATAATAATTACTTACATTAATTATTAGGTTGAATTTTCCTTTGAAATAAAATTTGCTAGAATTTGATTCGTTAGCTAAGGATTGTAAAAAAGATTTTATTATAGGCAAAATATCAAGTGAATTAAATATACCTTCACTTAATATATTAGGTATAGTACCTAGCACTAGTTTAGATTCTTTATTTTTGTTTATGAAATTTAAAGTTTTTTCATCAATCAATTGAGCATTAAAATTCTCAGGTGATTTGTCTAAAAACTCAAAAATAGAGGATTTATTGCCTTTTTGATTCACGATGCCATTTTTGAAAGTAATAATTGTTATTTTTTTCGTTAAATTTATTAGAGTATTTAATTTTTTTTTAAGTAAGTGATTTAAAAATTCTACTTGACCAGAGTTAGTATATAAATGAATAGGCTCTGATAAGAAGAATTTCTTTATAACTCTAAATTCGAACGAAGAGAAATCATCACGTGATGAACAAAGATGCTGAAAATCAGCTTTATTGCCAATTTCAATATCATTACAAAAAATTGTAGATTTTTTGGATAATAATTCATCTAATATATTTGAACTTCTCAATTCTAAAGGAGATATTTTAAATTCTATAATGTAGTCTACTTTGAAAGGAGAAGAATTTGAAATGGAAATTTTTTCTTTTATATTCAAATTATATTCATCAAACATCACATAAATTTTTTCCATTAAATCTTCCTCCTTTCAAAAAAACTTTTTATAAATCATATTTTTCTAAAATGCTATTTATTTCTTCAATATTCAGTAAATCTTTAGAGATAGCTATTAACATTTTATCATTAAAGTCAATATCTTCAATAGCGTCTTCTGTAATATTTAGCTCTACTTCTTTACAAACTAAATATTTTTTTGCAATAGAAAGACGCATTAATTTTCCTGAACTCTCCAAATCAGAAATATTTATCTTTTCAATTTCTATTGTTTCAATCTGAAATTCGGCGCAAGCAGATGAATTTTGGTTTAACATTTCATTAAATACATTATTACTAATAGTAGTAACATCTTGATTGGAATTTTCTAATAATTTTTTGTTAATTAATGGAGAATTATTTACTACCATTTTTACTAATTCTGAAACAGATGTATGGGAGCCGTAACTTATATTTTCATATAAATAATTTGAAATAGCTTTATCTGTATAATCTTCTTTAAGGTAAGGAGAAAGTTGAAGATTAATTTGCGTAATAGCCGATTTAGTATTTTCTTTATTACCATTTATAATTGAATTATCTAAAAATCCCTTCATGAAATATTTTGAAATAGTACTATCGTTTCTGTCTAAAAATCTTGTATGAAAAGCAGTTGTATCTTCCCTATAATTATCGCTAACAGGAAATTCTTCTAGTTTTGTTTTAAGAATTATTGCACCTTTTTGTAGCGCAGTTTGTTTATCTGGAAGTAAATCTAGTTGTTCTGTTAGTTTTTCTTCGCTATATCTAACTCCAAACACACGTTCCATTTTCATGATTGCAATTAATTCTCCATGTTCCAGATGTTCACATTGAATAATCACGAATAAAAAATTCTTTTGAGCTTTTCTTCCAATATTATGGAGTAATTGTTTAGAGATAATATTGGTAAAGTGTAGGAATTTCTTATCTTCCTCAGAAATATTATTTTCAGTCTCATTATCGACTTGTATAGCTTCATTTCCTTCAACATTCAATAAATTATTAAATGCATGTAAAATAGTAGATGTAGTGTTATTAAAACGGCCAGCTCGAGCAGTTTCATGTCCGTAAATATTATCAATGTGTTTGCCGAAAAAGCTGTGAATACGTAATGTAAGATTATTACCGTGTATTATAGGACCTCTGGTAAATGTTTCATCTTGTGGGTAAAACTCGTCAATAATCAATTTTTGAATCTTAACAGAACTGTTGTGAACACTATTATTTTGTGTGATTTGTAAATTGTCATTTTCAATATTAGCAACCATATATAAACCCTCATTTATTTAATTTATTTAATACTTATAGAATAAATTCTAGAAAAATAATCTTTAAATATTAGTATTTATATATTTTCCTGTTATTTTTCGAAATCCTATAAAATTTACACTTTTATCATAAAGTGTGGAGGACGGGGCTATCGGTTAAAAAAACTTCCCAGCTTCCTCAAATGTTGACATCAAGTTTGGCACATCCTTGAATGATAGGTTGTACAAGCTACTTTTCAAGAAGTAAGTTGGCTCGTTGCTAGTGCGGTTTGTACGTGAGCTTAGGCGCGCATTAATAAATCCTGTTTCTTTTACGACAGGGTTTTCGTCTAAGAATTTAGCGATTTCATTTGATTTTACAGTATACAATTTAATGTCCTCGCCTTGGTTGACGTACTGGCCAACTAAATAGCCGAATGTTGTAGATCCTTGCGCAACGACTGATGAAATGAAGAAGTCACTTAATGGATTTCCTTTTTCCACCGAATAGTTTTCTTCTGATGTTTTCATTAAAGTCTTGTAAGCTGCTGCTTGTGGGAACACCACTGTTACACCTTCAAAATCTTCGAACGTATTAAGCGAATTAATTTCTTCTTGTGTATAGTAAATTTTCTTTTCTTCTACAACAGCAGTAGTTACTCCAACTGCAACAGGCTCCGCAGTAGGTTGTGTTACATCAATATTGAACTTCTCACTGATAACCTCGGAAATCGCCTCATGAATACTCTTTTGGATGATAGGGCGTGACGTATTAATGAACTGCTGCGTCACTTTAAATTTAAAGCGCTCTTTAATGACGAATTTAATAAAATCATCGCTTGGCGTATCAAAAATTTCTTTAATGACTGATTTAAAAGATTGGAAATAAATCAGTGATTCTGCCAGCGTTTTGATTGTTTCTTCATCGTATAAATTTTTCGAGAATTTAATAAGATGTTCGAAATCTTCTTCCGTATAACTCGTAATATTAAAAATAAAGAATGGTTTAGCGTCCATAATATTAGCATTATTCAAGTCGGTAAAGAAATGATACTCAATACCATTCGTTAAAATTCCTAATTTAACGCTAGGAAATGTACTGAAATAGCGACTTAATTGAGGCGCATTTTTAACGATTTTAGTGTGAATTGATTTGGCTTCTACAAAAATACGCGGTTGGCCGTTTAGTGAAATGGCATAATCCACTTTTTCGTTTTTCTTATGGAAGTCTGCTGTAAATTCAGGAGTGACTTCTTTCGGGCTATATGTATCAAAACCTAGACCATTCAGGAAAGGTAAGATTAAAAATTGTTTTGTCGATTCTTCATTTTTTATAAGTTCACTATTTTCTGATACTACTTTATTTAACATTTCTAACGTTTCTTTTAAGTTCATTTTCCAATCCTCCCTAAAAATATAAATTTAATAATTAATTTTTCCTATAATCATTTTAAAAAAAGAAGCACATAATTGTGCCGCTTTAAATTTCCCCGTTATCTTTCAAAATTTCCCACATCTTACGCAGCTTACGTAAATCCTCTTCTTTAGATTCTGGAAGTTCTTTATACCATTTTTCTAAAGTTGGATCATTAGCAAAAGCTTCAAATTCTTTTTCCTTATTTTGTGAATCTAGTTTTGCCGAACGACCTAATAGAAAATCTGTGGTGGTGTCAAGAACGTTAGCTAGTTTTACAATTTCTTCATCCTTTGCAGGACGTTCTCCAGATTCTATACGATTCATTACACTAGTATTTAAGCCGACCCTTTTAGCTAGTTCGCGTTGTGTCCAGCCTTTGCGCTCGCGTAAGTAAATGATGTTGTCACCAATATTCATGTGATCATCACTCCTTATTTCATTAGTTTTAGTTTACCATTTTTCTATTTTGGAAATATATAAATTGCTAAAATAGAAAAAATAATGCTTGAATTTCTGTTTTAGCAATGATAATATGAATTCAGATAGTTGCTAAAACAGCAACGGAGAGAGGTGGGAAGATTGTTAGAATTAAATTTGAAATCTATAAAAAAACAAAGAATCGAACAGAAAAAAACATTACAGGACCTTGCAAATGCTTTAGATTATAAGAGTGCATCAACATATATGAAGCATGAAAAAGGTGACCATGCTTTTAAAGCAAATCAACTGCCTATGTTAGCGTTCGTTTTAAACTGTTCAATTATGGACTTTTTTTCGGAAAAAGATTGCTAAAATAGAAATTTTGGAGGTATTTTATGAATCAATTAGAAATCTATGAATTTGAAAATAATCAAGTAAGAACTGTATTGATTAATGATGAACCATTTTTTGTGGCAAAAGATGTTGCGGAAACACTGGGTTATACAAATTCACGTAAAGCAGTGCAAGACCATGTAGATGAAGAAGATAAGGGAGTAACGAAATGTGACACCCTTGGCGGTAAGCAAACATTCACAGTTATCAATGAATCAGGAGTGTATTCATTAATATTTGGCTCCAAACTACCATCAGCAAAAGCATTTAAACGTTGGGTGACAAGTGAAGTCTTACCTAATATTCGTAAAATGGGAGCACATCTAACTCCTGACACAATCGAAAAAGTACTCACTGATCCAGACACAATCATTCAAATTGCTACGCAGCTGAAAGAGGAACGTGCAAAGCGTATGCAAGCAGAGGTCGTTATTGAGCAGCAAAAACCAAAAGTTTTCTTTGCAGATGCAGTCGAAGCAAGTAATTCGTCAATTTTGATTGGTCAGCTTGCAAAAGTAATTACACAGAATGGCTTGCACATCGGGCAAAATAATTTATTTAAATGGCTTCGTGATCATGGTTATTTAGACAAAAAAGGCGCGCACTACAACGAACCAACTCAATACGCAGTCGAAAGAGGTTGGTTTGAGGTTGTAGAGCGCACCGTACCAAAGCCAGATGGCAGTGTGCGTATTACACGCACGACTAAAGTTACTGGCAAAGGGCAAATTTATTTCATTAATAAGTTGCTTACACAAGCAATGTAGAAAGGAATGGTTACATGTTTAAAGTCGAATTTGATGAAGAAGTATTGCGCAAAATCGTTCGTGAAGAAGTGCAACAAGCTGTCAAAGAGCATGTCAAAACAATTGAACTGCCGCCATTACTGACACGCACTCAACTTATGGATTTATTGCATATTCGTCCAACAAAAACATCGGAATTACTTGCACGTGCAGATTTCCCTGTACTACGTGAAGCAGGGGGTGTACTGATTCCAACACAAGCTCTATTTACATGGATTGAAAGTCATACAGAGTGGGTTCAATCCAATACGCAGTATTATCGCTCTGTAATTTAATTTTAATGCTAAATATCCATTAAATTGGTCTATTTAGCGACTTTTAACACAGCAAATGTGCTGAAAAATAGAATGGGAGGCGTTAAATGTGAAAAAAGATAAAGTTTCAAGCGCAATGAAAGAAATGCGCGGAGGATTACATCAGCAAAAATTTGCAGATGAACTCAACGTATCACGAGAAAGTATTTCAAAATATGAAAATGGCCGTTCTAAGGTGCCAGCTGATATTAGTCGTGAACTTACAAAAAAATATAATCAACCACAATTTGCTGTCACGATAGCACAGCAATATACGGGGACCGGACCTATTTGGTTGGATGGTCCAAATGTGGACTTGCACCGATCTAGCGTAAAAGAAAAAACGTTAGAGGAATTGGAAGAAGCGATTCATAAGTTGCGCAGTACGAGTCTAGCGAAGCCGTTAGTCAACTTAACACCGTATGAGCTACAGTCGGTGCGAGACGCCTTAGAAGAACTGGTGGAGGCGCAAACCGCGATGGCACATTTGGTAGCGGTTGTATGTATGGAAACAGGTATTAGCTATACCGATGTATGGGCGCAGCATTATCGCTCTCTGCAAAGCTCCGGCTACGTGGAGGTTTAAGCAGATGACTCAATATTATCGCACAGAAGATGCGCCAGAAGCTTTAGAGCTGACGTATCACATTGAACAGTTGCAAGAAAAGTTACTCGGTGCTGTACGTCGCAGTGATATGGCAGCATCACAAGAAATTATGGCACAGCAAAATGAAGCCATTGCAGAGCTTGTGCGCCTTCAAAAAGTATATCAGCAACATAAACGCTTAGTCTCTATTGTGAAGCGTATGAGTGAGCTAGGCGTTGAAATGGAGGTGGTAATTCGTGAAACACGTACACGCGCTCTTCTTTGATGAAGAATCAACGGTAGGGGAAATGGTGCAGTTTTATGGCGAGGTTGTTTTAATGGCTGCAGTCGGGCTTGGCACATTGTCAATTGTGTCACCAGACATGATGAAATTAACGCTCATTTGTCTCGTATTATTGTTCATCGCCGTATGGATCATTGGAAAAAAGGCAAAAAAAGAAGACACTCAACTTAAAAAAAGTTAAATGTCTAACACACACACTCATTATAGCACGAAGTAGGGAGATTTAAAAATGTCAGAGATAACATGGGTCAAACTCAAAACAGATATGTTTGAGAATGACAAAATTAAACTTATCGAAGCTTTACCAGCAGCTGATACAATCATCGTCATTTGGGTGAAACTATTGGCTGCTGCAGGTAAGGCCAATCAAAATGGATTTATCATGCTAACAGAAAATATACCAATGAACACCGAAGAAATGGCAACCATTTTCAACCGCGATATTAATACGGTCCGCCTAGCGCTACAAACGTTTCAACGCTATGGAATGATTGAGTTGGATGGCGATGCAGTGCGCATTAAGAACTGGGGAATCCATCAAAATATTGATGGAATGGACCGAGTAAGACTACAAAATCGTGAGCGAAAAAGAAGGCAACGTGAGAAAGAAAAGCTAATTAAATTAGGTCCCGTTCCGTCACGTGACTGTCACGCAACAGATATAGATAAAGAATTAGATATAGATAAAGAAAAAGAAAGA
>NZ_HE578956.1:798729-853153 GCF_000307285.2 Kurthia sp. Dielmo
TATAGATAAAGAAAAAGAAAGAGATAAAGAAAAGAAAGATATTGTGCCGGACAAGTCCGACACGATACCTTATCAATCGATTCTCGCGTATTTAAATCAACAGGCTCAAACATCTTATCGAGCCACTTCAAAAGCTACACAGCAATTAATCAAAGCTCGTTTCAACGAAGGCTTTACAGAACAGGACTTTTATAAAGTCATCGATAACAAAGTGTCTACGTGGTTAAACAATGAGTTTGCTAAATATTTACGACCACAAACTTTATTCGGTACAAAATTTGAAGGCTATTTAAACGAAAGGGTGAAAGGCAATGAAAACGTTCGAGGAAGTAATGGCAGCGCTACAGGAGAAAGCGCACCAAGTCTCCGAGGATTCTGCTCAAATTGAGTATAAGTGCAACGTTTGCAAAGACGAAGGTGGCTGGATTGAAGAATGTGAGCCGGTTACGTTTTATTCAACAATCGAAAAAGATGCAGATGGCAAAGTTATCCTAGATGAATTTAACAAGCCGGTTTATAAGCGTCAGCCAATGAAAAATGAAAATTGGGTTTCATGTAGTTGCCAACAGCAAAAGCAAATTGAACGCCTTGTAAAGAATTCACAGATTACGGCTGAGTTCCAAAAGAAAGGCTTTAAAAATTTTGAAGTAGACGATCACGCACCGATTGTTTGCAAAATGCGCCGAGAGTCATTGAAGTACTACAGCAACTTTGCTGACATCCGTCATGAAATGGAGAACAGCATTGCACTTGTTGGACAAGTCGGCTCTGGCAAAACACATTTACTATCAGCGATTGCGAATGGTTTATTACAGCAAAATATTTCGGTTATGTATTTTCCTTTTGCAGAAATCATGGAAAAGATGCGTGAGAATGAATTTGCGCTGAAAGATAAGCTCGTACACCAAGCACAGCAAGTCGATGTTTGGTTCTTGGATGATTTATTCAAGCCTGTAACCAAAATGGTGAATGGCCAATCAAAAAAAGTACCAAGAGCGAGTGAATGGGCACAAGAGCGTATGTACGAAATCATTAACTATCGCTACTTAAACAAAAAGCCTATTTTATTGTCGTGTGAGTTGGATTTTGAAACGCTGCTACAAATCAACGATGCCATTGGCTCACGTTTATTCGAAATGTGCAGCAGTTACTTGGTGACAGTGGCTGATGATCCGTACTTAAACCATCGCTTGCGCAAAGTCTATCATGCATAAGCCGCTACGAAAGATTGTGCGAGCCAGTACACGTTATGACCTACAGCTCAAAGTACAAGATAAAGAGCTAAGAGGTTGGCGACAATTAGGTGAAATGAAATGCGAAGGTTTTTATGAGGGAGCCTTTGCGGTGTTAATGGAATTTCAACGGGGCAGGTGATTTTTGTGGAGACAGTTGAATACGCATTGTATAAGGGCGAGGCATTATTGGCCATCGGTACGCTAGAGGAAATCGCTGCTGAAAGAGGTGTAAAGCCGCGCACCATTTACAACTATTCTATGCCAGGGCATATTGCGCGCATGGAGGAACAGAAAGCGCTAGTATCGCATAAATTGCATGCTAAACGTGTAAAACGGGGCGTATATAAGGTTTTTGACGATAATAGTCTAATTGGTGAGGGAAACCTCAAACAGCTCGTACAGCAGACAGGAATCGATGTTGAGAAGCTAAAAAACTTATTTTACGGAGAGCCGCCGAAGATTCGGAAGAAAAATTATCAAGTGGCGGTTCGATTGGAGGGATAGGGAATGTGCGCACCAATAATTTTGGAAGCTGGTATACGAGTTGCTAGCGAAGCACCTAAAGAATGTAGCTATTGTGGTGAAGAAAGTAGTCGTCTAGTGATTAAACCGCAAGCATATGCAATTGAAGGTGAAGTAATGGCCAATATAAGTTTCACAGACCAAGCTACATGGCTTTGCTTAGAGTGCTTAGTATGTGACATTGAAGAGTCATAGGAGAGTGAAATATATGCTTAAAATCCGCTTACATGGCGAGTTAAAAGACATTGAATCGTTTATTCAAAAATTAAATAAGCAAAAAGAGTTACGTGTTTTGCAGCAGTCGGTACCATACAAAGACAGAGGAAAAAGCTTCTATCATCGTGTTTACCTAGATGTTGAGGAGCGTGAGGGTTAATGCAGCAGCTATCCATATTTTCGGTGCTACAACAAATTACAGATATTGAGCTGATCACGCGTAACATCGAAAAATTACAAATTGGGGATTCAATTATTACGGTCACTTGTGATATTGAACGAAGCGAAAAAATGCTGACAGTTCGCGCCAACGAATTTGAGGAAACATTTAAAACGGGAGCAGCAGCGTTAATGTATATCAAAAATTATTTCGAAAATGGACCAGAATATATATATAAAGGCATCAAACAATAAAGTCTGATGCCAGGCCGAAGAAGTGGTAGCCGCCACTTCTTTTGTGCGTTACTATGCTATATACCCACAACTATTATAGCATAGGGGAAGAGAATATGAGACTACAAGAAGTACAATTAGATAGTGCAAATAACCTAAAATTGGATATAATGAAGCTACCACCAACATGCGTGATTGTTATAAGTGACGGTAAGGCCAAGTTAAGCGAATTACCAGCTTTTGCGGAGACAAATATTGTGACACATGGAGGAAAGGTGAAGAGAATCAGATGGAATGAGGGAGAAGAATTTTAACGATATAATTTAAGGAGGATTTAGCGGGAATATGGATCGATTATTTATAGCTTCGATAATCACAGGTTTTTTTTTCTAGCAACTATACCAGATCTAAGTTCGATAATAGATTCGGTTGTTTTATTATGTTTGGCAATATTCACATGTTTATTTACTATTGGTGTAATAGCAAGTGGACAAGAAATAAAATGGTTGAGTAATTTGGGTAACATTTATATATTCATTTCTGTACCATTGTCAATAGCTTTTAGCTTTGTATTGTATGATAATTTCACTGAAAAAGAAATAGTAGAAAATACTACAAGGCTTACATTAATAGCTCTATCGATATCTATTTTGTCCGTTTTAATTGGAGAAAGAAAAATTTAAAGATGTAAGGAAGATTAATTTGGGGAATCTAAGTAAACGAAAAGATTTAATTAAATTAGACAGAATTATGACATTAATTAAGGATTGGTGGTTAATAGTTGTTGTTCTTTTGATTATTTTTACGTTAGCTGGAATGTTTATTTTAAGTTTTATTTATAGTAAAGATAAAGAAGTGACTTTGGATTTAGTTAATTCGTGGGTAAGCCTTATTTTAGGAATAGTAGCTACATTATTAAGTATAATTTCTATGTTTTTAAGTTTTTATAATTTAGAAAGAACTAATGAAATTAATGAAGATAGTTTAGACAGTATGAAAGAATTACAAAAAAATGTAGAGGCCACTTTACAAAAAATTATTGAAATTGAAAAAGTAGTTGGAAAAAAATCACTAAGTACAGGAACAGAAGTTGCTTATGATAATATAGTAGGTATGGATAATGGATTTGAAAGACGAGATCAAGAAAGGAAATAAAATATGTTATTTTCATTTAATAGTTTAGTATGTAATAGTGTAGAAGAAAATGAAGAAGGATTACCAGAAATTAAGGGGATATTTACCGAAATTAAGATGGATAAAAAAGAGGAATCTAAAAGCTTTGCTATAGTTAATATAGGGTCAGTAGCTGGAGAAGGAATTTATAAATTAGTAACAGTTCTTAGATTTAATCCTAAAATTGAAAAAGATAAGATTCTTATGGCAAGAATTATACACGAAAGAGACGTTAGCGGTTCTGAAAATGAACCTAAAAATATTATTAATATAATCAATATACCGAATAAAAAATTATTGAGACAAGAAGGAACTTATACAATAGAACTTTATAAAGTAACTAATTCAAATTCTATAGATGGTAAAGATGTATTTGACATTATTGATGGAAAACGGGAATCGGAACTTCTATCTTTTTATAGTATTACAGTAATAGAATAAATAGATTTCAGTCCCACCAGCCCTCTGGAGGACAACGAATGTTAGTAGCAAAACGCTGCTTTCATTTGTTGTCCTCTTTTTTATTTGTCCAAAAGGAGATGACAGAATGAATTTGTTAATCGAATACAAAATGACGTTAAAAGAAACACAGCAGTTACTGCAAAAAACGCAGATTAAGTTAGGAAATACGGAAAATGAAGAGCAACAAAATCTTTTAAAAGGTGAAATGGTCACAATTCGTAGTTGGATTAGTAATTTGAAGTATGCGATTGAATGGATGACAACGTGCCGACAACCGGGTACAACGCGTGGTGTTGAAAATCGCGCAGGATATGAACGAGAAGTTAGTGTGGATCCGTCAATTCTACAGCAAGTAATTGAAGGTGGCACTTTAGTATTTGAGCATGAATCAACAGAGCAAGAAGTGGAACGAGAGCAGCATAAGGAACGCATTGTGAAAATGATATTGAAAGTGCTCAACAAAAAGGAACGTGCTGTATTTGTATTGGCAGCCAATCAATATACGCATCGAGAAATTGCGCAAACATTAAATATGAATCGTTCAACTGTACAGAAAGTTTTGGCGCGCTGTAAGGAAAAAATACAAGCAGAAGGTTGGGTAATACTATGAGATTTGTACAACCAATTAAAGACAAAGAGCAGCTACAAGAGTTCGCGGATTATTTATACGCTAAGAATGAGCGCGACTATATTATGTTTATGCTTGGTGTGAACCTCGGATTGCGTGTTTCAGATATTCTGCCATTGAGAGTAAGAGATGTGCGTAATAAAGATAGCGTGAAAGTGTTTGAGGAAAAGACCGGTAAGTTTAATCAAGTAGTCATTAATTATGAATTAAAAAAAGCATTGGAGCATTATATCAAAGGGATGAAAGACAATGAGCATTTGATAAAGAGTCGGAAGCGTACTAAGACTGGTAAGCAGCAGCCAATAGATCGTGTGCAAGCATATCGTATATTGAAGCAAGCGGCGAAAGCAATTGGTTATACAGGCGACATTGGAACGCATTCATTACGTAAGACATTCGGCTATCGCTTTTATCAAAAGTCTAATCAAGATGTGGGTGCACTGATGCGTATCTTTAACCATGATGACCAGACGATTACATTACGATATATAGGGATTGAACAGGAGCAAGTAGATAATATCATTATGCATCTACATAAATAAAAGTATTGAGTGCGGTTCGTTGTTGATATAACAGCAACCGTTATCTTTTGTGCTTATTCTAATACAACATAACGAGGGTGCTTGTTACATTCAAATAAAACTTTTTTTAAGAATGTTGATACATCAAGGTTTGTAGCCATGTTAGTGAATACAACACTCTGCTAGATATGTTACATTCACGCGGTATAGGTATGCAAGAACACGTATATAGTGAAAGGAGCAATCCTTTCGACTAGAATTTTCTCCCTAATTAAACGGCTATTAAGTATGTTAGCAAGGCTTAGTAGCTGTTTTGTATTGATGAATAATGAACAAACATATAAAGGATGGTGCGTATGCTAGAGCATACACATGAAGCTAAGAAGCTATACAAGAGTGCGGCATGGCGTAAGTGTCGTGCTGCGTACATCGTACAGGTGCATGGCTTATGCGAACGATGCAAAGAGCCTGGAAAGATTGTGCATCACAAGGTACACATCAACAGCAGCAACATACATGATCCAGAGATTACGTTGAACCATATGAACTTAGAGTATTTATGCCAAACGTGTCACAACCAAGAGCACCATGAGAAATATAGTCCGGTGCGTCAGGGCGTGAAGTTTGATAGTGAAGGCAATCTAATATCTATAAAGGACTGAAGAGAATCATGAAAACTGTAGGAGACAATGTTAGATGTTCAAAAGGTAATATCATCAAACTACATGATGTATGCCGTTCAATTAGCACAGATGAAGTTGTAGTCATTGTTAGTGGCATGAACAAGGTGCATCAGTTAGAAGGTTTAGGTGCAGTACTAGATGGAACTCGATAGTCTACAAAATGCAGTAATGGCTAGCGTATTAATGGCATCATTCCCGGAACTCGAACAGCAATATGATTTAACGCAAGAGCAAGTGTGCTATCTGCATAATTGTTTTGACAATATCCAAGATGAATTTTCACCGAAACAAATGCGTGAAGCGACAATTTCTTTATCTAAAAAAGTATTTACTAAATTTATTGAGGATTTTTCTAACGAGGAAGCCCCCCTATAAATAATTAAAAAGCCCGTAAACATGGGACCGAGAGGGTACCCTCATGTAATGCACAGGTTTCGCGCGTGACCCCCCTCCCCAGGAAAGAAGGTGATTTTTATGCCAGTAAAGAAAGAATTGACGAAAGCAGAGCGAATTATCAAAGAAGAACGTCGATTGAAACGGAACTATAAGGAAATTCAAAAAGATAAATTAGCGGTAGCCGATGGACTCATTCGGCGTGCTGCTTTTATGCGAGTGACACTTGAAGTTATGGAAGTAGATCTCGACGAACATGGATTTGTGGAATTGTTTAGTCAAGGCGAACAAGAGCCATATGAAAGAGAGCGTCCCGTTGCTCGGCAGTACCAACAAATGAATAAAAACTATCAATCTATCATTAAGCAGCTAACAGATTTGCTTCCAAAGGAAATTGTGAAGAAGGCTGAAAGTGATGGCTTTGATGATTTTGTGAATCGACGTGCTTAAATGTTATCCAGTTGCTTATAACCCTATTATTGATTACTACAACAAAATTGAAGCGGGCGATATTGTTGCTGGTACGAAGGTGAAGCAAATTTATAAGCATTTAGTACAGCGGATTTATGAGCAGGTTGGTGAATTTGAGTATCGGCCAGAGCGCGCCAACCATGTGATTGAGTTTATTGAAAACTTTTGTAAGCATAGTAAAGGGAAATGGGGCGGCCAACCGATTGAGTTGGAGCTTTGGCAACAGGCATTTATTGCTGCCTCTTTTGGTTTTGTTCATAAAATTGATGGTACAAGGCAATATCGAGAGGTGTTATTAGTTGTTGCACGTAAAAATGGCAAATCAACTATTGCATCGGGGCTAGGGCTATATTTACAAACGGCTGATGGCGAACCTGGTGCTGAAGTTTATGCTGTGGCCACGAAAAAGGACCAAGCAAAATTAGTTTGGGCCGATGCCAAGCGAATGGTAACTAAATCACCGGCACTAAGAAAACGCATTAAGCCATTAGTTTCGGAACTGCGAGCAGATTTTAATGATTCGACTTTTAAACCACTTGGCTCTGATAGTGAGACATTGGACGGTTTGAATGTGCATGGCGCACTAATGGACGAAATTCACGCTTGGAAGGACAAAAACTTGTATGACGTTATTGTCGATGGTACGTCGGCGAGGGAGCAGCCACTTATTTTTATGATTACAACGGCTGGCACTATTCGAGAATCTGTCTATGATATGAAATACGATGAAGCGGTGATGCTGCTCAATGGATTGGCAGACCCTGATGGCTATAAAGACGAACGCTTTTTGCCAATTATTTATGAGTTAGACAAGCGTGAAGAATGGATGGACGAAAATGCGTGGCAGAAAGCGAATCCGGGGCTTGATACAATTAAGCGCCGCGATACGCTGCGCACGAAAGTAAATAAAGCAAAGTCCAATCCAATGCTAGTGAAAAACCTTGTCACAAAGGATTTTAATATTCCAGAAACGATAAGTGAAGCATGGCTGACATTCGAAGAACTCAATAATCCAGCTAGTTTTGATTTACAGCAGTTGAAACCTAAATATGGCATTGGCGGCACCGATTTATCAAAGACAACGGATTTAACTGCAGCCAAAGTTATTTTTATGGTGAAGGGCGATCCACAAATTTATGTGAACCAAATGTATTGGCTGCCAGAGGAATTACTAGAAGCGCGCGCGAAAGAGGACCGCATACCATACGATTTATGGTATGAGCGTGGTTTATTGCGTGTTACACCTGGTAATAAGGTGCATCCGAAGTTTGTTACAGAGTGGTATTTGGAGCAGCGTAATGAGTATGGTATTTATTTACCTTGGATTGGTTATGATGCCTGGTCAGCTGAATATTGGGTTGAGGATATGAAAGGTCATTTTGGTTCGGAGGCAATGATACCTGTTCATCAAGGGAAAAAGACGTTGTCAGGTCCAATGTACAATTTAAAAGCCGATTTGGTAGCAAATACGATTAATTATAATAACAATCCTATCGATAAATGGTGCCTGTCAAATACGGCCATTGAAATGGATAAAAACTTAAATATCCAGCCAACTAAGACAAAGAATCAGCGCCGCCGTATTGATGGCACCGCAGCACTCTTAAATGCTTATACGATTTTGCAAGATAAGAGCGCCGAGTATTTGCAGATGATTTAGGAGGTGAATCATGGGGCTATTCGAAAAAATATTTGGAAAGAAGTCAGAGCCAAGTGTAGGGAGTCGATTTGAATTGATTCAAGACACTGGTAATGGCTTTTTTCAATGGGATGGAAAGCTGTATAAGTCCGATATTATTCGGTCAGCTATTCGGCCAAAAGTAAAAGCGATTGGAAAGCTTGCAGCAAAGCATATCCGACAAAACGAAAAAGAATTTAAAGTGAATCCAAACGTAAATATTCGATTTTTGTTAGAAGAACCGAATCCAATTATGACGGGCCAAGTATTTCAAGAAAAGATGGCCACGCAATTAGCACTTAACAATAATGCATTTGCCTATATTAAGCGAGATGAACGTGGTCTACCGGTTGAAATTTACCCAGTACCGGCTGCGAGCATCGAATTGAAAGAGGGACCAAGTGGAGAAATTTTTCTCCGCTTTTTATTTTTGAATGGCCAAAGAATGACTGTACCTTATGAGGACATTATCCATTTAAGAAACGATTTTAATGATGATGACTTTTTTGGTACACATCCTGGAGAAGCATTAAGCGATTCTTTACAAATTGTTGCAACAGCTGACCAAGGCATCGTTAAGGCAATCAAAAATAGCGCCTCTATTAAATGGCTAATGAAATTTAAAACGATTTTACAGCCAACAGATATGGAGAATGAAGTGAAGCGGTTTACCGAAAACTATTTATCGATTGATAAAAATAGTGGCGGTGCGGCAGCGGCAGATACGCGCTATGATTTACAACAAGTTAAAAATGATGCGTATGTGCCAAATGAAAAGCAAGTAGATAATACAACAAAACGCATTTATTCGTTCTTTAACACAAACGAAAAAATCGTGCAGTCGAATTATACCGAAGATGAATGGAATGCCTATTATGAGGCACAAATTGAGCCAGATGCACTGCAATTGGCAAATGAGTTCACACGTAGGTTATTCACGCGTAAAGAACGTAGCTTTGGAAACAAAATTATTTTTGAAGCAGCCAGTCTGCAATATGCATCGATGAGTACAAAAATGAACCTTGTACAAATGGTCGATAGAGGGGCGCTCACACCAAATGAATGGCGTTCGATTTTATCATTAGGACCAATCGAAGGTGGAGATAAAGCAATTCGCCGTCTAGATACGGCTGAAATCAATGCCAAGAAGGGAGGTGAAAAAGATGGAAGCAACGGAAAAGCGCAACCTGACGACAAATCAAGTGGAGATTCGTGAGGATGAAGGCGGTCAACGTGTATTAACCGGCTATGCGGTCAAATGGGAAATGAAGTCCGTACCAATGGGATATTTTCAACGATTTAAAGAGCAGTTTAAACGTGGAGCTTTTACGGAATCATTAACGAATGATGACCAAAAGGCGTTGTGGTCACATGATACATCTAAAGTGTTAGGCCGTACTAAAAACGGAACGCTACGTTTGTTTGAAGATGATTTAGGATTACGTTTTGAGCTTGATTTACCGGATACAACATTAGGTGACGATGCTTATAAATCAATTAAGCGTGGCGATGTGGACGGCGTTTCATTCGGGTTTAGTATGTTAAAGCAAGAATGGGATGAAGCAGATCCTGACAATGTTGTTCGAACCGTTACAAAAGCGAAGTTACTTGAAATTTCACCAGTAGCATTCCCGGCTTATCCAGATTCACAAGTAGCTGCACGATCTCATGACCCATATCAAGAGCATATGGAATTAAAAGGGCGACAAGAACGCCGTCAACGATTACTATTAAAAACTTTCCTATAGAGGTGACATAATGAATAAACGATTAAAAGAAATTTTACAACGCAAAGCGGAAATTCGTTCGGCGTTAGAAGGCAATGAGCAAGTTGATTTAGATGCTTTTGAAAAAGAATTACGTGAATTAGATGAAGAGTACGAAGCGGTGGAAAAACGCGAGAAATTAATGCAGCAAGCGGAGCAAATTAATAACGGCGAATTAGAATCTCGTACAATCAGCACGTTCAATATGACAGGCCAACCTGAAACACGTTCGCCAGAAGAATCTGAATTAGCATATCGAAATGCATTCATGGATTTTGTATTACGTGATGCACCTATTCCAACCGAATTACGTGAAACAACGAATACGGGTGACATCGGCTCGGTCATTCCGCAAACGGTGCTAAATCGCATTATTGAAAAGCTAGATGCATCAGGGATGATTTTGCCTCTTATTACGAATACATCGTTTAAGGGCGGCCTTACAATTCCATTATCTACAGTTAAGCCAAAAGCGACATGGGTGGCAGAAGGTAGTGGCTCTGCAAATCAAAAGAAAACAACAGGTTCTATTACGTTCAACTACCATAAATTACGCTGTGCTGTAGCGGTGACATTAGAAGTTGAAACGATGGCACTAGCTGTTTTTGAGCAAGTGCTCGTAAACAATATCGTTGAAGCAATGACAATTGCGCTTGAACAGGCGATTATTTCGGGTGATGGTATTGGCAAACCGAAAGGGATTTTAGCTGAAACTCCAAATGAAGGGCAGCTATTAGACGTGGCCAAAATTGAATATCAAACGTTAGTCGATGTAGAAGCAGCATTACCGCTAGAGTACGAAACAAATGCAGTCTATGTAATGACAAAGAAAACGTTCATGAAGATGGCCAGTATTAAAGATGAAAATGGTCAACCAATTGGACGCGTAAACTATGGTATTGCAGGGGCTATCGAGCGCTCGCTACTTGGCCGTAGTGTTGTACTGTGCAATTACCTTGATTCATTTGATTCAGCTGCAACAGGTAATCCGTTCGCATTCTTGTACAATTTCAAAGACTATATCTTAAATACAAACTACCAAATGGGTGTTAAAAAGTATGAAGATAATGAAACGGACGATTTGGTAACGAAAGCTATTATGATTGCAGATGGTAAATCGGTTGATAATGGCTCATTAGTTGTATTAAATAAGGCAGCTGCTATTTAGGAGGGGAACTGTATGAAACATCGTGTGTTAAAGGCATTTATCGATAAGCAAACGCTAATCGGTTATAACGAAGGCAATGCGTATGAATCAACTGATTCAGAACGTGTTGCTTTTTTAATTGAGAAAGGCTATATCGCTGGCGAAACAGAGTTTGTAGAAGAACTTGATTACGTTGAGTTGAAGCAAATTGCTAAAAATTTAGGCATCGAAGGCTATAACAAAATGAAGAAAGAAGCTTTGTTAGAAGCGGTGCAGCAACATGGACCAATTACTTCAGAAGATTAAAACAAGCCTACGCATTAAGCATGACAAATTGGATGATGAATTATTGGCAACGATTGAAGCGGCGCTAATCGATTTGAAGCTAGGTGGTATTCATAAGTTGGATGTAGACGATGCTTTAATTTATCGAGCTATCCAGTTATATTGTAAGGCTTCATATGGTATGGCAGGAGAGGCTAGTGATAAATACCAAGCCTCATACGACATGCTGAAAATTAGTTTGGCGTTGGCAGGTGATTACAATGGATATGCTCAATGATGTAGCAGAATTGATGCAAGAACAAATTATAAAAACTTCATTAGGACAAGAAAGAAAAAGTTTTGTTCCTAGCGAAGTATTTTGTAAAAAGAAAAGTGTTACGCGAACAGAATATTTTACTGCTGGTCAATCGGGTTTGCGTCCATCCGCTATGTTTAAAGTGCATTTACTAGATTATGATCAAGAACTTTATATTCGCCATGAAGAAAAGATTTACAGTATTTATCGCACATTTGAAAATGGTGATTTTATCGAACTTTATTGTGAGGTGAGAAGCGGTGCAAATCAATCAACTGAATAATGCCATCATGGAAGAACTTAATCGCTATGCTCATGTGGCCAAAGAAGAAGTAGAAGAATTGGCGGAACGAACGGCTAATGAAGGTGCTGCCACATTGAAAAGCACAAGCCCTAAGCGAAAAGGAAAATATGCAAAAAGTTGGCGTGTGAAAAAAGTAGGCACCAGCTTTGTTATTCATAATTCCAGACACTATCAGCTTACGCATTTACTTGAAAAAGGTCATGCAAAAGTCAATGGTGGACGGGTTGCGGCAAGACCACATATTCAACCTGTTGAACAAGAAGCTATTGAGCAGTTTTTAAATGGTTTAAATGAGGTGCTAGGAGGATGACTTTACAACAGCTTTATAACATTCTTCAAACGCTAAATTTACTGGTGGCTTATCATCATTTTGAAAGTCGGCAACCATTGCCTTTCATTGTTTACTTGAATGATTCCGACAGTACAGTAGGTGCTGACAACAAAGTATTCTATAAAGAAAAGCATGTAGATGTTGAGCTTTATATGGCTGAAAAAGATGAAGCATTAGAAATCCAGCTAGAAACATTACTGGATAATCATGAAATCTTTTATGAGGACCCAGATGAAATTTTTATTGAGGAAGAAGGCGTGTTTAAACGCACGTACTATTTAACAATTTAGGAGGAACAATAATGAAAAAAGAAAACAAAGTCACGTTTGGCTTGAAAAACGTACACTATGCGCCAATCACCGAAACAGTGGATGGCAAAGTTACTTATGGCACACCGGTACGCATTCCGGGTGCTACAGAAATGTCTACAGATCCAGCAGGTGAATCATCAAGCTTCTTTGCAGATGATATTAATTTTTATGAAGCAATTGCCAACCAAGGTTATGAAGGTAACTTTAACTTTGCGAAATTACCAATTTCATTTTACACAGATATTTTAGGTTACACGCTTGTAAACGGTGGTTTATACGAAAATGCGAATGCAAAAATTAAACCATTTGCACTTTTATTCGAAATTGATGGCGACCAACAGGCAGACCGTTTTGTTTACTACAATGTGAGCGCAAACCGTCCTGGTACATCTTCTAAAACAAAAGAAGATTCTACAGAAGTAAATACGGTTGAATTGCCGTTTAAAGCGACACCGCGAGCTGACGGTGCGATTAAGTGGGTAACGGGTCCAGAAACACCACAAGCTGTATATGACGCATTCTATACTAAAGTAACAGAGCCAGTGGAAATTCCAGAAATCTAGCATTAGGGGGCTATTGACATGACAAAAATTAAAATTGGGAAGGAGAGTGTTCGCTTTGAAGCGAATGCTCTTTTTCCTGTTAAATATAAACAGTTAACAAAGCGCGACATTTTTAAAGATTTAAAAGTAGTTGAAAATATGCAACATGCTAAGTCATTTGAGGATTTAAATATCGATATTTTATATGACATTGTGTATGTGCTCGCTTGGTTTGCGGACCGTACAATTCTAGAGCGCGATGAATGGTTGCTACAATTTGATGAATTTGATGTGTTTGAAGTGATGCCACAAGTCGTTAATTTATTAGTTGATTCATTAAATGCAGGCGCTAAAAAAAACAAACCGGTGAAGCAGGGCAAGAAGAACAAAAAATAACTGAATTTAATACCGAAGTTTATTTAGCTTTGTGTCGAACTGCTAAGCTGCAATATGCTGATATGGAGATGATGACCGTTGGAATGGCACTCGATTACATTGATGCATATCAAGATCTTCATCATCCATCAGACAAAGAAAATCAGTCACGCAAGGCGACACAGGCTGATATTGAAAAACTCAAAGGGCGTTAATAGCGCTCTTTTTTTATTTGTCGAAAGGATGGTGGAAGAATGGCTGGCAGAATCAAAGGGATTACGGTAGAGATTGGCGGCGATACAACGGGGCTTGAAACAGCTTTAAGCGATGTAAATAAACAATCAAAAAGTCTGCAAAATGAATTAAAGGAAGTACAGCGCGCTTTAAAGTTTGATCCAGGTAATACAACGCTTATCGCACAGCAACAAGAAATTTTAAGTGAACGTATTGCTGCAACATCGCAAAAGCTACAGCAATTAAAAAGTGTACAGTCACAAGTAGAGCAGCAGTTTCAATCTGGCCAATTAGGTGTCGAACAGTATCGAGCATTCCAAAGGGAGTTAGAAACTACAGAAGGTCAATTAAATGGGCTACGAACACAGCTGCAGCAATCTCAACAAACCATGCAAGATTTGGCTCGGAACACACAAGATTTAGAAACTTATTTCAATGCAACGGGCACTACTGTAGCAGACTTTGCGGATGTATTAGGGAATAAATTAACGACAGCTATACAAAATGGAACGGCCTCTGCCGCACAAATTGACCAAGCGATTACGAAAATTGGCCAAGCTGCTATAGGAGCCGATGTTGATGTCGAACGTTTTCGTACTGCACTACAGCAAGTAGGAGAAGGTGGCTCGATTGCACAAGTAGCGGATGACATTCAACAGATGCGCAATGAGCTTACGCCTGTGCCATCGGTTGTAGATAATGTACGTGCATCGCTGCAAAGTGTCGAAGCGGCTTCAAGTGGATTAACCGCCGAATTAAAGCAAGTGCAAGCTGCATTACGATTAGATCCGAATAACATCACATTAGTGCGACAGCAACAAGATTTACTTGGCCAAAGCATTCAACAGACTGAACAAAAATTAAACGGATTAAAACAAGCTCAACAACAAGTTGAAGCCGCATTTGCGAGTGGTGATTTAGGTGTAGCAGAATACCGAGCATTTCAACGTGAAATCGGTCAAACAGAAGCACAGTTAAGTAGTTTTAATTCTGCATTACAACGTTCGCGTAGTGAGCAACAAGGCGTAGCACAAGCGACACAACAGTTGAGTAGATATTTTGAAGCGTCGGGAACGAGCGTTCAAGAATTTGCTCATGTTTTAGGTCCACAGCTTACTGCATCTATCGCACAAGGACGTGCAAGTAGTCAGCAATTACAGCAAGCATTGACACAAATCGGGCGTGAAGCATTAGGTGCCGGCGCTGATTTAGATAGATTTCGTTCAGCGTTACAACAAGCAGGTTCGGGCACATCAGATTTACAAAGATTACAACGAGAGTTACAAGATATTGAGCGACAAGCCGAGCAGACTACTGATGCAGTCGAAGGAATTGGCGACGGTATCAAGGCAGGTCTTGCAGGATTGGCCGGCGCAGGTGGTTTAGCGGCTACTGTGCAACAAGCATTAGATGTATCAACTTTAGATACAAAAATTGAAATTATGTTTGATGTGCCAGAAAGCTCAAGGGCAAGTGTTCGTGACGCAATAAACGGCGTTGCGGCATATGGCGTAGACGCAGAAGAAGCGCTACAAGGCGTACAGCGACAATGGGCATTAAATAAAGATGCATCTGATTCTAGTAACACGGCAATTGTCAAAGGGGCCGGTATGATAGCGAGTGCGTATTCGGCAATTGATTTTAATGAGCTTATCCAAGAATCATATGAGATGGGTAAGAGCATGGGGATTACGCAAGAAGAAGCATTAGGTATGACAAAATCTTTATTGGATGTGGGTTTTCCAGCTGAACAACTCGATATTATCAGTGAATATGGAACTCAATTAAAAATGGCTGGATATAATGCGGAAGAAATTCAAGCAATTATAGCTGCTGGAGTTGATACGGGAAGTTGGAATATTGATAACCTTTTGGATGGCATCAAAGAGGGTCGTATTCGTATGGCTGAATTTGGGCAAGAAATTCCGAAATCAATGACTGAACTATTATCCAAAACGGATGTATCAAAAGAAAAATTCCAACAATGGGGAAAAGATGTAGCGTCTGGTGGCAAAAAAGGCTCCAAAGCAATGAATGAAGTATCTAAATGGTTATCGACTATTGAAGATGATACTACACGTCTAGCTCTTGGAACAGCAATCTTCGGTAGATGTTAAATTGTGCCGAAGTAAAATCGGGTAATATCGGTGAAGGCTAAAATGGTTTAGGTATAAAATTCTTTGGTACAATGGTATAATTAACTCACTTAAAAGGAGTTGATTGTCTTGAAAATTTGTAGAATATGTAATGAAAATAAAGCATTATCTTTATTTGTGAAAGACAAAAGAAAGCCTGACGGAACTAGAAGTTATTGCCTAGAATGCGATCGTAAGCGTAGAAATGGCGATAAACCACAAGCACAAGAAGGCAATAAAATATGTGCTTCTTGTAAAACAGAAAAATCTCTCGAAGATTTCAATAAAAGAAAGCGAAGTTATGATGGCAAATATGTCGCTTTTTCATATTGCAAAATTTGCGAAAGAAAAAAAGATTCAGAGAGATATAGTCACGAGTGTAAAAATTGTGGGAAAAAATATAAATCCGGAAGAAAAGATAATAAAGTTTGCTTAGAATGCCATAGGGAATTTATGCGACAAAATAAAGTAGTGTATAAGTATAAAGAAAGGGATTTTGCTGGAGAAAAAAATCCTATGTTCGGTATTCAAAGGTTCGGAAAAGAAAATCCCAACTATAACCCTAATAAAACTGACCAAGAAAGAGAACAAGCTAGATTAGTAGAAGGTTATGGTATTTGGAGGAATAGTATATTTTCTCGCGATCATTATACATGTAAAAAATGCAATGATAGCACAGGAGGAAATCTACAGGCTCATCACATCGAATCTTGGGATACAGCTAAAGAACTTAGGTTGAGTATTTCTAACGGCATTACATTATGCAAAACTTGTCACAAAAAATTTCATTCTAAATATGGATTCGGGAAAAACACTACAAACCAACTTGAAGAATTTTTAAACTATAATGCTAATACCGAGATAACTTTCTAGATAGCGAAAGGCTAGGAAACATCGTAGAGCATAGGTAGTGAATAAATATAATCTACCCACGAGTATCCGACAATGCTTAGGCGAACATTTAATTGTTCGTCTTTTTGCATTGAAAATGTATGCCGAACTTATGGGAAATCATAAGAAGTAAAGGATAAAAAGCCTTTACGATAACAAAATTGACAATGTATGAGGATCAAGGCGCAAATATAACCAAAACATTAGGGGATGCTTCGAAATCCACATTTGATTTAAGTGAAGCAACTAAACAATTACAAAAAGATTTAGGCACTATGGATGAAAGTGATTTCGTTAAATTAAGAAAGGCTTTACTTGATATTAAAGAAGCTATGATGCCTTTACTTATTCAAGTAGCCGAATTCATCGGAAAAGTAGCTGAATGGATTAGTCAAAATAGCACATTAGCAGCCACTATTGCGGCTGTTGTCGCAGTCATCGGATTAATCGTCGCGGCGTTTATGGCACTTGCGCCAATTTTCACCGTCATAAGCACACTCATGGCAGGTGTAGGCGTAGCATTCGGAGCAATTGCGGCACCTATTGCAATAGCGATAGCCGCCATTGTCGCACTTGTCGCGGCAGGAGTATTGATTTATAGCAACTGGGGAGCGATAAAAGAGTTCTTCTCAAATCTGTGGACGAGTATTTCAAATATTTTCATGACCGTCGTCACCGCCATAGGCTCATTCCTATCTTCTGCATGGGCCAGTATTGTGGCAACATTAACAGCAGTTTGGGCAAGTATAGTTGGTATAGCACAAACCACGTGGGGATTACTGACTGCATTCTTTAGCGGTCTGTGGAACGGTATCACAGCCGTATTCACTGCTGTATGGACAGTAATTTCAACGGTACTAACAACCATTTGGACCGGTATTGTCACTGCAGGTACTGCAATATGGAATGGCTTAGTAACTTTCTTCACCACCATTTGGACAGTCGTAAGCACCATATTTAGTACAGCTTGGACAGGGTTACAAATAATACTCACGACTATCTGGACTGCTATTGTTACATCAGCTACAACGGTTTGGACGACGCTTGTTACATTCTTTTCTACAATTTGGACGACAGTAAGTAGCGTATTCAGCGCTGCATGGTCAGGAATACAATCTTTACTCACTACAATATGGTCAGCAATTGTTTCTAGTGCATCAGCAATATGGGCTGGATTGACTTCATTCTTTAGTACATTGTGGAATGGCATTAAATCAGTAGTTTCGACGGTGTGGAATGCAATCAAGTCAACATTAACAAGTATATGGAATGGCCTAAAAAGTACAGCATCATCTGTATTCAACGGGTTAAAGTCTACGATCACTACAATATTCAATGCGATTAAATCAACTGCTACGTCAGTGTGGAATGGCATCAAATCGACACTAACAAGCGTCTGGAACGGTTTGAAATCAACTGCCACATCCGTTTTCAATGGATTGAAGTCAACGATTACAACTATTTTTAACGCTATTAAAAGTACTGCCACATCGGTTTGGAATGGCATTAAAAGTGCTTTAACGACTGTATTCAATGCAATTAAAACCGCAGCAAGTACAGCTTTTAACGCTTTAAAATCAACTGTCACAAGCGTATTTAATGCTATCAAGTCAGTGGCAACGAGTGTATGGAATGGTATTAAGTCTGTAGTGACGAGCGCTGTCAACGGTATTAAGTCTGTGGTTACGTCAGTATTTAACGGTATCAAATCAGTCGTAACAAGCGTAATGAATGGCATTAAGTCGGTTATCACGTCAGCATGGAATGGCGCAAAAAGTGTAGTAACAAGCGCAGTCAACGGCATCAAATCAATTGTAACGAGTGTATTTAACAGCTTGAAATCAGTTGTATCAAGCGCAATGAATGGTGTTAAATCAGCGATTCAGAACGGTTGGAATGCTGCTAAATCTTTCTTAACGAGCATTAACTTGTCGAGCATCGGTAAAAATATCATTCAAGGTTTGGTCAATGGTATCAAATCGGGAGTAGGTGCCGTTGGCGCAGCTATTCAAGAAGTTGCTGGTAACATCAAAAGTAAAATCAAAGGCGCATTAGGTATTCACTCGCCGTCACGTTGGATGCGCGATGAAATCGGTAAAAATATTGATGCCGGTCTTGCAAAAGGTATTACAGCAGATAAAAAATCCGAGCAAGCAGCAGCTAAAAAAGCGAAGGCAGTTAAAGACCAATTTACTAACGATTTAAAAAATGTTCAGATGAAATATAATGCCGGCAAGATTGATACAAAAGAATACATCAATCAACTGAATAAATTAAAAACCGAGTACAAAAATTATGCTGATGGCATTAAAAAAATCGACGTTGAAATTAATAAAGCGAATAAAAAGCAAACTGCTAATATCAAATCTGACTACAACGCACGTTTGAAAGAGCTTAAAAATAATTACAATGCGGATCTAATTAGCAATAAGCAGTATATTAACGCATTGCAAAAAATGAAAAAAGATTATGGCAGTAAGGTAAAAGGCTCGGAATCAGAACTTAATGCCAAAATCAAAGAGTTACGCGATTCGGCCGCAGCAGATAATCTGAAACGCTATGAAAAGCAAATTTCTAATGAAGAAAAGTACAACAATGCTTCTCTGAACAAACAGATTAAATTCTGGCGAAAACGTCTTTCTAAATTTAAAGAAAACAGTGAAGAATATCTTGCAGTACAAGACAAAATCACCGATTTAACATTCCAAAAAGAAGCTGAACGTCTGAAAAAGTATGAAGCTACTTACAATGACAAAGTTAAATATGATGATAAAACATTAGCGTGGGAAGTGCGCTATTGGGAAAATCGCTTAGATAACTTCAGAAAAGGTAGCGACGAATATTTAAGCATCCAAGACAAACTGAAAGAGCTACGTTACAAATCTGAACAAGAAACCCTCGCGGCTACTGAAACGTATTTAGACAATATTAAAAAGGCAGAAGAAGATTATGTAACGAACTCAACGAAATTATGGGATGACTATAATAAAACGCTTGATGATCGCACAAAATCTTTGGTGAGCTTTGCAGGTTTATTTGATGAAATCACAGCAAGTGAAGATACGGTAACAGGCGAACAGTTGATGGGCAACTTACAATCACAAACAAATGCACTTGAAGATTGGATGAACGACATTGCATCGTTAGCCGAGCGAGGGCTAGATAGCGGTTTATTAAAAGAATTAGAAGAAATGGGGCCAAAATCTGCACAGCAAATCAAGGCGCTCACAACGCTATCTAACGAGCAATTGACCGAGTATACAGAATTGTGGAAGACCAAGAGTCAACTAGCACGACAACAGGCTACAAAAGAGCTAGAAGGTTTACGTTTAGATACTGAAAAACAAGTGGGTTTGTTACGCGATGAAACAGATGCACAACTTACAAAGTATCAAAAAGAGTGGAAAACAGCTATGAGGGCTGTAGTAAATGTAAGCTCACAAGAGTTATCGAAAATGACAACCATAGGCTCCGATGCGGTGCAAGGTTTAATCAACGGTATGCAGTACAAGAAAGACGAGCTAAAAAAAACTGTGGAAGAAATCGCACAGTTAATCGCTGAAACGACTCAAACCGAATTAGATATTCATAGTCCGTCACGTGTCATGCGACGTTTAGGTGAATACACAAATGAAGGGTTTATTGTTGGACTACGGCAATCAGCAGCTAAAGTACAATCAGCTATGCAAAACGTATATGGTAGTTTGGCGCGTAATACGGATACAGTACGCCAGTCGTCCACAATCAGCAATAGCAGTAGTAGCGTAAGCAATGATTATTCAAAAACGTTCCAACCATCTGTAGTGATCCAAACAACAGATAGTCCAGAAAAAGCAATTCGACGCGAATTAAATCGAATGGCATTCAAATTTTAAAGGAGGTATCACATGATTATTAAAGGTTTAACGATTACAAATGCTAACGGTGAATCACTAACATTCGGTGATACCTTTAAGCTCTACGAAGAAATTGACCTTTCAGGGCTGTCTGCAAACGTTAGCACATCCGAAAAATCGGGTGATGGTGCAAGCTATCAAAATACGACGTTAGAGACACGCGATTTCGAAATACCATTTTTCATCCACAGACTTATCTCGGATAAAGAATGGTACGAAGAAAAACGTCGTGATGTTTACCGCGTATGCAATCCTAAAAAGAACCCTATGCGCATCGATTTCACAACAAAGTCGAATGCTGAATACTACGTCAATGCTGAACTGGTATCATCTCCATCAATGCCGACAGATTTCGAGCATAGCAATAATGTATGGCAAAAAGTATTATTACAATTTGATGCTACTGATCCATATATCTATGCGCGTAATAAAACGAATGTAGACCTTGCTACTTGGATTCCGTTGTTTGAGTTCGCACTCGAAATTCCAGAAGGTGAAGGGATTGAAATGGGGCAACGTAGTCCATCACTTATTGCTAACGTCGTCAACGATGGCCAAGACGATACTGGTATGTTGATTAAATTCAAAGCAACTGCAGCACTTAAAAATCCATCATTAATCAATGTGAACACTTATGAAGAATTTAAGATAAACATTGATATGTTGCCAGGTGACGTTATCGAAGTGAGCACCTATCGTGGAAATAAATATGCGAAGCTCACACGTAATAACATTACAACTAGCGTATTCGGCAAAATTGATTATTTAAGCACGTTTCTACAGTTGCGTACTGGCGACAACCTTTTCCGATATGACGCAGCACAAGGATTAGACAATATGGAAATTTCGATGCAATTTAACGAAAAATTCTTGGGGGTGTAACATGGAATTTAATATTTTTCATTTTGATACGTTTGAGCGTTTAGGCATCTTGGACACATACCAAGAAGCTGAACGCTCTTTAAATTACCACGATCATAGCAAGTTAGAATTGATTGTGGACGCTACACCGCAAAATATTGAATGGTTTATCACCAATGGCGACGATATTTTTCTGACGGATGGATTAGGAAAAGTACGAGGCTATATGGTGGAAATTGCGCAGTATAAAGATGAATCTAAAACACAAATTATTGTGAGCTTATTTTCTTTAAGCTATTTGGCGTCTTTTCGCGACATCTTAAAAGAAACGGTCTACAGTGGCAATGTCGAACTTGTTATGCGTAGCTATGTAAATAGCAACATGATTAACCCAACGGATAGCAATAGGAAAATTACTAATCTCGTACTTGGTCCAATTACTGGTATTAGCGCAACAACAAACGAATCATATAACTTTCAGCAACTTGACGTAGCCTTATGGGCCATCTGTAAAAAGTACGACATTACCTACGAAATCTTTGCAGATATACCTAATAAGCGCTTTTCATTCGAAGTATGGCAAGGCGTTGACCGCACTACTAATCAGTCTGTGCGTGATGCAGTTATTTTCTCTAAAGAGTTCGATAACATACTTACTCAAAACTATGTGGACGATAAAACGGATTATAGAAATGCAGTTATTGTCGCTGGTGAAGGGGAAGATACAGCACGCAAAATGTTGACAATCGGCGGTGCTAATAAAGGTCGAAAACGTCGAGAATTATTCGTAGATGCGCGCGATTTACAAAGTACAACTAAGCAAACAATCGTAGAAATCGATGAAGAAGGAAATGAAACTGAAACAACAGTAGATGTAGAGATGAGTGATGCGGAATATAATCAATTGCTCACTGAACGCGGTAATGAAAAAGTGGCCGAATTTATCCGAACTCAATCTTTTGAGACTGACATTGATTTTAACAGCCAGTTTAAAATTTTTGTTGATTACAATAACGGCGATAAAGTGACGATTCGAAACGATGAATTAGGCGTAGCCGTTCATACTCGTATCGTTGTATTAACAGAAGTATGGGATAAAGATGGCTATGAACTAGGCATTGAGTTTGGTAGTAGTGTTCCTACACTTATTTCAAAAATTAAAAAGGCGGTGAATAATTAATGGCAACAACAAGTGGATTTTTCAACAGTATTAATGGTGATCGTCGTTACCTGGCACAAAACTTTGCATCTTATTTCGCTAGTTTTATCGGTAATGGCGTTTTCCCTAACCCCTCAAATGGATTACAAGTATATGCAGCAGAAAACATGAATGTAACGGTTAAGGCAGGCAGAGCATGGATTAACGGTTATGACTTTATTAACGACAGTGATTATAACTTAGTCATCGAACGTGCAGACGGTGTTTTAAATCGTATTGACCGTATTGTGGTAAGACTAGATTTATCATTACGACAAATCACGATTGAAAACAAAAAGGGCACGTTTGCATCGTCACCAGTAGCACCGACACTACAACGCGATGGTGTCATTCATGAACTTGGTATTGCAGATGTATACGTAGGAAAAGGTGTTACAACCATTTCACAATCTTACATTACCGATTTACGTCTCAATAGCAACTATTGCGGTATCGTTGCAGGCGTCGTCGAACAAATTGATACATCAAGCGTATTCAACCAGTACCAAGATTGGTTTAATACTTATTCGATTGTTAAAGCGCAAGAATTTGCAGATTGGCAACAAGCGACAAAAGATGATGTAGCAGATTGGATTCAAAATACGCAAACAGATTTCGAAACATGGATGTTAGAGCAAACAGATAGTTTCTTGGCGTGGCGAGCAAATGAAGAAAATGAATTTATGTCATGGTTTGATCGTATGAAGGGACAATTATCTACTGATGCAGCAGGTAACTTACAGTTGCAAATTGATGACCATTTAGAGGCGCAATTACCACATAAATGGACTGATAGTGTAACGGGCAAAACGTATAAAATTGGTTTCGGTATCGAAAACGGGAAGCCAATCTTAGCGACAGAGGAGGTAGTATAATGGCTAACATTATTAATTTAGCAACGGAGACAAAACAAGATGAGATTATTGCCAATGTAGCGAATGTGAAAGAAACTGTAAATGCTGTAAATACGAATGTGAATAACGTGAACACGAATGTAAATGAGAATAAATCAACATTGGTGACGGTAAATGCGAATACGAGTGCAACTAATATAAATTTAGGTACACCAACAAGTAGTGCGAGTAGTTCTACAGGCGCAAATGCCCACGCGAAATTAAACTATATTAATAGTATGTTGGGTACGATTAATAGTAATGCATCTGCAGCAGCTAAGCACGCAGGTATATATAAAATTAATAGCGGCTCTTCCACTCAAGTGACTGTCACAGGGAAAGGTGTGCTTAGGGCGCTCGCTATAGAGGGTGGTGCGGGTTATCTTACTCTTGACGGAGTTAAGTTTAACTTTGGTGGAAATATAAGCTTCGTTAATCTCCCTTTCAATTCATCATTAAATATAACTAGAGATACAGGTTTCGGTCCTATATTCTTTCTCTATGATTTACTCTAATAAAGGGGGCTGATAAGAAATGGTCGAGTTATTACGCAAATATGAAGAAAATGGCGAACAAATCGAAGAATACACACGTGATGGAGAAACGGTATCGCACACTGTGCGCACATTGATTATGGATGATTCAATGATTGAAGAAGTCGCGCCAGAACCTTCAATCGAAGAACAAATTTTAACCGAAACAAAATATCAAACCGTATTACTAGAAATGAATACAGGGTTGTAATAACAGCACATTGAAAGGAGGTGAAAAATATGTTATACACTATGCTAAAAAAAATCGTAAATGCCAAAACTTATAATCAAGCTGAAATCACTAAACGTGTGAATACTTTCTTTGCAGTAGGTCAGTTAGAAGATGCAGAATACCGCGAACTAATCGCTCAAATCGAAACAGTATACGCATAATCAAAGCACATCGTATAGATCGTGCTTTTTATTATGTCAAAAATAGCAGAAAGCTATGATGGTAATAATTCTCTTCCACAAGGATAATTATTGTGGAAGGGAGGTAATAGAAATGTCTAAAAAATATTACGACGCTGTGAATCAACTAGCAGATGCTATTTTAATAAATGGCGTCAATTTTGAAAATATAGGTGCGGTTATTGTTGATAGTGACGAAAAAATCAATATGACTATCGAAGCTTATGAAGAACAAATCAAAAAAGCTTTTGAAGAATTAGCAAAGTTCAAAAAAGTTGTTCCACCCGTATCTTTAAAAGAAAAGAACAATAAACTAATAGACTTGATTGAAAAATACGTTCAAAACATCGCTGAAGGTGTTGAGAATTTAAAATACCGACGTATCAATGAAGCTCATTCGAACATTGTTGCTCAACTTTTGGCTTCTAAAGAAATCGTGGCTCATTGTAAAAGCTTTCATGATTAGTTAGCTAAAGAGGACCTTCCACAATTTGTGGAGGGTTTTTTATTTATCAAAAATACGAAAAAGGAAGGTGAGATATGGAAAAACAAATTGCTCTATACACAGGTATTTTAGGCTCGTTCATCAGCTATCTTGTGGACGGTATCGGACTGGCTACAACAGTCCTACTTGGCATGATGGCACTGGATTACATCACAGGTTTGATAGCCGCAGCATACAATCGTAAATTGCATAGTCGTACTGGCTTCAATGGCTTACTACGTAAGTGTTATTACTTACTAGCTTTATCATCTGTATATCTCATGGGCTATGCAGTGCCAGAACTAAAATTTGCAGGTGATGGACTAGCTATCGCATTAATCGCAATGGAATTTATCTCAATTACCGAAAATGGTACAAAGATGAATATGCCAATGCCGGAACCAATCAAAAATATTTTGTTAATTATGAATGAAAAAATGAATGGAAAAGAGGATGATTTACATGGTAAATAAATATGTAGCATCAAGTGGTCACGCACTAAAAGTACGCGGGGCGCACGGTTTTATCGATGAAGTAAATGAAGCAAGACGCGTAGTAAATGAAGTGGATAAGATTTTAAAAACGGAATATAACGGCGATGGCTATGTATTTCATGACAATACGTCAACTAGCCAGTCGCAAAACTTACGTACGCTTACAAACTTCCACAATAGCAAAAACCGTCGTTTAGATTTAAGTGTACATTTTAATGCGTCAGCGTCATCTTCTGCTACTGGCGTGGAAGTATTGCACTATGGTGGCCATACAGGTATTGCGTCTAAATTATCTAAGGCGATGGCCAAAGCACTTGGAATTACGAATCGTGGCCAAAAAGTGCGCAAAGATTTATATGTGCTTAAAAACACAAATCGTCCAGCACTTCTATTAGAGGTATGTTTCGTGTCATCAAAAAAAGATGCAGATGCATATAAACGTAATTTTGATAAGCTATGTCATAGCATTGCAGATTTTGTTGCTGATTATCTTGGCTACACCAAAAAGAAATCTTCCACAACTGTAGCGACGGCAGGCAACACTGAAACGTTTTATAAAAAAGGTGCGCAACTTGGACTATATCGTGTAATTAAACCCTGCAGCACTTACAGCGGTGTAGACTTTACGCAAGCTGATAAGCTACAGTCGCTTAAAGTTGGTACAGCATTTACAGTGACGGACATCGTTAAATTCGGTAATAAATATCGGTTTAAGTTGAAAAATGGCGAATATGTATCTGCTAAACGTGTGTATCTCGAAAAAGTTTAATAAATATTAAAATCCTGTACTTTATATCAAAATAAGAAGTACAGGATTTTAAATTATTATTTTAATATAATAAATTTTATGGAATTAGAATGTTATACCAGTAGGAATGTCATTTTTTAGATACTTTTTACCACCAATTATAACTTCAGTTTTATAGTTATCATCAGTATTGTATCCAAAAACAACATTATATTTACTGTTTACTTTGTAAAAATAATAGTAAGTAGGTTTACTTTCAGCATCAAATTTTATTTTTTTACTTTATAAGGTTTCCCTAATTTTTTATCTACAGTACTCTTACCAATTGTATAATTATAAACTCTACTTATGGTAGCAACTCTTTTTGTTTTTGATGTGACCGAAATTACATCAGCAGCTGCACCTGATGCTACTGGTTTTTTCAAACTATACGTTAAACCATCTGAATCTGATTTTAATGCAGCAACTTTTTTCATTTTTTTTGCAGACATACCAATTGCAACTTTAGAATTTCTTAGTTGCCCATTTTTTAAAGATGTTACAAATGAATTTGAAAGTGGATAGATTTCCGATTTGGCTTTTGCCTCTATTTTAGTTTCGTTAAAAGACAGCGGAGTTAAAGTAGTAGTGAAAATAATAGTACTAGCTAATAATAGTTTTTTCATTATATTTCTCCTTCATATATTTAATTGATTTCATGGTATAAATATATCAAAAAACAAAAGGTAAATATATAACAAAGTTCCTTTATTTTTATCGAATATATGATAATAAAGAATTATTTCATATGTAAGAAAATTAGAAAAAAGAAAATATCCATCATGTTTTATTTCATTAAAACTCGATATTCAGTCAAAAAATATCACATTTTTAAGTATAAATTTCAAACGACTCCATAAAACGTTGATTTAACAACGTTTCTAATTGTAGCAATCTAACATCTATCTAACATAAATCTAACATTCGGAGTAAAAAAGGATGAAATCTCACGCAATGAACGCTACAATGAGAAAGTAGAAAGTCAATAAATACAAGGGTTACGACCCAATATGAAAGAGGCTAGAATTATGAATGCTTATGATGAATATATGCGCGGTATTGTACAACCAATGCGCGAAGAACTAGTGAATGCAGGATTTACACAATTAATGAATGCAGGCGATGTAGCAGAACATATGCAGGAATCAAAAGGGACTTCTGTCATTGTGATTAATTCAGTATGCGGCTGTGCAGCAGGTCTTGCTCGTCCAGCAGTTATTGAAGCGGTACAAACTGTAGAAAAGAAACCACAACATTTAGTGACAGTTTTTGCAGGACAAGATAAAGAAGCAACAGCACAAATGCGTTCATTCTTTGAAGAAGTACCCCCTTCATCACCATCGATTGCTTTCTGGAAAGATGGGAATCTTGCATACTTTATCCCACGCGAACAAATTGAAGGACAAATGATGGAATCTGTACGTGACCATGTAATGGACGTATTAGAGAAAATCGTTGAATAATTAGTGAAAACAGTTGTAACAACTGGCGGGCGCCCTGACGATCTTTCTCGTCAGCGCGCTCTTTTTGCATCATCTACATTGGCAATTCCATTTGTAGATCGTCGTAAGCGCTCGATGCAAAAAATAATGGAGCAAGAACAAGCGAATATTTTAGTTGCAGGGAAAATGCGCTATGAATATTATGCTTTTGGTCAAAAAGAGCCTTTTTTCTTTCATCCATCATCGGCTGCATTCCGTGCAAAACGTCTCGCGCGTGGAGAAAAAGATACGTTTTTAGAAGCGGTACAGTTAGAAAAAGGCGATACGTTATTAGATTGTACATTAGGCATGGCAACAGATAGTATGTTGGCGAGTATCCAAGTGGGGGAACAAGGCCGTATTATTGGCTGTGAAGGAAATCCGGTGATTGCATTTATGATGCAACAAGGGTTACAGGAGTATAATTATGTAGAGGAAAAGCTATTAGAATTAGCAAGCATGCGGCAAATTGAAGTCATATCTTCTATAGCTGTAGATTATTTACGTCAATTGCCATCTAACACAATGGATGTCGTATATTTAGATCCTATGTTTGAAAAAACCATTGAAGAATCAAAAAATTTCACACCTCTGCGTGAAGCGGGTATTCATATTTCATTAGATGATGAATGGATGTATGAGGCGCTACGTGTAGCCAAGAAACGCGTTGTATTAAAAGCGCATTTTCGTTCACCATTATTTGAAAAATATCATTTTAAGCAGTTGAAGAGACCTAATACAAAATTTCATTATGGTATCTTTGAAAAATAATTTATTTTTAAGTGAACAACGTTTTAAAAAATTATTTTTAGTGAATAAAAAAGTAGTAGCTCAAAATAGCTATTACTTTTTTTGTTTTATGTGAAACTTTCTAGTTAAATAAAACGTAAGATAATTAAGACTCTTTTCAAAGCAGGTGAATTAAGTATGAAAAAATGGTTTCAAAAAGCCATGGTCTCGGCTGTAGCAGTCGTTACACTGGGCTTAATTACACCATCGCACGCATTCTGGGAAAATGTATTTGATGGAAATTCGCAACACAAAACATTAATAGAACATCAAAATGAAACGACTACGACACTCGTTGCTTATGCAGATGAGCAGCCAATAGTGGAACAAATATATGAACCAATTGATTTTATGAAAGAGGCAAAAGAGCAAGCCTATACAAAATTTGGTGCAAAGGTTGGTCCTAAAATTCAACAGGATTTTGATGAATTAATTTTTCCGAAAATGCAAGAAGCAATTGATTTCACAGTCGCGCGCGTTGGTGAGCAAGAACTATCAAACTTAGCTATTACTGAAAACCCAAGTGGTAATTATTCTGAGAAAATTTTCAATATTTACAATCGTGAGACACGTGAGGATATGATTCGATTCCATGTAAGAACAGAAAATAGACCATTTGAAGGGTTTTACTACAATTTTCACTACCATACATACGAGGATAATTTTGTATCGCATTATGAGTTAGGAGAAATTTATTGGAGTAAAAATACACCGCCAAAATGGTTATCATAATAAAAAAGAGGGCGCTAATCAACTTGATTAGCGCTCTCTTTTTGGACTTGCGTTGCATTTTTTTCTATTTCTAGGTATAAAGTTCAGTTTGTCACGCTAACTTGTTAACTATTTACGAGTAGAAATGTTTTAGAAGGGGAATTGTTGTAAATAGTTACTGTAAGGGGAGGTATTTTCATGACAATAGAAGAAGCAAAAAAATTTTATATGGCTTATGGTGGCGATGAATTAGTAATGGGACGAGAAGCAGTTCTTGATTACGCAGCTTTTCAACGTCTCGCAATTAGTTCAACAATTATTGAAGAATGGCGACAACAATTGATTGAAGAACGATTTAATCATTTTTTTGATGATGACTTGCTTATTTGGAAAAACCATCGAGATATTATTCGGAAAATGTTAGAAAGTACAGCACCACAAAAAGAAAATGCGGAGCGACTTGTTGCCGTAATGGAGCAATTACCTTCTGATCTTCAAGAAGATCAACGTTTAGCATTAATTGAAAATATGGTTGGTCGAAATGTTACAAATTGGGATGCTGGTGTGCGAGCAATTTGCATAAGTAATCCAGACCTTGCACCAGCGATGGACTCAATCGTAAAAAAGCTTGCAGATTTTAAAGGTAGCTATTATAAAGTAGATGAACGAAAAGATGAGCTTATGCGTACATACAAGCGTGTATATCGGCTTCATGCAAAGAAAAAGAGGTTATGGATATTTTAATATTTATTAATACTAGAATAGTATAGAAAAACGCCTCCAAATAAGATGTTTTATTTGGAGGCGTTTTTTCGTAAACATTATGAAGAGCTACAGCCCGACCCACAGCTAGAGCCACCGTCACTACCACAACTAGAACCACATGAATGATGATTACTGTCGTGATTTGAATGGTGAATTGTATCATGGTGATTAGTATCATTATCGTAATAATCAGTAGGTGCAATATAAGAACTATCGGTTCCGCTAGCTGTTGCAGTTACTTTCATTAAGCCAAGTGATTGCAAGGCAGTTTGCACAAGCTCTTCTTCTGTTAGCAATGATGCGAGTAATACGAAAAATAACACACCATTCATATTATAACTATTACTATTTTTAGCAGTTAGAGGATTATATGAAAAAGCCGTATCAACGATTTTTTGATGATTTTTTATGTCAGAAGAAGCTTCATTCCAAGCAGGATAAATAATTTGTTGTAAACGTTCTGCTACATAACGTACTTGTTCTAATGATAATTCATCACGTAAATACTGTTGTTGTAGACGAAGTAATTCTTCAGTAGAAAATGCGCGCTGCTGTCCGAAGTCGATTAATACTTGTTTGTCAATTGTATAGCTGAAGAAACTGCCCCATGTTAGATGACTGTAATCATTAATGGCAAAAAAAGAACTGTAAATGAGGTCAAAAAAAGCGCGTTCTTTTGGATTATTTGTTGGCTCTATATTAGGTGCGTGATGAATTAATTGATGTGGCCCTAATAATGTTTCGCTAAATGTTTGGTATTGATTGGTGAACATAATTGTTGTATGCCATAGTTCGTCTACGTGTTGACTGAACATAGGCACATTTTTAAATAAAGTACTTAAAAAGAGGAAACGCTGAAATTCAGCTTCTAATAGTGAGAATTCTTGATTTTTATCATTTGATTTAAGAAGTTTCTGGCTAGGTAAACGCGCGCTATCTTCGCTTATAAATCGAGCTTTGGAGGGCTGATGAAGTTGTTGAGCGTAAGCGTGTTGGACTTGCATCATTCTTTCGATGAAAAATGTATTTTGAGCCGTAGCATGTGTAAGTAAATCGAGGTCAGATGTATAGTGTGTCGTTGTGATAATTTTTTCAAAACGCTCATTTTTCCGTTTTTGCGATGCCGTTTTTGATGAATGGACGATTATACTAAGTAGCATAATAAAAATGACAATACCAATGAAAAAATAGAACATTTCATCACCTCTTTTTATTATTTATTTAATTATATACTAACTAGAAAATATACTAACTAGAAATTTGATGCTTTATTGGATTTTTATCAATAAATATAATTTAACATTCAAATGTAGCGTGTATTCAATCAATTCAATAGATAGTGAATATCTTTGTAATGCCTTCTAAGAGGTTATATTGCTTTTTTATGCTATGGTAGGAGTAATCAGGTAGAAAGGAATGATAAGATGTCATTCAACTTTGAAACAACATATACGGCATTACCGCCGACTTTTTTTCGTGAGGTAAGTGAAAATCGAGTAAAAGAGTCACAGATTATATTATGGAATAAACGCTTAGCAGAGGAATTGGATGTAGAAGATGAATATGCGAATACAGCGCTATTTGCAGGTGCACAGCCACGTGATTATATTACTCAAGCATATGCAGGGCATCAGTTTGGTAATTTTACAATGCTTGGTGATGGGCGTGCTATGTTAATAGGGGAGCATGTTCATCAAAATAAACGTGTTGATGTGCAATTAAAAGGAAGCGGTCGTACGCCCTATTCTCGTGGCGGTGACGGCCGTGCGGGGATTGGTCCTATGGTACGAGAATATATTATTTCAGAAGCCATGAATGGATTGCGCATTCCTACAACGCGTAGTTTAGCCGTGACGACGACGGGACTACCGGTTTATCGTGAAGAAGTACAGCAAGGTGCGGTGTTAACGCGTATCGCTGCGAGCCATTTACGTGTTGGGACTTTTCAATATGCACGTCATATGGTTGATGAGCATGCTGTACGTGAGTTAGCAGATTATGCGATGGCACGTCATTATGCTTCTCTTGAAAAAGGAGACTATATTGGGTTCTTTCGTGCAGTGATGCGTCGACAAGCACAATTAATTGCGCAGTGGCAACTTGTCGGATTTGTACATGGCGTTATGAATACAGATAATATGACGATTAGTGGTGAGACAATTGATTATGGACCATGTGCATTTTTAGATGTGTTTCATGCGGATCAATTTTTCAGTTCAATTGATCAACAGGGGCGTTATCGTTACAGTCAGCAACCGGCAATTGGTGGATGGAATTTAACACGTTTTGCTGAGACGTTATTACCGTTGATTGATGACAATGAAGAGGTAGCAATTGCAGCGTTAGAAGAAGTATTAAGGACGTACCCACAAGTATTTGGAGATGCCTGGCTAGCAGGTATGCGTGACAAGTTGGGCTTGGCTACTGCTCGCATGGAGGATCGTAATTTGGCAGAACAATTATTAAGTTGGATGGAAGCGAACCAAGCGGATTTTACAGAGACATTCCGCGCTTTATCGGAAGGAAAAGCCATTACAGGATTAGCAGAGTGGCAAAAGCAATGGGAGAAACGATTAGAAATAGAAGGAACAACAGTAGAAGCGGCGCAGCAATGCATGCGACGTGTTAATCCAGCGATTATTGCACGTAATTATTATGTGGAAGCGGCCATTCAAGACGCTGAAGCTGGCAATATGGATGCCGTTGAAATGCTAGTTGAGGCATTGCAAAATCCCTATGAAGTCAAAGAAACGCATCAACATTTCCGTACACCTCCTACTATGCAAAACCCATATGTAACATATTGTGGCACATAACAATTTCTTTTACTGTATGAAATCCGCTATAATAACAAAAAATGGATGTTGGAGGGACTGTATATGATGAATGCACGACTTGTTGAACCATATAAAGGACGATTATTAGAAGGCCCTGTTTGGGATGCGTCAGAGATGTGTTTACGTTTTGTTGATATTAAAAATAATTATTTGTACCGTTATACACCTGCAACACAGGAAAGTTCGAAATTGCCATTTAAAGAGGATGTGACCTTTGTCGCGAATACGGATACATCGTCACTACTTGTTGCAACCCGAGATACGATTTGGTTTGTTGATACAAAAACAGGTGAAAAAGAAATATTTGTTCAGTTTGAGGATTTAAGTGAAACGATGCGTTTTAATGATGGTGGTATTGATCCTTATGGGCGACTATGGATTGGAACAATGAATGAAGATGAGGAGACACCTAATGCAAAATTATATGTTGTTGATAAGAGCGGCGATATAAATGTTGCGCTAACAGGCTTGACGATTTCAAATGGACTTGCTTGGAATAATACGGGGGATACGATGTATGCAATCGATACACCGACGCAAAAAATTATGGCGTATCCATTCGATGAACAAACAACAACACTTTCAAATGGTCGTGTTATTTATGATTTTAGTAATGAAATAGGGAGTCCAGACGGTATGACGATTGATGCAACCAATCAATTGTGGGTAGCTTTATGGGGCGGTTCGCGTGTCGTTTGTATTGATCCTGAAACACAACAAATTATCGATGCAATTGATGTGCCAGCTGCAAATGTTACGAGCTGTGCCTTTGAACCAGGAAGTACTCGATTGTATATTACAACAGCTTCTGAAGGGTTAAGTGAGCAACAACGTACAGAACAGCCAAATGCAGGAAGCCTATTTGTAGCAGATATAGACGTAACTTCTGCTCCAATTTATTTGTTTCAAAGAAAATAAAATCGAGTATTTTTTAGTGAAAAGCTAGTGCTGTGTATTTACACAACACTAGCTTTTTTATATTTTACGCATAGGATAGTTGATTTTTATTAAAAAATGATTATAACACGCATTAGGCGGGAAAAGTTTAATGTTGACAATTATTAGGAGGAATTGTGTATGAAGCGACTTTTAAGTTTTTTATTTGCACTTGTGTTGCTTGTTACAACAGCCATTTTACTATTTTTATATGTTGATATACCTTCTTGGATGTTGTATCAACAAGAATTACGCTCGTATAATTGGTTTCAGACCACATTATATATTTTAGTGGGAGTTGTACTTGTGGTTGCGATTGTAATGATTATTTTAGGTTTGTCACCCTCGCATAAAAAACGTAATTTGACATCAAAATACGCAGACGGGAATATGTCGTTTAATAAGCGAGCTATTGAGAAAAACATTCAACATACAGTTGGAAAATATCAAGATGTTCGTCAACCAAGCATTGCTGTTTATTTGTACGAAAAGAAAAAAGCAGCTTATATCGACATTGTATTAGACGTTTTTATCGCACAAACGAATAGTATCCAAACGCTTGTAAAAACAATGCGTCAAGATGTGAAAGATACAACTGAACATTTTTCAGAATTGCCAGTACGAGATGTAAAGGTGAATGTATTAGATCAAAAGCTATTAAATAAACGAGTTATTTAGTAAGGAGGTCGTGTCATGAATGAAGCGCACTCTTATACGCAATTTTTAAAAGAATATAAATGGCGTATTATTGGATTTATCACGATGTTACTAGTAGGCATTTTATTTTTAACACTTGGTTTCTGGAAAACATTATTAATTATTTTGTTATGTGCAATTGGTGTTGGTATAGGATACGCGAAAGACCGTACGGCACAGTTTTTAACATTTTTTGATAAATTACGTTAGGGGGACAATCGGATGACAAATTCATATAATAAGCAAGTAGAAATTAATCGTCAAGCTACAGAAAATGAACGTACATTTCACCACTCACTTACATTTGATAACAGTGTTGTTGAAAAAATTGCAGCTATTTCAGCTCGTGAAGTGCAAGGCATTTTAGATATGAAAGGTGGCTTTGCTGCTGGCTTAACAAACCGACTAGGCGCAAAAGGTGGTCTTACGAATGGTGTTAGTGTGGAAGTAGGAGAAAAGCAAGTAGCCGTTGATTTGAAGGTTATTTTAGAATATGGTCAAAGTGCACCTGTTATTTTCAAACAAGCAGCAGAGAGTGTGAAATCACAAATTTATCATATGACGGGACTAGAAGTTGTAGAAGTTAATATGCATGTGGATGATGTGATGACACAAAAAGAATATATGCAGTCTAAATCTTCAGCGAATGAATCTAATAGTGAGCTACAATAACGATTAACTAAAAAAAAGACCTGTTCAAAGATTATATCTTGAACAGGTCTTTTTTAGTGTCAGCTAACAAAGTTTATTTTTCAAATACTTTATATTCAAAAGTATAGCCATCTGCTTGTTGAGGTTCAGAAGTAGAAACTTCATTCCAACCTGGATAAGCAGGGAAGTACGTATCACCTGGGAACTGATGGTGGATTTCTGTAATATAGAGGCGATCTGCAAGTGGTAAGGCATCAGCAAAAATTTTACCGCCACCAATGACCATTACTTCCTCATGCTGCGTTGCTGCAAGTTCTAATGCTTGTTGTAAGCTACTAACGGTCGTAATACCATCTGCAGTATAGTGCTCATTTCTAGTAATAACAATATTAAGACGACCAGGAAGTGCACGACCGATTGATTCAAATGTTTTACGGCCCATGATAATTGGTTTTCCCATAGTTGTGCGTTTGAAATAAGCTAAATCACCAGGTAAATGCCAAGGCATGTCGTTTTTGTATCCGATGACGCGATTTTCATCGTGTGCAACAATTAATGAAATCATTTTTAGGGCTCCTTTTTAAACAGAAATAGGTGCTTTTATTCGTGGATAAGGATCATAGCCATCGATGACTAAATCACTCATCTCATAATCAAAAATCGATTGTTTATCTGTAATGATTCGTAGCTGTGGTAATGTACGAGGTTCACGAATTAACTGTTCATTTACTTGATTTAAATGGTTTTTATATAAGTGAGCATCGCCCAGTGTGTGTACAAAATCGCCTACTTCAAGGCCACATTCTTTCGCGATTAAATGAGTTAATAGGGCATAGCTTGCGATATTAAATGGGACACCTAAAAACACATCTGCTGAGCGCTGATAGAGCTGACAAGATAACTTGCCGTCCGCTACATAAAATTGGAATAGCGTGTGACAAGGTGGTAGAGCCATATCTTCCACTTCTGCAGGATTCCAAGCACTAACAATATGGCGGCGTGAATTTGGATTATGTTTAATCGATTCGATGACATTATGCAATTGGTCAATTGTTCCACCCGTTGCATCAGGCCATGAGCGCCATTGTTTTCCGTAAACGGGACCTAAATCTCCATAGGCTTTTGCGAAGGCATCATCGTTTAAGATACGTTGTTGGAACAAAGCCATTTGTTCATCATAAGCTGCTTTAAATTCGTTATCTGTTAAAGAACGATGGCCAAAATCTGTCATATCAGGACCCGTATATTCGGTAGAAGTGACCCACTTTTCAAAAGCCCATTCATCCCAAATATGATTGTTTTGCGCGATTAAGGTACGGACATTTGTATCGCCTTTTAAAAACCATAAAAGCTCGGTTGCGATCAGACGAAATGCTGTTTTTTTAGTTGTTAATAGAGGAAAGCCCTCCTGTAAGTTAAAGCGCATTTGATAACCGAAAACACTGTATGTACCTGTGCCTGTTCGGTCACCTTTATCATGACCTTCCGCTAAAATATGACGGCAAAGATCTAAATATTGTTTCATCTCAACATCCCTCCTGAAATTCTGTGTTTAATGATAACGGAAATAGAAGGCACTAGCTACTAAAATTGTCTTAAATAGAAAAACCGAGCTTGAAATTTCAAGCTCGGTTAATGATTAGACATAAAATAAAACCGTCACAAGCATAAAGGCACTGCCTGCTAATACGAATACATGCCAGATCGCATGATTATAAGGGATTTTATGATTGGCGAAGAAGAAAGCACCGATGGTATACATTAAACCACCTGCTAATAAGTATGAAAATCCGGTCATTGTAATATGTGTAACAACGGTTTTAAAGGCGATAATGATAAGCCAGCCCATTCCTAAGTAACAAATAAGTGATACGGCTTTAAAACGTTCGATAAAGAAAAATTTAAAGACGATACCACATAGTGCAAGGCCCCATTCAATACCGAAAATTGTCCAGCCTAGTCCACCGCCAATCGCAATTAATGCGAACGGTGTGTACGTGCCAGCGATTAGAATGTAAATAGAGCAGTGGTCGATGATGCGGAATTGACGTCTTTTCGATAATGGTGATGCATGATAAACGGTTGAAGCTAAAAAGAGGATCATTGTTGAAATACCAAAAATAGTGAAGCTTGTGACATATAATGCAGAACCGGTAGAAGCGGAGCGCATAATTAAGAAGATAAGCGCAGGTATTGCAAGAATGAATCCTAAACCGTGGGTGATGACATTCCATGTTTCCTCATTGTTCTTGCGGTTATCTAACGTCGTAATTGTTTCCATTAAATGACACTCCTATCTATAAAAGTTAAATTTACTTTTGTTTTTTCTTTATAAATCTATTATGACGCTAATTTTGTTATCCAAATATTGACGTTTGTCACATGTATCACATGACAAAAACGAGTAAAATACGATATAACAGAAAGAAGACGAGCAGAAATGCTTCACAAGCAGTAGAAATGGATGTGTCAATAATTATGAAACGTGTACATGTCGTAACGGATTCCACAAGTGGAATCACACAACAAGACATTGCAAAATACGATATTCATGTCGTACCTTTAACAGTTTTTATCGATGGAGAATCATTTCAAGACGGTGAAAACTTAACACCTACACAATTTTTAGATAAAATGTCGCAATCAAAAGCATTGCCAAAAAGCTCACAGCCGCCAATGGGTGTGTTTGAAGAATTATTTAATGAACTAGGAAAAGATGGAGATGATGTTCTGGTATTAACGCTTACACATACATTAAGCGGTACCGTACGTTCAGCTGAATCAGCTAGTGAATCGTCTATCGCTAATGTGAAAGTAATCGATTCGCAATTTACATCCTGGGGTTTAGGTTTCCAAGTGTTAGAAGCTGCTAAAATGGCTCAACAAGGTAAATCATTAGATGAAATTGTTGCTCGTGTTGAAACGGTTCGTGACAATACGAAACTCTACCTTGTCGTTGATACGCTCGAAAATTTAATTAAAGGTGGCCGTATCGGTAAGGGAATGGGTATGGTTGGTGCGTTGCTAAACATTAAGCCGGTTGCAATAGTAGAAGATGGTGCATTAAAAAACTTCGCAAAAGTGCGCAGCCATAAACAAGTATTAAAGTTGTTGAAAAAGCAATTTTTAGAAGATACAGCGGGTAAAACAATTAAAGGAATTGGTTTAGAACACGCAGATAGTCCAGCGTTAACAGAGCCATTATTAGAGTTCTTTAAAAATGAAATTGGGTTTGAGGATGTTCGATTTAATGTGACGTCTCCAATCATTAGTACGCATACAGGTGTCGGTGCGATTGGTTTAAGCTATTATGCAGAATAATCACATCACATTAGTTTAAAAACACTGCAATTAGTAGTAACATTAAAGTTGTCCATAGGGGCAACTTTTTTTAGTGGGAGATGGGTATGAGAAAGGTTTGGGCAGTATGTGTGATGGTGCTATCAATTAGCGTGCTTAGTGCATGTGATATTACATCACAATTAGAAGACAGTGGCTGGGTGCCGTTTAGCGATAAAAAGAATATCAAAGATAAGCCAATTCATTATGTGTCCTTAGGAGATTCCTTGACTGAGGGTGTTGGCGATGAGAAAAATCAAGGTGGGTATGTAGGACGTCTTGCAAAAGAAATGCAAACATGGGATGGAGTAAAAAGTGTTACTGTAACGAATGCTGCAAAGAAAGGGCGTCGTAGCGATCAATTATTAGCGCAACTTGAGAGTGGCGAATTAGATGATACATTAAAGAATGCTGATATTATTACATTTACAATTGGCGGCAATGATATTATGAAAATTGTAAAATCTCATATGAGCAGTCTTGATAAAGGAGACTTTGACCGTGAGTTACCTTCGTACGAAAAGCGCTATGAGAAAATATTCCAAGCAATTCGTGAACAAAATAAGAAAGTGCCCATTATTGCAATAGGTGTGTATAATCCATTTACGGTTTACACAAATGATGTAGGGCAAACAGATATCATTATGAAGGAATATAACGATGTCATGCGTACGATTATCGAACAGGAAAATCATTATGCGATTTTTGTACCAATTAATGATTTATTTGTCTCGGATGATGATAGTGTTTATCATAATGATTACTTCCATCCGAATGCAAAAGGATATCGTTTAATGGAACATCGTATTTTAACGACACTCGAACAGGAAGATTTATATAGTTTATCAAGTGGAAACTTGGACATGGGGGGAAATAGCGATGATAAAAAATAAATGGAAATTGGCTTTCTTTACACTACTAGCACTTATTATCATTGCGCTTGTTGTATTATTTGTCATGGTGACATCTTCAAGTGAAGACCAAGCTATTCCAACGAATTTAAACCAAATTAATGGTAGTGAAGTGACAGTCAAAGCGACAGCAGATGATTTTGAAACCTTAGCGAATCATTTTATTAGTGATGCAACGGCAGATACACAAATGCCGATGAAAATGTTTGTAGACAAAGATATTACATTGACGAGCAAGGTGAGTGTTCTTGGGGCAACCTTACCAGTGACAATGGATTTTGACCCGTCAATTGATGACAAAGGTAATTTAATTTTAAAGCAGACAAGTATTGCTATCGGACGTCTAGATATTCCTACACAGACGGCATTGAAACTAGTAAAAGACTCAGGGAAACTACCGGATTTTATTACGATTCAACCGAGCGAGAATCAAGCATATATTAATTTGAATGCTATTGAAGTGCCTGTTTCAAAAGGGACGGATGCCTATGTTCGTGCCACAAAATTTGATTTAAATAATGATGAGATTGAATTGAAAGTAATTATTCCATCGAAGGAGTAGAGAGCGATGACAAAACAAGTTGCAACATTTGCTGGTGGTTGTTTTTGGTGTATGGTGAAGCCATTTGATGAACAACCAGGAATTGAAGCTGTTATTTCAGGGTATACAGGTGGCACAGTTGAAAATCCAACGTATGAACAAGTTTGTTCGGAGACAACAGGGCATTATGAAGCAGTTCAAATAATTTTTGATGATGCTATTTATCCATATGAAAAATTAGTAGAACTTTATTGGAAGCTAATAGACCCAACGGATGCAGGAGGACAGTTTTATGACCGCGGCGGCAGTTATCAAACGGCTATTTTTTACCACGATGATAAACAAAAAGAAATTGCAGAAGCCTCAAGAGATGCATTACAAGCTTCTGGAAAATTTCAGCAGCCAATTGTTGTAAAGATTTTACCTGCAAAGCCTTTTTATGTGGCAGAAGCGTATCATCAACAGTATTATAAAAAAAATCCGATGCATTACGAGCGTTATTCACATGGCTCAGGACGCGTCGCATTTCAACAACAACATTGGGGGAATATTTATGAAAAATAAAGAACAACGTTTAAAAGAGTTAACAGATATGCAATATCATGTAACACAAGAAGAAGGTACAGAGCCACCGTACAGCAATGAATTTGATGAGCATTTTGAGGAAGGTTTGTATGTTGATATTGTATCAGGAGAACCTTTATTTACATCAAAAGAGAAATTCAACTCGGGTTGTGGTTGGCCGGCATTTACAAAACCAATCGATGCATTAACTGAAAATACAGATACACGCTTTGGTATGCTGCGCACGGAAGTACGTAGTAAAGAAGCCGATTCACATTTAGGACATGTGTTTCCGGATGGTCCTGTAGAATCAGGCGGCTTACGTTATTGTATTAATTCAGCAGCACTACGTTTTGTGCCGAAAGCAGAATTAGAACAACAAGGATATGGCGAATATTTGTCTCATTTTGAATAACTATTGTCTCCATAAAAAAACAGGAATCGCTTTGGCGGTTCCTGTTTTTTGTATGAATTTTTATTTTACGGCTGTTGCTTCTACTGCTTTTGCAAATGCTTGTTCAAAGTCTTGGATTAAATCATCCACATTTTCTAAGCCGACAGAGAGGCGTAATAAGCCTTCTGTAATACCACGCTTATCGCGCTCTTCTTTTGGTATTGCTGCATGACTCATTGTGACAGGATAAGAAAGAATGGATTCTACGCCACCTAAACTTACGGCGAAAATAGGGATTTGTACATTTTCAACAAATACTTTTGTAAATTCTTTTGAGGGTAATTCAAAAGAAAGAACTGCACCTGCACTTGTGGCTTGCTTGAAGTGTGTAGTATGCCCTGGATGTGACGTAAGACCAGGGTAGTGAACCGCTGTAACATAGTCACTTTTCTCAAGGAAATGCGCGATTTTCTCAGCAGAGGCGCTTTCTAGCGTTAGGCGAGCATTCAATGTCTTGATGCCTTGAATAAGTGAAAAGGAATCCTGTGCACCTAAAATGGCACCCATTGAATTTTGCATGAAATAAATATCATTGCCGATTTCTTCATCTTTTGTCACAGCAAGACCTGCGATGATATCACTATGTCCACCAAGGAATTTTGTGGCGCTATGAAGAATAACATCTGCACCTAAATCAAGCGGCTTTTGATAAAGTGGCGTCATAAATGTATTATCAACAAATGTTTTTAACTGATGTTTTTTAGCAAGGGCGATAACCCCTGATAAATCTGTAATGCCTAATAAAGGATTAGCAGGTGTTTCTGCGTATAATACTTTTGTGTTGTCTTGAATGGCTGCTTCCACTTCATTTAAGTTAGAGAAGTCTGCAAATGTATGTGTAATATTGTATTTTGGTAATACTTTCGTGACGAAGCGATATGTACCACCATATACCTCTGAAGTAATAACAATATGATCGCCTGCATTTAGTGTTAACAGGGCAGAAGCGATTGCGGCGATGCCTGATGAAAACGCGAAGCCACGTGTACCATGTTCTAATTCAGCAATTGTATTTTCAAGTGCTTGACGAGTAGGGTTGCCTGAACGGCTATAGTCAAATGGCCCAAAGCTATCAAAATGCTCTTGGTCGAATGTAGAGGATAAGTAGATTGGTACGTTGACTGCACCTGTTTTAGCCTCATAGTCGCCACGTGTAGAAGCGGTAATTAATGTTGTTTCAAAGTTTTCATTATGATTAGTCATGTGTTGTCACTCCTTCTAATGTTGCGAAAACGCGTTGTAGGTCTGCTGTTAAATCGTCGACATCTTCTAAGCCAACAGAGAAGCGTAAGAGTGAAGCATCTACACCTCGCGCATTACGCTCTTCTTCAGGGATATCTGCGTGTGTTTGTGTTGTTGGGTAGGTGATAAAACTTTCAACGCCACCAAGGCTCTCAGCGAACGCAATGAGGTCAATTCCTTCTAAAAATGTTGGTACCCACTCAGCTTTTTGTAGGCGGAATGAAATCATGCCACCAAGACCAGCATAAAGGACATCTTTCACTTCTGGCTGTGCAGTTAAAAATTCTACGAGTGCAGTGGCATTTTTCGTATGCTGTTTCATACGTAAATGAAGTGTTTTTAAACCGCGAATTAATAACCAACAGTCAAAGGCACCAAGTGTTGCGCCACTTGCATTATGTAGTAAAAATAGTTGTTCACTTAATTCTTCACCTTTTGCAACAACAAGGCCCGCTAGAACATCATTGTGTCCGCCAATATACTTCGTGGCACTATGTAAAACGATGTCAGCACCAAGCTCGATAGGACGTTGATAGTAGGGTGTTAAAAATGTATTATCGACAATCAACAATAGATTATGTTCATGTGCAAGCACTGCATAATCTTCAATTGAAATTTCTTGCATTAATGGGTTTGTAGGTGTTTCAATAAAAATTGCTTTTGTTTTATCATTGATTAGTGCTGCGACTTCATTGATATCTTTGAATGGATTAAAATGCGCTTTTATATCGTATTGTTGTTCATATTGCTTAGCTAAACGATATGTACCTCCATATAAGTCATCGGGATAGATTATTTCATCTCCCGCTTTAAATAAAGAGAAGACAAGTCCTACAGCAGCCATACCGCTACTACAGGCAAATCCAGCTGTCCCACCTTCTAAATCAGCAATGCCACTTTCTAAAACATCGCGTGTAGGGTTTTTCGTACGTGTATAGTCATAACCTGTTGATTGACCAAGGCCTGGGTGACGATAGGCCGTTGATAAATAAATGGGTGTATTAATTGCACCGGTGCGTTCATCTGAATTATTACCAAGCTGTGCTAATTTTGTTTCGATTGTTGTCATATGTCATCATCCTTTATGAATAAAATAAAAACACCCCGATCTACACAGTAGAAAGGGGCACTTGAAAATACGTCCTTTCTTATCTGTAAGACTATGTCTTCGCGGATGTAGCACCTTCCAATGGGGGTTGCTGAGATGTCAATGGGCCACGTCCCTCAATCTCTCTCGATAAGAAAATCTATTAAGTTAATAAGATATAATCAATTAATGGAATTCTAACACTAATTGACAATTGTGACAATATAAAATCTGAAAAATTACAAAAATCAGAAAAAGAAAACGATTATATGATTATTAGTTTAAAAATTACATAAAAAAAGAACCGCAAAAGCGATTCTTTTAAATAGCGTAGCGCAGATTACTTAACGCTTTTTAATTGGAATACTGTTTTTGTGCCTTTTGTGATTTTCACAACGCCTGTTGTTGGCGCAATATAATACGTTTCATTGCCAACTTTAACTGTAATTGTGTTAGTGAATTTACCAGCTTTTGTTGTCACTGTTTTGTTCACGCCTGTTACTTTATAAGTCGTGGAGCCGTTCTTATACGTGTCACCAACTGCGAAAGGATAGTTTAATAATTTCACTGCTTTTTCGCCAGCTTTTTTATAGTAAAGACCTTTATTAGCTACTTCTTTTAAATAAACTGTTGATGTTTTGTTTGTTTTGCTATCGTGCATTGTCCATACCGTATAGCCTGAAGATGTTTTTTTACCTTTGCTAGAAAGGGTTACATTAGAGCCATTATGAGCGTATTTATACGTTTTAGCTGTTTGTAAGTTGTAGCCTTTTTTCGTTGTGTTTGCAGGTGTTGATGGCTTTGTTGTCGTAGCAGGTTTTTTTGCACCAATATAATCTTTATACACATAAGCTGTGCTGTTATTATATTTGATTTTTACCCAACCATCTTTTGTTGTACCATAAGCAGTTACTTTTGTTCCAGGTGTTAATTTACCAAGAATTTTCGATGATACATTGCCTTTTTGGCGAACGTTTGCACCAGGTTGTTGAATATATTTCGTTGATGATTTTGTTGTCGTAGCTGGTGTTTTATCATCTGTAGTTGTTGATACTTTAACGTAGTCTTTATAAATATATGCTTTTTTAGCATTAAATTTGATTTGAACCCAACCATTTTTGTCAGTTGAATAAACGATTACTTTGTCACCTTTTTTAAGTGCGCCAAGTGAATCGCTTTTTAAATCAGCAGCTTCACGAACAGTGACAGGATTTAAAACTGTACCCGTCATTGTTGTTGCAGTAGTCGTTGCAGCAAAAGATGGTGTTGCAACTGTTAATGTAGAAGCAGTTAGTACTCCTAAAGATAATACGTATTTTGTTAATTTCATGTTAAATCATCTCCTGTTAGGCAATAATACCACTAAAATATGCGAAAGTGTATACTTTCCTGTCATTAGTGGAGCAATCTTGTAACAGGACGAGATTCGAAAGAGAAGGTTTCAAAAAACTAAGAAATTTTAAATGCTGCAATCATTTTTTGAAGTGCACTAGATTGCGTAGATAAATTTTCAACAGCATCATAAATTGCATCTACAGAGCGGGCACCTTCTTCAGCAGATTGTGCATTCTCCTCAGCTTGCATCTCATTTTCCTCAGCGATTATATTTACCTCAATAAACGATTGGGTTACATGTTCACTATGATTTTCAAACGTTTCAATTTTTTGAGCCATATCATCAATAATCATAAGTGTTTCATTTGTTTGTGCCACGATAATATCAAGAGAGGACGTCGTTGTATTTGTTAAATTAACACCTTGAATGACTTTCGTAACACCGGTTTCATTTTGTTCAATAATGGTATGGATCTCGCGCTGAATAGCATGAATAATGGATGCCACTTCGTTTGCCGCTTGCTGTGAAGATTCAGCGAGATTTCGCACTTCATCTGCTACTACTGAAAAGCCTTTGCCAGCTTCGCCTGCACGTGCTGCTTCAATTGAAGCATTAAGCGCTAATAAATTCGTTTGATCTGCGATTTCTGTAATTGCTTGAATAATCGATGTGATTTGTGAAGAACGGTCCCCAAGCTTTTGAACGGTGCCAGTTATATTCGCGATTGTTTCTTCAATTTCCATCATCATATTTGCCGCATTTTGTACAGAAGCGTAGCCTTCATTGGCGGCTTGAATCATCGCATCTGCAGAAATCTTCATATCATTCGTATCATTCGATAAATGTGTTGCGGCGCTATGGAGCATTTCCATTTTTTGCGCAGCAGCATTCATATTTATAATGGTATTTTCACTACTTTCTGAAATGACGTTTGAAGATTGTGCGATAGATTGAATAATGTCAGCGCTTTGAGCAGCGGATGTTTTTAATTGTGCACCATTTGCTGCGACATCATGTGCCAGTGTATCAATATTTCCAACAAGGTCTGCGATGGACTCAATTAATGAATTAGTGCTCTGACCAATCTGCGCAAATTCATCTCGTGTAGAAATGTGGATACGCTGTGTCAAATCACCACCATTATTTGCCATGTCATCAATTGCTGCTTGAATACGAGCGGTATTTCTCTTAATCGAACGGAATAATAAAAAGCCAGTAATTGATAAGACAATGATTGCGAGTAGCGTTAAGATAAAGAAAATTAATTCTGACAACGTTGTGGAGTTTTCGAGTGTGACTAATTTTTTTGAGCTTTTTTCATTTAATGCATTTTTCATATAATTAATTTGTGTATTAACATTTGTCATCGCCTTTTGTCCAGCACCACGCGATACATATTCCTTAGCAGCTGAAAGGCCTTCTGTTTCACGTATAGACATTGCGCTGTTTGCAGTGTTCGTATATGTTGTGTAATATGCTAAAATCGTTTCGAGATGTTTTAATTCATTGTTAGAACGGCTAAACTTTTCCTGTAGCTTTTCGACTTGTGTTGTAAACGAGGCGGCTTGCTCATCGTATAATGCACGTTCATTAGTATTGCCAGTAATGATATATGTTTTTTCGAGTGCAGTAATTGCCGCTAATTTGCCAGACAGGCTATTAACCTCGAGCTGTGTTTTTAATGTGTCGCCATTAAATAGTTTTAATTCATCCTTAAGTTTTTCTAAATTATTGTAACTCAATACAAGCATCGCAACGAGTAATAAAGATAAAGCTGCGAATGTCATCACAATTCTCCAGCGAAGAAGAAATAAAGGCCACATTTTTTTAAAAGTAGTATTAAATAGTTCTTTTTTAACTGATGATTTATTTTCTTTTGTGTCTATTATCATAATCGTACCCCCTTGTTAGCTAGGTACAATTATATAGCACTGTCGAATTAGTGTAAAATCTGTATTTTCAAATAAATGAAGAAAGAAGGAGAAATCATGCAACCAAGTTTTTATTTATATGTGTTAACTTTTCGTGGCGCGAGCGATGAATACGGCGTTTTTGCAGAAGCTGCATTTAACGATCATGCTTTTCCAAAACAAGAAATGGACTTTGAAAAAATTTCTTTGTATATCGAAGAATTAGCCGACGATGACTTAAATGCAGCGACATTTGATCACTTATGGGCAATGTATGAAGAGAAATATATAGTGGAATACTGATTATTGTTTGTCAGAGGTCAGACTTTTTAGTACAATCAAAATAGTTATGAAAAGGCTTTCGATAATTAAATGAAATGAGGGAATTTATATGAGTATTCATATTAACGCAAAAGACGGCGAAATCGCTGATATTGTTCTATTACCAGGAGATCCTTTACGCGCTAAATTTATCGCAGAAACATTTTTAGAAAATCCTGTTCAATACAATGACGTTCGAAATATGTTTGGTTACACAGGTACATATAAAGGCCACCGAGTGTCGGTACAAGGCACAGGTATGGGTGTACCATCTATTAGTATTTATGCAACTGAATTACTAAAAGATTATGGTTGTAAAAAATTAATTCGTGTTGGGACAGCAGGTGCTTTAAAACGTGACGTAAAAGTACGTGACGTAGTATTAGCGCAAGGTGCAACAACAGACTCAAAAATGAATGAAATCCAGTTTGGTGGATTAGATTACGCACCAATTGCTGATTTTGATTTATTATTAAAAGCATATAATGCAGGTAAAGAAGCAGGCTTAAACCTACGTGTTGGTAACGTTTATACAGCAGATTTATTCTATGGTGAGAAAAATCCTAATGAATTATTAGCTGATTATGGTGTATTAGCAGTAGAAATGGAAACAGCTGCTCTTTATACATTAGCAGCGAAATATGATGCACAAGCATTATCTGTATTAACTATTTCAGATCATTTAATTACTGGTGAAGCGACTTCTTCAGAAGAACGCCAATCAACGTTTAAAGAGATGATGGTTGTAGCATTAGAAGCAGCAATCGCTGAATAATAAAGTAAATCATTTTTATAAAAGGTCAGCAACGTCTATTAGGCGGCGCTGACCTTTTGCTATCTAAAAAGCATAAAATAAAAAGAGAACGGATCTTAAATAGAAAGAGTATAAACTTTTCATATAACTTTTCTTTTCGGATACGTCGAATACTGCTAAAATAGACGTAGTGTGCAAACGTTTGAATAGTGAAAGTGGTGAAAGAAATTGGACGAAAAAAAATCGCAAAACGAAGAACAGCATGAAAACGAAGTAAAACCTGCAAAAAAATATGTTCGCATGAAGCCATTTACACTTATTATGCTAATTATTGTACTGATTATTAGTACATCAGGAATTACAATTTTGGCGTTAACTTTTGGTGAAGGAAAAATGGTTGAGGTGCGAACAAATTCAAGTACACATCCACAATTTCAAAAAGTATTAGATGTGTATGATGAACTCGATAAAAAATACTTTAAAGAAGTAGATGAAGAAAAATTGGCTGAGGGTGCAATGGAAGGTATGATTAACGCATTAGGCGATCCATATTCTACTTATATGCCTAAAGAAGAAGCAAAGCAATTTAATGAGCAGATTTCTTCTAGTTTTGAAGGGATTGGTGCAGAGATTCAAGAAAAGGACGGTCAAATTGTTGTCGTGTCACCAATCAAAAACTCTCCAGCTGAAAAAGCGGGCATTAAACCCAATGATATTATTAAAACAGTAGATGGAAAATCCATTGTTGGAAAAACAGCGGATCAAGCAGTTAAATTAATTCGTGGTGAAAAAGGAACAAAAGTGAAAATTGAGTTCCAACGGGGCGATTCGAAAAATCTACATAAGATTACACTCGTTCGCGATGAAATCCCAGTGGAAACAGTTTACGCTTCAATGATGAAAAATAAAGTAGCACATATCCAAATTACAAGTTTTTCTGAAGATACGTACAAAGAATTATTAGAAAAATTAGATGAGATGGAAGCGAAAGGGATGAAAGGGTTAGTATTAGACGTACGTCAAAATCCAGGTGGTCGTCTTGATGTCGCGATTAATATTGCTAGTCTATTTGTAGCGACTGGAAAACCAGTAGTTCAAGTAGAGGATCGTGATGGAGAGAAAAATGTTGCTTCAGCACAAGATGGTCGTAAAGTAACGGTGCCGATGACAATTTTAGTGGATGGTGGTAGTGCCTCTGCATCTGAAATTTTAGCGGGTGCAGTAAACGAGTCTGCAAATGTTAAAATCATTGGTGAAAAAACATTTGGTAAAGGAACTGTTCAGACGGTAGAAGATTTATCAGATGGTGCTACATTGAAATATACAACAGCTAAATGGCTAACACCTGACGGTAATTGGATTCATGAAAAAGGTATTAAGCCAAATGTAAAAGTGAAGTACCCTTCTTACGCAAATTTACCGTATATTGATACGACAAAAACACTAAAACAAGGTGATGTATCAGATACAGTGAAGGTAGCAGAAAAAATGTTTGAAGCACTTGGTTATACGGTTGGAACAGTAGATGGTTTATATGACTATAATACATTATTAGCTGTTCAAGCTTTCCAACAAGAGCATGATTTAAACGTGACGGGGACATTAACAGGTGAAACAACAACAGAACTAATGAATCAACTCCGTAAGAAAATTAAAAAAGATGATCCACAGTTGAAAAAAGCACATAGTATCGTTGTGAAAGAAGCAAAATAATCGTAAAAAGAGCTGCTTCGGCAGCTCTTTTTATAATTGGAGGATATTCAAATGAAAGATGTTTATTTATTAAGTGGCTTTTTAGGAAGCGGTAAAACAACGCTATTAGCGAATTTTATTGGTAAATTGAAAGCACACGGATTAAAACCAGCTGTAATTATGAACGAACTAGGGGAACTGAACTTTGATTCGCAAGCTGTTGAAGAAGGAGTTCCATTAAAAGAAATGTTAAATGGCTGTATTTGTTGCTCGGGTGCTGAAAAAACAGAAGCGCAAGTGCAATCGCTATTAGCAGAATCGGACTGGGATGTATTATTAATTGAAACAACAGGTGCAGCTCATCCAGTAGAAGCACTAGATGCTGTCTATTCACCTCTTTTTGCCAATGACTTAAATATTAAAGGGATTATTACAGTAGCCGATAGCAAGCGCTGGTTACATCGCAATGACATGACGCCTCAAACGCGCTCATTATTCCTTGAACAAATTCGCCATGCACATTTAATTTTAGCCAATAAATCTGATTTATTAACATCAGAAGAATTAGCGCAAGTAACATTTGAAATGCAAAACTTAAATAGTCATGCACCGATTTTACAAACAGTGAATGCTAATGTTCCATTTACGTATATTGAAAGAATGCGTGCAACAGCAACTGGTGATGTGCAAAAAGCGGATCTTGGTCATCATTTACATTTAAGCTCGCGCTTACTTCACTTTGGCGAAGGAGAAAGCTATACAATGGAAGAAGTAGAGGACTGGGTACGTTCACTGCCAGAAACGATTTATCGTATGAAAGGCTATGTGCCGATTGAAGGCAATAGTCATCCGATGCTCTTCCAATATGCATATGGATTAACACAATGGCTTCCTGAATATATGAAGATGGAGCCGAATCTCGTAATTATTGGGGATGGCGTTGATCAGATTCCGTTATTAGGCCGAACAATGTAATAAAAAAGAGTCGCGAGCCATGCGACTCTTTTTTTTCGTGCTTTTACTATGCTACAATGAAAGCTGTGATAATAATTTTGTCAGAATAAGTGCATTTTGTTGTCAGAGGTGTATAATGACGAGGTTATTAAATTGATTCGTTAACAGTGATAGGAGCGTTTATATAGATTATGAAGAAAACCATCGTTTTTACAGGTGGCGGAACAGCGGGCCACGTATCGCTTAACCAAGCGATTATTCCATCCTTTTTAGAAGCAGGATATGAAGTACATTATATCGGTTCAAAAGAAGGCATAGAAAAAGAAATTATTCCACAGGCATTTCCACAAATTGCATATCATGCGATTTCAAGTGGTAAATTACGTCGTTATTTTTCAACGAAAAACTTTTCAGATCCGTTCCGCGTATTAGCAGGTATTGCACAAGCATCTGCTATTTTACGCAAGGTGAAACCACAAATTATTTTTTCAAAAGGTGGTTTCGTATCGGTACCGGTCGTAATGGCTGCGAAAATGGCAGGTATTCCTGTTGTGGCGCATGAATCAGATGTGACGCCAGGCTTAGCAAATAAATTAGCATTACCATTTGCATCACATATTTTTACGGTGTTTAAAGAAACGTTAAAATATGTCCCAGCTGAAAAATCAACCTGTACGGGTTCGGTTATTCGACCAGCTCTATTTTCAGGGAATCGTGAATCAGGGTTACAATATTGTGGTTTCTCAAATAATAAACCAACGATTATGATTATGGGTGGTTCACTAGGTTCTAAATTTATTAACGATGCTGTACGCGCAAATTTAGAAGAATTACTTAAAACGTATAACATTATTCATTTATGTGGTAAAGGAAATGTAGAGCCGAAATTAGACATTTTAGCAGGCTATAAACAATTTGATTATGTCACAACAGAGTTACCAAACTTATTGTATGCATCAGATTATATTATTTCACGTGCTGGTTCTAACTCAATCTTTGAATTTTTAGCATTAGAAAAACCAATGTTATTAATTCCATTATCAGCTGCACAATCACGCGGAGACCAAATTTTAAATGCACGATTATTTAAATCACAAGGCTTGGCTTTAGTTTTAGAAGAAGAATCTGTTAACAAAGAAACGTTCTTAACAGCCGTGCATGAGCTACGCGATAAAGAGCCTGCGTTAATGAAAGCGATGCAAGAGGCGGAAAAACCAAAATTACCAGATGATATGATGCAATTAATTTTGCAATATGCTAAAAAGAAATAATCTAGCATGACGTGAGAGGTTAGGGGAATCCTAACCTCTTTTTTTGCATTATAAAAGGCAGCTCGCGTCGCATAATTGCTAGGGAGCTGCCTTTAGGTCGGGGTGATTTCGCTTGTGGTATCCATTAGATTGCTTGTTCCTCCTCGTTTGTTTGTGTAGCAAGATATAGATAGAAGTTATCTTTGTCTACTTTGAATAATTCAAATGGGATGTCACCGCTATTTACTTGTGCATATAGCGCTGGGTGTAACTCTTTTGCGTCAATTGCGTATCCCAGTTTTTCAACAGCACGCTGTGACTGCTTGTTCACTTTTCGAACTTTCATAAACACTGTTTGGAATCCTAATTCGAAGAATAACTCTTTGAAAAATTCTACTTTTGCTTTTTGGTTGTAGCCTTTACCTTGATAAGGCTTACCAATCCAAGTTCCTAGGAATCCTGCACCATCTGCAACATCGAATAAAGCAATTACACCAATTGGTTTGCCCCAATCATCTGTAATTGTACGAGAGACTGTTTTACCAAAGTGCTCTTCTACCATTAATTGTCGAGTCATAAAAGCAAATTCCTCAGCAGAATGTGCTTTTTGCCGTACATACGGGAATACCTCAGGATGTGTCATAAGCTCAAATAGTTCTGCAGACTCGTGCAGTTCACGTTTTTTTAACATGAAGAACGCCTCCTTTAAGATGATCTAGTCATCAGAAAATTTTAAAACAAAAAATTTCAGGACGGGAATCGAACCCGCTAAAACTAACGAATGTTAGTGGCGCACCATTTGCCTTCTAAAATTCTATTTAATTATAGTGATAATCTTGAACACGTATAGCTTATTTGGCTATATGATGTTTCTATTTAGATTATAATAAAAAAATATTGATTTGAATATAAGAAAATAGATTAAATTAGCAAAAAATGCTATTTTGTGACAAAAAAGTGTGTGTTATACATTAGGAATTTCTATTTTACTGTGAGGTATTACAGTAAACACTCACATAGTTATATACCCGTGCCAAGCAAAAAGTATACCAATTCCTCGAAAAAAATTTAAAAACCCTTAAAACAAACATGAAATAGGGCTATAAACATAGTAATAGTGCTTTTTTCGCCTAAATACACCTATTCAATTATATGAAAATTGTATTTTTCTGGCATTAATGAAAAAGAAGTTAGTTGTATGAAACTACATTTCCTATTATCATTAGACATAAGGAAAGTAGGGGGTAAACAATGGTAGAAAATTTATTAAAAGTACACGGTTCAGGCAATACATTTTATTTATATGAAACAGCAGATGAAACGGCAATGGATTGGTTTAAATTCGGTGAATGGTTATGCCGAAAAAGTAATGATGGCGGTGCAGATGGTTTACTATTAGTTGCCCCTTCAAATGTTGGAACAGCAAAGATGCGGGTGATTAATGCAGATGGTTCGGAAGCATCGATGTGTGGGAATGGATTACGCTGTGTAGCACGCTACGTCTTAGAACGTGAAAATAAAAAATCATGCATTATTGAAACGATGAAAGCGAATTTACTCGTAACAGAGGAACCTTCATTAATGAATGACATACCTACATATGCAGTGCAGATTGCACCAGTTTCATTTGAGTTGGCTACATTACCGATGAATTATAATGCGCAGCACACATTAATTGATGAATGCATTCCGCCGTTTTCAATGGATATCCGTTTTACAGCCGTATCGGTGCCTAATCCGCATTTAATCGGACTTGTATCAAAAGAAGAAATTTTATCTGCTGCCCACCAACAACAACTTGCATCGATGTTAAATGGCGAAAATGATTATACACCAGATGGCGTGAATGTTAGCTATATGTATCCAATCGGTCAACAAGAAATTTATGTTCGTACATTTGAACGTGGTGTTGGATTTACAAATGCTTGTGGAACAGCAATGACAGCCTCTGCACTTGTCGCTACATTATTACATCTTGTTGAAGAAGGCACAATTACAGTCTTTAATCCTGGTGGGTTTGTTAAGTGTGAAGTGAAAAATAACAACGGGGAATATCACTTGCGTTTAATAGGGAATGCAACCTTTATAGCACATTATTCGTTTGAACACGTAAATGATAAATGGACATTAAATAAAGACCGTGAAACGAATGAGCAACATGCTTATCAAGCATTAATAGATTTTACGGCAAGTAAGTTGTCAGCACTCGCTTAAAAATGGCAAAAGAAAAAGGGAGACATTGAAAATGGGTGTTCTGTCGATTGAACAGCAAATGGCGGCACTTTATGAGCATTGTACACAACTTGTTTTCTTTATGAAACGAACAGCACCATTCACCTATGAATATAGATATGTGAATCCAGCAGGGGTGGCAATTTTTAAACAGTCACCAATCGGTTGTGAGCTAGAAATGTCTGGGTTGAACCATAATAAAAGTGACGTTATTGTAGAAAATTATGAGAAAGCAATTAAAGAGAATCGCCAAATTATCTATCGGGATTTTTATTTATTTGCAGATACAAAGCATACGAATGAAACAACTGTATGGCCAGTTTTTATTGAGCAAGATCAATATGTATTGGCCGTTTCAAAAGAAATGTCTTCTCATAAAGTGTTAGAGGAGGAGCAACATTTCTTATCTACATTGTTTTTAAA
>NZ_HE578956.1:853347-873473 GCF_000307285.2 Kurthia sp. Dielmo
CATTGTTTTTAAAACAGCATAATCCAATGATTGTAGCATCACGTACCGGCCAAGTTTTAAAAATAAATCGTGTTTTTTCAGAAGTTTTTTCAGTCCCAGAAACGGTTATAGGAACGCATTTAAAGCCACGTAATGAGGAAGAACGTCAGTTGATTAAATTGTGTGAAGAACGCCTTCAACCGCTTTTTGAAGGAAGTCACCAAGAAGCGGTGTCAATGAATTGGCTTTATAATACCCGTATCAATTACACGATTTTAATGACACCTATTGTAATGGAAGATGAGATAGTAGCAGTATCTTTAGAATGGATTGAACAAAATGATGCGCAACATTTAGAAGCTACGTTAAAAGAGACAAATTTTTTATTAGAAGGTTATAAACAAGCATTAGCTGCAGCGTCAAATTTTTGTATTACAGATACAGAAGGCATTATTGAATATGTTAGTGAAGGCTATCAACAATTATCAGGATATAGCTGTGAAGAACTTCTTGGTCAAACAAATGCTATATTAAATTCGCGTCGACATACAAGCGAATTTTATGAAGATATGTGGACAACCATTAAACGTGGTGCAATTTGGCAAGGAGAAATCTGTAATCGTACAAAACGAGGAACATATTACTGGGCACATACAACGATTGTGCCAGTACTTGATAAAAATGCAGAGATTAAAAACTTTGTGTCGGTTTGCATTGATGTGACCGAGCGGCGAGCTTTAATGTCGAGCTTACAAAATATCGAAAAAACATTTAATTTAATTACTGAGAATACAAATGATTTTATTACAATAACAAATGAAGACGGTATTATTCTATATGCCTCACCGAATCATAAAGAGCGTCTAGGGTATGAAAAAGAAAAGCTCATCGGTAAATTTTATGCAGATATTTTAACGGCTGAAAGTTCAGAAGTATTAAAACGCGAAATTGTCCAAACGTTGAATAATGAAGAAGAGGCAAATGTGGAATTAGAAATGGTTTCTAAATCTGGGGAGACACTATGGACCGAAGCTTATATTACAGGCGTACAAGACCCGGTTCGTGAGGAAGTGTATCAATACGTGACAATCGCTCGTGAAATCACACAGCGTAAACAAAAAGAAGAAGAATTACGCTTTTTAGCATACCATGATGCGCTGACGCTTTTACCTAATAGACGCTATTTATCCTTGCAATGTGAAAAGCTTGAACAAGAAGCGAAGGAAAGACAACAGTCGATTGTCGCAATGTATATTGATGGCGACAATTTTAAGGCGATAAATGATGTGTACGGTCATGATGTTGGGGATGAATTTATCCGCGAATTTGGACGCGCACTGAAGCGAAGTTTACGAGATTCAGATTTTGTTTGTCGCATTGGCGGAGATGAGTTTGTCGTCCTATTAACGCATATGTCGTTAGAGGAAGCGGTATGTGAGCAACAGATTTTAGCGACAATTGAACGCATTCAACAGGTGTTACGAAAAGGTTGGGATATTGCGGGAAACCATTTTGCGCCGACATCATCAATTGGCATTGCCGTTTATCCACAGCACGGAACATCGGTTGAGTTATTATTAGAAAAAGCAGATAGTGCATTGTATTTGGCGAAAAATGTGAGTGGAAAAGATTCCTACCGTTTTGCGTCGAATTAATTGAATAGGGAGGTAGCGTAATGGAAAAGTCGATTTTATTAGTCGAAGATGAGAAGAGCATCGCGCGCTTTGTCGAGTTAGAGCTGAAACATGAGGGATATGATGTAACGGTTTGCTATGATGGACGAAGTGGCTTAGAAGCGGCATTAGAGAAAGAATTTGATGTGCTTTTACTAGATGTTATGCTACCCGAACTGAATGGGATTGAAGTGTGCCGCCGTGTGCGAGCGCAGTCTTCAGTCCCTATTCTTTTGATTACAGCGAGAGATGCTGTAATGGACCGAGTAGCAGGGCTTGACGCAGGAGCAGATGATTATTTGGTTAAACCATTTGCAATAGAGGAGTTATTAGCACGTATCCGTTCTGCACTACGTCGTACCACAACTAGTACCGAGCATGATACATTAGCGCTTAAAAATATTATTTTAGATGAAACCGCCTATACGGCAACTGTTAATGGAGAGCCAATTCGTTTAACCAAAACAGAATTTGAATTATTACATTTATTAATGCGTTCAAAAAATAAAGTATGTACACGAGAAATTATTTTAGAAAATGTTTGGGGCTACGATACGGATGTAGAAACAAATGTAGTTGATGTTTATATTCGGCATTTACGTGCGAAATTACCCGCTAATACGATTGAAACTGTACGCGGTGTAGGGTATGTGATCCGCGAATGAAAAAAATAACCGCGTATTGGCAACGTCTAACATTAAAACGTAAATGGGCGCTTACATCTGCGAGCGTACTATTTATTAGTTTTGCGCTCGTGTGTGTCATTTTATACATTGCGATTAATAGTTGGCTTTTAAATGAAGAAAAAACTTCTGTGACACGCTCTATGGATGATTTAACAGCATTTTTTGAAACGAGAGGAAGTAATCTGACAATCAATGAGATGCAACATAATACGGGCTTGATGAATTCGATTGTAGATAAGAATCAAACGGTTCGTATTTTAAATACTGACGGAATTGAAATTCTTCGTTTAAATAATACAAGTGAGGAAATTCCAGATTTACCGCAAAATATCCCACTAAAAGGGTATACGATACAACAAGTGAAAGTTGATGATGCAGACAGCTTTGTGGCAACAGGAAATTTACGACTAGGGAATTTTGATGGCTATTTACAATTAACGCACCCATTAACCTCGATTGCTTCACTAATGAAGTATATTTTGACGTCGATGTTGTTGATGGGCCTGATTGCATTAATTGCTTCATGGTTTATTAGTTCGGCGCTCGCAACGCTTTTATTACAACCATTAAAACGATTGTCTTCAGATATGAAGCGTGTAGCAGCACATCGTTTTGAAGCGCCTATTCAAGTCACTGTCGATAGTCAGGATGAGATTGGGGACTTAGTAAAAGTTTATAAACAAATGATGACAGAATTAGAAAGTGCTTTTTTACAGCAGCAACGGTTTATTTCAGACGCTAGTCATGAATTGCGTACACCGATTCAAGTATTAGAAGGGCATTTGTCAATGATTCAACGCTGGGGAAAAGACGACCCGGAAGTATTAAATGAATCACTTATGACATCGATTGATGAAGTAAGACGGATGAAACAATTAATAGAAGAATTATTAGAACTAGCACGGCATGAGGCAAAGGATATTTCGCAGGGAGCCATTGTTGCTGAACAAACAGAGATAGTTATGAAAGAAATGAAAACAATTGCACCAGATGCTGAAATAAATCTTCATTATAATAAAGATTTTCATAATGTTCGCGTTATGATTTCAGAAAATGCCTATCGTCAGATTTTGCATAATTTATTGCAAAATGCTGTTCGATACACTTCTTCTATACCTAGCATTAACATTTACTTGACATTTGATTTGAACAATTGCACAATCGTAATCGAAGACAATGGGATAGGGATGTCGCCAGAATCTTTAGAGCATATATTTGAACGCTTTTATCGTGTTGATAAAGCACGTTCGAGAGAGCATGGTGGGACAGGCCTTGGCCTAAGTATCGTCAAAATGCTTATTGATAAATACGATGGAACACTTGAAGTATCGAGCGCATTAAATGAGGGAACAACTTTTACGATTCATCTACCACTTTTTTTAGTGCAAGAATCCATTTAATTCTTAGTGAAATAAGTCGTTAAAGATGAAATATGCTAGTTTTGAATTAAATTATTGAATTTTTTGTGAAGAGTAGTAAGATTGAATGGTGAAAGCGTTTGTAAAACATAGGACAAATTATGTCTATGTTCACAAATAGTAATAATATATAGTGGATTTTTTGATTTTTAAAATTGTTAATCGAAGTGCCACTTAGGCAAAATAGTTGGAGGTAATCTCATGACAAACAGTAATCCATGGGCTGCTTTTTCAGGTCCTAACCTAGGTTATGTAATGGATATGTACGATCTTTACTTAACTTCCCCAGAAGAAGTAGACGCAGAACTTGTCGCTTTATTTGAACAATACGGTGCACCAGTTGATACAACAGCTCAAGCAGCAGTAGCAACTACAGGCGCAGCGAATACAGGCGATATTCAAAAAGTATTAGCAGCGGTACAATTAGCAGATGCAATCCGTCAACACGGTCATTTAGCAGCTGATATTTACCCTCTACACAACCAAAATCTTGATACAACACGTATTGAAACAAGCGCATACAACTTAACAGACGCTGACTTACGTGAAGTACCTGCATCAGTACTATTAAACAACGTTCCTGCAAACGTTAACAATGGTCTAGATGCAATCAACTACTTAAAAGAAATTTACACAAACAAAATCGCTTACGAATTCAATCAAGTTGTTGGTAAAGACGAACGTGAATGGATTCAATCTAAAATTGAAAGCGGTGCATTAAATGCTCCACTATCAAATGATGATAAAAAAGCTGTTTTAAATATGTTAAACAAAGTTGAAGGTTTCGAACAATTCCTTCACAAAACATTCGTTGGTGTAAAACGTTTCTCTATTGAAGGCGTTGATGCATTAGTTGTTTTAATCGAAGAAATTATTAAAGGTTCTGAAGCGAGTGGCGTTAAAAACATCCAAATCGGTATGGCTCACCGTGGTCGCTTAAACGTGTTAACGCACAACGTTCACAAACCATATAAAATGATGCTTGCTGACTTTGCTCACGTACCATCAGAATTATTCGTTCCTGAAGATGGTTCTCTTAAAGTGACAAAAGGTTGGTCAAACGATGCGAAATATCACTTAGGTGCTACTTACAAAGCGCCGAATGGTACGACAATCGGTCTTGCATACAATCCATCACACTTAGAAGTAGTTAGCCCAGTTGTTACTGGTCAAACTCGTGCAGCTCAAGATGATACTTCTAAAGCTGGTGCGCCAGTACAAGACGCTTCTAAAGCATTAGCAATTTTAGTGCATGGTGACGCAGCATTCGCTGGTCAAGGTGTTGTAACAGAAACAATGAACTACTCTCGTACAAAAGGCTTTGGTACAGGCGGTTCAATACACATCATCGCAAACAACATGATTGGTTTCACAACTGAACGTTTCGACTCTCGTTCTACTGTTTACTCTTCAGATCCTGCAAAAGGTTACGAAGTGCCAGTAATCCACGTAAACGCTGACGAACCAGAAGCTGTTGTACAAGTTGCACGTTTCGCAGTTGAATACCGTGAAAAATTCGGTAAAGACATTTTAGTAGACTTAATCGGTTACCGCCGTTATGGTCACAATGAAATGGATGAACCAATGATTACAAACCCTGCAATGTACAATCTTGTTCATAAACATGACACAGTTCGTGCGCTATATGGTAAACAATTAGCTGCAGAAGGCGTTGTAACGGAAGCAGAAGTTGAACAATTACAAAAAGACATCAAAGCTGAATTACAAGCTGACCTTGATTTCATTAAAGAACAAGGCGCAGGTAAACATTCAGAATTAACAATGCCAGATGCTGTTGCAAACGGCTACGAACTTGTTGAAACAGGTGTTGAAAAAGCTCGTCTTGAAAAAATGAATGAAGAACTTCTTACTTTCCCAGAAGACTTCCACGTATTCAAAAAATTAAACAAAATCTTAAACCGTCGTCGCGATCCATTCCAAGGTAAAGGTAAAATCGACTGGGGCCACGCTGAAACATTAGCATTCGGTACAATTTTACAAGATGGCAACCCAATCCGTATTACTGGTCAAGATGCGCAACGTGGTACATTCTCACAACGTCACCTTGTTCTACATGACGAACAAAACGGTAACGAGTACACACCACTTCACGGTATTTCAGGCTCAAATGCTTCATTCACAGCGATTAACAGCCCATTATCTGAAGCATCAATCGTAGGTTACGAATATGGTTACAACTTACAAAATGAAGACGCTCTTACAATTTGGGAAGCACAATATGGTGACTTCGCAAACATGGCGCAAATGATGTTTGATAACTTCGTGTCAGCTACTCGCTCTAAATGGGGCGTACGCTCAGGCCTAGTATTATCATTACCACACTCTGCAGAGGGTCAAGGTTCAGAACATACATCTGCACGTTTAGAACGTTTCTTACAATTATCAGCTGAAAATAACTGGACAGTTGTTATGCTTTCAAGCGCTGCCAACTACTTCCACTTATTACGTCAACAAGCTGCTATCTTAGGCACAGACGAAGTTCGTCCATTAGTTATGATGTCTCCTAAATCACTTCTACGTAACCAAATCGTAGCTGCTGATGTAGAAGAATTAACTTCTGGTAAATTCCAAACAATCATCGAACACCCAACTACAGGTAAAAACGTTGATGCAGTAGAAAATATCGTACTTGCTTCTGGTAAAATGGCAATCGATCTTGCAGAAAAAATCGGTGAAGGCGAAGGATTCGATCACTTACATCTTGTACGTGTTGAACAACTTTACCCATTCCCAGAAAAAGAAATTGCAGATGTATTCGCGAAATTCCCGAATGCAAAAACAATCAAATGGGCTCAAGAAGAACCGAAAAACATGGGTTCATGGTTCCTTGCAGATCCGTACCTACGCGAGTTAGCTACAGATGCTCAAGAAGTGAAATATATTGGTCGTCCAGCATTATCTTCTCCAGCAGAAGGCGATGCAGATGCATATAAAGAAGCACAAGCAATCGTAATTGAAGATTCATTATCTAAATAATTTCGGATATACCGAATAGGAGGAAATTAAAGTGGCAGACATTATCGTACCAGAATTAGCAGAATCTATCACAGAAGGTGAAATCGTACGTTGGGTTAAAAACGTAGGTGACACAGTTGAGAAAGGTGAATTCATCGTTGAACTAGAAACAGATAAAGTAAACGCTGAAATCATCTCAGAAGAAGCAGGCGTATTAGTTGAAATCCTTGCGCAAGAAGGCGACGTTGTAGAAGTAGGCGCTGTAATCGCGAAAGTAGATCCAAACGGTACAGCTTCAGCACCAGCAAAAGAGGAAGCTCCTGTTAAAGAAGCAACACCAGCACCAGCAAAAGAAGAAGCGCCAAAAGCTGCACCAGCTGCACCAGTAGTAGAAGAAACTACTGCTAACGGTCGCGTAATCGCTTCTCCAGCTGCTCGTAAATTAGCTCGTGAAAAAGGTATCGATCTTGGCGCAATCAACCCAGTTGATCCTCAAGGCCGCGTACGCGTACAAGACGTAGCTGCTCATAACCCAGCTGCACAACAAGCTCCAGCTCAAACACAAGCTGCAGCACCAACACCAAAAGCTGCACCAGCTGCAGATGAATCTCGTGTAGAAGTTGTTAAAATGACTCGTCGTCAAAAAACAGCTGCTAACCGTTTACTTGAAGTATCTCAAGGTACTGCAATGTTAACAACATTCAACGAAATTGACATGACAAACGTTATGGCACTTCGTAAACGCAAAAAAGATGCATTCATGGAAAAACATGATGGTACTAAACTAGGCTTCATGTCATTCTTCACAAAAGCTGTAACTGCTGCTCTTAAAGCATACCCAGCTGTAAATGCTAAAATCGTTGGCGAAGAAATTCACTACAATAAATTCTTTGATGTTGGTATCGCTGTATCAACTCCAGACGGTTTAGTAGTACCAAACGTACGCGACACAGATCGTAAAAACTTCGCTGAAATCGAAGGCGACATTGCTGATTTAGCTGTTAAAGCACGTAACAAAAAATTAGCTTTATCTGACCTTGAAGGTGGTTCATTCACAATCACTAACGGTGGTGTATTCGGTTCATTAATGTCTACACCAATCATCAACGGTGACCAAGCTGCAATTCTTGGTATGCACAACATCGTACAACGTCCAATCGCTGTAAACGGTGAAGTTGAAGTTCGTCCAATGATGTACGTGGCTCTTTCTTACGACCACCGTATCATCAACGGTAAAGAATCTGTTGGTTTCTTAAAAATGGTTAAAGAATTAATCGAAAACCCAGAAGATTTATTATTAGAAGCTTAATACTGCCGACGGACGGAGGTTGGTCAAGCCTTGCAAACAGGACGTTTGCGAACTTGGCTTGACTTCCTTACAAAAGCGTTTGAAGCACTTCTGAAAATGAAGATATAAAGAAAGCCTCCGAGCAATCGGGGGCTTTTTTTGTGTCCTAAATAACGGACATCATGTAGGGCTCGTATAGTCAGCTGTAGATTGTTTGTATGCCAATTGCTTCCGAGTAGACAACGACTTGCAAGCCCTCCTACGCTGGTAGAGCTCACAGGAAGAATTTTACTTAACCACTTCAAAGAAAATGCTTCCTCGTATATTTTTCTTATAGCTGAATAAATAAACAAAAAATTAATAAAATGATAAAATAAAGATAGCTATGTTTTTCCTGGATATGCTGTAAAAGGTAAATGCAATGCATTTTTTATTTAGAGAATAGATAGGTTTTGACTATATAGTGAAATAATAAAAAGAAAGTAGTGAGTTTATGAAAAAAATCCTTTTTTGTATGGTAGTAGCGTTGCCTTTAGCAGCCTGTAATATGGACATCGGGAAGTCGGAGGTCAATGTTGTCGAAACATCAGATGATGATTATGATGATTCTTTGAACGAATATGAAGAATCAGGTGACAAGGCAACGAAGACGGAAATATTCCATATGCAAGAAGAAACAGTAGAGTATGGCATTTCGGATAAAGAGATGATGGCATTAAAGATTGAACGTGTAGAGGAGCATATACGTAAAAATGAGCGTGATCAGAAGGATATTACCGTAATATTGAAAGCACATAATAAAGCGGACAGCAAGCAATCGCTCGCTCAATTACATTCAAGATTTGTTGATGTAGACGGGAAAACATATAAGGCGAATCATTTTCAAACGAGTGTAGGGGAAGATGTAATACAAGCGAAAAAGACGGTAACCATACATGCAGTATATAAAGTGCCAAAGGATTTTGAATGGCGTGGTCAACAAAATGTCTTTGAAATTGTAGAGAAAACTGATGGCTACAAAACGATACATACGTACGATTTTTAAAAATAATCGTTCTATACATACGATGATAAAGAAAGGAAGCGTGATAAAAATGTTTCCTTTTTTTGCATAAAAAAAGAGATACCCTAGATAGGGTATCTCTTCTACGTAAAAATTAAAGTTTTACGATGTTAGCAGCTTGAGGACCGCGTTGGCCTTCTTCTACGTCGAATTCTACTTTTTGGCCTTCTTCTAAAGTTTTGAAACCTTCGCCTTGGATAGCTGAGAAGTGAGCGAATACGTCAGAACCGCCTTCAACTTCGATGAAGCCGAAACCTTTGTCTGCGTTAAACCATTTTACTGTACCTTGTGTCATTTAAATGACCTCCATTGTTTTAATATTAATAAGATCACAATTTTTCGAAAGAAAAAAATTCACATATTATAAAGAGTACCAACTAAACGTTACATGCCCTTTATAATAGGTAAATTAGCGTTTGAAAATATCTCATTGACTTAATTATAGAGGAATGAACGTTGTTTGTCTAGTAAAATATTGGTTATTGTAAAAAAATAGTTTAGTAGAAGAATAATTCTTCTACTAAACTATTAAGGTGTTAGGATTGTATTGATTGTAATAACGGTGCGATGTTTTTCTTTTTTAATACCTGTCACGACAAATTTTGTCCCACGTTTTAATAAATACTCTTCTTCATTTTCATAAGGAGAGAGCTTGTATACGGGTGCTCCGTAATTTCCAGCAGGTGTTTGGATACGAATCAGTGCATCATAACCAAAGCCGATTGTACCAGCTCTAACCAGTGAAGTCGAAAGATAGCCCTTATCAGAATAGCTAGCACCAATAGCGAGTTTGCCATTTTTTAAGCCATATTTAAAGTTTTTAAGCTCTGTTCCACGCCAAACGGTAAAATCATACGGGCTTTTAAACTTTAGGAGCGCATGGTCAATCGCTTTAATGCGATTATCGATTTTAGGCGAGGTTGGCTGTAGACCGCGTAGGGTTCTGTTAATATCGACATAGCCACTGCGTGTATAATCTTTTAAAGATTTTCGTTGATTTGTTGTTAAGGTTTTATTCCATTTTTTTTCAAAACGATCAAAGCGATTGCGTTGTGCAGCTGGCATTGACTTTGTTTTATTTGAATATGTATATTTTTTCTCTTGTGTGACAAAGATGGTGCCTGTAGGCTGTGTTTTCTTTTTGATAATAATTTGTTTACCGCTGAGCTTTGGAATGTCTTTTTTGATTTCAACGACACGATTTGCTTTAAGCGTAAAAGAACGTAATACGTCTAGTGATTTTTTATCGACGACGTCTACAGAAATACTTTTATTTGTAACAGATAGTTTATTGTACGCTGCATTTTGTTGTTCTAGCGTTGTTGTAGCATAGGCGGTCGTCTGTGGGATACATAGTGAGCAGATTGTAGCGAATGCGATGAGTTGTTTTTTCATTATTTTACCTACCAATTCATTAGAGTATAGATGTTGAATATGAAAAAAACGTATGTCATACGGCTTTTTCATATTATCCGTCAATGTGTTAATTTTATTATCCATGATAGTAGCCAGTTTTGCAATTGGCAGTTGCCACGTATTTCCAAGTGCTTTTACACGCAATTTAAACGCTATAATAGGGATCACCATTACAAACGGTGCTATATTTTTTACCGATAACGTCATTTTCACGTAAGCTTTTTACGATTTTTGCTTTTATACCAGTTGTCCATTGTTACGGGTATTTAAAACGAAGCTGATGCGTTTTTATATAATCGGATTTTGATAATACGTAATACATGACCAGCCATAATGCTTATAGGTTGGCCAATTTATTTGATCTCGCGCAATCGAGACGCCATCATAGACGTTTAATGCGGTATTTTCTTTGATTTTTCTTAGTACTTTATAGAAGTTTTAGAGGCATCAATATACAACAAGTGTTTTTTTTGACAGTGATTGGCTCATAAATTGCTGCAGAGGAGTGGAATGGTACTATTGTGAACAAAGCAAATACAATAATAACTGAAAAGAAAATCGTCAATCTTTTTTTCTACCATCACCTGCTTCCTATTAGTATGTATACCCTTATTTTTATTACAATGAATGAAACGAATTAAGATTCATAAAATAAGTCTAGTTCTAAAGGGGATACCTATGTTTAAAGCGCTAAAAAAGTGGAATAATAATAGTAGAATAACGATAAAGGAGTTTTTTAAATGAATCAACAAGTGATTGATGTATTAAACAAACAGGTTGCAGACTGGGGTGTTTTATATGTAAAGCTGCATAACTTTCACTGGTACGTAAAAGGTAGTGACTTTTTTACATTGCATACAAAATTTGAAGAATTGTATACAGAGGCAGCAGCACATTTTGATGAGCTAGCAGAGCGTATTTTAGCGATTAAAGGTCATCCGGTTGCGACGATGAAAGAGTATCTGGAGCTATCAACAATTGCAGAAGGCACGTATGAAGAAGATTCGCGTGCAATGGTCGCAGCGATTGTCGATGATTTTGAAAAAATGCTAGAAGATTTAACGAAAGGGATGATGATTGCACAAGAAGCAGGCGATGAAATGACGTCAGATTTATTACTAGGCATTCATACCGAGCTTGAAAAACATGTCTGGATGTTAAAAGCATTTTTAGGATAATAAGACATGTTACGAGGAGAAATCATCTGATTGGGTGGTTTCTCTTTTTTTTGTGAATTTTTTTATTTTTAGAACTCGTTAGTCTATAAAAAAATAATACAAAAAGTAGTACAGTTAATGTTTTTTAGATTTCTGTTATATATCAAAGAATGAAATAATATTTTTTAATTCAGACAATTAATGAATTACGAATTGATTTATAACATCGACACACAGTAAATGATTACTCTGAAATATGGAAAGAATTTTCAAAAAACAAAAAGAAATCATGTAATAAACGACAAGAAAACGTTCACAAAGGGCTAAAAATAGCATTATACATATATGTGTCACAAAGTCAAATTTTTATAGGTGAAAATAGTAGATTTTATATAAAAGCTCTTGTATGATGTAAGTAACAAGTAGGAACGTTACATCCGAGAGATGATAAAAAATAATACAGAAACTAAAAGGAGAGTACAACAGATGAATAACTCAATCCAACAATATGTAGACCAAATCGAGGGCCAATTATTAAACGACTTAACAACAAATGATGAAGCAAATCTTTATGACATTGCATCACATATGATCGAAGAGTCAGAAGTAGACATGATGGATATTTGCCAAGCATACGAAGTTGTAAAACACAACTTAATCGGATAATGAAACAAGAGGGCAATCACGCGATGGCGTGGTTGCCCTTTTTTTAATTGTACCGAAGTGTTCATTGCTTTCTTAAAATAATCGCAGTACGATTACGTGGAAGGGAGAGGGGTATGATGGTGATTCATTTAAAAGATATTTCATTAAGGAGAGAAGAAACACAAATTTTAAAAAATGTGAGCTGGGATGTAGAACCTGGTGAGCACTGGGCTGTATATGGTATGAATGGTGCGGGGAAAACGGCTTTACTAAATATGTTATGTGCCTATTATTTACCTTCTACAGGAGATGTCGAAGTTTGTGGTCATGTATTTGGGAAATCGGTGTTAGGCGATGAGCTGCGACGTAAAGTTGGCATTGTGTCTGCTGGGGTTCAGCAAATGCTACGCCAGAATGATAATACATTTGAAATTATTTTGAGTGGTGCCTTTGCATCACTTGGCTTATATGAAAAAGTAACAGACGCTATGCGAGATCGTGCGGTCGGTATTTTGCATGATTTAAACGCCTATCATTTTGCAAATCAGCCATATGAAGTATTGTCACAGGGGGAGAAGCAACGCGCATTATTGGGGCGTGCGTTAATGGGAGAGCCGGAATTATTAATTTTAGATGAACCTGCGACGGGATTTGACTTTATTGCGCGCGAACAGCTACTCGATACGATTCAAACGATTGCAGAAAAAGACCACGGTCCATCGCTTGTTTATGTGACGCATCACGTAAATGAAATCTTACCGGTATTTACAAATATCTTATTATTAAAAGAGGGAAGTGTTTTTGCGGCTGGAAAAACAACCGATTTATTAACGTCCGAAACGATGAGCGATTTTGTGGGAATGCCGGTTGAAATTACATGGCAAAATGAGCGACCAAATATGACGCGTAAATAATTTATTTTTATTTTTCTGAAAATTGTTGACATTCTAAAAACTTTCTACTATGATGTTATCAAGCTAATATATTACATGCAGAGAACGGAAGTAGTAAAAGTATCGTTTCTTTTTAGAGAGCTAATGGTTGGTGGAAATTAGCAAGAAACGCTTTGAACTCGTCCGGGAGCAAATTATCTGAACTTACAGTAGGATAAATCGGGTCATGACGTTATACATGGGACATTTTTTTGTTCATTAAGTGGAGCGATATATTACAAGCGCTCAAGCAGAGTGGTACCGCGAGTTAACACCTCGTCTCTAGCAATAGAGGCGGGGTGTTTTATTATCTAATTTGGAAGAGGAGTGTTGAAGTATGTCGAGAAAAATTTGGGTATTTGATACAACGTTACGTGATGGAGAGCAAGTGCCAGGTGCAAAATTAAACATCTATGAAAAATTAGAGGTGGCACAACAATTAAAGAAATTACAAGTTGATATTATCGAAGCGGGCTTCCCGGCATCTTCAGAGGGCGACTTCCAAGCAGTTAAGCAAATTGCGCAGCAAGTAGGTAGCTCAAGCAATATGATGATTACGGCACTAGCACGTGCAGTGAAAACAGATATTGATTCGGTATATAATGCCGTGAAATATGCAGAAAATCCAATGATTCATATGGTGCTAGGTACGTCAGATATTCATGTAGAAAAGAAATTTAGTAAATCGAAGGATCAAATCTTACAAATTGGTGTGGATGCGGTAAAATACGCAAAATCACTTATGCCACAAGTACAATATTCAACGGAGGATGCATCGCGTTCAGATTTTGAATACTTATGGAAGACAATTGAAGCAGTAATTGATGCAGGGGCAACGATGATTAATGTGCCGGATACAGTGGGTTGGGCGGTACCGGAGCAATTTGGTGACATGATTTATAAATTAAATGACCGTATTAAAAATGTAAATCCAAATGTGTTATTAAGTGTCCATTGCCATAACGATTTAGGGATGGCGACGGCGAATACGCTACAGGCTGTGAAAAATGGTGCTGATAAAGTAGAGTGTACAATTAATGGGATTGGTGAGCGTGCAGGGAATGCAGCGCTTGAAGAAGTAGTGATGGCATTATCAACTCGTGGCGATTACTTTGATGCTTTTACTTCTATTAATAAGAAGGAAATTATTAATACATCTAAAATTGTGTCGAGCTTAATGGGCTTAGATGTACAGGTGAATAAGGCAATTACAGGAGATAATGCATTTGCGCATTCTTCAGGTATTCACCAAGATGGCTTATTGAAATCACGCGATGCGTATGAAATTATTCATCCGACAGAGGTGGGGCTAGATGATATGGAGCTTGTATTAACGGCACGCTCAGGTCGTCATGCAGTCCGCAATGCGATTTGTAATTTATCAATTGACATTAATGAGGAGCAGTTTGAAGATGTTTTCGCAGATTTCTTAGAGTTAGCCGATGCGAAAAAAGAAGTGTATGATCATGATTTATTCATCTTAGTAGAGGATTATCTACGCCGTCATGATAAAATGGCGAATTTTGAAAAACATGCGGATGCTTTTTATGTGTTAGAAGATATTCAAGTAATTAGTAATCCGATTTTCCCGTCAGCGACAATTAAAGTGTCTAAAGGGAAGGAATCATTCCGAGCAAGCACAGTTGGTACAGGCCCAATCGATGCACTTTATACCGCATTAAAAGAAGTCATTGATGTGGATATGAATATTATGGAATATAAAATTTCGAGTGTCACACGCGGAAAAGAGGCACTCGGTAAAGTGAAAATTCAAGTGCAAAGCCATGATAAAACATATATTGCGAAAGCGACACATACCGATGTTATTCGTGCAAGTGCGGAAGCGTATATTAATGCCGCAAACAGTATTATTGTCGAACAGTTTGTGCCAACAGAAGTGTAAGAATAGAAGGAAGCGGGAATCGTGCGATAGCGCGGTTCCTTTTTTTATGAGTTGCTTATCATTAGTACTTTAAAACGGTGCTATTGTAAAATGAGGATAATAACTTCATGCTAGGAGGAAAATACGATGGATTTAGGTAAACGACTGGGAAAAGGGTTAGGAAATGTTGTCGATCGTACTGTGAAAACAGGAGTATCATTAGCAGGAAAAGGAATTCAGCGCACGCCATTAAAAGAGGCGGGGAAATGGGTCGAGGAAGTGGCACCGCTAGTTGGTCAGGCAACAGGGAATACGGTTAAGCTAGCTGGTACAGTTGTTGATGGCACGGTAACAGCAGGCGTTGGTCTTGTACGCAAAGATGAAGCCAATATCGACAAGGGTGTCGAGGATTTAAAAAAGGCAGGCGGTTATGTTGTTCGTGATGTGACAGGCACATTAAAAAATGTGACTGAAAATGGTGTTGAGGTACTAAAGGGTGTAGCGTATAGTGACCGTCGCCGTGCCACGGAAGGCATTAAAACACTAGGGAAAACAGTTGTAGCCGGCTCTGCTGGCACGAATTTTGAGAAGGACGAAGATGTGGTGGTGCAAGCGAGAAAACCTGCTTTTGTTGCACGTCAGGAGGATGCTTCATTCCCGCAATTCATGCCAATTTATGAAGTAAAGTTACCAGAAGAACTTATTAAAGCCTCTAATAAAAAACAAATAAATTATTGTAATCATGCATTGTCAAAAGCTATTCAAGAAGGTGAAGCGATTAGTGATAAGTTAGCGCTTAATGAACTGGATCGCATTAACTTGGAACATGGTATGACGCCTGAAAATTTTGTGTGGCATCATCATGAAATTCCAGGTGTCATGCAGCTAGTCGATGAGGAAGAGCATAATCAAGTACCACATATGAGTGCGAAATTAATGTGGGGCTAATTTAATAAATAGCGATAAAAGCACAATCTTACAGTGGAAAAGTCACTGGAGGTTGTGCTTTTTTATTTTTTGAGCTGATAAATACGCTGAATGAATCATTTAATGTGCTAGCATTTCTGTGAGAAAAGTAGGAAGGGTATCTCAAGGAGCAAATATGGATTTTTATAATAATGAATCCCAAGCGAATACATACGGTTTAATGAAAAATTATACAAATGCAGGGCCGGAATCTGTACAGAATATCCTTTAGAATTCAAGGTAATTGTTTTTTTATTCTTTCTCGAATGGTGATGCTATTTACTTTTAATTGTTGATATATCAGCTTTTATGTAGTTTATTTTCTTTTTGATTAACGATTGAAAGACATAAAAGTATAAAAAGTAAAAAAATAAGTAAAATGTATGAATTTTCATTACGCTTGTTGACCATCTATGAGAAACAGGACTATACTGAGTCCAAATCATAAGTGAAAATGATTCTCATTATCACGAAGAGGAGTGAGAAAATGTTAGAAGGGTTTACACCATGGCCAGAAGAACGTGCGGCATTTTACCGTCAACAAGGTTGCTGGGAAGGTTATAGCTTGGGGGAGATGCTACGCAGACAAGCGGTAAAACGCCCCCATGCGATTGCGGTAACAGCGTATGGCCAATCTTATACATATGAACAACTGCTAGCGCGTAGTGAAAAACTAGCTGCAGGATTCCAACAGCTTGGAATCGAAAAAGAGGATCGTGTCGTAGTGCAGCTACCTAATACGATGGTTTATGTCGAAACAGTATTTGCGTTATTTTTACTAGGTGCATTGCCAGTATTTGCCCTACCATCGCATCGCTACAATGAAATTTCGTACTTCTGTCAATTTGCAGAAGCAAAAGCGTATATTGCTCCAACTACCTATCAAGGTTTTGATTATGAACAGCTTGCAAAGCAAGTTCAGCAAGTGGCACCGACTGTAGAACATATTATGTTAGCAGGAGATACAGACGAATTTACGTCGCTAAACACATTGTATCGTGAGGAAGCTATGCAAGCTGTTGAAGTAACGGGCTCAGATGTGGCATTTTTACAATTGTCAGGTGGGACGACAGGCTTATCGAAACTTATTCCACGTACGCATGATGAATATATTTATACGTTAAAACGCAGCGTGGAAATTTGTGATGTCACAGCGGATACACGCTTTTTAGTAGTATTACCTGTCGCGCATAATTATCCGATGAGTTCTCCAGGGATTTTAGGGGTCTTTTATGCCGGCGGAACGGTTGTCATGTGTGATACACCGAGTGCAGATGAGGCCTTTCCCTTAATTGAACAGCAAAAAATTACGATGGTTGCGCTTGTGCCACCAGTTGTCATTCAATGGCTGTATGCGGCGAAATATCGACAGGAAAATTTATCTTCGCTTGAGGTCATGCTCGTTGGCGGAGCGAAATTAAGTGTTGAAGTTGCGAAAGAAGTGATGCCGACATTTGGCTGTACATTACAGCAAGTATTTGGCATGGCAGAAGGGCTTGTGAATTACACACGTCTTGATGATTCAGAGGAACGCATTATTCATACACAAGGAAAACCGCTATCAACGCTTGATGAAGTGAAGGTTGTCGATGAGGATGATCAGGAAGTGCCGGTAAATACAGAGGGCTTTTTATTAACGAGAGGGCCGTATACAATCCAGGGCTACTACAAAGCACCTGAGCACAATCAAAAATCCTTTACATCAGATGGCTTTTACCGTACAGGTGATTTAGTACGGGTCGATGAGGCTGGCTACATTACAGTAACGGGTCGTGATAAGGATCAGGTTAATCGTGGCGGTGAGAAAATTGCGGCAGAGGAAGTAGAAAATCATTTACTAGCACATGAGGCAGTGTTTGATGTCGCAGTCGTGGCGATGCCAGACCGCTTCTTAGGCGAAAAAATTTGTGCTTTCATCATTAAAAATAAAGAAGTAGACAAAAAAGAATTGCTGCAGTTTTTAGAAGCACGCGGACTCGCAACGTATAAAATTCCGGACCGTATTGAATGGCTGGATGCATTCCCTGAAACAGCGCTCGGAAAAGTGAGTAAAAAAGAATTACGATTACTAATCGAAGAAAAGGTAGGCGTGTAAATAATGACAAAAGAACAATTTTTAGCAGTAATGGATGATTTCGTAGATGGTGCAATTGGTGAGGTAGCACTTGATGAATCCTTACAGTATGTAGGTGTGGATTCAATGCGTATGATGATGGCGGTCGAAGCATTCCGTGCAAGCGGTAGTGATGTTACCTTTGTAGAGCTTGTGAAAAATCCAACGTTAGCTGCATGGATGGAACGTATTGTGAAGTAGGGAGGGATGACAATGGAACAATTAACTGCTGGACAACAGGCAATGTGGTTTGCATATCAACTAAATCCGACGCAAACCAATTTTATAACAGCTGAATATGTTGCATTTCATGGTGAGGTATCGCTTCAAAAATTACGTGAGGCGATTATGCTAACATTAACGCAGGCAGAAGCGCTACATCAAGTGTATCGCGTAGAGGGGAACCAAGTGTACCAAACATTATGCATAAAAGATGTTGACGTACCGGTCGTTGAACTAGCAAATGAGGCGCAGCAACAGCAATGGATGCAAGCGCATTTGCGACGTCCGTTGGCACTTGAAAAAGGACAGAGCTTTGAAACAGCGTTGCTTCAAAACGCACAAACAGGGCAAGTTATATGGTTTTTCAAAGTGCATCATATCGCCATTGATGCCTATGCGTATCAATTGATTTATCAGGCGACAGCGAAACAATACAATGCGCTGATGGCGTCAGAAGCACCGTTGATGGATGTTTTTGATGCGTTTACGGCAGTCGTTGAAGAGGAACAGCATTATACGGCAAGTGCGGATTATGAAAATGACCGCGCATTTTGGCAGCATTATGCACCTGTCGATGACACATTAGCGACGTTTTCAGAGAAGCAACCGACATTAACGGGAGACGTTATTCAAGCCGCAACGACGTTTTCTAAAGAAGTGGTCCAGCAGTGGAAAATAGCGGGCTTCGCTAAGCGCATTATGCCACAGCATTACTTTATGGCAGGTTTTTCCATTTTGGCGTATAAAGTCGCGCATAAAAAACAGATTGTGTTAAATACGCCACTCATGCAACGCGTTGGTTCAAAGGCGGCAAATGTTCCTTGTTTACATATGAATATGGTACCACTTCATATTGATGTGACGCCAGCAGCGACGATTTATGAGCTCGCACAGCAAATTCAACAGCAAGAAGCCGTGATAAAACAGCATGGTCGCTTCCCATATGAGCAAATTCGTAGAGAAATTGCCTTACCGTTTGGAGAACGTCTATGTAGTGGACAATTAAACTTTATGCCATTTTATGAGACCTTGCCTTTTGTCGGTGCAGAGGCGACCACGCATAAATTATCGATTGGTGTAATTGATGACCTATCGTTTAATTTATTTGCGACAGCAGATGGCGGCCTGCGCTGTGAATTACTTGCGAACGCTGATTTATACGATGAAGCGGTTCTTGAAACATGGCTCGCGTATTTTGAACGTATTTTGACGGAAGCGGATCATCGTATTTACAAGGCATTACAGCAACCAGTAGCACCGGTCGAAGAAGCCGTACATCAAGTAGATATTGTGTCGATGATTGAGCAAAGCGTCAATAAGGCACCACAAGCACTTGCGATTAGTGGTAGTGAACAGCTAACGTATGAGCAGCTTTGGCAACAAAGTAATCAAATGGCAAATTGGCTAGTAAGTGAAGGAATTCAACCAAATGATTTTGTGGCGCTATATGTAAAACGTGCACCTGAGCTCATTAGCTTTATGATTGCAATTCTGAAAATTCGTGCAACTTATATTCCGATGGACCCGATTTATCCGATGGACCGAATTGCGTATATGGTGCATGATGCGAACGCGCGCGTTATGCTTTGCGATCAACCGATTGATTTGGATGTACCACAACTATCGATTGCAATGCGCCCGTGGGAAGCGTTCCCAACACAGTGGAATGCGACAGAGCAAAGGCCGCATGATGCAGCCTATCTGATTTAT
>NZ_HE578956.1:873716-898362 GCF_000307285.2 Kurthia sp. Dielmo
ATGCAGCCTATCTGATTTATACGTCGGGCTCAACAGGGAAGCCGAAAGGGGTTGTCATTGAACGTCATAATCTTGCGAACTTTATGGTCGGTATGCAAGAACGTTTGCCGATGACCGCACAGGACCGCTTACTTGCGGTGACCACGAATGCTTTTGATATTTCAATGCTTGAATGCTTTTTACCATTAACAGTTGGTGCTGCTGTTGTGCTAAGTGATGCAGCAGATATTCATGACCCACAGCGTCTAGCACAGTTGATTCAAGCACATGACATTACATTTTTACAAGCTACACCAAGCCTATGGAAAACACTTGTACGCTTTGTGCCACAGGCTTTAGCAAATGTGACGGCACTTGTTGGTGGCGAGGCACTACCCGAAGCACTGGCAGCGCGTATGCTTGAGACGACAAAAGCGGTATACAACATGTATGGACCGACTGAAACAACGATTTGGTCGACGATGGCACAGATTACCGATGCTACGGATATTACATTAGGACAGCCCATTGCCCAAACGGCACTTTATATTTTAGATGAGGATTTACAGCCGGTACTTGATGGCAGTGAGGGGCATTTATACATTGCTGGTGAGGGTGTTGGGCGAGGTTATTACAATCGTCCGGCATTGACCGCAGAACGCTTTATTGCCAATCCGTTTACAGAGCAGTATGGTCGCATGTATCAAACAGGGGACTTAGTAAAACGTATAAATGGCAAGCTGTATTATATCGGACGTACAGATTTTCAGGTGAAGGTTCGTGGCTTCCGTATTGAGCTTTCTGAAATTGAAGCGGCACTTGTGAAGCTAGCTGGCGTAGAAGAGGCGCTTGTCATGGCGAAGCAATTTGCCGATGATACGCGTTTAATCGCCTATGTGATCGGTGTGGTAGATGAAAAGATGCTACAGCAAAAATTGGCGGCAACACTACCAGACTATATGGTGCCGGAATATTGGTGCGCGGTTACAGCGTGGCCATTAACAGCGAATGGTAAGATTGACCGCAATGCGCTACCAATGCCGACCGTTGAAGCGGTAGTGGAAGAAGTACTGTATACACCACTTGAAGCGCAAGTGGCAGCCCTTTATAAAGAAGTGCTACAGGTGGCGACGGTATCACGTGATAGTCATTTCTTCCGTTTAGGTGGGCATTCTATTTTAGCGACAACGCTCATGATGCGAATTCGGGAGAAATGGCAAGTCGATTTAACGATTGCGACGATTTTTGAGCATCCGACGGTTTGTGCGCTTGCAGCTATTATTGACCAGGCAGATGGCGAAACGATTTGGCCGGAAATGACCGAGGTCCCAGCACAGCAAACGATAGCGCTAAGTGCAACACAGCGCGGGATGTGGTTTATGCAGCAAACGAATCCATCCGCGACATATAATATTCCACTGCTTGTCGAGGGTGTATCGTATGATTTAGCGCGTGTGAAACAAGCATTAGCAATCGTACAGCAGCAACATCCGATTTTACGCACAACGTATACAGTTATTGATGGTAGGCCAGTACAACAACTAGTAACACAAGCGATTCCAGTAACGTTATCGACAACGATGAAACAAAGGGAAGACATCCATACGATTTTTGATTTAGCACAGCATGTGAGTGCAAAGGTCTTTGCATATGAAGATGCATTATTATTCCTCTTCCATCATATTGCGATTGATGGCTACGGGCTGTCGATTTTCTTAGATGATTTCGCTTATGCTTATGAACAGTTGGCACCGCGTACAGCGCCGATGTCTTACGGGGCTTATGTGGCGTGGCAGGAGCACTTGCTTGCGCGTGATGTTACACAGCAGGGACTTGATTACTGGGGGCAACAGCTTGCGCATGTGCCAGATGAAATTACCCTACCTTATGAAGAAACAACGAGTGATGTGGCAGGGGCGCATGCCTACCATGAGTTATCAGCAACCTTAATGCAAAAGCTACAGCAGCTTGCGCAAACGCAAGGTGTGAGCTTGTATACGGTGCTCCAAACAGGCTTTAGTATGCTGCTAACGAAAATGGGCGCAGGGGATGATGTAACGATTGGCTCGCCAACGAATGGTCGCCCTGTCGAAGCATTGCAGCACATGCTTGGTCTCATGATGAATACCGTTGTGTATCGTTATGAGTGGCGTGATAATCCGAGCTTTGCGGAAGCTTTACAGGCGACCCATCGCATGAACCAGCAGGTATATAAATATGACTTTGTACCATTTGACCAAGTAGTAGAACGTGTCAATCCACGTCGTACAGGGACGAAAAATCCATTATTCCAAGTCATGCTAACGATGCAAAATAATCCAGCGCTGACACTGACATTAGAAGGACAGCAAGCGCATGTACGCCTGATTCAAACAGACACAGCGAAGGTTGAGCTAGCGCTTGAATTTGATTGGCGTGAAGAAGCATTAGCTGTTATCGCAGAATATGATGCGACGAAATTTACAGCACCAATTATCGAGGATTTACTGATGCGCTTTGAGCAAGTACTCGATGCGGTAAGTAGTGATGCACAGCTGACGCTTACCGCATTACCATTATTACTGCCGCATGAACAAACGACATTACTGACACAGGCGGTCACAGAGGCGAAGCATTATGCACCGGCAACGATTGTCGCGCGTTTTGAACAAATGGCCATCACCTATGCAGAACAAGTCGCTGTCACGTATGAAGGACAGACACTAACGTATCGTCAGTTAAATGAACGAGCGAATCAGCTCGCACGTCATTTGCAGGCACAGGGTGTTAAGCCACTTGATTATGTGGCGCTTATTATGGAGCGCGGTCTTGATATGCTTGTTGGACTTGTGGCGGTATTAAAAACAGGTGCGGCGTATGTGCCGATTGATCCGCACTATCCTACAGAGCGCATTCACTATATTTTAGAGAGCGCGAACCCACGCTTCATTGTCGTTGACGAACCGCGTGGCTACGGGGCAGAAATGGTAATGGCGACGTTGCCATTTGAAGCGTATGAAACGGATAATATCGAAGTGGCTATTACACCACAGCACCCAGCCTATGTCATTTATACGTCAGGCTCTACAGGAAAGCCAAAGGGTGTTGTCATTCCACATAATAATGTGATTCGTTTGCTCGATGCGACAGACGATTGGTATCACTTTAGTGCGGCGGATAGTTGGACATTCTTCCATTCGTACGCCTTTGACTTCTCGATTTGGGAAATTTGGGGTGCACTGCTAACGGGTGCGAAGCTTGTTGTCGTGCCATTTGATGTCAGCCGTACTCCATCGGAATTCCATCGTCTATTAATTGATGAGCGTGTGACGGTATTAAATCAAACGCCATCTGCTTTTTATCAATTGATTGAAGCAGATCAAGCGACAGACGAAAAATTACAGCTACGAACCGTTATTTTTGGTGGTGAAGCACTTAGCTTTAGTCGTTTGCGTAAATGGTATGCCAAATATAAAGAGGCGACAACGCTTGTTAATATGTATGGTATTACCGAAACGACGGTCCATGTATCGTATCAAGTATTGAGTGAAGAACTCGTAACGGAGCGCCAAGCAAGTCTAATTGGTGAGGCGATTCCTTACTTAGAAATTTATGTGCTAGATGCCATGCTACAGCCAGTGCCAGCAGGTGTTATTGGTGAGATGTATGTCGCGGGTGATGGGCTTGCGCATGGGTATCTAGGCCGCCCAGCACTGACTGCAGAGCGCTTTATTGCCAATCCATTTAAAGCAGATGGCAGTCGAATGTATCGCACAGGTGACTTAGCGAAATGGACTGCTGATGGCAACTTGGCGTATATTGGCCGCATTGATCATCAGGTGAAAATTCGAGGCTTCCGTATCGAATTGGAAGAAATTGAGCGTGCATTATTAGCCGTAGCGGGTGTACGTGAGGCAGTGGCTGTCGTGAAAAAATACAGTGAGGATGACGCACGAATTTTCGCTTATGTCATTGCAGATGATTGGCAACAAGCAACCGCAACGAAGCAAATTTCAAGTGTATTGCCAAGCTATATGATGCCAAATGCCTTTATTGAAATAACAGAAATGCCGCTGACACCTAATGGCAAGCTTGATACGAAGGCATTGCCAGAGCCGCAGTATGCTTCGACAAATGATGTTCCAACCAACCCAACAGAAGAAGTGATGCTCCAGCTGTTTAGAGATGTGTTAGGGAATCAGCAAATTGGTATTCATGATTCATTCTTTGAAGTTGGCGGGCATTCATTACTGGCGGTGCAATTAATGACTAGTGTGAAGCAAACATTTGATATGGATTTAACGATTGGGCATTTATTTGAGGCACCAACTGTTGCGAAGCTATGCCTTCATATGGAAGACCTTGATGAGAAAAGCTCGTTACAATCTTTATTACCACTGCGTAAAAATGAGGGCAACGACAATCTATTTTGTGTCCATCCAGCAGGTGGCTTAAGCTGGTGCTACGCAGGGCTTATGCAGCATTTACCACAGCAGCAAGCACTGTATGGTTTACAAGCAGTCGGCATTGCGGAAGCAGTTGCCTTACCTAAAACATTAATCGAGATGGCGGCAGGCTATATTACGGAAATGAAACGCGTGCAGCCAGAAGGCCCTTATGAATTGTTAGGCTGGTCACTTGGTGGCAATGTCGTGCAGGAGATGGCCGTACAGCTAGAGGCGAAAGGTGAGCAGGCGCATCTAATCGTATTAGATGCCTATCCGGTGCATCATAAAATGGGGGACCAGACACTTGAAGAGGAAGCAGTTGAAGCGTTACTAGCATTAGGTGGCTTGGACGTTGAACTGATCGAAGGTGAGCCGACGCTTGAAAATGTACTCGCATTATTGAAAAAAGAAGGTAGTGCACTTGCAAGCTTATCAATTGATACCCTACAGCGTTTACTAAAAACGTATATGAACTCGATTACGTTACTGCGTGCCCATGAGCCGCGTCGTAGTCAGGCATCGATGCTCTTTTACCAATCGACCATTTTACCAGAATGGTTTGAAGCGGTTGATCCACGCATTTGGCAGGAATACATTGGCAATATCGATATTTATGAAATTGCGTGTCGTCATAAAGATATGTGTCAGCCAGAACCGATTCGTGAAATTGGCGCGAAAATGGCCGATTATTTTACTAAAAAAGGAATGATTCATCATGTTTAATCCATTTGAACAACCAGAGGCAACGTTTATCGTATTGCAAAATCATGTGAAGCAGTATTCATTATGGCCAGCTTATATCGATATTCCAGCAGGATGGGTACAGCAATTTGGCCCAGCACAAAAAGAACGTTGTGATGCGTATATTGAACAACACTGGCAGAATTTAAGTCCAGTAATTTAGGAGTGTGTGCCATGACAATCGTTTATACGAGCTCCATTTTACAGTGGACTGATTTGGACTTTGAATGGATGAAAAAGGAGCTACCAACAGCGCGTGTCGAAAAGGCAGCGCGCTTTTACCGACAAGAGGATGAGCGGACGTGCATTTTAGCCGGCTATATGATGGAGCATTTAATTGGCTTTTCAGAAATTGCGTACACAGCATACGGTAAGCCGTTTGCGAAGCATGGCACGGTACATTTTAATGTGGCACATAGTAATGGTTTTGTTGTCGTTGCGCTGTCGGAGGAAGAAATCGGTGTTGATTGTGAGTGGCGTGATACCGCGATCATTGAGTCGATTATGCCACTTTTTCATGAGAAGGAGCAGCAGCGTATTTTAGCCGGTAAATGCTCGTTTAGCGCTGTCTGGACTGCGAAGGAAGCGTACGGCAAAATGCTAGGTGTTGGTTTGAATTATGATTTAGCGGCGATGCATATTGAACGAAATCGCCTCTATTTTCATAACGAACGACAGCGTCCACATGTTTATCGGACCGTTTACGACACTTTTACGATTGCAGTTTGCACATACCGAAAACAGCGTCCACAACTTGTAGATTTTAAAGGAAGTGTTTTATATGCAAATGGTTTCTGTTGAAGAAGTCATCGAGAAAAGTCGCGTCTCACGCGTACATCTAACCATTTTAGCATGGACGATGTTTTTAATTTTATTTGACGGCTATGATCTATCAGTATTAGGCGTCGTTATTCCAGTATTACATGAAGAGTGGGGCATTTCTGCTGCGACGCTTGGTATGGTCGCAAGCCTTACCCTTGTTGGAAGCTTAATTGGGGCATTTTTAGCCGGGGTGCTGGCTGATAAATTAGGACGCAAAAAGGTTTTAGTGTACTGTGTTGTGCTATTTAGCGTCTTTACGCTTTGCAATGCATTGGCCACATCGATTCCCTTTTTCGCGATTTGCCGCTTCATCGCCGGTATAGGACTTGGTGGTATTCCCCCTCTTGTTGTCGCATTAACGGCAGAGTACGTACCAAGAAAAATGCGAAATCGCTTTGTCGGCATTATGTTTAGCGGCTATTCGCTAGGCGGTATTTTAGTCGCGCTGCTTGGCATGTATATGATGCCCCATTTTGGCTGGCAGTCATTATTTATTGTCGGTGCATTGCCGCTTATTGTGCTACCGTGGATGATTAAATCCTTACCGGAATCCTTACCATTTCTAGCGCAAAGTGAGCCTGAGAAAATGCGTGCCATCGTTCAAAAAATGAATCCGGATTTCGTCCTTGAAGAAGATGTCCAGTGGCACACCAAGCAACCGCAAAAGAAACAGCCGCTACGCGCATTATTTACGGCGGGTCGTGCACGAATCACCTTATCGTTTTGGGTGATTTGCTTTATGGGATTACTACTCGTATACGGCTTAAGCACATGGCTACCACAGCTCATGCGTGCACAGGGCTATGGCATTACATCAAGTATTAGCTTCCTATGCGCCTTAAATATGGGGGCAATTATCGGCTCAGTTATCGGGGGCTTAGTGGCGGACCACTTCGGCAGTCGTATTGTGCAAACGACACTGTATAGCTTAGGTGCAGTTTGCTTAGTACTACTTATGTGTCATTTTTCGATGCCGGTGCTATACGTATTAGTCGCCATTAGCGGCGCGGCGTCGATTGGTGCACAAAATCTTAATAATGCTTGTAACGCAAGCTATTATGATGCGAGCTGTCGTGGTGCCGCATTAGGTGCTGCACTTTCAGTAGGACGCCTCGGTGCGATTGTTGGTCCCTTGATCGGGGGCTATTTATTAGCAGCGAATGTCGCAAATTATTGGAATTATTTATTGTTTGCGATTCCAGCATGTATCGCAGCAGTGATGTATCTCGTATTACCAAAACAGACGAAGGATGATGAGTAGTGGAACAGCAAGTAGCAGTAGTAGTAGGTGGCGCAAATGGGATTGGTCGTGCAGTTGTCGACCAATTACGCGCACAATATCAACAAATCGCAGTCATTGATTATGATGAAGAAAAATTACAGCAAATACCGGATGTCGAGAAATTCGTGGTCGACATTCGTGACGGCCAAGCAGTGAAGGCTGCCATTGATACAATCGAAGCGACAATCGGACAAATTACCGCACTTGTGCATGTGGCAGGGGTACTCGTTGTTGGCAATCTATGTGATTGTACAGAAGAGCAGTGGGATAAGCTATTTGATGTAAACGTCAAAGGGGTATTTCATGTGACGAAGCATGTCGCAGCTTATATGAAACAGCGTCAGCAAGGGAATATCGTGGTCGTTGGGTCGAACTCAGCCTCTCTACCGCGCTTAGATATTGGCGCATATGGTGCATCAAAGGCAGCAACAATTCGTTATTGCCAGGCACTAGGACTAGAATTAGCTCCTTATGGTATTCGCTGTAATGTTGTGTCACCAGGGTCAACATTTACGAATATGCAAACGTCAATGTGGCAAGATGAATCAGGTGCTGCCAATGTGATTCAAGGGAATTTAGCGCGCTATAAAGTTGGTATTCCGCTACAAAAAATTGCAGAGCCAGAAGATATCGCAAACGTCATTTTATTCTTACTATCATCAAAGGCAAATCATATTACGATGGGCAATGTCGTAGTCGACGGCGGCGCTACATTAGGAGTCTAGGAGGAAATTCGATGATTACAACGTATTCGCTACAGCAACAATTACAAAAGCTTTCAACAAAGCATGTATTTTTTAAAACACCGACAAAAACAATTGTAGGCACAGCTTGCACCGCGGTCAATATACCTACATGTCATTCACTTGCTTCTGTGAATGAACAAATGATGAAGGCACTTCATGCGGCGGACGATGATCAGGCGGTCATTGTCGGTGCCATTCCGTTTGATATTACGAAACAGCCGGCACTACAGCTTGCTTCTCATCCACAAATTGAAGCCAATGAAGCGTATGAAGATGAACGTGCAGCGAAGGCAATGTTTGACGCTACGCGTGTGACATCGTATCCAAGTCGCACAAAATTTGAAGCGATGGTAGATGCATCGGTGAAGCAAATTAAACAAGGTAGTATGACAAAGGTTGTGCTAGCGCGTACGCTTGAAATCGAGGCGCCAAGCGTGCCACATCGTGAGCTACTGCATTATTTAGCAACGCATAATGACAAAGGTTATACGTATTCGATTCCATTAGCAAATAATGAAACATTACTTGGCGCAAGTCCTGAGCTGCTTATTAAACGAGAGGGCAACCGCATTACTGCTAATCCAATCGCTGGCTCTAGAAAGCGTACATATGTGGAAGTGGTAGACGCGGCGAGTGCAGCTGAATTAATGCAATCAGCGAAGGATTTACATGAGCACCGCATCGTCGTTGAAATGGTAAAACAGGCACTAGGGCCGCATGTGAAAAATTTACATGTACCAGCCTCACCAAGTATTTTATATACCGATTCAATGATTCATTTATCAACGGTCGTAACAGCAGAGGTTGGCGAAGAGGCGCTGTCATCTCTTGAACTTGCTAATTTATTACACCCGACACCCGCTGTTTGTGGTCAACCTCGCGAAGCGGCATTTAGCGCCATTCAAAAAATCGAGCCATTTGACCGTGGTTATTTTGCTGGGATCGTCGGCTATATGGATGCAGCAGGGAATGGTGAATGGGTCGTGACGATTCGCTGCGGGAAAATCCATGCAACAGGGCTAACACTTTATGCAGGGGCGGGCATTGTTGAAACATCTGTGCCGGCTGAAGAAGCGTGTGAAACCGGTGCGAAATTCCAAACAATGCTCAATGCAATGCCTGAAGAGGTAACAACGAAGGGAGAGTTTTAATCATGTCAATTCCAAAAATTCAATCGTATCCAATGCCAAAGGTGGAGGAAGTAAATGAAAAAATCAACTGGAAAGTAGATGCAAAACGTAGCGTACTTCTTGTGCATGATATGCAAAATTACTTTTTAAGCTATTATGATCAAACACAGGCGCCAATCCCTGAGCTGATTGCCAATATTCAGCGCATTAAAGAGCTATGCGCTACATTAGAAATTCCAGTTGTCTATACAGCACAGCCAGGGGACCAGCATGCAGAGGACCGTGCTTTACTAACCGATTTCTGGGGTGACGGTCTACGTGAGGACGATACGATTACCGCGATTACACCCGCGCTTGCGCCAACACAAAAAGATACGGTTATGACGAAATGGCGCTATAGTGCATTTAAGAAAAGTAATTTAGAAGAGCTCATGAAGGATGTGTGGGAGCGCGATCAATTAATGATTTGTGGTATTTACGCGCATATCGGCTGTCTTTTAACGGCTGCGGAGGCCTTTATGTACGATATTCAGCCATTTTATATTACCGATGCTGTAGCGGATTTCTCAGAAGAAGATCATCTGATGGGCATTCGTTATGCACGTGAAAAATGTGCCGCAACACTTCAAACTCGTCAGCTTATTGCACAACTTGAAGCACAATTAGCGCATGTATAATTAGTAAAAGTAGTAACCATCCTTCTTCAAACGAAGAAGGATGGTTTTTTTATTGCTGCTCCCCCGTACCAAAAAACGGTCAACGCGTAATGCGCTGACCGTTTTTTGCTGCTTAAATTGAAAAATCTTCTGGAATAAATACTTTTAACTGACGAGGGCGAATGTAGACCTGTTCGCCGCGTTTTAATTCAAGTGCACGGAATTGTTCTTTCGGTAGCTCCGCTTCTAAATATTCATCGATATCATCACGATGTAATTCAATTTGCACGATTGGCCCGATAGCATGAATATAAATAATATTCGCCTGTACGGCATCGTCAAATGTTTTCGTGCGCTCAATATGAATATCATGTGGGCGAACATAGCCAATTGCCTCAGCTTCGGATGTCGTCTCCGCCTCGGGGACATCCACTGAGAAGTTGCCATTTACAAGTTGGCCATTTTGCATACGTCCTTTAAATAAATTGACATTGCCTAAGAAATCGTAGACAAATGGGCTATTTGGATGGTCATATACTTCCTCAGGTGGACCGACTTGTTCGATATGGCCTTTATTCATAACAACAATTCTGTCTGCTACATCAAGCGCCTCTTCTTGGTCATGTGTCACAAAAATACTCGTTACATGGAATTCATTATGCATCTTGCGTAACCAGCGGCGTAAATCCTTACGTACTTTAGCATCAAGCGCGCCGAATGGTTCATCAAGTAATAATACTTTTGGCTCGACGGCTAATGCGCGAGCGAGTGCTACACGCTGACGCTGCCCACCAGATAATTGATTTGGGTAACGATCAGCGAAATTTTCAAGCTTGACGAGTGATAGTAACGTCATGACTTTATCGCGAATTTCCTTTTTAGATGGACGTGTTTTACGCGGGCGTACTTTTAAGCCATAGGCCACATTATCAAACACCGTCATATGACGGAATAACGCATAATGCTGGAACACAAAGCCAATATTTCGTTCTTTCGCATGGATGTTTGTAATGTTTTCACCATCGAATAAAATAGCGCCTTCGTCTAATTGCTCAAGACCTGCAATAATGCGTAGTAATGATGTTTTTCCTGAGCCGGACGGGCCAAGTAGCGCGATTAATTCTCCGGATTCAATATCGATTGAGACATTGTCAACGGCTGTGAAATCGCCGAATTGTTTTTTGACATTTTGAATCGTAATACTCATGTAAGTTCCCCCTTAGCGATGTGCCGTTTTCCATTCGATGATGTTTTTAATAATGATCGTTAAAATCGCCAGTAGCGACATTAACGATGCAACCGCAAAGGCTGCAGTAAATTGATATTCATTGTAAAGTACTTCAATATGTAGTGGCATCGTATTTGTTAAGCCACGTACATGACCGGATACGACCGATACCGCACCGAATTCGCCCATGACGCGGGCATTACATAAAATAACACCGTATAAAAGCCCCCATTTAATATTGGGCAGTGTGACATGCCAAAAGGTTTGGAAGCCGTTTGCGCCAAGTGATACACTCGCTTCTTCTTCTTGCGTGCCTTGTGCTTGCATAAGTGGAATAAGCTCGCGAGCTACAAATGGTACCGTCACAAAGAGGGAGGCTAGTAAAATCCCTGGTAGCGCAAAGACAATCGGGAAGTCGTGATTTAAAAACCATTCGCCAAATAGGCCCTGTGCACCGAATACTAAAATAAAAACAAGACCGGCGATAACCGGCGATACGGCAAATGGTAAATCGATAATTGTAATAAGCAGGTTCCGTCCCTTGAAGTTAAACTTCGTAATACACCAAGCGGCGATAATACCAAAAAGCGTATTCAGTGGTACCGCAATAACCGCTACTAATAACGTTAATTGGATGGCGCTAAGTGCATCCGATTCTGTAATCGAGGCGACGTAAACATCGAGCCCTTTGCGTAATGCCGAAATAAAAATAACTGCTAGCGGCATAACGAGAAAAATAAATAAAAACAATAGTGAAAGCGTCGTAAGCGCAATGCGAACGATACGCGGTTCTTTAAGTGATGTCGGGTCGGCTTTAACCGATTGTTTGGATGAATCCAGTGAAATAACCATTGGTGCTTCAACTCCTTACACAGTATATTTACGGCTAACGAGCCATTGAATCGTATTCATGACTAGTAAAATAACGAATGATGCGACAAGCATGACAACGGCGATTGCTGTGGCGCCTGCATAATCATATTGTTCAAGCTTCGTCATAATCATCAGCGGGGTAATCTCGGTTTTCATTGGCATATTACCGGCAATGAAAACGACCGAGCCGTATTCACCAAGTGCGCGCGAGAAGGCGAGTGTAAAGCCTGTTAAGATCGCTGGAATAAGCTCCGGAAAAATGACCTTTGTAAAGGTTTGTAGGCGATTGGCGCCAAGTGACGCGCTTGCTTCTTCCGATTCAGCTCCTACATTTTCAAGCACTGGCTGGACAGTACGCACAACAAATGGAAGTCCAATGAATGTTAGTGCTACGATAATGCCCAGTGGTGTAAAGGCGACCTGAAACGGTAGAAATTGACCAATCCAGCCATTTGGTGCATATAAAGCGGTTAAGGCGATACCGGCAACGGCTGTTGGCAGAGCGAATGGTAAATCGACAAGGCCATCAATCAATTTCTTACCGAAGAAGTCATAGCGCACAAGCACCCACGCAATCATCGTGCCGAAAATAACATTGATCATGGCGGCAATGAGGGCGGTGCCAAATGTTACTTTATACGAGGCAACGACGCGGGGGTCTGTAATGACGGCCCAGAAATCGGCCCATGATAACTGCATCGTATTCCAAACGAGTGTTGATAATGGTAGTAAAACTAAAATACTAATGTACAGTACGGTATAACCAAGTGTTAATTTGAAGCCGGGTAATACCGTTATTTTCTTACGCTTTGTTGGCGTCGTAGTATGCTGTGATAGCGTCATGTAAAGTCACCTCTTAATTCGTCGTATAAATTTTATCGAATGTGCCACCGTCGCTAAAATGCTCGGCCTGCGCCTTGTTCCAGTCACCGAAGTCACGAATTGTTAGCATATCGATTTTAGGAAATTGCTTCTGATAGTCTTTTAAAATTTCTTTATCGCGCGGACGATAATAGTTTTCCGCTGCGATTTTTTGACCTTCTTTTGTATAAAGGAAGTCTAAATACGCCTCTGCAACTTTTTCAGTCCCTTTATGTTTGGCGTTTTTGTCGACAACCGCAACAGGAGGTTCCGCTAAAATACTCATTGACGGTGTAACGATTTCATAGTTATCATGACCAAGCTCATCTAATGATAGGTACGCTTCGTTTTCCCATGAAATTAATACATCACCAATGCCACGTTCCGTAAAGGTTGTCGTCGAGGCACGTGCACCTGAATCAAGCACCTGTACATTGCCATATAATTGTTTCATAAAATTCTCAATTTTCAGTTTATCATTATCGTATTTCTTCGCTGCATATCCCCATGCTGCTAAGTAATTCCAGCGCGCGCCTCCTGAAGTTTTTGGATTTGGTGTAATAACAGAGACATCCGATTTCACTAAATCATCCCAGTCTTGAATGTTTTTCGGGTTGCCTTTGCGTACGAGAAAAACGATTGTTGATGTATAAGGCGAAGAATGATCGGCGTATTCATTGGCCCAGCCCTTATCGATTAAATGACGATTTTTGGCAACTTCATCAATATCATAGGCGAGTGCGAGTGTGACAACATCCGCAGGTAAGCCATCGATAACGGCTCGTCCTTGTTTGCCAGAACCACCATGGGATTGTTGGATTTTCACATTTTGTCCTGTTTCTTTTTTCCATTCTTTTGCAAACGCCGTATTAATATCTTCGTAAAGCTCACGTGTCGGGTCATAGGAAACATTTAATAGGTTGACCGTTTCAGCGTTTCCTTTACTATCGCTCGATGAACATCCACTGAGTAATAGTGATAACGAAAGCGCTGCTACGGTAACGGCACGTTTTTTCATCTCATTCACATCCTCTAAATATGTATAAATGACAAAAGGCTACAAAGACGCAGTAGGACGTAGAAATACGTCGGTTGCGCCTTTGTAGCCTTCAGTCGTCTGATCAGCTCATGTACAAATGCTTTACTATACTTTAAGAGTTTATTTCCGATAAGTCAACTATGAATTAAAAACTTTTTTCTTAAATACAAGTTGACAACTCGGAAATGAATGGTTTATACTTTGAAACAATTCATCATGATGAACCGAATAGATACGCTGACCAGACAACTGGAGGCACTGCCAACGTCCATAATATATTTATGCGGCGATGCGGTGTCTTTTTTTATTAAATAGAGGTGAACGATATGTTAACGTTTAATACAATTCAAGATGCGACACTGCCTGATTTTGAAGTCGATGAGGTGTACAAGGGCGCATTAAATACGTTGAAATGGGCATACGACGAATATGGTGATGATATCGTCTATGGCTGCAGTTTCGGTATCGAGGGGATTGTACTGATCGATTTAATTTCGAAGGTCAAACCCGATGCAAAAATCGTCTTTTTAGATACGAATGTTCATTTTAAAGAAACGTATGACACAATTAATAAAGTAAAAGAGAAATATCCAGCACTGCAAATTGACATGAAACAACCGAAGCTAACGCTTGAACAACAAGCGGAAGAGTATGGTGAAAACTTATGGGAGACTGACCCGAATCAGTGCTGCCAGCTGCGTAAGCTCGATTCATTGCATGAAGTATTATCGGCTTCTACAGCATGGATTTCAGGCCTGCGACGTGAGCAAGGCGGTGCGCGTGCGAAAACAAACTTCATTAATGAAGATAAAAAATTCGAATCGATTAAAGTTTGCCCACTAATTCACTGGACGTGGAAGGATGTTTGGCGCTATGTGTCAAAATATGATCTTCCGTACAATGTCCTACATGATCAAGGATACCCAAGTATTGGCTGTGAGAAATGTACAAAACCAGCTTGGACTGCAGAGGATTTACGTGCCGGTAGATGGCAAGGACAAGGAAAAACAGAGTGTGGCTTGCACGGTTAATTATTTGATAATTCAGAAATAGGGAGAGAAAAAAACATGACAATTTCAGCACATGGCGGCACATTAGTGAACCGCTTCAACCCACAATATGATACATCGGCTTTAACAAAGGTCATTACAATCGATGAAATCGCACAAAGTGATTTAGAGTTAATCGGTATTGGTGGCTATAGCCCAATTACTGGCTTCTTTAATGAAGAAGATTATACGAGTGTTGTTGAAAAGATGCGTTTAGCAGATGGTACGGTTTGGTCGATTCCAATCGCATTACCTGTAGCAGAAGCGGAATTAAAAGACTTAACAATTGGTGATGAAGCAAAATTAGTACGTGACGGTGATGTATACGGTACGATTACGATTTCATCTATTTATACACCAGATAAACAAAAAGAAGCAGTGAATGTTTACCGTACAGACGATGAAGCACACCCAGGTGTTAAACAAATGCTAAATCGTCCGGATACATATGTTGGTGGTGAGATTGTATTAATTAAACACCAAGAACCAGAATTTGAGGCCTATACATTTACACCAGAAGAAACACGTGCGGCATTTGCAGCAAAAGGCTGGTCAACAGTTGTAGGCTTCCAAACACGTAACCCCGTTCATCGTGCGCATGAATACATTCAAAAGGCGGCACTTGAAACAATTGATGGATTATTCTTAAACCCATTAGTAGGGAAAACAAAATCAGATGATATTCCAGCGGATGTGCGTATGGAAAGCTATGAAGTATTATTGAAAAATTACTACCCTGAAAATCGCGTGCACTTAGGAATTTTCCCGGCAGCCATGCGCTATGCAGGACCACGTGAAGCAATTTTCCATGCATTAGTACGTAAAAACTATGGCTGTACACATTTTATCGTTGGACGAGATCATGCAGGTGTAGGTGATTACTACGGCACATACGATGCACAAGAAATCTTCAATGAATTCTCACCGGAAGAATTAGGAATTCAACCACTTAAATTTGAGCATAGCTTCTACTGCAACGCTTGTAGCGGTATGGCGACAACAAAAACATGCCCACACGGTAAGGAGGACCATATTATTCTTTCAGGTACAAAAGTGCGTGAAATGCTACGTTCAGGTCAAGTACCGCCAAAAGAATTCAGCCGTAAAGAGGTTGTTGAAATTTTAATCAAAGGTATGAAACAAGTAGAGGTGAATGCATAATGGTAGAAAATATTGTCTGGCATCAAGCCTCTGTAACAAAGCAAGAACGTGAACAACAATCTGGTCAAAAAAGCGTTATCGTTTGGTTTACAGGTCTTTCAGCATCTGGTAAATCAACTTTGGCCAATGCTTTCAACCGCGCATTATTTGAACGTAATAAACAAGCCTACGTGCTAGATGGAGATAATATTCGCCATGGCCTAAACAACGATCTTGGCTTTGATGAGGATAGTCGTAAGGAAAACATTCGTCGTATCGGAGAGGTCGCAAAATTATTCGTTGATAGCGGTCAAATTGTTTTAACAGCGTTTATTTCACCTTACCGTGCAGATCGTCAAATCGTCCGTGAATTAGTGGAAGAGGACGAATTTATTGAAGCGTATGTAAAAGCCTCTGTCGAAGCGTGCTCAGAGCGGGATCCAAAAGGCTTATATGAAAAAGCAAAACGTGGTGAAATTCCGAACTTCACAGGTGTCTCAGCACCCTATGAAGAGCCAGAAAATGCGGAAATTATCTTAGATACAGAACGTTATTCAATTGAAGAATGCGTTGAACAATTATTAGCAAAATTAAACATTGCTTAATCCTGAAAGAAGCCTTGCGAAAGCGGGCTTTTTTTATTTGTGAGGCAAGGACATTGACTTTTGGTAGTGAATTTGATAAAATATCTTTAAATTAAGATATATATTTCAAAGATACAGGGGGACTTACAATGTCAGAAGTAGCATTAAAGTCATTAACAGTCTTACTACGTTCATCACAATCAATTGAAGAAGTGCTTCGTAAGGATATGCAAAAATACGGCTTAAATATGACGGAATTTGCGGTACTTGAGCTTTTATATCATAAGGGCGATCAACCGATTCAAAAAATTGGTGAGAAGATTTTGATTACGAGTGGTAGTATCACATATGTAGTGGATAAATTAGAGAAAAAAGGTTTTGCACAGCGCCTTGCCTGTCCGAGCGATCGTCGTGTAACATTTGCCTCGATTACGGAAAAAGGTCAAATATTTATGGATGATATTTTCCCGCAACACGAGAAAAAAGTAGCTGAGATTTTCTCTGTATTAGATGATACACAACAACAGCAATTTATTGAAATGGCAAAATTAGTTGGGCTTCATGCGAAAAATAGCTTACACGTAAAAGCTTAAAAGCAGTTGATTATCGCCCAAATAAAAAGCAGAAATTCGCAGTAATATGCAATTTCTGCTTTTTTATACGGAGTTTAATGTAATTTTTTACTATTTTTTATTTATCTATTAACATAGATATAAAAAAATAAAATAAAAAGATAAGAGAATTTTTTTAATGTGTGAAATAGGTAACGTTAGTTAAGGAAATTTATAAATTTAAATAAAAAACTAGGATTATTTAAATAGAAATAGTAAAAAATAAATATTTAAATCCGATAGTAACGATAAGAACTTATTATTTTAGAAGGAGGGGCAGGATGAAAAATAGTGCAGTCCTACACACTTCGACAAAAGAAGTGATTCAGCACGCTTTATTAGAGCTGTTAAAAGAGAAAGATTTTGCAAAAATTTCTGTGGCAGAAATTGCAAAAAAAGCTGATATTAATCGTGGCACTTTTTATTTGCATTATAAGGATAAAGATGAGTTATTTGAGGCTGTGCAATCCGCTATTTTAATGGACTTAGAACAATATGTATTACGTACAAAAATTGAATTTTCACTCGAATCACCAAAGCGATATGAGCTTTTGCAATATACGGGTAACCTTTTTACATATATTGAACAGCACATGACAGTATTTCAAACGTTGTTGTTGAATCCAAGTAGTATTTCATTTAGTAATAAGTTGAGTCATTTAATTAAACAATGGTTTATTTATGGAGAATGCCCACACCCGTGGATTTCTTTGCGTGAAAATATTCCAAATAATTATTTGGCGACAATGGCTGCGACTTCACTTGTCTCCTGTTTAGTTGAATGGCTAGCATGCGAAACGCGTGAAACACCTGATAAAATAGCTTCCTTCTATGTAGAAATAGCGACTGCGAATCGAAATTAAAAAAACCGGCTACTTTACAAGATGTGCAATGTAAAGTAGCCGGTTTTTACGTATTTAAGAGCATGATTTTTTTGAGCTGTGTATTGAGATGCGCTACATCGTCTTTAAAATCATTAAAAATCCATGTACGAGCCATGCCTAAAATCGCACCGGCTTGATAGCCAGCCAATAACACAAGGTCAATCGTTTGATCGGTATCTTTCCGATAGAATAAATCGGTGTAAAATAGTTCATGCAGTTTGTCATAAATGCACTTTTGAAGATGTGCGTTCGCATCGTATTTATAAATGCTTGCATAGAAGGAGCGGTATTTTGAAATATGGTCAAAAAATGAAATCGTTGAGGCATCGAGTGTCTGTGTGCTAAGCTGCGGATTTTTTTCATACGGCTCAAAATATGCATCGAGTAAATCATCGATAATAGCTTCCATGACCTCTTCGTAGAGCGCCTCTTTTTTATTGTAATGTAAATAAAATGTGCCACGATTCAGACCTGCTGTATGACAGATTTGTGTGATAGACAGCTGGTCGAGCGGATGCTTTTCAAGCAGTGACAGCATCGCTGTATGGAATGCATGCGTTGTTTTTTCTGTGCGGGAACTCGACACATGATGACCTCCTTTTAAGATAATGAACAAAAGAGCCTTGTTTTGTTCATTTGGAAAATGCGGGATTTTTGCAAACGGTTTCGCGCCATTATTATAATAATAAATGAACAAATGTTGATTCGTAAAGGAGAGGTTTACATGAGTCGTTTAGAAAATAAAGTCGCAATCGTTACAGGTGCCGCATCAGGCATGGGGAAAGCAATCGCCGAATTATATGCCAAAGAGGGCGCAAAAGTTGTTGTCTCCGATTTGAATTTAGATGGTGCTAAGGCGGTAGCTGCTGCAATCGAAGCAGAGGGTGGCCAAGCGTTTGCGATTCAAACAAATGTAGCGGACGGCGAAGCATTACAACAAATGTATGACCAAACCGTTGAAACGTATGGTCAAGTAGATATCGTTGTAAATAACGCCGGTATTATGGATGGCATGGAGCCAGTGGATGAAGTGGAGGATGAGCGCTGGGATTTAATTATGGCCATTAATACAACAGCTGTTATGAAATCAATGCGTATTGCATCGAAACTATTTTTAGCACAAGGTCACGGTGTTATCGTCAATAATATTTCAGCCGGTGGTCTTCACGGTGCGCGTGCTGGTGCCGCCTATACAGCATCAAAACATGCGGTCGTTGGCTTAACGAAAAACACAGCGTATATGTATGCGGATAAAAATATTCGTTGTAATGGCATCGCACCAGGTGGCGTTAAAACAAATATTGGGGCCTCGATGCGCAATATTTCGCAAGCAGGTATGGCGCGTCAACAAACAGGTCAAGCGACAATGCCACGTGTTGGGGAACCAGAAGAAATTGCACAACTTGCATTATTTTTAGCTTCTGATGAAGCAAGTTTTGTGACAGGTCAAGTAATCGAAGCGGATGCGGGCTGGGGAGCTTACTAGGCTTTAGCGTAAGAGTGGGTAGCGCATATCGTGCCACCCACTTTTTTTGTACATTGTTTTTAGATGCAATTACTCACAACTTTCTCTTATACTTAAAGAGATATAAGGAGTGTTTGCATGAAAAAATGGATAGTAGTAACGACTGCGCTGACAGTGATGTTGTCAGGCTGTACGACAAATAAGGTCACTGAGCCCGTCGAAGTGCATAAAGGCTTAACAGGTGTCACAATTTTAATGGAGCCTGATTATATGGGGACAGTAGATGAGGCACTAGCAAAAGACATCGAGACAACGGATACCCATGTTACATATAAACTGTCACACGCAAATTATCGCGAGGCAATGGCGGCAATTGAATCGCAAGTACAGCAAAACTTAACATCGATTCAACTGCAATATCCTGCCTTTACCGAGATTTTAGTGAATCGTTCGCATACGATTGTCGATGTGAAGGTTGATTTTTCGCAGTATGATGAGGGGTTAGAGACCGCATTATTAGCTGTGGCCTCATCGCTTATGTATTACCAAGTATATGATGGGCATTCGCAAGAGGATTTTGATGCGGTCATGAATATTTATGATGCCGCTACAAATGAGTTAATCGAAACGTATGATTTGCCGGAAGATTTATATAAGTAACCGATGCGCATCATAAAGAGGCTGGGACATATGTATAAAAACAACCGCTCCTATGAGCATAAGAAAAACCGGAATCGCGCTGTAGTACGGTTCCGGTTTTTCGTTGCGAACGCTAAAAAAGGAACATGACGTGTTTTGTCCCAGCCTCTTTATTTTATAGAAAATCTTTAAATTGTTGTTCTGTGATAATGCGAAGTGTTTGTCCCTGTGCGATTAATTGCTTAGCACGTCGCCATTTTGTGCTTTCTTGACCGGTGCGCTCATGTCGTTCAAGGCTGCTCGCGCTAATAACGAGTAGCGTCGTATGCTTTGTTATCGTATTGCTAAACATTGCCCCTTGTTGTCGAATCAAGCGTGCGGCAGTTGAACGCGTCATACCTTCTAAGCCGCCTGTGAAAACAATCGTTTCCCCTACAAGTGACTGTACGGAACTTACTGCGCTCGGTGCAGTCAGCACTAGATCTGTCTCAGTCCACTGCATCGCACAAAGAATCGTTGCAAGCATTTCTCCCTCTGTTGGCGCGAGTGTTGGTGCTACTTGGAGCGCGATATGCGGCAGTGAAGGGGTAATATGTGGCCACTCGGTTTTCGCACGTTGCAATAAGCTTAAAAAGTTCACATTTGGTACGAGCTTGCCCTGTGCGGCATACACGTCACGTAGCACTTGCTCCTCGTAAGGTGCATAGTAGGCGACTACTGTTTCATTTGTCAGCCACTGTGTTAAAATGGGCTCAAATGCTTTAAATGTCGGCGCTTGTTTGACATCCTCCGCGCGAATACCATGCAGGCTCGTGAAAAAAGGATCGAATTCTTCGGCGTAAATATACGTGTCGAGTGTATCGATTATTTGGCCTTGCTGGATTTTTGCTAAGCTAATATGGCACACACTATCTGGCCATTGATTGGCGGTGTGTATTGCTAACGTAATCATAAAAATCTCCTTTAATTTCACCATGTACTTTTAGTATAGCAGAAGCTAGAACATGAAAAATCTATTTATTTGAAAACCTGCATGATTTCAAACAAATGGGGTATAATGGGAACAGAAACATAGAAGAGGAGGCATTTCAATGTTATCAGAAAAATTACATCAAGCATTAAATGACCAATTAAATTTTGAATTTTATTCAGCACATGCGTACCTTGCAATGGCCGCATATTGCACAGATGAAAACTACGACGGTTTTGCAAACTTCTACTTAATCCAAGCAGAAGAAGAGCGCTTCCACGCAATGAAGTTTTATAACTTCTTAAGCGATATGGGCTACCGCGTAACAATCCAACCATTCCCAGAAGTGAAAAATGATTTTACATCATTACTTGATACATTTAAAACAGCATTAAAACATGAAAAAGAAGTAACAAAACGTATTTATGAACTATCAGATATTGCCTTAGACGAGCGCGAGCATGCGACAATGGCATTCTTAAAATGGTTTATCGACGAACAAGTAGAAGAAGAAGCAACATTCGACAACTTGATCGCGAAATTAGAACGTATCCGCAAAGATTCAAATGCGGTTATCATGCTAGATGATGAGCTTGCAAAACGCTCATTTGACGCATCTGCAGAAGCATAAGAATGAATCGGAGAGGCTAGACGAGGACACCGTCTAGCCTCTTCTTTTTTTATCGATTTAATTGGTAAAATATAGGGTATATATACAATTAAAGAGAGGATGAGGCGATGAAAAAACAAAAAAGCACGTTGAACCCATTTGTGTTAATGGTGGCGATTATTTTTATTATGGCTGCTTTAACGTACATAATGCCTGCAGGGGAATATGAGCGCATCGAAGAAAATGGTCGTACGCTCGTCAACCCGGAGAGTTACCAAACGGTTGATAAGCATCCAACCGATGCACTGGGCCTTATTTCGAGCTTTCATTTAGGGCTTGTAAAAGGCGCAGAAATTATTTTATTTGTATTTTTATTTGGTGGAGCACTTGGCATGATGAAAAAATCAGGCGCGATTGATGCTTTTATCCATAAGGTAGCATCAAAGTTTGGAAAGCGCGAAATGATTTTAGTGCCACTGCTTGTTCTCGTCTTTGCGATTTTAGGGTCATTAATTGGCGCGGCAGAGGATGCTCTTGTGTATATTGCCATTGTCGTTCCACTGATGATTACGCTTCGAATGGATGCGTTGACGGGCTTTGCGACCGTCATGCTTGGTGTCATGGCGACAGGTTTTGCATCGGGTATTACAAATCCATTTAATACCGCAATTGCGCAAACGATTGCTGAACTACCAATGTATTCAGGGATGTGGCTACGCATTATTACGTTTATTGTTTTCTATGTCATTACAGTAGGCTATATTGTGTGGCATGCGCGAAAAGTGAAGAAAAATCCGGAACTCGGGGAGTACGGTAAGTTCGGGCGTGAGGAACATTTTGAAGTGGATTTGGCTTATAAAATGAATCCGCGCCACTTGATTGCGTTACTCATTTTATTAGCGAATTTTATGTTATTAATATACGGCGTGATGAAGTATCAATGGTATATTAGCGTCATTGGCGGGCTATTTTTAGTGACAGCGATTATGATGTGCGCGATTTGTTCGGTGAAAGTGTCAGATATGGGGGATAGCTTTGTAGACGGGGCGAAAGATATGGTCAGTGGGGCGCTTATTATCGGTTTCGCGCAGGCCATTCTCGTTATTTCAGAAGATGCACGTATTATTGATCCGATTCTTCATTTTATCGTTGGCCTAATCGGTAATTTACCTGCGTCGATTAATGCAGTAGGGATGCTCTTTATTCAAATGGTCATGAATTTCCTCGTACCATCAGGTAGTGGACAAGCAGCGTTAACGATGCCCATTATGGCACCACTAGCAGATATGATTGGTGTGACGAGACAAACGTCGGTGCTGGCCTTCCAGTTAGGGGATGGTATTTCGAATATGATTTTCCCGACGAGTGGTGTACTGATGGCGGGACTTGCGATTGCGGGTATTCCGTATACAAAATGGCTGAAATGGATTTGGCCGTACTGCATCATGATGACGATTGCGTCGATTATTTTATTATTAATTGCACAATGGACAAATTATGGTCCGTTTTAAAGGAGCGTTTACAGCATGAAGGATTTACAAAAACAACTCATTATTTGGCGACGTCATTTACATCAATACCCGGAGCTGTCGTATCATGAAGTTGAAACGGCTGCCTATGTAGAGAAACAGTTACAAACAATGCCGAATTTACACCTTTCAAAACTTACAGAAACGAGTGTACTAGCCGTACTAAAAGGCACTAAGCCAGGAAAAACAATTGCGCTTCGTGCAGATATGGATGCGCTACCGATTCAAGAAGAAACGGATTTACCGTTTCAATCAAAACATGCTGGTGTCATGCATTCCTGTGGCCATGATGCGCATACGGCGATGCTACTCGGCGCCGCACGTGAACTTAGTGCCCGTGGAACGGATTTTGCGGGTGAAATTCGTTTTATATTTCAGCACGGCGAGGAGGTTGCACCAGGTGGCGCGGTTGATTTAGTCGCAAAAGGCATTATGAATGATGTCGATTATATTTTCGCGCTCCATGTCCATCCAGATTATGAAACGGGGCAAATTGCACTTCGCTCAGGTAAAATGAATGCGGCAGGGGATGATTTTCAAATTACGGTACGTGGGAAAGGTGGTCATGCATCCGAGCCATATAAAGCCACTGATCCGCTTATTATCGGTACAGAAATTGTAGCGGCCTTACAGACAATTGTATCGCGTAAAATGCCCACATTCGATACACCGGTATTGTCTGTGACAATGTTTCACTGTGGTAGTGCACCGAATATTATTGATGACCAAGCGAAAATCGGCGGTACCATTCGCTCGCATAATGAACGCGTACGTGTGGCGTCGCGCGAGCAATTAGAGAAAATCGTCCATAATGTGTGCCTGATGCACGGTGCAACCGCAAGTGTTGACTGGGATTTAGGCTGTTCGGCTGTCATTAATGATGAGGAAGCAACGGCGTACGCTGAGCAGGCGGCCATTGCGGTCGTCGGTGAAATGCGTACTGTGCCAATACCAGAGCCGTTATTTATTGCCGAGGATTTTTCAGCTTATACAGAGGTTGTCCCTGGCGCCATGCAATTATTAGGCGTGTATAATAAGGCACTTGGCGACCCGTATCCACTCCACCATGCGAAGTTTCGACTAGACGAGCGCGCATTAATTAATGGCAGTCGTTATTTTATACAGCTAGCAGAGGATTTATGCCCGACCTAACGATAGGAGAATGGAACAAAACACGTCCTGTTGCTTTTTTAGGGTTCGTAACGAAAAACCGGAAACGCGCCTAGTGCGATTCCGGTTTTTCTTATGCTCATAGGAGCGGTTATTTTTACACGCATGTCCCCGTCTCTTTTTTTGAAAAAATAACGAAAAAATATTGACGCTAATAATATGCTGTGATAATATAATAGTCGTAAACAACATACGGTATGCGGAAGTAGTT
>NZ_HE578956.1:898602-921043 GCF_000307285.2 Kurthia sp. Dielmo
GAGCGCCTGCCTTGCACGCAGGAGGTCAGCGGTTCGATCCCGCTAGGCTCCACCATTTTTATTTTTATATAATTTCTGGAGGTATACCCAAGTCCGGCTGAAGGGATTGGTCTTGAAAACCAACAGGCGGGTTAAACCGCGCGGGGGTTCGAATCCCTCTACCTCCTCCATTTTCATAACGGGTTTGTAGCTCAGTTGGTAGAGCATTAGATTGAAGCTCTAAGTGTCGGCGGTTCGATTCCGTCCAAACCCATATTAAACGTCTACGTCATGAACGTAGGCGTTTTTTATGCGTTCAAAATAAAAGCCCATCTATATTTTAGATGGGATCAAAGATTGAATAAATGTTTTGGTTTATCAAATAGCAGTGAGGTATAGTCAATAACATCAACTAAAGCCGTTTCCATCACTGCTTCTATAAATGAATGAAGCCGATTGATGTGTTTGTGTGCATGGCCTTGCATGAAATCCTCAAGTGTTCGAATTGTCGAGCAAATAGCACTAGCTACAATATCATAATCGATATCAGAATAATAAAGGTAAGTGCGATAAATAGTTTGAATTTCTTCACGATCTTGTTTATAAACTTCTGTGAAAAAGGCTGTGTCGACGATCCTTAAATAATCTTGGAATAATTTAAGTAGTGGGTAGTTATGTGAGACATAAACAGAAAATTGGTTCAATGATAAGGAACCCCTCGCTTCCAGGTATAATTCGTTTCAAGAAATAATTTACAATTTTTTTACGGTAGCGTAAATAGTGAAGAAATCCTTTTTATTCCATTGGATTATTTAGGTAGATGCGATAGAAAGTATAGTCGCATAAAAAATGAAGTGTGACTTCCTGAAATGTAAAATGGTACAAAAAAATCTGTATGACTAGGTCTATATAAATAAAAAAATCGTTATTTGAAACAACTTGATTTTCTTTATTCATAAATTGTTTCAAAATCCTTATTTAGAAAATAAAGGAATAAACCAATTTATTTATGTTTTTTATTATAAAGTAAATAGAAAATAACACACTTTTATTCTATATTTAAATCCTTTTACTTATCTATCGTGATGAAATGTCCCGTTTTAGAGAAAAATAAAAAGAGAATGGGAATTTCCCATTCTCTGTGTTGTTACTCTTCAAATAAATCATCTGCAAGTTCATCGATTTCTTCTTGCAGTGTTTGGGTGCGCGCCTCATCTATCGTAATCGTTCCATCTTCCGCAATATCGATTGCTTGGCCGACTTCGATTTCATCGGGACATTGTGAACGCGGAATGTCCTGTGTAGTACCATCTTCTAATTCAATGACAACGAGACAAAGTTCAAAACGGTCAACAATGGCCTTCATTAGCGCTCCTCCTCAACTGAAATGGTCTGTCCATCGGATGTAAAGATGATAGAACCATGCTGATCTGTACGTAAAATGTTAGCGCCAGTCGCTTTTAAACGCTTCAGTGCATCGGCTGTTGGGTGATTGTAGCGATTCCCTTCACCGACACTAATGACTGCATATTCAGGCTGTAACGCAGCTAAGTAGTCAGTATTCGATGCTTCACTTGCACCGTGGTGACTCACTTTTAATACATCAATCGGCTCTAATACGCCTGCTGCTAGCATATCTTTTTCAGCAGGCGTTTCAGCGTCACCTGTTAATAAAAATTTCTTTTGTCCATGCGTAAGTTCAAGGACGGCACTCCAGTCGTTTAAGTCGGCTTTTGAGTAATCCTTTGTTGGCCCAATAAAGGTCATCGTTACACCTTCAGCCACCGACGGAATATCGACGCCTTGCTTGGCTACTTTAATCGATAGCTTTTGCTTTTTCACCGCCTGTAAAAATTCCTTGTAGGCTTGTGTTGTATGCGTCACACGCGGTGCATAGACGGTCTTCACCGGGAAATGATTGATGACATCAGCTAAGCCACCTACATGGTCAGCATCGGGGTGAGTAGAGATGACAGCATCAAGCGCTTTGACATCATGCTGTTCTAAATAATTAATCACCGTTTTCCCTTGACCCTTATTGCCAGAATCGATGACGATGTTTTCTTTCCCCGTATCGATCCAAATGGCATCGCCCTGTCCGACATCGATAATATGTACGCGAATATCACCATCTGTTTGCACCTTTTTATTCGGTGAAGGGGCCTCATCTGCTTGCTCGATTACAACGGCGGCAATGATACAAATAATAATAGCGAGAACAATAATCCCTATTTTTTTCATACGAACCCTCCTTTTGTAAATAATGTACCATAATAAAGGATTATTTGCTGATGAAAGGGAATAAGAAGAGTAAAGAATGAAGGGGTGGAATAGATGACAATTTGGCATGAACAAGAACAAACACCAGGCGCGACATATACAGAAATTGTCGCTGTAGAGCGCGGATTAGGCGTGAAGCTACCGAAAAGTTATGTAGCACAATTAAAAGTACATAACGGAGGAACGCTACGCTATACGAGCTATAATAATGAACAATTAGCAGAGCCGTTATTAATTGAATATATGTATGGCACAACGGGCTCACCGTCGTTAAAAGACACACCAGAGTTAATCAAGGAATACAATTTAGAAGAAAATATCGTCATTTTTGCTGGAGATGGCCAGGAATGGTTTGCCTTTGATTATCGTCAGAGCGCTACAGAGCCGGCTGTACTAGTTTTTACTGCGGATGAAGATGTTATTGAACTTGCGCCGTCATTTGATGCCTTTATTACAGGCCTTGGCTATGACGGGGAGCAATTTATGGAAGATGATGAGGGCGATGATGAAGCGGACTCAGAGATGGCGATTTACGATATTAAGGAACAGCTAAATAACGCGGAATCACCAGATGAGTTACGTGAAGCATTAGAAGCGGCAACGCATTATATGCAGGAAAATCCAGATGAAGAGGCAGATGTGTATTTCGTCGGTGAATTATTGGATGTAGCACGCTACCCAAGTGAAGAGGCACATCAATTTGTGCCACATTATTTAAAATTATGGGAGCGTCAAACAATTATTACTGCTGCGCAAGCTAAAAAATGCATCGAACGCTTGCAACAAGAGGGACGCTGGAGTGAAAATATGCAACAAATTTATGACGCATAACAATAGAGGCTAGAGCATATATGTGAACATAAGAAAACCCGGAATCGCACTGTTGTGCGGTTCCGGGTTTTTGTTGCGAACGTTCAAAAAGGAACGTGATGTGTTTTGTCAAAGCCTCGTCTTTTCATTATTCAATATCAATTTTATAATCTGCTGGCTGAATTAGCTTCACTTTGAGCATAAATACTTTGATTAATACGAAGTTTAATGCGAAGGGTACGACGAAGAATGTCACAAGCATCACAAGTGTATTTTTCATCGACCAGCCGCCATCGACAAGATTCATATGATTTAGTGGCCCAACAAGTCCAGATAAGCCGAAGCCTGCCGACATCGGCGTTCCTTGAATATTTAACACACCTGCCATCGCACCAAGAACGGCTGCAGTAATGAGCATCGGCGTCACCATTTTGGGCTTCATAAAGAAGTTACGCATCTGAATTTTAGGTGAGCCGAGCACATGTGCGAGCGCTGTACCGACGGAATTTGCTTTTAGGCTTGCAAGGAATAAACCTGTACCTGCTGCTACAATTCCTAAGTTCGCAGCACCAGAGGCAATGCCTGTTAGTGATACGACCGTTGCCACACCAACTGTTGAAAGTGGTGATAAAATAAGGAGGCAGAAAATGACTGCGAGTAGGGCACCCATAAGAACGGGTTGTAGGCCCGTTACATATGCAATCCCCTCACCGATATAGCCGGTACCTGATTTGACATAAGGAAGTAACATATAGCCGACCATCCCTGGAATTAAAACCGTTAATGTCGGCATTAATAAAATCGTGTAGCCTTTTAATTTTGTGCCGATTGTTTGGACGAATAGTACCGCCAGTGCTGCAGTAATCCCGGTGTTTAATACAACACCAATGCCTGAAATAACCATGCCACCTTCTGTGAATGTAATGACACCACTACCAAGCACCGCCGCTAAGCCGATACTTGCTGTTTGAATCGGTGTTAATTTGAAACTCATCCCGATTGTAATCCCAATTAATACTGGGAGCATACTCATCACGAGCACCGTGGCATTTAGTACATGGGATAGTGCCGGGAATGTTGGAATTAATAATTTCAAAATCTCACCGATAAGGGCATTTGGAATCAGTGCAACGACAATCCCGATACTCATCCCGGTTAATAGTTTATTGAAGAAATCTTTCATAAAATAAATCCTCCTTGTAAGCCGTTAAATAAAGTAGATTTAGTTTATCGCGTTGAAGTGTAAAAGTAAACGATTAATTCTGAACAATTCAATATTTCTGAAAATAAACGACAATTTAATGCTTTTTCGAGCAAATTAGGCAAAATAAAAACAGACACAAAGTGCCTGCTTTTTAAATTACACGTCCAAGTAGCCTAAAATCATAATCCCGATAAAGATAAGGAAAATGACACCGTACTGGGCTTTGGATAGTTTTTCTTTTAAGAAAATACGTCCTAAAATCATTGAGAACACGAAGAACGAAGAAATGATTGGCGCTGCTAACACAGCTGCTGACGCCATCGCATACGTGTAGAAGAATTGACCTGCTGTTTCGAGTACAGCGGCAATTCCACCATTTTTTTGCTCGCGGATTTTGAAATCGACGCCTTTTGCTTTTAAGTAAATAAAGTACACAACGGCTACTGCAAACCATGTATATTCATACGCAATAATGGCTGGTCCTTCTTTAATCAGTGCGAGTTCATCTAACACAACACCGTCTGCGAATGAACCGACCCCATCAAGTAATGCGTATAGTAACGGGAAGATTAGCGCGATAAAGCCGTAACGATATTTCGTATCGACTTGAATGCCTTTACGACGTAATTCGATATCATCGTATTTCTTCTCGATAAAGGCTAACCATAAAATACCTGCTAAAATAAAGACGAAGCCGGTAATATGAACCCATGTAATATCTTTCGGGAAGAAAAATAAGAGTAGTAATACAGTAATAGCACCTGATGAGTTTTGGAGTGGTGCAACAATTGATAGCTCTAAATAACGTAAGCCTACATAGCCAAAAATCATCGACGCGATATACAGCGCAGATACTGGTAAATACGTAATGAAGTCCTGTGCCTGTACATGAACATCTGCTGTAATCCAATAAATCGTTGCGTGAATCCCCATTACTAAGCCGACCATAATGGCGATTTTAGCATGACTATGACGATCCGTTTCTACAGACGCCTTTTTATAAAAGAGGTTAGCCGCACCCCATAAAATCCATGTTAATATTGCAAATAAAAACCACATAATAAAATTATTCTCCTTTTAATTGGTTGATTCATTTTTTATGGAAAAAGGAATCAAACTAAGGCGAATCTTTTTTGCTTAATGCCGCCACGAGCTCTTCAACAGAAGAAGCAATCATGCCATGTTGCTTAATTAAGCCCACAACGAATAGATTGCGGTAAATAAATTGGTTTTCCGTTGCATCTTGTTTTAATGCATCGATTTTTTTCACATTATCGCGTCCTTGTTGACGTGAATCGGTTAGTAACGCAAAAATAGGGCGTTTTAATGTAGCGAATGCGCCGATTTCTGCCGCCACACCACTATCAATTTCAACGCCATCAATAACGGCGATTAAAAAGTCGCTCGCCATTAAGGCATCCATATCTGCCGAGGCGATTTGTGCGCTATCTGCATACGCAGATTTATCGTTAATCGCGCCATTTTCCTGTGGCACATATAAATCAACGCCAGGAAGCGCCTGACGTACTTCTTTTGCGATAATTTCGTTCACAAGGCGGTCGCCAAAGCTAAATAATCCATTGGCTAAATAACCTGTTTTCATCAATAAAAGACCTCCATTCTGCTTAAATATAAGGATGCTTCACCCCACAGCACTTAGCGGCGAGAATTCCACTCTGAATAAGCGATAAAAGCAATGACAAATAGGAATGCGCAAACAAAAAACCACGTTGGCACACCTGACATAAAACTTAAAATCATCGAATCCCTCCTAATCCATTAATCATAGCACAGCCTTTTTCATCGGGGAACTACACAATATGCGCAAAATCGGGTAAAATAAGAAGGAATTTAATAGAAAGAGGTTGTGACTGAAATGACAATCCATTTAAACTGGAAAAACGCACCAACAATCAAGAAAGTAACATGCACAAATACTGATGCTAAAAAATTCTTAGTATCTAATGTTTTAACTGTCGGTAAAGAGTACGAAGTGAAAAACGAAACAGAAGAATTTATCTTCATCGTAGACAATTCTGGCCACGTTGGCGGTTTCTACAAATCTTATTTCGCGTAATCATTAGACGACTAGGCGACTGTTTGCTACCATTAAGCAAACAGTCGCTTTTTTATTTTAGGAGGGAATTTTTCATGGAATTAATCGAACACGTACACGCAGCACGTTTAAAACGCCAATATGAGCCAGCGGACACGAAGCTCATCGCTACAGGGGGCTACCGTTCACCGGATGCGCATTTACTAGAGGATGTGCTCGTGAGCATTGCGCTGAAAAAGCCGGTGCTACTAAAGGGACCATCTGGCTCGGGAAAAACGAAGATGGCGGAAACGATTTCTGCATACTTTAATCAGCCGATGCATAGCATTAACTGCTCAGTCGACCTTGATGCGGAGAGTATGCTAGGTTTTAAAACCGTTGTACAGCAGCAGGGACAAACGATGATTGATTTTGTGGAAGGACCTGTTGTTAAGGCGATGAAAGCGGGGCATATTTTATACATTGATGAAATTAATATGGCGAAGGCCGAGACATTGCCGATTTTACATAGTGTGCTCGATCACCGACGAATGCTGACAAATCCATTTACCGGAGAAGTCATTTATGCACATGAGGATTTTAACGTCATTGCGGCCATCAATGAAGGCTATATTGGTACGACACCGATGAATGAGGCGCTGAAAAACCGCTTCGTATCGTACAGTGTGCCGTATATTTCAGGGGAGCAATTAAGCGAATTATGGGATGAGCGATTCCCTGAGCTTCTGCCAGCGATCAAAACAATGATGCTCTCGCTTGCAGAGGATTTAAAAAATCAAGTACAGCAAGGCATTTTGAGCGAGGAGGCGGCATCGATTCGGAGCTTACTAGATGCGACGGAGCTTGCACAATTTATCGCGCCGCTGCGTGCTGTACGCTATGCGATTGCTGAAAAATTAGCCGACCAAAGTGAACGTGAGCTTGTCATTGAACTTGCAAAAACGTGGATAAAGTGAGGCGATAACGATGGCAGAAATGGGCCGGTTTATTCAATTTAATAATGAACAGCTAAATGCACGTCAAATGTTGCAATATGAAATGCTCGCACGCGCATTAGCAGGTAATAAGGAACTCGCGATTAATGAACGCCAGCTTATTGAAATGAACCCACAGCAGCAGAAATTATCACTTTCCGTCTTTTGGCGCCACCGCGAGGAAGCCGTTATGCATTTAGGGCGCCTATCAGATATTTATTTAATGGCAGCAGGTTTTTGGCGTTCATTTGATGTGCGTGCTTATCTAGATTATGTCGATGACACAAAGAATGAGAGCTTACCGCGTCTACGCCGGCAGCTCGTATTATTAATAGAAGAATTTCGTTTAGTCGAATATGTATCCAAACAGCGTCCTGGCACAGCGGAGGCCTTTGATGTGCGCCGCCGTACGTATAGCGCGACTCATCGTCAGCAAATGAATGTACATCGTCAAAAGCAACTGTATGCAGAATACGCCATTAATTATTTATATGTAGCAGCAAATGAAGGCACCTTAACACTACCAACGGATGGCTTTGAGGAAATTCGCTGGCAAATGCAGGGCATTTATGACGTTACGTCCACAAATGATAGCATCGCGCTCGCATGGCGCTTAATGAATTTAATTGAGCGGCGTGTACAGAAGGATTTGAAACAAAACTTTTATGCATTATTTGATACTGTGCCTGATGCAGTGACCTTTATCGAATCAAAAGGTGCAACCTGCTTAGCTACAGGTGATAAGGACACCGCGAAGGAAACGATTGAGGAAGTATTTCGCGCCTGGCATCGTGAAACGAAGGAACAAGAAGGGGCGCATTTACGCTTAGAGCTTGGGCGTGGTAATGAGGGCCGTAGTCTATCAACCGATGCCGAAGAAGGCGATGCGCAAAATGACGTTAGTGAAGTCGGAACGGGCGGCGATACAGATCACGAAGCGGAGCCTAAAAAAGACGATATCCCGGAAACGAAGAAATTACAGCGTGGTACGAAAAAGCATGCGGGTGAAGCATTTGGCGATGATAACCGCCATGTTACGTATGAGGAGACGCGCCTTGAAAAAACGGAGGATGCACAGCAACTAAGTGAGCTGCTACGCTTCCGTACTGAGCAAGAACCGTTAGTGAAGGCAATGACGCTCGAGTTTCAAAAGCAAATGGCGCAAAAGCAAGTCGCCAAGCGTACACATTTATCGTATGGTCGCTTAAATAGCCGTGAGTTGCTACAGTTTGTGACGGATGAGCGTCCTAAGCCTTTTTATAAAAAGGATGCACCCGCCAAGCCATTAGATGCGGTATTTGGCTTATTGATTGATGGCTCTGCATCGATGCTTGATAAATTAGACGAGACGAAGCAGGCCGTATTGTTATTCCATGATGTGCTGCGTAAGCTTGCAATCGCGCATGATATGGTGTGCTTTTACGAAGATGCCTACGAGGCAACATCAACCGAGCAACCGAATACGTTTGAGTGGCTACACCGTCTTGAGGACGGGGTGCAAGATGACGGCGCACGCATTATGGCATTAGAGGCACATGAGGACAATCGCGATGGCTTTGCGATTCGCTGGATGGCGAAGCGCCTATTGCAGCGCGACGAAAAACATCGCTTCTTGCTCATTTTCTCAGACGGGGAGCCCTCTGCATTCCGCTATGCTACTAATGGGGTGCTCGATACAGCTGAAGCTGTAATGGAAGCGGAGAAAAACGGTATTTCAGTCGTGCATTTATTTTTAAATATGGAACAACCAACGGACGAGCAGCGCCATCTGTTCGCAACGATTTACGGCAATAAATCTGTCACTGCAGAGGATGTTGCGCAGTTTAGCGATATTACACTGCGCCTACTTCGCAAGCTCATTCGTTATGTGATTCAAAGTACGTAAATGACTAGAAGTGGCTCAAATTTGATTGGAATCTACTAGAAAAATCGAAAATATACAAAAATGACGTATAATTAATGGGAAATGTTGTATATTTATAAAACCTTTTCATCTATAATAAAAAGGAAATGGTTTTAAAACGTAATAACATGCTCGTTTAGATAGTAAACAATCGAGCATGTTATACATAGGAAGACAAACGTCAATTATTTAAAATAAACGTAAAAGGTGGATACAATGAAACAAGTAAAAATTTGTGGCAATCCGGATTGTCGTGCGGAAAACAAAGTAACAAATAATTTTTGTTCAACCTGTGGCAAACCATTGCCTAAAGAAGAAATTCCTAAAAATCCAACGCATGTAGAGGGCGCAACATCATCAATCAATCTAACAAAGACGTCAGCAGAATCACCTAAAACAACGTCACGTTTAGAGAAAAAAACGGTGACACCAAGCAAGAAGAAATCATCGAAAAAGCCCCTGTTTATTGTGGGTAGCATTATCGCATTATGTGTTATCGCTTTTGCCATTTTATTCTTTACAGTCGGGAATAAATCAAGCGTACTCAAACAGCTTGATAAGGCATCAGAAACAGGTAAAGCAAGCGACTTTTTATCGGTAGTATCAATGGATGATTATTTAGCTATTGAAAAGAAAGCATTTGGTAAGATGATTGAAGAGGAAAATAGCGCACAGCTAGCAACTGAGACCATCAATGCTTTTGAGAAAATGGAGCAAGACAATGCCACAACAAGTGATTTGGCCTTTAATTCAGGGCAAAATAAACTAACGTTACTTAAAACGAAAAAATGGGGCTTGTTTACAAATTATGCGATCGAGCCAACTTCTGCAGCTGTCACAGTACCGACAGAGCAAGAAAACTTAAAAATCAAATTTGATGGGAAGGAAGATGAGCTCGGTAGGGGTGCGGATACATGGGAGCAAAAATTATTACCAGGTGAATATGATTATACAATTATTTGGGATTCGCCGTACGGTCAAGTTGAAAAAGTGTTTACAGGTGCAGTGTATAATGAGTATACGAATGAATGGCCGACCGAAATGGAGTTATTCTCACCTGTCTCTATTCCGAGCACCTATGAGGACAAGGATTTAACGTTTTATGTGAACGGCGACAAAGCAGATGTATTAATCGAAGATAACCAACTAGTAGTGCCTCGTAATAGCGCCTTTGATTTACAAGCGAAATTTGAAGAGGACGGAAAAGAATATACGTCGAAAACGATTAAGGTTAATTCGACGACATCAACAGAGCTTGTTTTTGAAGACTATGGTAAAAAAGAGCAAGCTGCTACGCCTCAGCAACCTGAAGAAGATACTACAGCAGACAACAATACAGCAGATGTTAAAGCCGAAATGAACACGTTACTAGATGCTTACTTTGTCTATTATGTAAATGGTGATGCCAATAGCTTAAGTGAAGTTATCGCACCAGGAACAGAATTTTTAAGCAGTCAAACGAATTACGTTAGAGGGCTACAAGAAAAAGGGACGCAAGTTGATTTACGAAATTATCAAATTGCATCAATTAATAAGTTAAGCAGCACGGAATTTATTGCGACGGTAAATGAAGATTATGTCGTACAAAAAGCCGGAGAAGCCGCAAAAAATATTCACCAAGTATCTGAGTATACGGTGAAAAATATCAATGGTCGTTATTACATGACAAAATTAACGATTCGTTAATTGAGAAGCCGTTCCTAATATAGGAGCGGCTTTTTTAATATCGTGAAATGAAATCGCGAATTACCTCAGAAAGCGTCTTTTAGATACGACATATTTTTGAATATGTGACAGCTCTAAGTGAATAGACCTGCAACTGTAGTAACGATATGCCTTTTTATTATAAAAAGATAAATACATACAAAAAATACTGGCGATATGTAGTAAGTTTTGTCCTGATTTTAAAAAAAGAGAGGCTATTTTTGGTGCTCTACGGGATGTTTTTTGACCGCTTTGCGCACTTTACGGGGCATTTTTAATCGAGAATGGGAAGATTTTTCAAGACGACCTATGCCAATTCCTTCTTTAGAATATATTGTCATTTATTTTAAGATGATTAGCGTTATCTAACGCCCAAATTCCTTTTATTGTACCGCTAGAGGATGAAAAATGCCCGATTTCTTTAAAAAACGGGCAGAGTAGCTGCTTATGCTATTGTACATTTTTGCGATATGGCGCGAAATAATGGTTTTTGTTGACAACTTTTGCATGATGCTTACAAAAATGAAAAAAATGTATAGGACGATGGTTTTGTTTTGACACTTATTTCAAAATAAGTCGTATCCAAAAGACGCTTTCTGAGCTAATGAGTAATTTCTGAACAACTATTTTGTGTAGATGATGCGCAAATTAGCAATAAAAAAAGAAGCGAGTAATTCACTCGCTTCTTAACGAATTAACGATATTGCTGTTCGTTTTTTGTGTACTGTAGTTGTAGCAAACGTTGTTTTAAATCTTGTTCCATTTGACTAAGCTCAATTTCAGCGGCGCGACGTTTTTCACGACCCTCTGCTTGGATTTGTAATGTTTCTTCAATCGTTTGCACAAGATTGTCCTGTGTTTTCTTTAATGTTTCGATTTCGACAATGCCGCGTTCGTTTTCGCGTGCGGTTTCAATCGTATTCATACGCAGCATTTCAGAGTTGCGTAATAATAAATCATTTGTCGTTTGCGTCACTTGTTTTTGTGCCTCTACCGCTTTACGTTGATTATTTAACGTAAGGGCAATTGCAATTTGATTACGCCATAATGGAATCGATGTCATAATCGATGATTGAATTTTCTCAGCAAGCGCTTGGTTCGTTGATTGGATCATACGAATTTGAGGAGCCGATTGCAAGGTGATTTGACGTGATAACTGCAAGTCGTAAATTCGTTTTTCTAACCGGTCCACAAACTGGTTTAAATCATTCACTTCTTGCACCTTCATTTGGTCATTCGATGCTGCTGCTTCAGCATGGGCTGCCGGGATAATCTCGTTGACGATTTCATCACGCTTAATTTCTGCCGCTGCAATATAGACATTTAAAGCCTCAAAATAGGTTTTATTTTGGTCATACAATTGGTCAAGCATGCGCACGTCATCTACTAAACCACGTTTTGAATGTTCTAGCTGAACGCCAATGCGATCAATTTGTGTGCTTAGTTTTTGATATTTTGTCATCATTTCGTTTACTGATTTTTGCACTTTATGGAATAATTTTTTCAGGCCCTTTGGTTTTTCTTCGCGTAAATCTTCAGGGTCTAATTGATTTAATTTATTCATTAAATCCGTTAAAATCGAACCGACTTCACCAACGTCTTTTGCTTGGACATGGTCGAGCATTTTATTAGAGAAAGATGATAGAGCAGCTTGTGCATTTGCTCCGTATGATAAAATGGCCTCCGTTTGTCCGATAGGAATCTGCTTCGCTAGTTCGTGTGCTTTTTGCTGTTCTTCAGGTGTTAAGCGGTCCATTTCGCGTACGGGCTTTGCGGGCTGTACAGCTTCGACCGGTTGCTGCTGTGGTAATTGATCCATCGTAAAGGGGTCTTTTAATAAGTCATCCAGCGATTTATCATTTTGTGTCATAAAATCATCTCTCCCTAATTATTAAAGTGGCGACGTTCCATACGTGTTCGCGGCTGCTCCTGTACACGCTTTAACGGTACAAGCTCTGGCTCGCGGAACGGGATATCTTGTTGCTTATCTAATTCCTCTTTTTTCTCAAGTGAAACAGGTTCTTTGGCAGGTTTTTGTAGTGCTGCTTCGAATTCGTCCATTTCATCGAGTTGTTGCGGCTTTTTTGTTGGCATAACAGGCTCTGAATCGGCACGTTCGTGGAAGCGTTTTGCAGTAATACTCGCAAAATCAAGCTCCATTTTCAGCGACTGAATATCGTCTGCTAATACTTCGCGTAAATCCTCGTCTAACATGCGATTATATTCATCTAGTGCATGCTGCGTTTGACGTAGCGCGATTTGCACATCATGGTCTTTGATTTTTTCACGTGATAACGTGACGTATTTTTCAGCAAGCTCTCCAACAGAAGGTAAGTGTGCGTAGAAAAATGTTTCCGCTTGATAAAATTTCAGCGGATTTTTTTTGACGATATTGACAATACGCTTAGCGGTTTTGTTCATATCATACAATTGGCGGAAGCCTTTAATCGAACGGACTTTTGTAAATAAGCTAGCGAGCATAGCTGTTGTATCGGTTGCTTCTTGTAGTTGTTCATCGATTAATTTATATTCTGATTTTGTTAAATTGAATTGTTTGCGAATAGCACGTTTTTGAAAGAATTTTGTTGCTAGGGCTGTAACGCCAAAACCAACAATCCCAGCAAAAACACTAATGAAAAATGGTAGACCGAAGCCCATCCATGTAATGCCCGTAACAATTGGCCCGATTACGAAGGCGAGTGCGTAACGCAAAAAGTGGTGGCCTATATTGAGCATGTGAATCCTCCTCTTTCGTTGAAATACATTGTAATAACATATACGAATAGGATATAAGAAAGTTTCATTTTTTCAAAAAAAATGATTGGCGCACCTTTTATTCCATCGTAAATCGCTTGGCTTCAATACACGCAATTAACGTATTAATATGCGTCAGTACGTGGCTAGACGCCTGTTCTAATGCTTGTAAATGTTGCTCAGCACGCGAAATATGATGATTATTAAATTCGATAACCGCCTGGCGAGCGGATTCATGAACTTGTGCATGATAGGCATCAAGTGCGATATAGCTTGCTTCATCGCCGAAGCGCGCGATGGTTTTTTGGGTCTCGGTACCATTCGCCAAGTCGACAATCCGCATGCGAAGATACCTCATCTGGATGAATAGTTTCAAGCCCGATAAACAGATTGTATACACGCCATTTCCATAAAATATGGTCTGCTTTTGATAATTGTAAAAGGGCATAGCTTGATAATGGAATGTTGTTGTCGGAAACAATATGTAGACGGAATGCATTGATGTCTTGATTCAGTTTGTAAACCCCTTTTGACGTCAGTTGACCAAGATGGCGAATGTCTTGTTGCAATTGATTGATTTCCATCATACGCTGTGACATGTCATCGACAGCCATCGACTGCTCTGCACAAATAGCGGCTGTCGTCCGCACATCCTCATTGATTGTTTCAATCGTATTAACAATATCGGTGAGTAGTGGCAGGGAACCTTTTGCCTCTGCAGTAGCGTTTGTAATAATGCAGGTCGTTTCAGCAATGGAATCGGCAACAGAGGTCGCATAGCGTTTAAGATGATCGACATTATCCGAAACACCAGTTAAGGCATTGACTGTATTTTCCGCGAGCTTACGAACTTCTTGTGCGACGACGGCAAAACCTTTGCCGTGTTCTCCGGCTCTTGCCGCTTCAATTGAGGCATTGAGTGCGAGTAAGTTGGTCTGGTCGGCAATATCATGTACAAGCGTTACGACATTTTCGATTTTATCAACACGCTGTTGCAACTGTTCGAATGACTGCACGATGGCGGTAAAGGTTTTTTCGGTATCGAAAATTTTCGTTAAGGCATCGCCAATAGTATCTTTTGAATGCTGTGCTTTTTGGCGTGAGCTTTCGGTTTTCTCGGCAATCGTTGAAGTCGTGAAGGCAACTTCTGTAATCGATGCACTGACCTGCTCTGTGCTAGCAGTTGAGGACTGTATTTCCGCTGCCTGTCGGTCTAAATGAAGCGCTAAATCTTTCATATAAACAATTTGTGAGGCGGTATCCATTAAATGCCCAACTTCGGTGATGGAATGTTCGAGCATACGCTCTGTAATCGACTCAAATAGCATTTCCTGGTCGATGTTCATGGCAGCCTGAAACGAGCGCATCAAGTCGAATGCTTTGGCAGGTTTAAAGCCAAAGTTATACAATATATGTGTAGTAATATAAAAAGTAAATTGATTAAAGACCACAATTGTTCGCCCAGGCTCGTATTTATAGTGACGGAATTGATAAAAGAACTGTAAGACATTTTCTACATATAATTCATCGCGTGGTTGTAAGAAAAAATTTGTTAAATAGTGATGAATGGCCTCATCCGAAATGATATCCTTGTCATTTGGTGCGATTTCTGTTAAATATAAACGGAAGATTTCGTCCATGGATGGCTTTGTGTCACGTAATTGAGCGTATAAAACCTGTAAGTTTTCCTCATCATGGTGTGAAAAATGGTTGAAGGCGAGTGTTTGTTGAAAACGTTCAAGTGTTTGAATATCGGTGCCACGTTCAAGTAGCTGGTGTAATTCAAGTTTTGGTCGCAGTGCAGAAAACATAAAATCCCTCCAATGAATAATTTATAGATTTATTTTACCATAAAGCATCTCTTTTATTGGTACTATAGTATTGTTTTTTGAAGAATGAAAGGAACGAGAAATATGTATAAAGTGATTTATATGAAAGCAGATTATGAGCCATGGTGGCAATTTGATGGCTGGGAAGAGCATATTGTCCGCGAGCGAGAATTTGCTAATAAATTTGAGGCGGAGCGATTTTTAAAGCAGGCACTTGCAACGATGAGTGAACAATACCCGCATCAAGAGCATCGTAAGGAACGTTTCTGGGCATTTTGGACAGAAGAAGAAATTGCCTTTTGCGAATCATGTGATGATGACATCCAAACGTATCATGGCATTATTTGGCAAAAATCATAACAATAATTTTTGATATTTTTAGGAAAATTTTGAATTTTATTTGACAACGTCTATCAGCGTGATATACTTATTTCAACAAATGAAATTCTGATTGACCGCGAACTTCCATTCACATATTACAAAAAGTGATCGGCTTGTCTTCAACGGTACTTTATGTAATATGTGAATTTTTGTTTTGCGTAGATTTCATTTTTTGTTTGTTCATTTTATTTTTGGAGGTTTTCTCACATGAAACAAGGTACAGTTAAATGGTTTAACGCAGAAAAAGGTTTTGGCTTCATCGAAGTAGAAGGCGAAAACGACGTATTCGTACACTTCTCAGCAATCCAAGGCGAAGGATTCAAATCTTTAGACGAAGGTCAAAAAGTAGAATTTGAAGTAACTGATGGCGCTCGTGGCCCACAAGCTGAAAACGTTGTAAAATTCTAATTTTATGTATAAGAGATGAAGCAATGGCTTCATCTCTTTTTTTGTCGAGAAAAATAGAGAATTAAGGTAAACTAATGATTGAAAGGAAAGGAGGCCCAGTGTGCTATGGTATCATTTCTATTGACTTCGCTTCGCTTATTTAAAGCGATTTTACATATGATGCGCCGCAAGTTATTTTGGTCTGTACTGACGACCTTAGGGTTTATTTTGCTATCGGGTACATTATTTTATCATCAAGTAGAGAACTGGCGTTTTCTCGATTCATTTTACTTTGCTTTTACGACATTAATGCCAACAGGTCTTAATACTGGGCTCTCGCCATCTACAGGTTTTTCCAAAGTGTTTACGATGATTTATTTGGTAGTCGGAACAGGAGCGATGTTATCGATGCTTTTATTAATAGGCTCTGCTGTATTAACATTTGAAAAAAAGAAATGAAGCAGGAGTCTAAAAAAAGTGATTGAGCGCTCCGTAAAACGGGAACAGTTTAAGTAAGAGGTGATAACTATGCTTGAAACATTAAAATCAGATCCACGCCTACAAGCAATTGTTGTAACAGGTGTTGTATTAATCGGCATTGCGTGGCTATCCGATAAGATGGATATTGATTTAACGTAAGGGGTTGCGAAAGCAATTCCTTTTTTAATTGCGAAAAAACGTGTCTGAAATAGAAAATGATTGAATTTTCTAATTAATGGAAGTATACTCATTGTAAACATACCTACCGGTTAGTATGTAAGAGGAGGGCTTTTAATGGAGTTTATGTATTCAGAGAAAGTACAAGCATTACAGGCACGTGTAACACAGTTTATGGAGGAGTTTATTTATCCGAATGAAACACTGTATGAGGAACAGCTTGCCGCACAAAAAGATCGTTTTGGTGCAATTCCACCAATTAAATTAGAATTGATGCAACGTGCAAAAGAAGCTGGATTATGGAATTTATTTTTGCCGGATAGTACATACGGAGCCGGGTTAACAAATTTAGAATATGCACCACTTTGTGAAATTATGGGACGTTCTGCTTTAGCGCCTGAAGTGTTTAACTGCAATGCGCCAGATACCGGTAATATGGAGCTGCTTGAGCGTTATGGCACCGAGCAACAAAAAAAGCAGTGGCTTGAGCCGTTATTAGAAGGCACAATTCGCTCTTGTTTTTCAATGACAGAGCCAGATGTTGCGTCAAGTGATGCGACAAACGTCGAGGCCTCCATCGTACGAGATGGCGATGAATACGTTATAAATGGGCGCAAATGGTGGAGCTCTGGTGCTGGGGACCCGCGCTGTACGATTTCGATTGTTATGGGCAAAACCAACCCGGATGCACCGCATCATGAGCAGCAGTCGATGATCTTAGTGCCGATGGATACACCGGGATTGAAAATAGAGCGTATGCTACCAGTATTTGGCTATGATGATGCACCGCATGGGCATGCGGAAATCACGTATACAAATGTACGTGTGCCCGTTAGCAATGTCATTTGGGAAGAAGGCAAGGGCTTTGCGATTGCGCAGGGACGACTTGGACCTGGGCGAATTCATCATTGTATGCGTCTTATTGGGGCAGCAGAACGAGCGCTTGAGGAAATGTGTAAGCGTGTCGAGGCGCGTGTGGCGTTTGGCAAGCCGCTAGCAGCACAGGGAATTGTGCAAACATGGATTGCGGAATCACGTATGGAGATTGAGCAGGCACGTCTTTTAACATTAAAAGCGGCGTATATGATGGATACGGTCGGCAATAAAGCGGCTAAACAAGAAATAGCGATGATTAAGGCAGTAGCGCCACAAATGGCATTGAATGTGATTGACCGAGCAATTCAAGCATTTGGTGCGAAAGGCGTTAGTGACGATACACCGCTTGCCTTTTTATGGGTGCAGGCACGTACACTGCGCTTTGCAGATGGTCCGGATGAGGTGCATAAGGCGCAAATTGCAAAATTAGAGCTACGAAAATATGCGACACAGAAAGCGAGTGTGAACTAAATGGAGATGTTTCGATTAGATGGGCAAACAGCGATGATTACAGGTGGCGGCCGCGGACTTGGCGCACAAATTGCGCAGGGCTATGCGGAAGCGGGCATTCAAAATCTTGTCTTATGCTCACGTAAGCAGGAGGCATGCGAGGAAACGGCGGCACAGTTGCGTAGCACATATGATGTCAATGTGTTAGCGCTTGCCTGCGACGTGACGGATGCTACAAGCGTGCGCGAGGCAGTCGAGCAAACAATTGAAGCGTTTGGTCAGCTCGATATTTTAGTGAATAATAGCGGTGTCTCATGGGGAGCCTCTTTTTTAGAGATGCCACTTGAAGCCTGGAATAAGGTTGTTGACACGAATATGACGGGAAGCTTTTTAATGAGCCAGGCAGCAGCAACGGTTATGCAAAAGCAAGCGCAAGGTGTCATTTTAAATATTGCATCGATTGCAGGTTTTGGCGGCACACCACCTTTTATGGAAACAGTCGGCTACAATGCGAGCAAGGCGGGCATTATTGCGATGACAAAGGATTTAGCAGTGAAGCTTGGGCGTTACAATATTCGCGTCAATGCACTTGCACCAGGTTTTTTCCCTACAAAAATGTCGACAGCGCTTATTGAGCACGGGCAATCGTATATTGAAGGGCATACACCACTTGGCCGTTTAGGCGGTGCGGAAGATTTAAAAGGTGCGGCTATTTTCTTAGCATCACCTGCAGCGAGCTATATTACCGGCGCAATATTGCCAGTTGATGGCGGTATGAGCACGTATTAGGGAGGGCTTTAGATGAAGGAACAACTTGTGGCAGAAAGTGTGCGCTTATTTGAACAACGTGGTTTTACGAATACATCCTTGCAAGACATCGTCGAAGCACTCGGTGTGACAAAGGGAACCTTCTATTATTACTTTCCAACAAAAGAAGCGCTTTTAATGACAATTCATGAAAGCTATATTGATTCGCTACTCGATAGGCAGCAGCGGGTTTTAGCGCAGACAAAAGATGTGCGTACACAATTGCGCCATATTGTGCAGCTCTTAATAGAAGATATTCAAACACATGGGCAACAAGGTCGCGTCTTTTTTCGCGAAATTCGGCATCTTGATGAGACGAACGGGGCACGTATTCGTGATAAGCGACGTCAGTTTCGCATCGTACTCGAGCAAGTCATTGCCAATGGTGTAGAGAATCGCACATTTCGTCACACATTGCGCCCGGATATGACAGCGTTTGTGATTTTAGGTATGACCAATTATAGCTATCAATGGTATCAGCCAGATGGCGAGATGGCACCGCAAGATTTAGCTGATTATTATGTCACATTATTGTTAGATGGAATGGAGGAAAGGCCATGAAAGATACGATTGATGTACGCACAGGAGAAGAGCTCGACATAGTAAAATTAGAAGCATTTATTCAACAGCATAAGCCAGCGCTTGGGCGGCTACGAACATATGAACAATTCGGCGCCGGTGCATCGAATTTAACGTATGCGCTCACATTTGAAGGGGGAGAGTATGTACTACGTCGTCCACCACTTGGCCCTGTTGCACCAAAAGCACATGATATGGCGCGTGAATATACGATTTTATCGATGCTACAGCCACATTTGAAACAAGTGCCGACACCGCTTCTTTATTGTGAGGATACAGCTGTCCTCGGTGCACCATTCTTTTTAATGGAAAGAAAGCGTGGCATCGTGCTCGATACGAAAATGGATGGCACGTATGATGAACCACTTGGTCAGCGCATTTCAGAATTAATGCTTGATTTGCTCGTATCACTGCATGCCATTGATTATAAGGAAACGGCGCTTTATGATATGACGAAGGCAGAAGGGTTTTTAGAGCGCCAAGTGCATGGCTGGATTGCGCGCTATGATAAGGCAAAAACCGATGATATTAAAGCAGTGGAGGAATTAACGCTTTGGCTTAAAAATCATATACCCGATTCATCGGATGCGACGATTATTCATTATGACTTTAAATTGAATAATGTCATGTTCAATGACGATTTCTCAGACATTATTGGGTTGTTTGATTGGGAAATGACGACAGTTGGGGACCCGCTTGCGGACTTAGGTGTTATGATGAGCTACTGGGTTACCGAGCAGGATGAGGATACGCTAAAATATATGCTCGGCAAACCGCCCGTTACCGTACTCCCAGGATTTTATACGCGCGAAGAAATGATTGCGCGCTATGCTGAAAAAAGTGGACGCGATGTATCGGCGATGCCTTACTATATAACCTTTGCCTATTTTAAATTAGCGGTCATTGGGCAACAAATTTACGCGCGCTATCGTCATGGGCAGACGCAAGATGCACGCTTTGAACAGTTTGGACAACTCGTGAAAAATCTTATGCAGCATGCCTTAGCACAGACGAAATAGCAAGAAAAGAAGGAACCGCTTTGGCGCGGTTCCTTCTTTGTGTTGTGAGTGTTCGAGATTAACGTCCGAAATCAAAGCCTTCTGGATCTGGACCATAGTGGCCATCTTCATTTAATGCTTCAATTAATAAAATATCTTCGCCATCTAAATCAAAATCAAAAATAGCGATATTTTCTGCAATACGACTAGGTGTCATTGATTTTGGAATGGTTACGATATCCGTTTGTGTTTGCCAGCGTAAAATAATTTGCGCAGTGGTCTTACCGTATTTTGATGCGATTGTTTTTAAAGTAGCGTGCTCTAAAATTTCAGCATTCATTAGTGGTGACCACGCTTCAATTTGGATACCTTTTTCAATACAAAAGGCATGGACTTGTTTTTGCGTTTGCAGTGGGTTTAATTCGATTTGATTCACCGCAGGCACAATCGTTGTCTCTTTTAGTAATTTTTCTAAATGATGTACATGGAAGTTGCTGACACCAATCGATTTTACGCGTTTATCTGCATAAATCTTTTCAAGTGCCTCCCACTGTGGAATAAAATCGTTTTTCGTTCCTGGCCAGTGTAATAAGTATAAATCTAAATAATCTAGTTCCATACGCGCGAGTGCATCATCATATGCTTGTAGTGTTTCTTCGTATGAAATGCCGTCATTCCATGCTTTTGATGTGATGAATAATTCTTCACGTGTGACAAGTCCTTCAGCGATGGCTTCACGAATCCCTTGACCTACTGAAGCTTCATTTTCATAAATCGCTGCTGTATCGATTAAACGGTATCCTTCTTTAATTGCCGTTTTAACGGCGGCAGCTAAATCAGCGCCTTCTGGTACACGGAATGTACCATATCCTACACGCGGAATAAGTAATCCATTATTTAATTCAATTGTTTTTGACACACATACTCGCTCCCTTATAAAAAGATAAATTTGTACACTGAATCTATCATAACGTATTGTTTTTATTTTTGGAAAGAAAAGGTATCTGTTACACTGAGGAAAGGGGGGATTTAATGAAACGCGTAAAATTATACATTGCGATGAGCTTAGATGGCTATATTTCAACACCAGACGGCTCAATCGAATTTTTAAATAAGGTAGAAGGCGAAGGCGATAATGGCTATCTCGCCTTTTACTCAACCATCGGAACTGTTGTGATGGGGAGTCTTACATATGATTGGATTTTACGACATGCGCGCGTTTTCCCGTATGCGCAGCGTCGTTGCTATGTGATGACCTCGAAAGAGCGCATGAACAATGCCAATGTGACATTTACACAGCAATCACCAGCAGAACTTGTTACACAAATACAGCAGGATAGTGAGCGTGATATTTGGCTAGCAGGTGGGGCGAAGTTAGTAGAGAGCTTTTTACAAGCCGATTTAGTTGATGAAATGATTCTTACGATTGCTCCCGTTGTACTAGGTGAAGGCATCCCACTATTTTCAGAACGTGTGCCGATGAGTGACTGGAAATTGATTCAAACACAAAACTATAATCAATTTGTAGAACTTACGTATAAGAAAGAAGAGTAATTTGATGCAAGAAAACCATAGAAATCTCATTGTATTGTTACGATACAGTGGGATTTTTTTGTTTTTGAAGAAGAATGAATGAACGAAATAGCGAACTATCGCTTTAACTAGAAATCGCGCGATGACGGGCCTTGTAAGCTAAAAACAAATCAATTTTTTTTGCGAAAAGTATTGCAATTTGATTGTGTACACTATATAATAATTTATGTTCTTAAGAAATAAGACGTAAAACATTTGAATATTTAAATAAGTCAAGCAC
>NZ_HE578957.1:0-29302 GCF_000307285.2 Kurthia sp. Dielmo
CTTTCACGTACATTTTGTACGAAGGGTTCTACTATACGAGTCAGACGAGGAAGCAATGAGTGAGCACCGGAGCATACTTAAGTATGTGAGGATGCGAATGAAGTAGCTGACAATGTAAGACGACGTAGAGAAGAAGCCGTAACCAAAAGTCTAGTAATGATGGCAAAGAGGTCACACCTGTTCCCATGCCGAACACAGAAGTTAAGCTCTTTAGCGCCGATGGTAGTTGGGGGTTTCCCCCTGCGAGAGTAGGACGTTGCTAGGCGAGTCATTAGCTCAGTTGGTAGAGCATCTGACTTTTAATCAGAGGGTCGCTGGTTCGAATCCTGCATGACTCATATTAAAAAAACACGTCATATAGATAGAAAAATCTATCTATATGACGTGTTTTTTTCTGTCCTTTTTTACTAAAATCTAGATATTATATCTGATGCTAGTACCAGGTGACAAATATCACTATTAATAACTTATACAAGCGTTTATACTCAAAAATGTCATCATTGCTAAATTATTATATTTAGAAAGAAATATATAATATATTACTATTTCTAATAGCTGTGAAATAAGTAATTATCAGAAAATTACGAATATACTTATATATTGTAAAATAATTCATAATCGAATATGATAATAGTATGAACGATAAAATGACTTTAAACAGCTAAAAATAACATAAACGAGGTGATTTCTGTGGAAAAAGTGTTGTTTACAGATGTTGGTGAAGGGCTACATGAAGCTGAAATTTTGCAGTGGTTTGTTGACGTTGGCGATACCGTAGAACGTGATGAAGCACTTGTAGAATTACAAACAGATAAGGTGGCAATCGAGGTAACAGCTCCAAAAAAAGGAATCATTATGCAACGCATTGGGGATATTGGCCAACGCATTATTGTTGGTGATACACTCGTAGAAGTAGATACTGGGGAGGCTTCTAGCACGGTAGTTGAGGAATCACAACAAGTAGCAGCACCTGAACAAGCTATCGAATCTGTTGCGACAACCGAAAAGAAAGCTACTCTAGATGAGAAAGGGCCAAAACGTATTAAGGCAGCGCCGAGCGTACGTAAATTGGCACGTGAACTAGGGATAGATATTCAAACGGTACAGGCCTCTGCAGCACATGGGCGTATAACGAAAGAGGATATTCGAAATGCTACTTCAGGAAGTTCAGCAGAAGTATCACAAGCTGATCCAACAAAAGAAGCTGCAAAAGTATCGGTACATCGTGTAGCACCTATTATGGGTGAAAAACGTCGTGAAAAAATTTCTGGTGTACGTAAGCAAATGTATCAAAACATTGCGTATTCACTAGCGAATATCCCACATACGACAGCGATGTACGACATGCAAGTTGATGAACTGAATCGTGTGCGTAAAGACTTGAAAGCGTTTACAGAACAGCCATTAACCTACTTACCATTCTTTATTAAAATTATTACGTATGTGCTACAAGAAAATCCGATTTTTAATGCGAGTATTGATGAAGAAAAAGAAGAAATTATTTATCATGAAAATGTAAATATTGGGATTGCGATGGCAACAAAGCAAGGTCTTGTCGTACCAGTTATTCATAATGTAGAAACATTATCGCTAGAAGAAATTGCCGCACAGCTTCAAGATTTAACAGAGCGTGGGCGTAATAATAAATTATCACTACATGAATTAAAAGGTGCTACATTTACTATCTCAAGTACGGGTATGCGCGGAGGTGTTTATGCAACACCTGTTATGACAGCACCTCAAGTAGCAATTTTAGGGCTACATGCAATGGTGGAAAAACCAGTTATTTTACCAGACCGTACAATTGGTATCGGTACGGTAATGGGGTCAAGTCTATCATTTGATCATCGTATTATTGATGGGGAAGCAGTCGGCTACTTTATGGAAGCATTTAAGAACTATGTAGAAAATCCAAAACGCTTGTTATTAAAAGCATAGGAGGTGCCTTAGATGGAAATGACAAAATGGTTAGATGAGCAAGGGAACTTAATTGGCGATGTAGCGGTGCCATCAGATGATGTATTAAAGACGATGTACGCAGAAATGAAACGTGGCCGTATGATTGATACAAAAATGTTTAAAATGCAGCGTCAAGGGCGTATGGCACTTGTGGCGCCAGTGAGTGGTCAAGAAGCGATTCAGGTAGCGAGTGCGCTTGTATTAAATAAAGAGGACTGGATAGCGCCAAGTTACCGTGATTCGGTTGCGACGATGCTTCATGGTATGCCGCTTGAAAATATTATTCGTTATTTCAAAGGGTATAGTGACGGCGGTGGTGCTCCTGAAGGTGTCAATGTCTTGCCGGTACAAATCATTATTGCAGCACAAATGCTTCATGCGACAGGTGTGGCATTTGCATCGAAAATTAAAGGCGAGCAGGCACGTACGGTGACGTTTTTCGGCGATGGTGCAACGAGTCAGGGAGATTTCCACGAGGCGCTAAACTTTGCAGCCGTTTATAAGCTACCTGTGATTTTTGTATGTCAAAACAACCAATATGCCATCAGTACGCCAGTTAGTAAACAAATGAACACAGAAACAATTGTGGAGCGTGCAAAGGCATATAATATGGCCTATGAATATGTAGATGGCAATGATATATTAGCTTGCTATGATGTAATGAAACGTGCCTATGACAAAGCACAGGATGGGCCTGTATTTGTCGAGGCTGTGACGTATCGTTTAGGACCACATACAACGTCAGATGACCCGAAAAAATACCGTGAACAGACGGAAGAACAGCAGTGGCAACAAAAGGACCCACTTGTACGTATGCGAGCTTTTTTAGAAGCGAGAGGCCTATGGGACGAGGCATTTGAACGTGCTATAGAAGACCGTGCATCGGAGGAAATCGAGGAAGCTGTGGCGAAAATTGAAGAAACACCACCACCGACATTAGCGGATATGCTAGAGAAAGTTTACGAAACACCTCCAACGCTTATTCAAGAGCAAATCGATGGTTTAAGGGGGAATGAATAATGAGCGAAAAAACGATTGTACAGGCGATTAATGAGGCATTATTTCATGCGATGGAGCATGAGGATGTTGTGTTATTAGGCGAAGACGTAGCAACAAACGGCGGTGTATTCCGTGTGACGGATGGGCTGAAGGAAAAGTTTGGCCCGATGCGTGTTATTGATACACCACTTGCAGAGTCTGGCATTATCGGTACAGCGGTCGGTATGAGTGTTAACGGTTTACGTCCAATCGCAGAAATTCAATTTTTCGGCTTTATTTATGAAGCAATGGATCAAATGGTTAGCCAGGCTACGCGTATGCGTTACCGCTCAAATGGCCGCTTCCATTCACCGATTGTCGTACGTAGTCCGTATGGTGCAGGCGTTAATACACCGGAGCTTCATGCAGACAGTATTGAAGCGATTTTTAGTCATTCTCCAGGTATGAAAATTGTGATGCCATCGAGTCCATATGACGCAAAAGGCTTACTTCTTGCAGCAATTGAGGACCCCGATCCGGTACTGTTTTTAGAGCCGATGAGCATTTATCGTTCGGTACGTGAAGAGGTACCAGATGAAGCGTATACGGTACCGATTGGTGAGGCAAAAATCGTCCAAGAAGGAACGGATGCAACGATTGTGACATGGGGACCGCCTGTTGTGTGGCTACAGCAAGTTGTAGAAGACTATGCAAAACAAGGGGTATCGATCGAGCTAATTGACCTGCGTACAGTGGCGCCGCTAGATATTCATACAATTGTAGCCTCAGTTGAAAAAACCGAACGATTATGTATTGTACATGAAGCAGTTAAAACAAATGGTATCGGTGCAGAAATTGCTGCGCTTGTTTCAGAACGCGCTATTTTCTCGCTTGTTGGGCCGATTAAACGTGTGACAGGGTTTGATTCACCTTACCCGGCAGGCACCATTGAACGAGACTGGATGCCAAATCCAAGCCGCGTAAAAATCGCCATTGATGAATTACTAACATACGAATAAAAATTAAAAAGTCGCATAAAATGTTCGATAAATGCGACTTTTTTTCTGTTGTCTAATTTACAGTATTTATGCGTTTTCTTTAGTTATAAAATAAAAAAATTCTTGAAAATTTTCTAAAAATTTATTGACATTAAAACATTGTGTTGTTACGATAAATGCGTTGTTCAACAGGGAAGTCGTTTTCGAGTGAGTCTTTCCGAGCAATGATTATTTGACCACTCCTTTAAGGAGTTAAGGCCATACGGACAGCCGGGTCGACTGCCGCTTGGTGGAGCCATTCCACCTATTGATTGAGTTAAAAGCTCAAGTTTTATAAGTTGGTTACTTTACAACCAGTGTTTAAATGCACATCAACTTGTGAAATTGGTCAATATGAGTAGTAAAAGTAATTATTTGCTATATAGACTCTAAAAAGCCATGATAGGATTAACTTCGAAACCGATACGGGAATTTAGGCGATTTTTTCTGTTTTTCTGAACTTGTCTATTTTTTTACGAATTCGTATGTATATATCCAAGAGCAAGTGATGCCAAAGTGCATTGCTTGCTCTTTTTTTGTTGGAGGTGTGGAAAATGGAACGATTAAAGCTGTATGGATTTAATAATTTAACAAAGGCACTGAGCTTCAATATTTATGATGTGTGTTATGCGGAGACGTCTGCAGAGCAACAAGCCTATATAGACTATATTGATGAGCAATACAATGCAGACCGCCTAACGGATATTTTATTGCATGTGACGGAAATGATTGGTGCGCATGTGTTAAATGTCTCAAAGCAAGATTATGATCCGCAAGGCGCGAGCGTGACGTGTTTAATTGCTGAGCAACAACTAGCGCGCTATGGTAGTGATACACTCGTTGCTCATTTAGATAAAAGTCATGTGACGGTGCATACATATCCGGAATTTCACCCAGAAAACCATTTAGCGACGTTCCGTGTAGACATTGATGTCGCAACTTGTGGTGAGATTACACCGCTATCGACACTCGACTATTTAATTTCATCATTCGATTCAGATGTCATCACAATGGATTACCGCGTACGAGGATTCACGCGTGATATTCATGGCAATAAAGTGTATCTTGACCATCCAGTTCACTCGATTCAAGACTATATTGCGTCTCCTACACTTGCTAAATACGACGTTGACGATATGAATGTCCCACATGCCAATCTGTTTCACACGCGAATGCGTTTAAAAGATTTACCACTCGAAAATTATGTATTTGATATGGATTTAGCTGACGTGTCGTCGCTTAAAAAAGAGCAGATGCTTGCGGCGCTTCACGTCGAAATGGAAGAAATTTTTCACGGAACGGGAGTGTAACGATTCATGCAGCAACTTGCAACAACGCAGCAAAAGGCACCGCTTTATGAAGCACTGATGCACTTTAAAAAACAACGCATCGTACCGTTTGATGTACCAGGTCACAAGCGAGGTCGTGGTAATCCAAAACTTGCTGCTTTTCTAGGCGAAGATGCATTGGCCGTCGATGTTAACTCGATGAAACCACTCGATAATTTATGCCATCCTGTATCCGTCATTAAGGAAGCAGAAGAAATCGCTGCACAAGCTTTTGGTGCAAATGAAGCCTTTTTTATGGTCGGTGGAACGACATCGGCTGTACAGGCGATGGTCTTTAGCACGACGAAGCAGGGCGATGAAATTATTCTACCGCGCAATGTCCATCGTAGCGTACTCAATGCGCTCGTGTTAAATGGCGCGATTCCGGTATATGTCAATCCAGAGGCGAATGATGAACTCGGGATTGCACTCGGCATGTCGATTACCCAAGTACAGCGTGCCATTGAAGAGCATCCAAATGCGAAGGCCGTATTTGTGAATAACCCAACGTATTACGGGATTTGCTCAGATTTAAAAGGTATTGTTGATGTGGCACATAAAGCAGGTATGAAAGTACTTGCGGATGAGGCACATGGTACGCATTTTTATTTTGGTAAAGATATGCCGATTTCGGCGATGGCCGCTGGAGCTGATATGGCTGCAGTGAGCATGCATAAATCAGGCGGTAGCCTAACACAAAGCTCCTTTTTATTAATGGGGCCTGGCATGAACGCGGATTATGTACGTCAAGTAGTGAATTTAACGCAGACGACAAGTGCATCGTATTTATTAATGGCGAGTCTGGATTTATCACGTCGCAATTTAGCGTTAAATGGTCATGACATTTTCCAACAAGTCGTCGATTATACGAATTATGTGCGCGACGAATTGCATGCCATTGGTGGTTATTATGTGTTTGGTAACGATTTGATTAACGGCGATAGTGTCTATGATTTAGACCCAACTAAACTTTCTATTCATACTTTAAACGTAGGTTTAGCGGGAATTGAAGTGTACGATATTTTACGGGATGATTACGATATTCAAATTGAATTTGGAGATCTTGGAAATATTTTGGCATACATTTCCGTTGGCGACCGCGAGCGTGATATCGAGCGCTTAGTCGGAGCATTAGCCGATATTAAACGTCGCTTTGAACGTTCGAAAAAAGGCATGCTGACGCAGGAATATCTTGAGCCAGTCGTTGCCATTTCACCGCAACAAGCCTTTTATGCACAAAAAGAGCTGTTGCCACTTCATGAGGCAATTGGCCGTATATGTGGTGAATTTGTTATGTGCTATCCACCGGGTATTCCGATTTTAGGACCAGGGGAAGTCGTGACTGAGGCCGTTGTGACGTATATTGCCTATGCGAAGGAAAAGGGCTGTCAGTTAACCGGCACAGAGGATTTACAAGTAGAAAAATTAAATGTCGTCAAGGAGGGTGTTTAGATGGAGCTATGGTATAGCGAGCCACATACGAAAGATGTCAAATTTTCGATTAAAGTGAATAAACAACTCTATAGCGCACAAAGTGAATTTCAGCGCATTGACGTATTTGAATCAGCGGAGTTTGGCCGTTTTTTAACGCTTGATGGCTATATGATGCTGACGGAAAAAGATGAATTTATTTACCATGAAATGCTTGTACATGTACCAATGTCTGTGCATCCAAAAGCAGAAAATATTTTAGTTATTGGTGCAGGGGATGGCGGTATTTTACGCGAACTAGCACAGTATCCATCGGTTCAAACGATTGATCTTGTAGAAATTGATGAGCAAGTTATTGACGTGTGTAAAAAGTATTTACCACAAACAGCATGTGGCTTTGACGACCCACGTGTAACGGTGCATATTGCAGATGGCTTAAAATATGTACGCCATGCTGAAAATCAATATGATGTCATTATCGTCGATTCAACAGATCCCTTTGGACCAGGTGAAGGACTCTTTACGAAAGAATTTTACGGCAACTGCTATAACGCACTGAAATCAGATGGTATTATGGTTAATCAGCATGAAAGTCCATTTTACGAAGAGGATCGTTTAGCGATGCAGCGTGCACATAAGCGCATCGTGGAAAGCTTTCCGATTAGTCGCGTTTATCAGGCGCATATTCCGACGTACCCATCAGGTCATTGGCTTTTTGGTTTTGCGTCAAAACAGTATCACCCAATTGAGCACCAGCAGGCGGAGCGCTTTAAAAAATTGAATATTCCGACGAAATATTATAATCATCAGTTACATATCGGAGCGTTTTGCCTACCAAACTATGTAGAGGAGCTATTAGCAGATGTTGAAGACTAATATTCAAACATTTATCGGCTGTGAAGCGGATTACCGCGACGCAACGCATGTATTATACGGCGTGCCATTTGATGGGACGACGAGCTATCGTCCGGGAACACGTTTTGGTCCATCGGCCGTACGCGCAGAATCATTTGGTTTAGAAACGTATAGCCCGTACCAAGATAAGGATTTAACGGATTATGCAGTGTTTGATAGTGGCGATTTAGAGCTACCATTTGGTAACCCAGTGCGTGTGTTAGAGGCGATTGAAGCACGTGCAACAACGATTTTAGACGATGGGAAATTTCCATTTATGGTTGGCGGTGAGCATTTAGTGACCCTTGGAGCCGTACGTGCAGCGTTTAAAAAACATCCAGATTTACATATGATTCATTTCGATGCGCATACGGATTTACGGGATGATTATTTAGGCGAAAAATTATCACATGCGACCGTATTACGTCGCTGCCATGATTTACTAGGCGACCAAAAAATTTATCATTTTGGTATTCGCTCAGGCGACCGTCCAGAATTTAAATGGGCAGACGAGGGCCATACAACGCTTCAAAAATTTAATTTCGATGGTTTAGCACAAGCACTACAAGCCATTGGTAATAAGCCAGTCTATTTCACGATTGATTTAGATGTCCTCGACCCGTCAGAGTTTCCGGGAACGGGGACACCAGAAGCGGGTGGTGTAACATTTACAGCACTTATTGACGCATTGATTGCTGTTAGTAAACAGGCCAATGTTGTCGCTTGTGATGTCAATGAGCTCGCACCAATTTATGATCCATCCGGCCGTTCAACGGCACTTGCAGGAAAAGTTATTCGCGAGTTTTTAATCGCACTTCAAAAATAGAAAAGGGGTTATGTAAAAATGGGTAAAGCATTAATTATTGGCTGTGGCGGTGTCGCATCAGTCGCAATTCATAAATGTGTACAAAATAGCGAGGTATTTGAGGAGATTTGTATCGCAAGTCGTACAAAATCAAAATGTGATGCCTTAAAGGAAAAATTAGATGGCCAAGGAACGATTATTACAACGGCACAAGTAGACGCAGATAATGTAGAAGAATTAATCGCTTTAATTAATGAAGTGAAGCCAGATATCGTCATGAACCTAGCACTTCCATATCAAGATTTAACAATTATGGATGCATGTTTAGCGACGAAAACGCATTATATGGATACAGCCAATTATGAGCCTGAAGATACAGCGAAATTTGAATATAAATGGCAATGGGAATACCGCGAACGTTTTGAAGAAGCGGGCATTACGGCATTACTTGGTTCAGGTTTTGACCCAGGTGTGACCGGTGTATTCTCAGCACATGCATTAAAACATCATTTCGATGAAATTAATTACATCGATATTTTAGATTGTAATGCTGGCGACCACGGCTATCCATTCGCTACCAATTTTAACCCAGAGATTAATATTCGCGAAGTAACAGCAAATGGCTCGTATTGGGAAAATGGTGACTGGGTAGAAACAGCGCCAATGGAAATCAAACGTGTGTACAACTTCCCAGAAGTCGGCGAAAAGGATATGTATTTACTACATCATGAAGAGTTAGAATCGCTTGCATTAAATATTCCGGGTATTAAACGTATTCGCTTCTTTATGACATTCGGTGAATCGTATTTACGCCACTTACAATGTTTAGAAAACGTTGGTATGACAGCGATTGAGCCTATTATGTATGAAGGAAAAGAAATCATTCCGCTCCAATTTTTAAAAGCCGTACTACCAGATCCAGCATCTCTTGGTCCACGTACAAAAGGGAAAACAAATATCGGCTGTATTTTCCGCGGTAAAAAAGATGGTCAAGATAAAACATATTATGTTTATAATGTGTGTGACCACGAGGCATGTTACGCGGAGGTTGGCTCACAAGCAGTATCTTATACGACAGGTGTACCAGCCATGATTGGCGCAGCACTTGTGATGAATGGTACATGGCAAAAACCAGGTGTCTACAATATCGAGGAGTTTGACCCAGATCCATTCATGGAAGGCTTAAATAAATGGGGCCTACCATGGCAAGAAAGCTTAACGCCGGAGCTTGTTGATTAGCATGAAGATGACAGATATTGCGACGCCTGCCTATGTGGTAGACGAAACATTAATTGAGCGGAATCTGCGCATTTTAAAGGAAGTCATCGACGAAACAGGCTGTCATATTTTATTAGCGCAAAAGGCATTTAGCATGTATAGCTTGTATCCGTTAATCGGGGAATATTTACATGGGACAACGGCAAGCGGTTTATATGAAGCAAAGCTTGGCTATGAGGAAATGGGCAAGGAAAATCATATTTTTTCACCAGCCTATAAAGACAGTGATTTTGCGGAAATCGTATCGATTTGCGATCATATTGTTTTTAACTCATTTTCACAGTTAGCACGCTTTGGCGAGCAAGTAGTAGCTGCAGGGAAAAGCATTGGGCTGCGTATTAATCCAGAGCACTCCACACAAGTAGGACATGAAATTTATGACCCTTGTGCGAAAGGTTGTCGTTTTGGCATTACCGCACAGCATTTTGACCGTGAGGCACTTGCGAATGTTTCGGGGCTGCATTTTCATACATTATGCGAGCAAGATAGTGATGACCTGTGGACAACGATTTTAGCAGTAGAGGAACGCTTTGGTGATGTGCTGTATGACATGGAATGGCTGAATTTTGGCGGAGGTCATCATATTACAAAACCGGGCTATAATCTAGCGCTACTAAAAAAATGCATTACGTATATGAAGCAAAAGTATAATTTACGCATTTACTTAGAGCCAGGCGAGGCTATCGCATACGAAGCGGGCTATCTTGTAACGACCGTTCTAGATACGACATATAATGACGGAGATATCGCTATTTTGGATACGTCTGCCTCTTGTCATATGCCAGATGTGCTTGAAATGCCGTACCGTCCGCCACTTCAAAACAGTGGGGAAGCGGGTGAAAAAGCGCATACGTATCGTCTCGGTGGCCCGACCTGTCTTGCGGGGGATGTCATTGGCAATTATTCATTTGATGCACCGCTTACACCGGGTGACCGACTTGTTTTTGAAGATATGGCGATTTATTCAATGGTGAAAAATAATACGTTTAATGGGATGGCATTACCGGATTTAGTTATTCAAGATCGCGATGGAAATTGTCGTTTACAAAAACGCTTTGGCTATGAAGATTTTAAAGGGCGCCTTTCCTAAAACTTGTCTGAAACACTTCCAAAGAGATTTTCTCTTTGGAAGTGTTTTTCGTTGCACTGCGTACAACACAGTCATACAAAATTCCTACATTATTTTACATTGTATGATAGGATAAGATTTAGTTTAAATGATTTTGGAGGAACAGCATGAAGAAATATACACATTTACTATTTGATGTAGATAATACGATTTTAAATTTTGACGCAGCGGAGGAAGTCGCGCTCGCTAAAATTTTATCCAAGTATGGTCCGACACTTGACCAAGAAAGTCTCCATGCGACGTATCAAAAAATCAATCGCAGTATGTGGCACGCGTTTGAACGTGGGGAGATGACACGCGAATATTTACTTGATACACGCTTTTTTGAAACCTTTTATATTTATGATATTATGGTGGATGGTGTTGCACTGGCGGCCGAATATCAAGCCTTGTTAGCGGAAGGTCATGAGCAAGTAGAAGGCGCAAAACAAGTGCTTGAAGCATTACGTAATATACCAAAGTACGTTGTTACAAATGGTGTTGGCTCAACACAACATCGCCGCCTAAAAGATTCGGATTTCACGCAGTATTTCGAGGCGGTTTATGTTTCAGAGGAGCTTGGCTATCATAAGCCTCAGCGTGAATTTTTCGATATTGTCTTCGCTGAGTCCTCTGAAATTATCCCGGAAACGACATTAATGATTGGCGATTCGTTAACGAGTGATATTCAAGGTGGTATTGTCGCAGGGCTTGATACATGTTGGTTTAATTTCCATCATACAGCAAATAATACCGGCATTGAACCGACCTATACGATTGAGTCCATTGCTGAGGTATTGCATTTATTACCCGAGTTAGTCTAGGCAATAGCGTCTGCAGAAGTGCAGACGTTTTTTTTATAGAATAAAAGTTTTTAATAGAATAATGTTGATTTTATGAGAAAAAATAAGACATAATATAGGTGGAGGTGTTAAACGACACTATGGTGATGAAATGGCATTCTGTTGGGGAAGAAATGTTAAAATTGGGGAATTACGAGGATTATTTTTTTCAAAGTGTGACCTTAAAAGATGATGAACAAGCAATTGTCTATGCATCCATTCAAGGACGATTTCTAGTTGACTTTATTGATGCGTTTGTTGATTTATATGAGCAACCAGGTACGAAGGAAATTTATACGTATCGCAATAATACAGTTAAATTGACACGACAAGCGCAACAATTAATTGTAGAATCTGAAAAATGTGGACGATTTGTTTATCCATTTGACGATGGCTTTGAGCAAATTTTTATTGCGTTGAAACGTTATTTAACGAAAATAAAACGAGATAATGCACGCGTTGCTTTAAATGATGAATATCCGCAACTCGCAAGTCGTGTTTATTGGTATGAGCAACTGAATTGTCGTACATAGAAACGAATGAAATATAAAAAAAACAGGCAGCGCTTTTTAAAAGCAATGCCTGTTTTTTTGTATTATGCTGCTTGTTGTTTTGAAATGAGTACTTTCAACATCGGCGGTGTCACAAGTGTTGAGACGACGATGGCAATCACCATTGGCGTGTAATATTCTTGTGAGAATAAGCCGGCAGCTAAACCGATAGAAGAGGTAATCAAGGCCACCTCACCACGTGAAATCATCGCAGTCCCGATAATGAGCGAGGAGGATATATTAAATCCAGTAATACGTGCACCAAAGCCGGCACCAATTACTTTTGTCGCTACAGCCACAATTGATAACACAATGATTAATAAGAGATGCTCTGCTAGGCCATCTAATGACACAACTAAACCAATGCTTGCGAAGAAGATTGGAATAAAGATGACATTAACAGACGGTAATAATTTGCCTTCTAAATTTTCGCGTAATAGGTCATTATTTGCGAGTGCTAAGCCCGCGAAGAATGCGCCGATAATATTACTAATGCCCATAAATTCAGCGAACCATGAATACAGGAAGCATAAAATAACGCCATAGAAAATGGCCATATCCGGAATCGGCATTCGAATGATGATTTTTGTCAGATGCGGTAATAGCTTGTGCATCGCAATAATGACAACGAAGAAAATTACTTGTTTTAAGACAATAAGTGATAACGGATCACCACTACCAACAGTCATACTAATCATAATCGCTAAAATAATTAAGCCGATAATATCATCAGCAATCGCTGCGCCGAGGACAGTTGCGCCTTCGCGCGTACTCATATAATGAAGCTCGCGGAAGGTTTGCACTGATATACTAACCGATGTGGCAGTCAGTACAATACCTAAAAAAATCGCGTGCAATGAATCCATACCAAAGCTTACACCGACGATATATCCGCCAATAAACGGTAAAATAACGCCGAATACCGCGACTGTTAATGCCGACTTCATACTACTTGTTAAATCCTTTAAATTCGTTTCAACACCTGCGAAGAACATGAGGAAAATAACACCAATTTCACTTAATAAATGGAGCACATCATGTCCATTTGTATGTACAAGTCCAAATACAGCCGGTCCGATTAAAATACCGGCAATAATTTCGCCTAATACGCTCGGTTGACCAAAGCGTGAGGCGATAGTGCCACATAATTTTGCGGCAACAATAATTATCATGAGTTGAGCTAATAATTCGCTTAACTCTACCATATAAAAAACCTCCAATTAAAATTACTGGAAAATTCAGAAAAATAAATAATGTAAAATCGTGTCGAGTCAATTGATGACCTAGCATGAGCTGTTAGCAATAAAAAGCTCATGCAATTACTATTATATCATAATATAAAGAAGATGACGGACAATTTATGTTGGAATTATTCGTTAGGTAATAATGTATAAAAATTAATTTTTAAAATTAAAAATACATTTTATCCACTATGGGAAATCGGAACCTTTCAACACTTAAATGAGTGAATGTTCGTCAATAAATGAAATATATCGTATAAATATTTTTAATGTTCGACTATGATACCGTAGGGAAATGCCTATATCTTTGTTTTTTAAACAGTAATATGTATAAAAATAGAGAAAATGATTCGTAATAGATGAAAAAACATAAAAGACATAAAAACTTTAAATTGTTCGAATTATTTTATTTTTTTATATACATTGACGTCATTAAAATGAATTGATATTGTATATTTACAACAATATAATTTCCATGTTGGGATTGGAAATATACTGCTATAAAAAAACGAGTGATTCATTTTCACAAAAGGGGAGTTTGCTTATGACAGTAACAATTGAATTAACACAAGCATTACAAATTGAAGCATTACGTAGCAATGGTTTAACGAATGATGAAATTTTATACAAAGTAAAACGTAATCAACTAGAAGCATTCACAAGTAAAGTAGCAAACATGGAGTTTGAGACATTAGTAGAAGCGTACAACGCCAATGCAACAACGTTTGAGCAAGTATTACGTGTAGGATACGAAGCGAAAACGATGACAACAGAAGCTGCCATCGCATTATTAGGTTATTTATTCTCTGCAAAAGAAGGCGATCATTTTGTAGTGGTGAATGATCGTATCCAAATTACACGTCTTTCAGACAAGCAACGCGCACGATTTAATGCAATCTTACCAGCGAGCTGGAAAGAATCATTGTTACAAGCAAACTAGGGGATATGAATTATTTTCACAAAGAATGATTCATAAACGAGTAACGGACAATGTCTAGCACTCACTAAAAAAGAGCTATTGCGTATATACGCAGTAGCTCTTTTTTTATGTCGTCACGCAAAAAAATAGCGTAATAGGGCCATTGTCAGAACACCGACAATAACGGTTTTTGATAAACTTTTTGTCCAAATCGCAACGAATAATGTCGGAAGGAAGGCTGCAAAATTTAACCAATTAATCGATGTCATAAATACACCTTTTGTATAAAGGGAGTCAAATACGAGTGCGCTTAATATACATACCGGAATATACGTCAAAAAGCGCATCATAAATGCAGGAAGCGTTACAGCTTTTACGAGAATAAACGGGATGACGCGCGGTAGCCATGTAACGACTGCACATCCTAAAATAAGCCAAACCATCGTCCAGGTTGTCATTTTTCGGTTAACACCCCAATCAATGCAACAAGTACTGTACCAATGAGCACCGCTAAATGCCCAGGTAGAAAATTCATTAACACGAACATGGCAATACCCATATAAAGAATTAGTGATAGATAGTGCATTAATTTATTTTTGGGTGTACTTTCTAAATTAAGAATGAGCAGTGCTACAAACATAGCTGTTAATGCAAAATCTAAACCCCAATTTTCAGGGTTAGGAATCCATTTTCCGACAAAGGCTCCGAAGACAGAGGCAATAATCCATGATAAATAGGCGGTTATATTTAAGCCGTCCATCCAGCGCCCTGATAATGTATGTCCCTGCGCAAGCTTTGTCATCGCTACGCCATAAGTTTCATCAGTCAGTAAGGTACCGAAGCCTATATTTCGTGCCAACGATTCGTTTTTGAAGGACGGGGCAACAGAGAGTGCCATTAAAAAATGTCGCAAATTGACGATAAAGGTCGTCAAAATAATGGCAGACACTGGTGTACCTGCTACAAAAAGACCACAAAAAATAAATTGTGCTGCCCCTGCGTAAATAAGCAATGATAATAAAAAGACTTCAAAGATGGATAAATGTGATGCGATGCCGACAACACCAAATGCAAAGCCGATACTAATATAGCCTAGTAAGGTTGGAATGCAATCTTTGATGCCGTCTAGAAATGTTTTTTCCGTATGTATACTTTCTGCCAATGAAGACACCTCCATTTAAATAGTACCGAACATTCAGATTTAATGCTATCTATTATTCAATAGGCCTTTTATCGAAACATAAGTAATAATAATTATTTTACAAAAATAACCTGCGAAACGACCCGATTTATTGATATTATTAGTAAATAAAAGAGAATTCAGGGGGATTACGAATGAAAAAAATGACAAAAACAGCGATGGCTACTTTATTTACAGGAGCGATGGCATTAAGTGCTGTGGCAACACCTGCAAGTGCACTTGAAAAACGTGTGATCGATGAAACAACAGCAAAAACAACCACAACATCAATTAACGGGCAATTAGATACTGATTCAATTGATGTTGTTAAAGTAACTGTACCAACTAATGGTGAGTTAAAAGTACATATCGCAGATGCGAAGAACAAAGGTTTATCCGTTATGTTAACAACAAAATTAAATCCATTTTACTCATATGAGTTTACAACACTTGGGGATATTTTTGATTACTTACGTCCTGTTAAACTAACAGATGTAGAATCTGTATTAGAAGAATTACTTGATTCTTCATCAGCAATCAACTACGGTGTGAACGAAAAATTCTTAACAGAAGGTGACGATTCATACGAAAGCTTAACAGGCGAGTATTTACCATTAGAAGAGCCTTCACCAACATTTAAAACTGGTTTAAAAGCAGGTACATACTATTTAGTTGTAACAGGTGGGTCATTAAAAGAGTATAAAGATTCAACGTACCGTCTAACAACAAAATTTGAAGCGAAAAATAAAATTGAGTTAGAAAGCAATAATGATCGTAAATCAGCAACAGCATTACCATTAAATAAAACATTTACGGGCGTTGCCAATGATTTAGACCCAATGGATTACTTTAAAGTAGACGTTGCAGAATCAGGAAACCTTGTGTTAAAAGCGACATCATCAAATCCGAATGCAGATTTAGGCTACACATTATATGATGCCAACCGTAAAGGCGTTAAAAATTTTGAATATGTTGCGAATCGCCAAGCAACTAAATTAACAAGCTCAACCTATGTTAATAAAGGAACATACTATGTACGCGTAGCAGGTTCTGACGAAGAAGTATTTGGTCATTCAAATTATTCATTGAAAGCAAATGTTGTTACTAAATCTGTAAAACGTTCAAATGTTGTCGTGAAAAATGCTGCAAAATCAACAATTACTTTAAAAGCCTTACCAGTTGGTGCAACAGTAAATGTCTATAGTGATGCGAAGAAAAAGAAAAAAGTAACAAGCTTCAAAGCGACAAGTGCCACAATGACAAAAGCCATTAAATTAAATAAAAAAGGTGGCAACCTATACGTAGCACTTAAAAAATCAACACTTGCAGAAGGTGCTGCCACAAAAGTACCATACAACAAAGCAAAATAGTTTAGTACACATGCTATCGGGTATAGAAAATTAAGACAAAACTAGAGGAGTTGGTAATGTGAGTTTGCTTGATTTGCTCGGACAGGTGCAGGCAATTACCGGAGGGAAATATGGCTTATCTGATTTATTATCAGAGGATTTTATTCGTGAAAAAACCGATTTTGCTTCGATTGAACAGCTGTTGAAAGAATTGCCAATTGATATTAACAATGTTGCCGATGTCCAACGCTTATCGGAAAGCGACTTAAATGTTTTTGTAAAAGAACATTCATCCTATGACACATGGAAAGGTCTTTTGGCAGAAGCAATGCATTTTCTAGATAACCGACAGTAATAAAAAAAGAGGAGTTGCGTCTTTCGCAATTCCTCTTTTTTTCATAAATGCTAACTCAATTTAACATAGCGATAGCGGTTTTTAATTGAACGCGTGAAATACGTGCCGTGCGAATCGGCAGCCATGAAATCATTATAGACAAGTTCAGGCACACCATAGTATTCGAAAACGCCATCTTTATGGAATTCAACACGTAAAATCATCGGGCTTGCTTCATATCCAATAGCGTTAATTTTAGACGACTCTACAGGAATCATATGTGTTTGCATTTAAAAAACTCCTCTCTTTTTTGAAAGCGTTTACATTTTTGTAAGTAAACTATATCGAAAAAGGAAATGAAAGTCAATACAAACTGTTTTTAAGCATCAATTTCCTGTTTTTTGGCATAAAAAAACAGAAATCAATGAAGTGATTCCTGTTTGTAAAAAGCGATTGATTATTCGAATGTACGGTCCTTTTCGATAACCGCATGAACGGCCTCGTGCACAGCATGCTCAAATGAATGCGCTTTTAATGTCATAACACCTTCAATCGTTGTACCACCAGGTGAGCACACTTGATCGACTAGCTCAATCGGATGCGTTTGACTCTCTAACACCATTTTGGCACTACCTAATACAGCGTCTGCGGCAATTTGAAGAGCAATCGGTTTTGCCATGCCTTCTTTTACTGCGGCGCGTGCAATAGCATCCATATAAAGGTAATGGAAGGCAGGTGCTGCACCAGCGATAGCAGAAAAAATCGCAAACTGCTCTTCTGGTAAGGCAATCATCGAACCCGTTGCTTCTAATAATGTAACGGCTTGCAGTTGTTGTGCAGTTGTTACGGCATCTGACACGGCATAGCTTGTTGTCGAGTGGCCAACAGCTGCATTAACATTTGGCATGATACGCATGAAGGCATCGTGTCCAAATAATGCTTGCAATGCGTTAAGATCTTTCCCAGCTGCCATTGAGACAACTAATTGTTCGTTTCTTAAATGCGGGCGAAGCTGTGCGGCAATCTCATGTAATTGCTGTGGTTTGACACCAAGGAATACAATGTCTGCCTGTGCGGCTTGCTCGATTGTTGTGGCAGCAGTAATGCCTGTTTCAGCGGCAAGTGCCTCTGTTTTTGTCGTTGTGCGGTTATAGCCAATAATAAAGCTTGCATCATCGTGAGCAGCAGCAATGCCACGAACAATGGCCGAAGCCATATTACCAAGGCCGATAAAACTAATCTTCATGAATAGAAAACTCCTTTCGAATGCCTTCAGTATAACGAAAGCACTGTCAGAAATATAGATAGTTGCCTACGATAGTAATTAATGAATCGTGTCTTTTATGTGAAATCGTCAAATACAATAGGTAATTGAATTATTTTTTGTTATGATAGACATATTGCAAGAAGGAAGCACGAATAGGATTAGTCGCATTTTAACGCACTAATTTGAAAAGGAATGAAGTACATGCGAAGTCAGCAAAAAACAAAAAATATGGCAAGTCAACATGCCGCACTCGATGTAGAAAATCCGACGATGATGAAAGTTTTAGCACAAACAATTAAAACGGGCATTATTAAATCGAATTTAATTACGATGATTGCGGGTCTTATGCTTGCGATGTACACATACCATGTCAATCCATTTGATGAAAAGCTCGCCATTTTACTCGCGATTGCAGGAACGGCAGCTGTTATTGGTGGAGCGGGCGCGTTTAATAACTGGTATGACCGTGATATTGATGCAAAAATGCGTCGTACGCAAAAACGTCCAACCGTAACAGGTGAAGTTTCACCTGTTATGACGTTAGTGATTAGCTTTACATTATTACTTGCCGGTTTGGGCATGCTTTATATTGCATCTCCAATGGCGGCACTACTTGGCTTTTTAGGCTGGTTTTTCTACGTTGTACCGTATACAATGTGGACAAAGCGTCATACGGTTTATAACACCGAAGTCGGGAGTTTATCAGGCGCGATGCCTCCGTTAATTGGTTGGGGTGTTGTCAGCAATGATATTTTCCATCCGGCGATTATTAGTTTATTTATTATCGAATTAATTTGGCAAATGCCACACTTTTATGCGATTGCTATTCGAAAAATGGAAGATTACCGTGCCGCTAGTGTACCGATGCTACCGGTAGCAAAAGGGATGAAGCGCACATATGTGACCACAAATGTGTATTTAGTTATCTTGATCCTTTGCTGTATTCCACTTGGTTCATTAAGTACAGGACTTATGCTCGTAGCGATTATTTTAAGCGCTGTATGGCTTGTATTAAATATTTATGGTTATCATAAAAAAGATCCGAAAAAATGGGCGAATTTATTATTTGTCTATTCATTGCTGCATATGGTGATTTTATTCTCAACAGTCATTCTTTACGCATTGATTGGCTTATATTTAGATTTTAATTAATATATATAAAAGCAGGTAGCTAATCGGCTACCTGCTTTTTTTATGGTTGTAACGTAAATGTTGTTTGTTTTGTGAGCTGTTGTTCATGTTCGTCAAAAACCGCACTCGTTGTAACCGTAAGCGCATCATCACCCGGCTCGGTAATGTAGCCGATATTGCCTTGCTTTTTTTCTGAAGGGGCAAAGGAGCCACTTATATTATCTAAATAAATATCTCGTTCAAATGATTGTGTGCCTGAAGCGGCTTTTAACGTTGCAACAGGGGAGAAGTGACGTGTTTCTTTGGCGGTATTTTCAATCGTCACATACGCTTTTACAAAATCGAATGTTTCCTTATGTGTGAGCTGATGGAAATAATCAACCATACTATAGTCTGGCTCTAAATGGATACGCTTCACATCATGAATCGTTAAATGAATATCGCCAACGACAATCGTTTGTGGCTCAAAGTTTGCCTCCTTTAAGGTCATAAAGCCCTTTTCTGCTTGAATTGTATCGTTTTCCTTTAACAGGGTACGGTCATCTGGAATTTGTGCATTACCGTTATAGCCTGTTGCATAATCGGTTCGTGGTAGATGGTCATCTGCCGTCGCCTTCTGTTGACATCCCGCTAACAGGACGACGAGCAAGATACCAATGAAAAAGCGAATCGGCATCCTCTAGCTCCCTTAGTTCATTTTTTTATCGTTAATTTTTGTTTTCTTTTTTGTGTTTTGTTCGAGTAATTCAAATACGAGCTTGGCTTGGTCGGTATTATCGATTTGACCAGCAAATTTTTCTGCCTGTGGCCCATACGCATAAACATTAACATCTTCGCCTGTATGACCGCCTGTCGTCCAGCCAGTGTTTGAACGGCTATCGGCAATTTTTTCGATGGCATTATCGATATCTGTTACTTTTTTCGTTGTCGCGGCTTCTTTCACTTGGTCGATTTCAGCTGTCGTTAAATCAAGCTTGATATATTGTTTAAGTGTTTGTTCCACGTCTGCACCACCTGCGATTTGTGCAGCTAGATAATCAGGCGTTTTTGAGAAAGCTTGCAGTGCTTCGGGATTCCAGTTGTAGTCCCCGTTAGCAGCAACTGAGAAGCCACCTGTTGAGTGGTCAGCAGCCGCAATAACAAGTGTGTTTTTATCTTTTTTTGCATAGTCGACAGCTTTTTGGAATGCAGCATCAAAGTCCTTCATTTCACTCATTGCGGCGACAATATCATTATCATGACCTGCCCAGTCGATTTGACTGCCTTCAATCATTAGGAAGAAGCCATCATCGTCTTTTTTCAATTGCTTTAATGCCGCCGTGGTCATATCGCGTAGAGAGGGGGTGGTGCTCTTACGATCGATCATTTTATCAAGACCGCCATCTGCGAAAAGACCGATAAGCTGGTCCTCTTTATTTTTTGCTAAAGCTTTTTTATCCGTTACATAATGGAAGCCGGCTTTTTCAAATTCCTTTGTTAAGTCGCGGTCTTGTCGCACGAAATTTGATTTACCACCACCAAGCAATACATCGATTTTATGCTTTTTACCAACTAATTCATCAAAATAATCATCTGCGATGGCATCCATATTTTTACGGGACTCATCATGTGAGCCAAATGCCGCCGGTGTCGCATGGGTAATCTCTGATGTAGCAACAAGACCCGTTGCTTTTCCTAATTCCTTTGCGCGCTCTAACACCGTTTTTACAGGTTGTTTATCGTTGTCGACGGCGATGGCATTATTATAGGTTTTAATGCCCGCAGACATTGCCGTAGCGGCAGAAGCAGAGTCCGTTACATTTTGTGCGGGATCTTCAGGATAGGTCATTTGCTGACCGACTAAGTATTGATCTAGTTTGGTTTGTTTCACGAATTGCTGCTGTGGCGCGTTTTGCATATAACGATACGCAGAAGTATAGGAATTTCCCATGCCATCACCGATTAAAAAAATAATATTTTTCGGTGAGTCCTTCTTTTTGGATGCTGCCTCGGCGTTTGTAGCACCAAAGGCACTTAACGCAAGCGCAGAGCTTGCTAAAACTGCAGCGAATTTCTTAGACCAAATTTTCATGTAACTTCCTCCTTAAATGGTATAACTTTACTGTAACGAAGAAATGTAAGGAGAGCTTTAACGCAGCGTAAAGAAATGTAAAATTCGTGAACAGGATGCGAGGAAATTTCATTGAAATGAAAGAAAAGGTTGTTCGACCATAGAGAGCTATGGCATGATGGAGAAATGTAGGAAGGGAGAGATAAAAATGGAGAACATTCCAAACTGTCCGAAGTGCAATTCGGCCTATACGTATCATGATGGTTCAGCGTTCATTTGCCCAGAGTGTGGCAATGAATGGACGGCATTTGAGCAACAACAAGCAGAGGAAGCGGCGCTTATTCGCGATAGCGTCGGCAATATTTTAAATCCAGGTGATAGTGTCACAATTATTAAAGATTTAAAAGTGAAAGGCGCCACCTCTGACTTGAAAGCTGGTACAAAAGTGAAAAATATCAAGTTTTGTGGCGATGTTGACGGGCATGATTTAGAAGCGAAAGTAGAAGGTTTTGGCTCTTTATATATTCGTTCACAATATGTGAAAAAAGTCTAATGACAAAATAGCCTTTAACATACGTGTAAAAACAACCGCTCCTATGAGCGTAAAAAAACCGGAATTGCGCTATGGCGCGGTTCCGGTTTTTCATTGCGAATGCTAAAAAAGGAAAATAAAATGTTTTGTACTAACCTTTTTTTATAATCAGGTGACTGGGGTAAGTTGTTTTGACGATGTGTCTACAATAAAACGAATGGCGGTTCTTGTAATCGCGTATTGCTGCTTTAAGAGCGTCAGCACTTCTTGTTCAACGGTTTGAATTGGTGCATCAGCTGTAATATATAGCTGACAACTAAACGTCATTTCTTCGCCAACAACCGTCCATAATTGTAAATTTGCAATGTCTGTAACAGCATCTAAACGATACAAACTTCCTTGAATAGCGGCAAGTTGACGTTGCTCGGAGGTGCCTTCTGTCATTAAAATGAGCGAGCGTTTTAAAATGCGATATGCTTGGTTAAATAGGGTAAGTGCAAGCATAAACGCCAATACTTCATCAATAGTAGATACTTGCCATCTAATTAACAGGAAAGATACTAAAATGACAAGCAATGCATTTAAGCCGTCTGCACGCAGTAAATAACGTGTAAATGCTTTTGAACTCGTTTCGTATGATGACAGTAGCAAATAACAACAGAGGTTACTAATTAAAATAAGCACGGCGATTTGTAAAATCGGCTCAATAGCAACTACTATAGGCTCAGGCTCCATAAGGCGTAGCATACTCATAACTAATAAGAAGCAAGCCATAAGCGAAAAAACAAGCCCACAGCATAAAATTAAAAAGCGTTCAATCAACCACATATGGTACATCTGACGAGATTTTGCTTTTTTTGCGATATAGTTCTGGTTTACAATATAGAAAAGGAGCAATGAAATCGTCATCAGCAGATGACTTAATGCGCAAAAAAGCGCTAAACTTTTTGTCTCAAAGGCGATTGTCATAGTAATTACATACGAAATAATTAATAAAAAACAAGCCATTGCTGTTTTTGTCGTCTGCCATTTTGATGTGTTGGATAACATTGTAATGATAATAACCCCCTAGTATTACTCTAGTTATACCCGCATTGTCTTTATTTGTAACGTAACGAAAGGAGGGAAACGTATGCCAACAACCGGCTTTTCATTGTACGATTCTTTTCATATAGGTTGGCTAGCATTTGGAATACTTGCGATTTGGTTTGTCGCGCATCAATATCGTTTAGCAACAGACGAGGCGCGAAAGAAAATTCGCATTGCTTTAGCCTGGGCACTTATTTGTGCGGAAATTATCCGAGATAGTTATATTTTCTTTCTTGAGACCTGGTCAATCCGTTCATTGCCACTAGATTTATGTGGTATGGCATTAGTCGTTATTTTAATTTATGCTTACACACAAAATAAAACGGTTGGCGAGTTATTATATAGCATCTTTTTACCGGGTGCATTCGCCGCACTCTTATTTCCGAACTGGACGCATCGTGAAATGTTTAGTTTTATGAATAATTATAGCTTTACGTATCATATTTTAATTGTGGCATTTATCATTATGCTAATCGCTTCAAAAGAACTACGCCCACAACCGAAAAACTTATGGAAATCGGCCTTATTTTTACTAATTTTAACGCCGATTATGTATATGTTTAACAAGCATTATGAGACCAATTTCTGGTTTTTAAGCACACCATCAGCGGGCTCACCAATCGTGCCGCTTGAACATATTTTTGGAAACCCAGGCTATATTTTTGGCCTTGTTTTATTATTATTTATCGTGTGGCTTGTGCTTTATTTGCCATTTGCATTACGTAAGAAATCATAAAAGAGAATGTCATTTGATAGTGATGTGCAATAAAAAGAAGGAGTCGCGTGTTGGCGCGATTCCTTCTTTTGTCATGCTTATATATGGTTGTTTCAGGTTCATTTAATATTTAAAGAGCAGCTTTGAAAATCGCTTCTGCGTCAGAGGCTGTAACGGTCGCGAAATTCCCGAAATCCCCTTGACGCATCGCGCGATCGACAATGATATTAAGCGTCGAGTCGTCGATTTGATACGTAGCTAAATGTGTCGGAGCACCAATTGACTCCCAGAAGGCTTCAAGTTTTTCGATGCCTTTCATTGCTACTTCTAAATCACTTAATCCCGTCGTATTGACATTGAATACACGTGTTGCGAGCTTACGGAAGCGCTGCACATCCTCGTGAACATAATGGCGCATCCAACGAGGGAATAAAATCGCTAAGCCGCCACCATGTGGAATATCGTGTACAGCAGAGACGGCATGTTCTAAATTATGCGTTGCCCAGTCGCCGCGATAACCCATATTTAACATGCCATTTAACGCCATTGTACTCCCATACATTAAGGTAGCACGTGCATCATAGTTTTCAGGGTTTTTCAGCACATCGGGTGCGGCTTCCATAATCGTTAATAATAATCCCTCACACATACGGTCTTGGAACTCTGTATGGTCGGCCTCGTGGAAATAATGTTCGAGTACATGGCTCATACTATCGACAATACCATAAATTGTTTGGTTTTTTGGTACAGAAAATGTATAGGCTGGATCTAATATTGCAAATTGTGGGAATGTTTTTGAAGAACCCCAGCCATATTTTTCTTTTGTCTCCCAATTTGTAATAACAGAGCCTGAATTCATTTCTGAGCCCGTTGCCGCCAGTGTTAAGACAACACCAAATGGTAGTGCATCACGCACTTTTGCTTTACGTGTCACAATATCCCAAGCCGTTGCATCGGTTTTAGCGCCTGCGGCAATTAATTTAACGCAATCAATTACAGAGCCACCACCAACGGCTAAAATAAAATCAATGCTCGTATCACGACAAATGCGGATACCTTTTTCAGCTGTATCGACACGTGGATTTGGCTCAACGCCACCTAACTCGACAATATTAGCACCTGCGTCTGATAACACTTTATAGACATCGTCATAGACACCATTTTTAAAAATACTACCGCTTCCATAAACGAGTAAAACGTTTTTACCGTAATGTGTTAGCTCCTGCTCTAATTTTAAGATTTGTCCCTTCCCAAAATGAAGGCGCGTTGGATTATAATACGTGAAATTTTCCATAAAATCCCTCCCTCTCTTCATAGTAAGAAATTGTGCGCATTTGTACAACTAATTCGCACGCTTTATAATAAATAAAAAGGGGGAATCGACATGATTCGGCGAGCTACATATGAAGATATACCGATGATTCAAAAAATCGCCGTTGAAAGTTGGCGTCAAACGTATCAACAAATTATTCCACCGAAGCTACAGCAGCAATTTTTAGCATTTGATTATAATTATCGTCAATTGCGCCACCGCATTGATACGACGCTATTTTTCGTTGCGTTGCAGCAAGATGTCATTGTTGGCTTTGCTAATTTTTCAATAGGTACACGAAATGAGCTGGAGACAATTTATTTAAGCCCAGCCGTTTTTAGTGAGGGGATTGGGCATCAATTATTGGTAACAGGAGAATCCTTCTATCCAGCAGGCACTGAGCTATACGTACGTGTCAATGCATTGAATGAGCGAGCGATTGCTTTTTATACAGCACATCAGTTTACGTTCGTAGAGCAGCGTTTGGAGCAAATTGAAACGATTCAGTTTAGAACGAATACGATGCACAAAATCCTGCTATAACGTGATACAATCAACAAAGAAGAAGGGACAAACCACATGATGAAAAAAATGGCCATTCAGCTCGTATTTATTATCGTGATTATTGCGTATTTGATATATCATAATTTCAATTTACAAAATATAAACGGTGTTATTATTACAATTATGATAGGGCTTTGGGTACTAGCTACTGTGATGATGGTGACATTAGATCGTTCAAAACGAAGTTGATTGTTACTGTAAAAAAGAGGCTTTGACATACGTGTAAAAATAACCGCTCCTAGGAGCATAAAAAAACCGGAATCGCGCTGTAGCGCGGTTCCGGTTTTTGTTGCGAACGCTAGAAAAGGAACATGATGTTGTCGCAATCTCTTTTTATGGTTGAGTTATACTTCCGCAATTAATTTGCCTGGGTTTAAAATGTTTTTAGGATCTAATGTGTGCTTAATGGCACGCATAACATTTAGCGATTCGCCGTGCTCGCGTGATTGATAAATCATTTTACCAACACCAACGCCGTGCTCACCTGTACAAGTACCACCATTTTCAAGACCAAACTCGACAAGACGTGCATTATAGGCTTTCGCACGTGCTACATCCTCTGGGTTATTTAAATCCATCATCACAAGTGAGTGGAAGTTGCCGTCACCGACATGTCCAAGAACGCCACCAATCATGCCCGTTTCATCAATTAATTGACGTGCAAATTCAATCGCATCTGCTAACACACCAATTGGCACCACGACATCGGTTGTCATCATTTTTTTGCCAGGATAGCCATGAATATAAGCATAAGCCAAATTATGACGCGCTTCCCATAGCTCATGACGCGCTTTATTATCTGTTTCAAAAAAGATTTCCAAACAACCATTATCATTCATGATTTCTGTTGTAAATTCGACGTCTTGCTTCAAACCTGCCTCATTACCATGGAATTCTAAAAATAATGTTGGTTTTACTAAGTAAGACGTTCCGCTATAGGCATTGGCTTGCTCCATTGATTGCTCATCAACTAATTCAATACGTGCAATCGGCACACCTGCTTGTAAGACCATTGTAGCCGCTTCAATTGCTTGACGAACCGTAGGGAATACAGCACGTGCGGCCATTTCAAATTCAGGAATACCATATACTTTTAATGTCAGTTCCGTAAAACAACCAAGTGTGCCTTCTGAGCCTACGAATAAGCCATTTAAGTGATAACCAGATGATGATTTCGCGGCAAGATTCCCCGTATGCATAACACGTCCATCTGCAAGCACGACTTCTAAGTCCCGTACTTGGTCACGCATGACACCATAGCGAACTGCTGTTGTACCACTGGCATTCGTTGCGGCCATCCCACCAAGCGTAGCGTCAGCTCCTGGATCTACTGAGAAGAATAGGCCATGTTTTTTCAGTTCTTTATTTAATTGCATACGTGTGACACCAGGTTGTACACGCACTAATAAATCTTCAGGGCGCACTTCTAAGATTTGATTCATTTGACTAAAATCAATTGTTAGCGTATGTGTTACTGGGATAATATGGCCCTCTAAACTAGAGCCTACACCAAAGGGGATAACCGCAATTTCATATGTATTTGCGACTTGCATAATTTTTGATACTTCCTCAGTCGTACGAGGGAAGACGACGATGTCAGGTAGAGCCATTTCATGATAGGATTCATCACGACCATGATTCTCACGGACTGTCTCATTTGTCGAAAGCTGATCCTTTCCTAAAAAGGTCTGTAATTCTTCGAGGATTTTTTCTAGTTGAGCGTGCATCTATATCACCATTCCTTTTGAAAATTCGTTATTTTCTGATAATTATATCGTGAAATGGAAGATTTGAACAGTAAAAAACCATCATTCTTAAAAAGAATGATGGTTGACTGAACTATGGATAATTTACGATGCTTGTGGGCCTGGATTAACGACAGCGCTATGCGTTGACTGAATCAAAAGTAATAATTCTTTTAAAGCTGCTTCGATGTCTTCGAAAGAGACAGATGCATCAAGGAAAGCAGGGATTTCAACGTTTGTGTCATACGGGTCAATAGCAATATTTTTAACATTCATAGCCATTCCTCCTAGTGCCTTTTCTCTATTATACCTAAAAAGACAGAAAATTTCAAACAAATTTTATTATAATATGTAAAGCTTTTGTAAAAATAAAAGACTTAAAAAATTAAATTTTCTGAAATAAATTTGCTTTTTCATTGAAAGCATGATAAAGTAGTGTACATTTATAGCGAAATAGAAATTTAAGAGGTGACGCATGTGCAACAAGTGCTGGAACAACATAAACCATTTTTACGACAAGTATATGAACAACTACATGCTATTCCAGAAGTTGGCTGGCAAGAATATAAAACGACTGCGTATTTGGCAAAAATCTTACGTGATCAAAATTTCCATGTCACAACTTTTGAAGGTTCGACTGGCTTATATGTTGAAATCGGTGAAGGTGCGCCAGTTATCGGACTTCGCACAGACATCGACGCTCTATGGCAACAAGTAGATGGCGAGTTTCGTGGCAATCATTCATGTGGTCATGATGCACATATGACGATGGCAGTAGGAGTACTTTTACTATTAAAAGAATTACACAACCCTGCATCAGGAAAAATTCGCGTCTTGTTTCAACCCGCTGAGGAAAAGGGGAACGGCGCATTATCTTTTGTAGAACGTGGTTTAGTTGATGGTATGCAGTTTTTATTTGGTATGCATATTCGTCCTGTACAAGAAATGCAAGATAATAGCTATAGCCCCGCACTTTATCACGGAGCAGCACGTTTAATTGAAGGCACCATTGTTGGCCAAGAATGCCACGGTGCACGCCCGCATTTAGGGAAAAATGCCATTGAAATTGGCTCAAGTCTTGTAACGGCTTTATCTCATATTCATATTGACCCGATGATTCCATCGTCTGTTAAATTAACAAGCTTCCAAGCAGGAGATATGCAAAATGCGAATACAATCCCTGGCATTGCGCGTTTTACAATTGACGCACGCTCCCAAACAAATGAAGGCATGGAACAGCTAATGGCCCAGCTACAGTTAGCAATTATGGGTGTTGAACAATCCCATCGCGCTAAAATTGAATTTGAGACGAAAGCAACGATTGTCGCAGCGGAGGTAGACGATACGGCTAAACAATTAATGAAGCAAGCTATTATTGATACATGTGGCTTAGATCATTTAGCGGCAGACGTCGTAACGCCGGGTGGAGAGGATTTTCATTATTATACATTGAAGCGTCCATACATTAAGGCGACGATGCTAGGTGTAGGTTGTGGTGTTACACCGGGCCTACATGATCCACATATGACGTATAACCGCGACCGTTTATTTACAGGTATTGAAATTATGACAAAAACCATTTTACATGCAGTAGCCTTTAGTCAGCGTAGCGTGATACAACGCGGTGCAACCTCTTAATAAAAAAGAGGCTGGGATAAAACAC
>NZ_HE578957.1:29484-63579 GCF_000307285.2 Kurthia sp. Dielmo
ATATGAACGGTTGTTTTTATACGCATGTCCCAGCCTCTTTTTTACGATATTACTTGCTGCTCAAATTCGTGAATTAATTGCTCAATATCATCAATTCGCGCAAGCTCACGAATCCAGTGTGCGGGAATATGATGTAGACCGTAAAGCATACCAGCGAGAGAACCCGTTAGTGCGCCAACGGTATCTGTATCACTACCTAACTCAATTGCTGTGAAAATCGCCTGCTCATAGCTAGAAGACTGTGCCATGCTCCAGCAAACCGCTTCGAGTGTATCGATGACATAGCCGGAGCTTTTTATTGTTTCTCTAGGAGCAGTTAGAATTGTTGTGTCCATTAATCTTGCAAAATGCGGTCGCTCACCTTGGAATGTCATAAAATGTGGCTGTGTGTAGCGTTGTGCCAACTGAAAGCTATCAGCAAATGAATGACCATCTTTTAATGCTAAAACGATATGACCGAAGAATGTGCAACTTAAAATGCTCCGAATATGCAAATGAGTCAGTGCATAGCGGCGACTTAATTGGAATACGTCATCATGCGAGTTTGCTGCCAACATAACGGGTAAAATACGCATAAGGGCTCCATTGCCGTTTTGATGCTCATCACAAGGCAATTCCGTATCAAAGCCATATTGTAGCCACCGATCAATTGCATGTTTTGTTGTATTGCCGACATCAAAGCTTGCTTTTCGGTTATATGTCCAGTAGCCATTATAAAGCCAATCACAAAATTTCTGCTTTAAGTCATCGATGTCACTATGCTCAATTTGATGGCGCATTGTACAAAATAGCATCGATGAATCATCTGAAAAACTACCTGCTGGTACGTCCCACGAGCCAAAGCCTTCATAATCTGTCACCGTAAAGGTATCGCGCGCACGAAATTCAAATGGTACACCCATAGCATCGGCAATTGCATGTCCAAGTATTGCTTGTCGAATCATCAAAAATCCCTCCTTTCTTTAAGCATACAAAAAAGCGCTGGCAAATGCCAACGCTTAAAAAAATGCTAGTTTGCTGCTTCGATTTCTTTCACAGCTGCATATAATAAATCGAATAATTCTTCGATGCCATCTTCTTCAATACAAGAGAAGGCAACGCGTAAATCCGTGTCACCAAGTGCAATCGCACCAACACCAAATTGTTCTAATGCTACTTTACGTAGTGCATCTGAAGAGACAGTTTTAAGTTTTAAGCACATGAAGTAACCTGAGTTGAATGGGTAGTAGCTCCATGCATCATCATATTTACCACTATCAAGGACGGCTTTTGTTTTTAAAGCACGGCCTTTCATAATATCGAATTTTTGTTGTTTTTGTGCGTCGAATTCATTGCTTTCAAGCGCTTTTAAGACGAATGTTTGAGAAGGGTGTGGACCTGAAGAAATCGTTGCACGAATAATACCACGCGCTTTTTCTTCTAGTGCATGAATTACATCCTGTGATTGTGCAGCAAATGTAATGAACCCTACACGGAAGCCCCAAACGTATTCTTCTTTTGTAGCACCGTCGACTTTGACAGCTAATACATTTTCATGTACATCAGCTAATTTACCGAATAATGATTCTGTAATGGAATCCTCAAAAAATAATGAGAAGTACGCATCATCCGTTACCGCCACAACTTTTACGCCTGTTTCTGCCGCTTCTTTAATCGCTTGTACGATTGATTCACCTTCAGCAGCAGTAGGTGTGTAACCAGTTGGGTTGTTCGGGAAGTTTAATAGAACGATTGCTTTACCAGTCGCATCTTTTTGTGCAATGATTGTTTCTTTTAATGCCTCGGCATTGAAAAGACCTTGTTCATTATAAAGTGGGTATGTAACGACGTTTGCGCCGCGGCGAATGCCGAATACCATATCGTAGTTTTCCCAGTTTTTATCGGGAATGATGAGGGCATCATTTGTATCAGCAAATAAATCTGCGACAATTGATAAACCATGTGTTAACGCATTTGTTACGATTGGTGTACCGAAAGTTTTGCCTTCTAATGAAGGATTTTCTTTCAGCATTTTTTTACGCCATGCTTGGCGAAGCTCTGCTTTTCCTTCTGGAGGAGCATATGGGTATAAATCTTTTGGCTCGTATGCAGAAAGTGTATCTTGAATGACTTTAAGGTGCATCGGTTTGCCATTTTCAAGTGCAGTACCAATTGTTGCATTGTACTTTTTAGCTGATTTTGCTTCAGCAGATTGCGATAAAATACCTTCTGTTGGGTAGTACATTTCTTTACCAAGGTTTGAAAGCATGTCCAAAACAGTTGGTGCTTGTTGTTGTAATGTGTCGTTTAATTGAGCTGCTAATTTATGCATAAACGTCGCCTCTTTTTCATAATAGTATGCAGGTTTGTAATGGGACGCATGAAAATAGAATTATAGAAATTATCGAATAATTTTATAAGCAGGTCTACTTTCATTCGTGTTTTGCGTGAGCCTCGCCATTACTCTCCTCCATAATAAGGTCTAAATGCCGTAAAATCAATGATTTATCGTGAATATAGAAAATTTTTCTATTCCCGTTAGCCATTCATTAATGATATAATTTTGAAAATTTTGAATTACGGAATTTGTATTTTTCATAGAAGTGGCATGAAAATCATGCTAGAGAAAAACAATCATCCAGTATAAGGAGGGATTTATATGCAATTTGAAGAAGCGTTTCATCTAAGTGTGGAAAAGATTTTACAAGGAAATCGTGAGCAGGCGCACTCTTTTGAACAATGTGCACAAGCATTGTATGATTCCAAAAAGCATGCCGACTTTTTTTCAGTAGATGGTTATAAAAAATACATCGTGCATAAAACGGCGAACTATACACTTGAATTTTATAAATGGCAGGGCATCGCTCGGGGGATTGTGGCAGCATTTGATACGGTGGAATTAACCGTAGATGACCCGATTTTTTCAAGGTATTATATTAATAATCAACAACTAGACATCGTTGCATTACGACGTAATCATATCGACTATTATTATGAAGATATTTCACAGGCGTACTACAAGGCATTAACAGCCGCTATTTTTAAAAATTATAATAAGACCTTTGCTTATGGCACGAGCCTTGCTGGTTATTGTGCGCTGTATTTAGGTTCCGTTATTCCGAATGTGAAAATTCTTGCATTTTCGCCTCGAAATTTAGGAAAGCAAACGTATAAACAATTTCCGATTGTTAGCGCACCCGTTACCTTATTACTCGATGTAAAAAATGCGACAGATGGGCGCTTTTATGAAAAAATTTAAAGAATACACTACTTCAGTGCACCTTTTTAGCGCTGCCATATGCAGGGCACCGTGTCCCGCTTTATTTAAAGGAAGTAGGACAGCTTCGTCATGTGTTTGAACAATTTTTTTGCAGAGCAACCCGTTACTTTAGCATTTCCTCGTAGTCGGCGCTACGAATCTGCTGAATATATGACGAATTTGGCGAGGCGTCTGCGTAGGCATCAGCATTATAAATGGGCGCTACAAGCAAGTGAGCACGCGCTACGCTTAGCTCCTAGCCTTGACCGAGCGCTTTATGAGCAGGCATTAATTTTACATGAAATGGGCAATATAACAGCTGCCATTACGTGCTTAGTGGAAGCCATCGAAAAAGGAACCACATTACTAGAAATCCCCAAAACCTTGGCGTTATTTCGTGCCGAATAGATGCAGTGAAACAGCGCGTACCATCGTATTGGTAAACGGCGCTGTTTTTAGTTTTCAATTAGTAAATCAATGCATGAAATACATTGACAGGAACGTTAAGTGGAAATATACTATATATGAACATATAATCATATAAGCATAAGAGGTGATGGTATGGATGTACAACCAACGATAGATTTCACGCAGGAATTAGATGAAGAAACGCTATTTATCGTGTCGCAAACATTTAAAGCGATTAGTGACCCGACGCGTATTCGTATTTTATATTTGTTATTTGATCGAGAATATGCAGTGAATGAAATTAGTGACGAGTTAGCATTAAAACAATCGACTGTGTCACATCAATTACGATTTTTAAAAAATATGCGTCTTGTAAAATCTCGTCGAGAGGGAACAAGCATTTATTATTCACAAGCTGACAAGCATGTGATGCAAATATTAAAACAAATGATTGAGCACGCCGCTCACTGCTAGGAGGAGTTTTATGGGACACTCACATGATCATGGTCACGGTGGCCATGGACACGACCATACACATGGCGCAAACAAAAAAACATTATTAATTGCCTTTATTATTATTACGGCCTACATGGTCGTAGAAGTAATCGGTGGCTTTATGACCAATAGCTTGGCATTATTATCTGATGCAGGGCATATGCTAAGCGATTCGATTGCACTTGGTGTCGGGGTTGCCGCTTTTGCGATGGCCGAAAAAGTAGCGAATACGACGAAAACATTTGGCTACAAACGATTTGAAATTTTAGCAGCTGTTTTTAACGGTGTTACGCTAATTGCAATCGCCATTTTTATTTTTTTTGAGGCAATTCAGCGCTTTATGCAACCAGCAGAAATTGCGACTACTGGAATGCTGATTGTGGCTATTATTGGCTTGCTTGTGAATATTTTAGTAGCGTTCATTTTACTACGCGGTGGCGATACACATGATAATTTGAATATGCGTGCAGCATTGGCGCATGTCATCAGCGATATGCTAGGCTCATTTGGTGCTATCATTGCGGCACTGCTTATTATGGCATTTGGCTGGAGTTGGGCAGATCCGTTAGCAAGTATTATTGTTGCGGTACTTGTTTTACGAAGCGGTCTTGCCGTAACAAAAGATTCGGTTCATGTTTTAATGGAAGGAACACCAACAAATGTAGTGTTTGATGACATCGTTAAAGCGATTGAGGAGACACCTGCTATAAAACGTCTGCATGATTTGCATATTTGGACGATTACAAGCGGTACGAATGCACTGAGCTGTCATATCGTTGTAGATGATAATTTAACGATTCGTGAAACACAAAAAGTATTAGACGATTTAGAGCATAAATTACAGCATAAAAATATTACGCATATAACGGTGCAGTTTGAATCAAGTGAATCAACGCATCATAATGAATTGATTTGTGACTTAAATGAAGAGCATCATCACGATCATGACCACGTACATTAAGTAGGTTGAGGTAAGAATAAAAACAAATTCAGTCAAAAAGAGAAGGCATTGCGCATGAGCGCGATTCCTTCTTTTTTTGTGAAATTGTCGATAGTTGTTCATATACAATTCATATTTCTTCGGTATACTATAGTCACAATGAAAGGGTGGAGAAGACGTGAAAAAAACACTCATCGCATCATTACTTGTCGGCACAGCATTATTAGCAGCATGCGGCAATGAAGATGGAGCAACAGATCATACAACAGAAGCCTCAAAACATCAACATTCGATGGCGAATATGCATCAAAATGGCTCGATGGACCATGAGCAGCTCGTATTAAAGGACAATAAAGGAACAAATACATTAACATTCCCAGCAGTAATAAAGCCGGATAGTGAAAAAGGGAAGAAGGTCGAATATTCGTTAACAGCACAAGCCGGTACAACGGAACTATTTAACGGCTATGAAACAAAAACATACGGCTATAACGGTAATTTACTTGGTCCGACATTACGCTTAAAAGAAGGCCAGCATGTGACGATTCATTTAAAAAATGATTTACCTGAAGCAACAACATTCCACTGGCATGGGTTAGAAGTTTCAGGTAAGGCAGATGGTGGACCGCATGCTTTAATTGAACCAGGTGAGGAAAAAACAATTCAATTTACGGTGACACAACAGGCAGCGACACTTTGGTATCATCCGCATCCAATGGGCAATACAGCACAGCAAGTGTATAAGGGGCTAGCAGGGCTCTTGTATATTGAGGATGCCAATGCAGAAGCACTTGATTTGCCAAAAGATTACGGTGAAAATGATTTCCCAATCATCTTACAAGACCGTGCATTCGTTAAAGGAAAACAGCTTGATTATAGTAAAGTGGCCAATATTGACGGCACTTATGGGGATACAATGATGATCAATGGCGTTATTAATCCCGTATTAAAAACAGAGAAAAAATTAGTTCGCTTACGTGTGTTAAATGGCTCCAATGCGCGCAATTACAACGTCCATTTTGATAATGATATGGCCTTTACGCAAATTGCGACAGATGGTGGCTTTTTAAATAAACCACAAAAAATGAAGGAATTATTATTAGGTGCGGGTGAACGTGCAGAGATTTTAGTTGATTTATCGAAAGTGAAAGGAAAGCGTGTATCACTAGTAAATGACCAAAATGTTGTGTTATTACCGATTGATGTAAACGATACTAAATCGGCAGTGAACGCATCGACAAAACTCAATACGATTAAAGTAGACAAAGCGCTTTTAGAGCAACAACCAACAAAAGTTGTCAAAATGGAAGGCATGCGTGAGAACGTGACGATTAATGGCAAAAAATTTGATGAAAAGCGTGTTGATTTCACACAGAAAAAAGGCGAAACAGAAGTCTGGGAAATTGACAATGCTATTACCGATGAAGGCGGTATGATTCATCCTTTCCATATTCATGGTACGCAGTTTTTAGTACTAAGTGTGAATGGTGAAAAACCAGAACCAAGCTTACAAGGCTATAAAGATACGATTACTTTACAGCCCGGTCAAAAAGCGCGTATTGCGGTTAAATTCCCATACGAAGGCATGTATATGTTCCACTGTCATATTTTAGAGCATGAGGATAATGGTATGATGGGCCAAATTGAAGTGAAGTAGTACAAAAAAGACGCGTTTTTATGCGTCTTTTTGCATTTATATATAAAAAAATTGAAAAAACAAAAAATTTACACTGTTCTTGAATTGGCGTATGATATAAACTGTCTTATTTTTAATTAATGGAGGAATGACATGCAGCGAGCAAATAAATGGGCGCTATTGCCCTTCGTTGCGTTTATCGTGTTATTTATTGGCACAGGGATTATTAGTGGTGACTTTACGGCAATGCCGTTAAATGTTGCGGTATTAATTGCCTGTATAATTGCCTTTTTGATGAATCGACAAGAAAAACTAGCAACGAAAGTAGAAATTTTTACGAAAGGTGCCGGCAATTCAAATGTGATGTTGATGGTCGTCATCTTCGTGTTAGCAGGAGCCTTTTCAAGTGTTACGAAAGGGATGGGAGCCGTTGATTCAACGGTAAATTTAGGTTTAGACTTTGTACCACCAAGTTTATTATTAGTAGGACTGTTTGTTATTGGATGCTTTATTTCTTTATCAATGGGTACCTCAATGGGTACAGTCGTTGCACTTGCGCCAATAGGTGTTGGGATTGCAGAAAGCACAGATATTCCGATGGCACTCGCTATGGCGACGGTTGTTGGTGGTGCAATGTTCGGGGATAATTTATCGATTATTTCAGATACAACGATTGCTGCCGTACGTACGCAAGGTACGAATATGCGTGATAAATTTAAAGTGAACTTCTTTATCGTGTTACCAGCTGCGATTTTAACCTGTATTATTTTATATTGGTTAACAGCAGGCAGTAGTGCAGATGCTATAGAAGTAGCAAAATATTCATTTGTAGAAGTGTTACCGTATTTAATTGTTTTAATTGTGGCGTTAGCAGGCTTAAATGTTATGCTCGTTTTAGTCATTGGCATTGTATTGTCTGGTGTCATCGGCTTTATGAATGGTTCGTATACATTTTTAACATTTATCAAGGCTGTAAGCGACGGTGTGATCGGTATGGAAGACATCGCGATTATTGCGATTTTAATTAGTGGGCTCGTAGCATTGATTGAACATCATGGTGGTCTTGCTTATTTATTAGAAATCGTAACAAAGCGTGTAAAAACAAAAAAAGGCGCTGAGTTTGGCATCGCCTCATTAGTTTCAGTTGTTGATATTGCGACAGTAAATAATACCATTGCGATTTTAATGGCTGGTCCATTAGCAAAAACGATTGCTGATAAATATGAAGTGGATCCACGTAAATCAGCGAGTTTACTCGATATTTTCGCCAGCTTCTGGCAAGGATTATTACCGTATTCACCGCAATTACTAGCTGCTGCTGGTATTGCCGGTATTTCGACAGTCGGTATGTGGCAAGTATATTCAATTTATCCACTCTTGATGGGTGTGATGGCGATTATTGCGATTTTAATGGGCTATCCCGCATTAAAGAACAAAAAGAAAACATCTCCTAAATAAAAAAGAAGGGATTGGGCTACTGATAGCTTGATTCCTTCTTTTTTTCGGGTATAAAGGGCAATAAAGGAGTGGTAAAGATGACTGGAATTTATGATTATATGACAATGCATATGAAAGAGATTCAACAAGACATTTTAACGCTCGTTCAAAAAGAATCCCCATCGATAGATCGTGATGCTGCCAATCAATGCAAAGAGGCAATCCAACAATTGCTAATGCGTGAATTCAAACAACGTGCAGAAGAATTTCCACAACAAGAGCATGGTAGCCATCTACGTTTTGAGTACGGAGATGGCGCAGAACAATTATTACTAGTTGGACATTATGATACGGTATGGAAAAAAGGGGTATTTCCAATAAAACAAGACGGCGATAAATTGTATGGACCCGGTATTTTAGATATGAAATCGAGTATTGTGATGGCGGTTTGGGCATTGAAAGCTTGTAGAGAATTAGAGATAGGTATCCCTTATAAAATCGTCTGTATTTTTAATAGTGATGAAGAAGTTGGTAGTAAAACATCGCGTGAATTAATTAAGGAAGAGGCGAAAAAAAGTAAAGTAGCACTCGTGCTAGAGCCACCAGAGGCAAGTGGTGCGCTAAAGACAAGTCGAAAAGGCATTTTATCGTATGATATTGAGATCACTGGAAAGGCGGCGCATGCAGGGAATGCATTTACACTAGGCGTTAGTGCTATTATCGAAGCGGCGAAGCAAATTGAACATTTAAGTCATTTGACGGATTTAGAACTTGGCACAACCGTTAATATTGGGACTATTCAAGGTGGTAGTGCCAAAAATGTCGTTCCTGAGCGTGTTCACTTAGGTGTTGATGTGCGCGTGCTCACGAAGCATCAACAAAGTCATATCGAGCGCCTTTTTAAACAGTTAAAACCAACGCGTAAAGACATTACATTAACCGTTACAGGCGGTGTCGATCGTCCACCAATGCCACGTTTGGATAGCACCGAGCATATTTTTGATGAAACATATGCTATTGCTGGAGAACTTGATTATATTGTAAAACAAATTGCGGCAGGTGGAGGCAGTGATGCGAATTTTACGAGTGAGTTTACGCCAACATTGGACGGTTTAGGGGTTATTGGTGAAGGTATGCATGCGAGTAATGAACATATTGTGTTATCAGAAATTCCAAAGCGCTTTGCGTTATTGGCCAAATTAATAACGGAATTAAAATAATGCTGTTACTTTTTGTAGAAATTGTGTGGATTGTCGCACAATTGAAGAAACGTGTCATTTTCCACTGTAATGCGACTGTTAGAGTTGAAATAGAAAAGCTATAATAGAGAAGAACTGAACGATAGATAAGGAGAGATTTAGATAATGAAAGGTTTAAAATGGGCATTTGCAACATTTGCAACAACAGGGCTATTACTAGCTGGTTGCGGTGAAGATGTCACACAACCACCCAAAAGTGAGTTGATGACAACGAATAATAAAGATAAAGGTGTTTTAGGCGATTATTGCTGGGAAGTAGAAGGAAAAGAAAACTGCGAAAAAGGCGAGGACATCGTTGAAACATTAGAAAAAGCAGAAGCTATTCCAGCAACAATGGGGACAGCGTTAACACTCGCAATTGATAGTAAAGATCGTCCGACTTCAGGTGAACTAGAATGGGTTACAGAAGAAGGAAAAAAAGGGAAAGAAAAATTAAAAGGTTCTTTATTATTCGCACCGCAAGATAAAGGTATTTATTATTACACGTATACAGCGAAATGGGACGGCTCTGGTAAAAAAGGATATAAAGGTGAAGCGGAATATTATTATAAATTACGCGTTCAATAATTTGCAAAAAAGGAAAAACTTGAAAAAGTTTTTCCTTTTTTCTTTTTGCTTCAACTACTCGATTTTACATAAAATCGCTTAATTATAAGTAAACTTGTAGGAAATGTATAAAATCACGTTGCAATATTCAAATGATTTACTATAATAAATCATATAAATTTACTGGGTTTTGAAGGAGTTTAGACGAATGACATTTATGATTTTAACAGGTCTATTTGTAGGTGCCCTATTAGGCTTCGTGTTGCAACGTGGTCGCTGGTGCCTAACGGGTGGTTTCCGTGATATGTATATCGCAAAAGATAATCGTATGTTTTATGCGTTATTACTGGCAATTACTGTACAAAGCGTTATGGTTTACGCGTTAATTGCTGCTGGAAAAGTTCAATTTACAGCAGGCACATTTTCATTAGTTGCGATTATAAGTGGTGCTTTTGTATTTGGTATCGGTATTATTTTAGCGGGTGGCTGTGCGACCGGTACTTGGTATCGTGCGGGTGAAGGCCTTATTGGTAGTTGGGCTGCACTTGGGTTTTATATGCTGACAGCAGCGATGATGAAAACAGGTGTACTTGCAGGGATTACAACATCTGTATCTTCTGCAGGTGTCGTTAATAATTCGATGGCTGAGACACTTCATGTGAACACATGGATACTGATTGCTGTGCTTGTGCTTGTTGTGTCAGTAGTGCTAATAAATTATGCACGTCGCCCAAAAGTGAAAATTCCACAATTAAAGCCAAAAAAATCAGGACTTGCGCATATTTTATTTGAAAAGCGCTGGAGTCCCTTTGTAACAGCTGTACTGGTCGGTTTGATTGCTGCAATTGCATGGCCTGTATCAGAAGCCACAGGTCGTATGTTTGGCCTTGGCGTTACAGTACCGACGGCTAATATTTTACAATATGCAGTAACAGGAGATAATCAATTTTTAAACTGGGGTATGTTTTTAGTATTAGGTTTATTTATCGGTTCATTCATTGCGGCGAAAGCAAGTGGTGAATTCCGCTGGCGTGTACCAAATGCTAAAACGATGGTGACAAGTTCAGCAGGTGGCGTTTTAATGGGTATTGGTGCAAGTCTTGCAGGTGGATGTTCAATCGGTAACGGTTTAGTAATGACAGCAATGATGACTTGGCAAGGCTGGATTGCGCTAGTATTTATGATTTTAGGCGTTTGGGTAGCGTCATACTTTGTGTTTGTACGCCCAACAAAACAACGCGCCGCTTAATTTAAGGAGGAAATAATAATGAAAAAAGTATTAGAAACAGCAGGGAAAGTTTGTCCATTCCCGTTAATCGAAGCAAAAGATGCGATGAAGGACTTACAATCAGGGGACGATTTAGTTATCAATTTCGACTGTACACAAGCGACAGAATCAATTCCACGCTGGGCTGCAGAAGAAGGTCATACCGTATCAAACTATGAAGCATTAAGCGATGCTGCATGGACAATTACTGTGACAAAAAAATAATTTTTAAAAAAGGAAGTGCGATGAATCGTGCTTCCTTTTTTTGTCTAACGATATTTTATTTTCAAAAAAATAACATTATAACAATTAATGATATAAAATAGAGTGTAAAGTAATTGATTTTTGGAAGTTGGTGTCGTAGAATGAAAAACTTATATATGAATGTGTTTGCAAGTTTAATTATTTTTGCGGCCATTTTAATTGCAGTATTTAGTTGGTTAAATTATATGATGTTACGAGAAATGCAAGGAAATCAACAGCAAGAGCTTTGGAATTTAGTTGAGAACAATGTCATGACAGATATGCAAACGGTTGATAAAGCCTATTTATATTTTGATGAATCATATACAGAGAAGATGGAGAAAGAATTAAAATCACTGCGCAATTACTATAAAAAGAATCCCGAAGTTGAAACGTGGGACATTGCAGCGATTAAAGAACGTACAGAAATGGAGTTTTACATAATTGATACAACCAATACAATTATTAAAACAACCTATCAACCGGCACAAGGTTTAGATTTTAATGAGTGTTGTGAAAAATTTGCCAAGTTATTAAATGAGCGACGTGCACAAGAGACATTTGTATCGGATGGCTTGGATAATTCAGCAGCGACGAAAGATTTATGGAAATATGGTTATATTGCTACGGCAGATCATCAATATATATTAGAATTAGGCGTGCCATTAAGTGATACACAACTATTTAAATCCTTTAACTTTTTTGATTCATCTGCATCGTTAAAAGAAAAATATAATGATTTAAAAGATATTCGTATTATTAGTAGTGAAGGATTTTTTTTGGAGTCATCCGATGATAAAGAATCTATTCATGATATGCCAAAAACATGGCAATCAACATACAACAAAGCTGTAGAAAGTGGTAAAGCACAACGCTATGAGAGTGAACTTAAAAATGGTAAAAAAATGATTTATCGTTTTAAACCATATACAGCAGAAAATCGACGTGGAAATTCAACAGATCGAGTGATATACACTGCTTATACGAATGATACGGAAATGGCCATGTTAAAAGAAAGTCGTAGACAGCTAGAAGTAATGCTTGCTGTAGCTTTTGTCACATCAATTATGGCGTTATTAATTATCTTTAAAATTTTCACACGCCCACTACGATTAGCAACATATGATGTTTTAACAAATGTTTATAATCGTGCATTTTATTTACAACAAATGCATAAAATGATGCAACACAAACAAAAATATCCAATTGGTTTATTATTAATGGATTTAGATAACTTTAAACAAGTAAATGATCAGTTTGGACATCCAGTAGGAGATGAAGTATTAAAGCAATTTGCACAGATTTTGCATCAAAATATAGAAAAAGGACACTATGTAGTTCGTTTTGGTGGAGATGAATTCGGTATTATTTTAGAGAGGGCTACAGAGCAAAAAATGATACAACTTTCGCAAAAAATTATGAATAGCGTCCATGATAAAACAGGTGAATGCTGGAACTTATTGACGACGTCGATTGGTGGAGCAATTCAACAATGTGAGGATGAAACGGAAAATAGTTTATTTGCAAGGGCAGATGATGCGCTGTATAAAACAAAGAAAAAAGGAAAAGATGGCTATACTTACGCAGCGTAGCATTTACAAATGCCAGTATACTATGGCATCATAAAACAGATAATGAAATAAAGGAAGAGATAGAGTGACAAACAAATTTACAGTAAATAATATGTTAACAGAACGTGAAACCGGTCGCGTGACAAAAATTTATGCGATGACACCTGACCGTCAGCCATTTGATTTATTAGACGTAAGCATTTTAAAACATTATGGTGTAATTACAATGGAAGGCTTACACGAAAAAATGGCCGTTTATGCGATTGAAGGCGACTTAAAGCAACAAGGTCATAGTGTAACGCTAACGCTTGCTACACGTGAGGACGCAGAAAAATTCATCACGCATATTGCCCCACTTTACAATGACGTTTTACAATAAACATCTATAAAAAGAGCCCCTTCCTTATTACGAGGAGGGGACTCTTTTTAAATTAGTAGAAAACTGCTTCTAAAAAATCGAGTTCAATACAGTCTTCAGGCGCTAGTGGTAAGTTTTCTAGCTCTCCATAGCTTACTGACAAATGTTGAGCTGAAGCGTCATGCTCACGTGCTAATTGTGCAGCCGCTTCTTCATTAGTGAAGGCATAGGCAGCTTCTTGGCTCATTGTGAACATGCTGCCATGAGAATAAAAAAGGCCGTCTTTTTCGACGACATAATAATGAATACAATCGCTCGCTTTCATACGCTTAAGTCCTTTCCGTTCTAAATTAAGACACAAAGAGTAATTTAACATAGTTTAGCTAAAAAAGAAAGAGACATTTCCACTGTGAATCCTAAATGACGCGCTATTTATCACGATAAAAATAGAAACAGCATATGAGGTGACGGCAATGGAATTTTTTAAAAAGCGACGAGAACATCAAAGTATTCAGCGCACGTATGATAAACGAGGTTTTAATAAAGCAGGGTTGCATTTAAACGGCACAAGCTACGATTATGATGGCTATGATCATGCGGGCTATAATGCAGCTGGCTTTAAGCAAGACGGCTATAACAATGCAGGTTTCGATGTAGCTGGCTTTAAACGAGATGGTTTTGATCGTCAAGGTTACAATCGCCAAGGCTATGATGCGCGTGGCTTTAATCAAAAAGGCTTTGATCGACGCGGCTTTACAAGAGAAGGGAAACGCTATAATGCACGTGGTTTTGACGTGCAGGGCTATAATGTGCGTGGCTTTAATCAAAAAGGTCGGCATCGTAATGGGACGATGTTTAATGATGACGGTTATAATGCGGTTGGGTATGATGCGCTTGGTTTTAATAGACAAGGCTATAATGCATCGGGCTATGACCATAATGGTTATAATCAGGAAGGCTTCGATAAATACGGAAAAAAGCGCTTTGAACAACAAGTAGCCGAGCTAAATCAACGGCAGCAGCCATTGACAAAATTAGAACAACAATTAATTTCAGTAGCACAACAACCGCTACAAAAGCGAACTTTTTCACCGAGACGGGATTATACGAATCACAAGGCATACGATCCAAAAGGCAAAGCAGCAGGCCCATATGATGTGTTTGGGTTTAATGAGTACGGCATGCACAAAAATGGGACTCCGTTAGATGAGCAAGGGTATTCAAGAGAAGGTTTAGATAAATACAGCTTTGATCAACAAGGTTTTAATAAAGATGGCATCAATGAAAAAGGCGAAAAAAGAGATGTTTAATCAAATAAGGCAACGTGTAACGAAGTACGCGTTGCTTTTTCTTCTATTATAATCCAAAAAATTCGCCATTTGGAAATTATAATGGATATATTAAAAACAGAAAATTCCGATTTTTTGAAAACCGTTGACACTTTTTCAGGCTCGTGATAATATTTCAGTACATTAGTGATTTAGCAGACGAAAGTAAATGGTAAAGAGCTAGAGAATAGGATATGAAATAGGAGGCATTTTGCATGAAACGTATTTTTTCATTGCTGTTCATGTTAGTAGGGATTGTTTCGGTTCTTGCAGCATGTGGCTCATCTGATGAAAAATCAGGAGCAGAAGGCAAAGACAAATTAGTAATTGGGATTGACGACAAATTCGCACCAATGGGTTTCCGCGATGATAAAAACAACATTGTCGGTTTTGATATTGACTTAGCGACAGAAGCAGCAAAACATATGGATATGGCTGTTGAGTTTCAACCAATTGACTGGTCAACAAAAGAATCAGAGCTTGCAAGTGGACGCATTGATTTAATTTGGAACGGCTATACAATTACAGACGAGCGTAAAGAAAAAGTATTATTCTCAAAACCATACTTAGAAAACGCACAAGTACTTGTTACATTAAAAGATTCTAGTTTAGCGAAATTAACAGATTTAACAAATAAAAAAATCGGTGTACAAGCACAATCTTCTGCACTTGACGCATTCAATGATAATGCGATTAGCAAAAAAGTAAAAAACGTTTCAGAGTTTAAAGATAATGTATTAGCATTAAATGATTTAAAAGCGAAACGTGTAGATGCGGTTGTTATTGACCAAGTAGTAATTGATTACTATATGACGCAACAACCAGATACATTCAAAATCATGAATGAATCCTTAGCACCTGAGCAATATGGTGTTGGGATTAAAAAAGGGAATGAAGCCCTTCAAACAAAATTACAAGAAGCTTTAGATAAAATGAACGAAGATGGTACAGCTGAAGAGATCTCAGACAAATGGTTTGGTGAAAACAAAGTTCTAAAATAGCGTATCTTTCTGAAGGGGATGTCCAACAACGGGCATCTCCTTCCCTCGTTTCAAAACCCTATTCTCGCTCACTATAAAGGAGGAACTATCGATGGCAGATTATTGGTCATCCGTCATTATGCCTATGCTTGAAGGCGCGCAAATGACATTGCTATTATTTTTTATCGCAATTATTGTATCTGTGCCAATTGGCTTTTTATTAACGCTTGCGATTAACAGTAAAGTGAAGCCACTTTCTTGGCTTGCAACAATTTACGTAACAATTATGCGTGGGACACCACTCTTATTACAATTATTAATTATTTGTTTTGGTCTACCGATGATTCCAGGAATCGGTGAATATTTAACGATTGACCGTTTTGCAGCGGCTTGCTTAGGTTTCATTTTAAATTATGCAGCCTATTTTGCTGAAATTTTCCGTGGCGGTTTATTGTCAATTGATAAAGGTCAATACGAGGCAGCGAAGGTACTTGGTTTATCAAAATCTCAAACAACGCGTAAAATTATTTTGCCACAAATGTTCCGCGTAGCACTACCATCGGTTGCCAATGAATCGATTACATTAATTAAAGATACTGCATTATTATATGCGGTTGCTGTACCAGAGCTTTTACACTTTGCTGAAACAGCCGTTAACCGAGATTTCTCGATTGTACCGTACTTTATTGCAGGTGCGATTTACTTAATCATGACGATTATTTTGACGGTTTTCTTCAAATGGTTAGAACGTCGCTTTCAATACGAATAGGAGGACATTGACATGTCATTAATTGAAGTTCAAAATTTAAAAAAATCATTTGGCGATAATGAAGTATTAAAAAATATTACATTTAACGTCGAAAAAAACGATGTCATTGCGATTATCGGTCCTTCAGGTTCTGGTAAAAGTACGATGCTTCGTAGCTTAATTCATTTAGAAGAAATTAACGGCGGTACAATTAAAATTGCCGATGAAGCCTTTGTCGAGGATGGCGTGTATAAACGTCCAGAAATTATTAAAAAGGCGACATCTAAAATGGGCATGGTGTTCCAGCAATTTAATTTATTCCCGCATTTAACGGTCAAAGATAATTTAGAGCTGGCTCCAAAAATGGCTGGTAAAAAGACTACAATCTCAGCAATGACAGCCGATTTACTACAAAAAGTTGGGTTGTTAAATAAAGAAAAAGCGTATCCAAAAAGCTTATCTGGTGGTCAACAGCAGCGTGTAGCCATTGCGCGTGCGCTAATGATGAATCCCGAAATTTTATTATTTGATGAACCAACTTCTGCACTTGATCCAGAATTAACAGGCGAAGTATTAAAAGTTATGAAAGATTTAGCAGAAGAGCATATGACGATGATTGTGGTGACACACGAGATGGGCTTTGCACGGGGTGTGGCCAATAAAGTTGTCTTTATGGATGGCGGCGAAATCGTTGAAGCGGGTACACCAGACGAATTATTCGGCAATCCACAGCATGAACGGACAAAAGCATTTTTAGCGAAAAATTTAAAATAAATGAGTGGTATATGATGAGAAAGAACGTCCAGATTCATGACGAATCGGCGTTCTTTTTTTGTGTTTTTGCCTATGAAAAAGCATCTGCCGTTAAAATTTTTTCTTCTTTCCATGAAAAAGGTGTTGTACAATAAAAACAGTTATCATTGAAATTGGCGATATTTGGATGATGCATAATGCATGAAGGAGGCTCTTTTAGTATGGAAAAATCGGATTTAATGAAACAAAAAATTGATGAGCTTTCAGAGAATCAAGCAAAAAATTTATTGCTGGATTTATATATGGAATTAGATGAAAACGATGAAATATGGTTTAATGAGCATTTAAAACACCAATTAGAATGGGATACGTCTACGGTACATATTGTCTTTGGACGTACAGCTTGTCTTAGTCTTAAGCAAGCATTAGATGAACGGGTTATTGCTTTTCCAGATGTCTTATCAATGGGGCCTATTAAGGCGCTTGATACGTGGAAAGGGATGGAAGCGCGTTACGCGTGGTTTAAAGAAAACTTACATGATACATATAATGAATTTAAAAAAATGAAGCGTAAAATGATGCAGTCTTTCCGTGATTTAAAACGTTTAACAGCGGAGCAAGATGTCGTGATTTGGACATGTGCAAACTCTGCGGAGCGTTTAGGCGCACGAATTATTATGGCGGCATTGCCACAAGTGCATACGATTCAATTAGTGGATACATACCAAGGATACCGAGATATTGAACAACATGACACACCAGGTTTTCCACGGACGACAGGCGAGGTAGCACCTGAGTTATTATCAAAAATGGCGCAGCTACCGCCAACGCATTTAACGGCACAACAAGTTACAGAGCTTAAAGAAGAAGGTAAGCTGTGGTTAATGAGCGAAGCGAAGCTCCATTTATTTGAGGCAGGGGAACTAAAAGCGTTTGATGAAACGATTTTAGATGATTTTATTTTAGAGCATGTCGCAGATTTACAACAAGGCAGCTATGTAAAAGCAGCTGAATTACTAGGTGACGTGTATAGCACAATGCGCGATTATACCGGTGATACTTTTTTAGAATATCGTGTGCGTTCACTAATTGATCAGCAAAAGCTGAGCTACAAGGGGGACCTCAGTGATATGATGTTGTATGAAATTAAATTAGCTGAACCGAGTGATGAAAATGTGGATGAACTACTTCAGTAAAATGAAAGGGAATGGACAAAATCCATTTACCGTTTATATGAAAGATATTATTGTAACATTTATTGGCACGTTTATAACAATCGCTGGGTTAATCTATTTAACGCAACATTTGCATTCCCAGTGGATCATGGCATCATTTGGTGGTAGCTGTGCGCTGGCCTTTGGGTTATGGCAAGCACCGGTATCCCAGCCACGAAGTATTATTGTAGGGCATGTTTTATCGACAACGATTGGACTTAGTATGTATCATTTGGCCGGGAATCATGCTGTTGTTGTCGGGCTTACAATTGCTTTAGCGGTAGCAGCAATGATGCTAACACGTACGATGCATCCACCGGCAGCAGCCAATCCATTAGTAATTATGCTGGAAGGCAGTCACAATTGGGGCTTTTTATTGTTCCCTGTATTAACGGGCGCAGTGTTTGTTGTTATTATGGCACTACTGATTAATAATTTGCGACAAACGCGTAAATACCCAACGTATTGGTAACAATTTGTCACCGGATATCCATTGCTCTTCATATAGGATATTGCTACTATTAAGGAGATACTGGGCATTTGCCTATTAGACAGAGGAGTATAAAAGAGTATGAATATTGTTGTTCTCGTCATTTTCTACTTAGTGTCTGTATCACTAGGGATGCTAGCTATTTATTTAGGTGTGCCAACGAAATATGCAGTCGGATTTTTCGCTGTATTAGCGTTTGCACTTGTAGCTGGTTATTCATATGTGATTACATCAAGTAAGAATACGAAACTTATTTTACGCTTAATGCGTATGCAAAAAACAGATCCATTATTCCAATACCCTATTACGTTATTGGAAGGTACTAAAGAGCAAGAATTAGATGAAATTGAACGCATCTTACATAAGCACCGTAAAAATGTAGATACGTTATCTGATTTCCAATTCCGCAAAGCGATTTTGGAAGAGGATTTAACAACAGCAAAAGCAGTTGTTGGTTCAATGAAAAAGAGTCCATTAAAACGATTTAACCAAGCGCAGTGTGAAGTATATATGGGTAAATTCGGGATGGCGCGTGAAATTCCACAAGTTCAATTATGGATGGACCATGCAATTGAAGCATTAATTGCTTATGAGCAAGGTCATAAAGATAAATATATTGAAGAAATGGATAAATCAATTGAAAGTGCGAAAGGTACTTACCGCGTACAACAATATGCGATTAAAAAGAAAACATTACGTGAATGGCCAGAAAAGAAACCATCTCGTAAACGTTTCCACTAATATGTAACGCAAAAGACGCCTATTATGTCTAAGAATAATAGGCGTCTTTTGGAATTCTACATAAAAAGGCAAAGAAGTTATATTGAAAAAGGATTAAAAGTCAGATAGAATTAAAATACAGATTGAGTAAAATTGTAAATAAAATAGAAAAAAAGATTGTTTTCATAGAAAAATAAATTTAGCCATCGAATTCGGTATATATGAGGGGTCAGAAAATGAAGAAGACACTGGAAAACTTCCAAGAGTTGTCGACGAATCAAAAATTTTTAGAGTATATCGCAACAGATACGCCCTTTACGTATTGTGGAATATTGCGAAAAAACTCCACCAGTATTTTATATTTAGTAGAAAATCGCCGAACACATGAAAAAATTGTTTTAAAAAGAATGCGCAAGCGCACGTTAAATCGTACAAAATATAAAAAACGCTTCGAGCAGGAGCAACAAGTATTGCAAGCGCTTGATTTAGCGTATGTACCTACTTGGTTAGGCAATGGGATGGTCGGAAAAGTTCCTTTTTTTATGATGACGTATATGGAAGGAGAACATATTCTTGAACATGGACCATATGCTGCTTTAGATGCGTTACGAATTATTAAAAAAGTTAGTAGCCTACTTCAAAAAATTCATAAACAAGGTTATGTGCATCGGCATTTAAAACCTGAAAATATTATTTTTAAGCATCAACAATTGGCTATCGTTGGCTTTGATCAAGCTGCGGAATTAACAACGCCTAATGAACTGACGAGCGAAGAACTTTATAAACAAACGACGATTTATAGTGATATTGACCAACTAGCACGTTTATTTTTAGCATTAACCGATGAAACAGGTCAATTAAAATGGAAAAAAGCGGAGATTGCGCTTGAGCAAAGACGTTATACAAAGTCGATTAATCGGTTATTGTCACGTGCGATGGGCATACGCAAACTGTTTTCATCTTTAGAAGAATTTGATGATGCGTTAGAATACTGTTTGAATGAATTATGTACACCGTCGATGTAAGCTTCGATAAGAAAACAGCAAAATAGTTCTAGCTGCTTTCTTACTTTTATTTGACAAAATATTCAATTAATTCTACTGTTAAACCATATAGATGGGAGGAATTTACATGTCAAACGAAGTATTTCAGACATTACCAACAACTGCGGTAAGTGATGCGTTAAAGGGGAAGAATCATTTGCCATCCACTATTAAAGTGCTCGATGCACGCCATCATATTGCCGGAAAGGCAGTGACGGTAAAGTTGCCGATTTATGAAAATGGTGCAGTGATGGAAGCAATGTTACATGCAGAACCTGGTGATATTTTAGTTGTTGATATCGAAAATAATACGTCGCGTGCAGTTGCTGGAGATTTCGTTATTGGAATGATGAAGAAGTTGGGTATCGGTGGCCTTGTCGTTAATGGTGCTATTCGTGATGTTGAAGCGGTGCTGGCATTAGATTTCCCAGTATTCGTGACAGGCATCACACCAGCAGCAGGTGTTAAAAATGGTGGAGGCAAAGTGAATATTCCAGTAACAATCGGCAAAACAACGGTACAGCCAGGCGATATTATTGTGGGGGATGTTAATGGTGTAGTCGTTGTACCACAAGAGGCTGCACTAGAAGTAGCTGCGCGTGCAAAAGAAAAAATCGTCCAAGATGAAGAGCGAGAACGCACAGTAACAGCTTCTCGTGAGTCAATTATCGCACATTTAACAAAGGTGACAGGTAGTTTAAAAGCATAGTATAATGAGTCATGAGGTGTTTTAATGAATCGTTTTGGAATGTATTCCATACTATGTGGTGTAATCGCAGTCCTGGCATTGTTCATCCTAAGTGGTGTACATATGCCGATTTTACTGTTTGCTATTGTATTCCTTGCTTTAACAATTGTAGGTCTTGTATTTGCAGTAAAAGCAAAGAATGCGATTTACTTATTAACGGGTGGTCTATTAAATGGTCTGTTATTAATTTATACTGTCATTTTAACGTTTGCATCTTAAATAATCTTAAAAGAACGCTATGAAGCTTCATAGCGTTCTTTTTTTGTGAAAAAAACGTATAGCTGTGCATGGCAACAACGATTAGATAATGCTAAAATTTGGTTAACGATGATTTAGGAGGGGTTACGATGGGATTAATTAAAGCAGGATTAGATGCAGCAAAAGGTGTTTTAGAAGATCAATATCGCGATTATTTTTACTGTGAGGCGATGTCATCAGATGTATTAGTACAAAAAGGAATGCGACGTCAAACAAAACGCGGTTCAAATAAAGGCAATGAAAATATCATTTCAAATGGTTCAATCATTGCTGTCAATGATGGGCAATGTATGCTCATTATTGAGCAAGGAAAAGTAGTTGAAGTTTGTCAGGAACCTGGTGAATTTGTGTACGACACTTCAACGGAGCCAAGTATTTTTTATGATGGCAACTTCATGGACAACTTAAAAGAAACATTTAAAGAAATCGGCAAACGTTTTACATTTGGTGGAGAACCAGCGAAGGACCAACGAATTTATTTCTTTAATACAAAAGAAATTATGGGCAATAAATATGGTACACCTGCACCGATTCCATTCCGTGTAGTTGACCGCAATATTGGACTTGATATTGATATTTCGATTCGTAGTCACGGGGAATATTCGTATCGTATTACGAATCCACTCTTATTTTATACAAATGTGACAGGGAATGTGGCAGAGCAATTTACGCGTGATGCCATTGATGGACAATTAAAATCTGAAATGATGACGGCATTACAGCCTGCTTTTGCACAAATTTCTGCGCAAGGCGTACGTTATAGCGAAGTACCTGCTCATACGATTGAATTAGCGAATGCCTTAAATAAAGTTTTGTCTGAAAAATGGGAGCAAACGCGTGGTATTAAAGTTGGTACAATTGGTGTCAGTACGATGAAAGCTTCAGATGAAGATGAAGCAATGATTAAGCAATTACAACGAAATGCAGCATTACGTGACCCAACGATGGGTGCCGCGCAAATTACTGGTGCACAGGCAGATGCGATGATGAAAGCCGCGCAAAATGAAAATGGTGCTATTGGTGGCTTTATGGGTATGGGCATGGCGCAAAATGCTGGTGGTATGAATGCAGGAGATTTATATAAAATGGGTGCACAAACTCAGCAACAGCAACAAACTCAACAAAATGAGGCGAATCAATGGACCTGTGAATGTGGTACAACAAATAGCGGGAAATTTTGTTCGAATTGTGGTAAATCGAAGCCTGAAAAAGACACATGGACATGTAGCTGTGGTACTGAAAATAGAGGGAAATTCTGCTCGGATTGTGGCAAACCAAAACCAACAGCAAAGGCATGCGCAAACTGTGGCTATGAAGTCCCTGCTGGCCAAACACCACCGAAGTTTTGTCCGGAATGTGGCCAAGCCTTCAATCAATAGGAGGGCTTTGATATGACACAACAACATGAAGATAATGTGAAAGAAGTAAAGGTCGATTTCAATACGGAATGTCCGATGTGTAGTGCTTCGATTGCATTTGACCCAAGCTCAGGGAAATTAACCTGTCCGTACTGTGGCTATGAGGCGGAAATTGCAACGCCAGAAAAAGAAGCACAGCGTACAGCGCAAGAAATGGATTTTGAGGCGGCAGATCGCCGGGAAAGTTATGATTGGGGCGTTGACAAAAAGACACTCGTTTGTGAAGAGTGCGGTGCAGAGTCCATTTATGATGCACTTCAGGTGGCAGACACCTGCCCGTATTGTGGCTCTCATCAAGTAATGGAAGCTTCCACGATTGACACACTAGCACCAAATGGTGTCTGTACATTTAATGTTACTGAAAAAGAAGCGGGTTCTAATTTTCAAAAATGGATTAAAGGACGTCTTTTCACACCGAGTGCCGCAAAAAAATCAGCGAAGCCAGAAGCTTTTAGTGGCGTGTATATTCCGTATTGGACATTTGATTCCAATACGATGTCACATTATACGGCAGCATACGGTATTACACGCATTGTAGAGGACCGTGAAGGCAATATGCGTACAGAAATCGATTGGTACCGTACATCAGGCGTATATCAACGTTTTGTGGATGACGAGCTTGTACTTGCGTCAAAACGCTATGACGGTGAATTACTGCGAAAAGTAGAGCCATATAATACGACCGATAATAAAGCATATAAACCGGATTATTTATCTGGTTTTTTAGCGGAGCGCTATAGTATTGGCTTAGATGAAGGTTGGGGCATTGCGCAACGACAAATCCACGCAACACTTGAGTCAGAAATTACACAGCGTATTTTACGCCAACACGGTGCATCTCAAGTAGCTAATTTGCAGTTTTCAACGACACATGACCAAATCACGTACAAGTATTTAATGCTACCCATGTGGCTGTCATCATTCCGTTATAAAGAAAAAGTATATCAATTCATGGTTAATGGTCAGACAGGTAAGGTAGGTGGCCGCGCACCAATTTCACCAATTCGTGTGACGATTGCGGTAATTCTTGCACTAATTGCGATTTATATCGTTTATGTCTTTACTCAATCTTAGAAAGAGTATGCTACAATAAAAGAAAAATGTCTGTATGAAGGAGCCACTCGGTTTGCTATGGTTTAAACGAATCTTCTTTTCATTATGGATTGTTGCAGGATTATTTTTCACGATTATATCGTATGATAGTTTATCTCCTGAAGCCAATATGGTAATGCATTTAACGGCAGCAGCAGTACTAGCAATTGGTGCAGCACAAGTATATTTTACATTTGAAAAGAAAAAATAATATAAAAAAGGAGCTGAGTAGCATGCTTAGCTTCTTTTTTATATGCAGAATTATTTTCAAATACAAGTTTTTATTTTAAATTTTTGGATAATTGTGTAAAATAAGAGCAAGAACATTGTGAAATGGAGAGAATATACGCTTTAATTAGGGGGATGGACATGAATACAACAACAGCTTTAGAAATGAACGCTTTACGTATACCAGACGAGGTGTGTCTAGAATTTGGAGAAAAGAATTATACGTGGAAAGAGTTAGATGAGTTAGCTAATCGCTATGCAAAGGGGTTTGCAGACCGTGGTATTCGCCGGGGAGATCATATCGCTGTCCTAATGAAAAATTCTGATGACTTTGTTGTCATTAGCTATGCGATTTGGAAAGTAGGCGCTGTATTAGTACCCATTCATTATTTATCAGCAACACCTGAAGTAACTTACATATTACAGCATGCTAATGTCGTAGCATTTATTTTTGATGATGTCTTTATGCACATAGCTGAGCAAGCATTATCACAACTAGAACAAGCCTTAAACTTAGTCGTTCACCGAGGAGACCAACAACATCCACAATTTTCACCATTAGCTTCTTTATGTGCTACTTCGATCAAACCAGTCGGTACGCATATAGAAGACTCACATTTTGCAGAAATTCTATATACACAAGGAACGACAGGTAAACCAAAAGGTGCATTATTTACGCATAGTCAAGTGATGGATACTGCATTTATTTATGAACGATTAAGTCAAATGACGCGTCAAGATAGCTATTTAGTGAGTGTCCCATTATGTCATGGACTATCATTAAATGCGATTATGCTAATGGCTGCTTTAGTAGGTGGAAAATTAGTTATTCAAGAACATTTTGATGCATCAGAAATTTTAATATGGATGCAGACGAGAAAAATAACACATTTCTTTGGTGTCCCGTCGATGTATCATGCGTTAGTAGAGCAAGCACCAGTAGATTTTTCAGCACCTGATTTACGAGTAGTAAGCTACGGGGCTGCACCAATGCCTGTGCCGCTAATTGACCGTGCCATGGCGTTGTTTTCAGGCGCACAATTTTTTAATATTTATGGTACGACGGAAAGTGGCCCTACAGGCTTAATGCTATTGCCTTCTGAACATCATCAGCATAAAGGGAAAACAGGTAAAGCCATGCCTCTAACGGCTGTTCGTTTAGTTAATGAGTATATGGAAGATGTACCACAAGGCACGCAAGGAGAAATCATTATTAAAAGTCCGACAGTTATGACGGAGTATTATAAGGACCCTGCGGCGACATTTACAATGAAGAAAAATGGCTGGTTATTCACAGGAGATTTAGCAACGGAGGATAAGGATGGGTATATGACCATTGTTGGGCGAAAAGATAATACGATTTTATCTGGTGGAGAAACGGTATATGCAGTAGATATTGAACATGTTTTGCTCACACACCCAGCCGTACAAGAAGCGGTGATTATGGGCATTCCTGATCAAGTATGGGGAGAAATTGTTGCGGTAACAATTGTGCCTAATCCCGGGAAAACGATTACGGAACAAGAATTAGTAGCGTATTGTAAAACACATTTAGCAAGCTATAAAATACCGAAGAAGTTTTTATTTATGGATGAATTGCCACGTAGTACATCCGGGAAAATATTAAAAGATCATTTGAAAGAAACATTAAAAAAATAAATAATTTATGCGAAAAGCACCGTCATGCTCGTCAGTGGCGGTGTTTTTATATGGGAACCTGTGCGAACTATTGGAGTCTAGTAGGCGTCGTTATGTATAATACAAATGAAAGAGGTGTTGTATGAGAGCATTATTTAAATTAGTAATGATTGCACTCGTGTTAGCCCTTTGTTTTCAATATGTAAAAAAAGAGCAACCACAATTATTACACGATGCAAAAGAGAGTTTTCAAATGCTGTCAGAAGGTAGCCAGCGAGTCGTAGAAATGGCGCAAGTCGGCGTTGATTCCATAAGTGATACGGCGAGTGAACCTAAAAATAAAATAAAGGTTGATACATTAAATGAAGTGACACGCTTAAAAAGTGAATATGGTGTCGATTGGATTGTGTCGCATAATCACTATAAAGATTTCACATTGAAATTAGCCGATGATTCAGGTGGGTATGTAGCCGGAAAAGGCCGCAGTATTTTAAATGTGACGATTGGAAAAACAACAAAAGAAGCTGTAAAGAAACAATACGGTGAGCCACTAGATGGCATTCGTCATGGTTTAACAATGTATCAGTTTTCTAAAGAAGATGAGCAAGAGCAACTTGTTTATGAAAAAGATGGCTATTATTTATGGTTCTTTATTGATAGACATAATAATAATCGCGTGCGAGCCGTTCAATATGTGACGGTTAAAACCGAACAACGTATGAAAAATTACTATGCGACAGCGAATAAGGAGTTGCGTTTGAGCTACGAAAGATTAATGGTTCTATTAATGAATCAAAGTCGTGTAGAAGCGGGATTAAAGCCACTTCTGTATGACAAAGGCTTAAAAGGTGCAACACGTGCACACAGTCAGGATATGATTGAGGAAGGCTATTTCTCTCATACAGGAAGTGATGGAAGCCAACCGAAAGATCGAATGGTTGCTGCCGGTTATACAATGGAAAAGCTTTATGCAGAAAATCTAGCATATGGTCAAATTAGTTCGATTTTTGCACATGAGGGATTGATGAATAGTTTAGGGCATCGTGAAAATATCTTACGTGAGGAAGCGACGAATGTTGGTGTAGGCGTTGCGTTTGATAATAAAAATGTACCATATTATACGATTAATTTTTATACACCAATGTAAAAAAATAGGTTTTAGGCTAAAAAAGAGCGGAAAGGATTTATGAAACCGTTCTTTTTTATTTAGACAATAAATTGATAGTTAGAACTATAAAAAATACAATATTTTATGATACAATGGAATCATTGTATAGTATAAATAAACTATAATTTGATTTATTTTAAGGAGTAAAAAAGTATCATAATATTGAGGGGAATATGAATGGATATTATTCAGGCACAACGTGAAACGCGCGAGCTTATTGTAAATACACAATATATAGCAAAAATGGTGGATGGCGAAGCATATGAGGGCTTTAATAGCGCATGGGCAAAAATGAGAACAATTAGTGCACGCAAAGAACAAATATGCTCGAGTTGTTTCGTGACGATTCATTATATGGAGCCAATGAATGTTTATTTAGCATTATCCCATGATGATGGTCATTTTCATCGTCAAAATATGTGTATGAATTGTATGATGAAGGAACGTCGCCAAACAGCCTCATACATTGCGACAAAATTCGAAAAAGAAATAAAGAGTGTTAGCGTTCTTAATACCACACATTTAAGAAATATGACGTTGGAAAAAGGTGAGGAAGTTGCACAAAAAATGTGTGAAGATGCGATCTATTTACATGGACATATCCCGGTGAATGTTATTGTAAGAGACGGAATGTATTTGTATGAAAATATTCGAGCTGTCACCGCAAAATCCAAGCATTATTGTTATCGCTGTAGTGCGATAATTCCTGTTGATGAAACGACATTTGTTATTCCTGCAAAAGTAAAAAGTGTCAATCGTCAAGAAATGAACTTTATTTGCCAAACGTGTGCAACAAAATCATTACGCGCTTCTAGTAAACGAATTGAACAGTATGAACGTGAAAAACAACTATAAAAACACGCAAAAAAAGTAGGATGCGTCTTTTCAGACGCATCCTACTTTTTTGTGTGTTATTCATCTCGATTTGGCATGTATTTAATAATTAAAAAACAAATAAATGCTTTATTTATCGAAAAATGATATGAAGAATGTAGTATTTATAGATGATAACGCTTACTTTTGAGAATAAAAAGCATAAAAAAATAGAATAATTAACTGAAAATATTGAAAAGTATCTCATTTTGAGCAAAAATAAAGATATCAACAAAATGTTAGAAAACCTCACATGAAAAAAGTCGTTTTCCTAACATAATCAGGAGGAGAAGCATATGGATGAAGTAATGTACTTGATGAACAGTCTTTGGACGATGGTAGCAGCAATTTTAGTTATTTTTATGATTGGTGGTTTTATTTTATTAGAAGCAGGCTCATTACGAATGAAAAATGCAGGACATGTTGCCGGCAAAACAATTTTTACATTTGGCTTAGCATCATTAGTTTTCTGGGCAATCGGATATGGCTTTATTTTTGGAGATAACGCAAACTTTTTTGTAGGGATGTCGAATTTCTTTTATGGGGGAACATTAACCGAGGGTGACAGTTTAGCAGCGACTGTATTTTTTGTTTTCCAACTAGCATTCGCTGGTATTGCGGTAACAATTGCGCTTGGTGGCTTTGCAGAACGTGCGAAGTTTTCAGTGTATGTAATCTTTACAATTTTATTTGGTATGCTTGTTTATCCAGTCGTTGCACATTGGATTTGGGGTGGCGGATGGTTAGCAGAGCACGGCAAACAAGATTTTGCTGGCTCAACAGTTGTGCACTTAACAGGTGCGATGGCTGCCTTAGCAGCAACAATGGTTTTAAAACCCCGCATTGGTAAATTTAACAAAGATGGTTCGGCAAATAAATTTGCTGGTCATAACCAAGTATACTCAGCGTTAGCTGTACTGATTTTATTTGTTGGATGGTTAGGGTTTAATGCCGGTTCAACAGTGTCAGTAGAAGGCGTATTCTTTGGCTATGTGGCAGTTAATACAGTGTTAGCCGCATGTGCTGGCGCGGTAGCAGCAACATTTATTTCGTGGGTTGTGCTAGGAAAATCAGATATTCCAACGATTTTAAACGGCATGCTAGCAGGGCTTGTAGCGATTACGGCATCATGTGCCTTCGTAGATGTATGGGCGTCTGTTGTAATTGGACTAATTGCAGGTGTTATTACATTCTTCGCTGCACGATTCCTAGAAGCAAAACAAATTGATGATCCAATTTTTGCAGTATCTGTACATGGTATTCCAGGAATCTGGGGTACATTATCAACAGGCTTCTTTGCAACAGGAGCACTTGCAGAATCCACAGGTGTTGGTCAAGCTGGATTATTTTATGGTGGTGGTGTTGAGCAATTATGGGTACAATTTATGGGTGTAGCAGTTTGTGGTATTTATGCCTTTGTTGCATCATATGCTATCTTATGGGTAATGAAAAAAGTGATGGGCACAATCCGTGTTAGTGAAGAGGAAGAAATTATGGGCTTAGATATTTCAGAACATGGTGGGTACGGCTACCCCGAGCATTTAGGGGCAACAGCTTCTACAATGAAGGACGACGAACCAGAAGTGACAAATGCAACGCAACAACCGAAGCATATTTAGCTAGTAAATAATCGATAGACGCCATCCTAACGCGCTCGTTAGGGTGGTTTTTGTCATAAAGGAAGTGAGCGCGTGACAAAATTTCTAAATGAGACACAGTATCAACATTATTTTGCCAATTGTCAATCTATTTCAATATTAAATGAACGTCACGATAAGTTAATGCAGCAATTGATTAATGATACGTTACAGCAATTGGGCGAACCACCTTGTCCATTTACAATATTTATCACAGGAAGTGGCGGACGAAAAGAACAAGGTTTCTGGAGTGATCAGGATCATGGCTTAATTTATAGTGATGATGCGCATAAAGCGTATTTTCATACATTCGGGCAAGTGTTTTCCGATAAGTTGGCTACTGCTGGTTATGTGTACTGTGAAGGAGGCATTATGACGTCAAATCCGCAATGGAATGCTTCGGTAAAAGAATGGCAGCAACAGTTAAAGCAGTGGTTACAAGCGGCAGAATGGTCTCATATACGCTACACACAAATATTTTACGATGCACGCATATTATATGGTAGTGAAAAGTTATTAAAGAAGTTGAAAACACAGATTGATCATTATATTTCACATTACCCGTATGTACTTCAGCGTTTCACACATAATATTATGCATTTAAAGCCTGCCTTAGGACCGTTAGGACAATTATTACCGGAACGCTACGGGGAGCATCAAGGAGAAATCGATTTAAAATATAGTGCTTTTTTACCATATATTAACTGCGTTCGTTTAGTAGCTTTAGAACATCATGTACATGCAACCTCTACACAAGAACGTATTACCGCATTGGCAACTAAAGAAGCAGCATTGTTACAAGATGTAGCGCTTTATTTTGATGAGTTACTGAGAATGCGTTTTCAGTATCAAAAGCCTGAAAAGTATAAAGATACCCATTACATCTCATTGCAAGAGATGTCACTAGAAGATAAGCGAATGTTAAAAAAGATATTAAAGCGTGCAAAACGCCTACATGATGAGGTAATTGCGCGTTACGCCTAAAGGATGATGAGTGATGCATGCATTTGAAGCTTTTACACAATTAGTTCGTACATTAACAGGAAAATCGACTATTTCAACGATAACGGATGTTCAAAATGCCGAACAATTAGCTTTTTTACGAAGTTTAAAGCAACAACAATCGAGAAATAAAGAAGCATTACTAACGCCGTTAGATCAGTTAGAATTAGTCGTTTTTGATATTGAAACAACCGGTTTTAGACCTCAAAAGGGAGATGAAATTATTTCCATTGGGGCTGTGAAAATGAATGGCTTGCAAGTAGTAGAAGAAACATTTTATACACTTGTGAAGCCAACACAGCGCATTCCTCGAAATATTATTGAATTAACAGGGATAGATCAAGAAATGACAGCAAAAGCCCCAACTTTGCGTGAGGCATTACTCGCTTTTCTTGTTTTTGCAAAAGGCTGTACATTAGTGGCGCATCATGCGAATCATGAACGGAATTTTATGAAACACTATAGTCAACAGCTATTGCAAACGCCTTTTAACCAACGCATTGTCGATACCGCTTTTTTAATTCAAATTTGCGAATATAATCATACACTTGTAACGCTAGATGATGTTTGTCTGCACCAACAAATTCCGATTATTGGGCGCCATCACGCTTTAAGTGATGCTAAAATGACAGCGCAAGTTTGGCTAAAATACGTGCAGCAAGCTATGAATCTAGGGTGTGATAATTTACAAGATGTGTATGAGCGCTTTGCACGATTATAATAGTTACCAAAACACGAACGAAGCCTCTGTTTTTTGAACAAAACATGTCGACAATGTTAAGTTTTCGTTAAATATGGTTAGTTTTGAGTGTTTTATGTTTACTTTTAGCTATTTTGTGTTATATTTATTCTATCATCTTTTGATTAGATGATTTTTTGAAAATTCATATTAGGAGTGGATGTATATGTTAAATGTTACAGTTTCAAAGCAAGATGCTCATTATGTAGTAGCGTATATTACAGAAAATTTTGAACGAAAGGTTGTCCATACAGCAGAATCATTCATTGACAGCATTTACAACTTAGGGCGCAAATGGCATTTAAATGAGGTTCACTTTGAATTACCAAAGGAATTAGTTAGCTCGGTTACATCATTTTTACGTGTAGAGTATCCAGGTGAGCTATATGAGCACCGCATCACAGTAGCGTAATACCTCTTTATGTCATGTAAATCCTTGTCATTTATATAAAGTCATCATCCTTTAGAGAGGGACGGATATCCAAATGTTTAGCCAAGCGCATGTCAATGTGTAGCTATCGAGCTTATTGAGTAGCGTATCGTCTACATCAATTAGTGCGGTAGCTATTTTGCGTTTTAAAAGAATTTAATTTAGTAGAGCAATCATAGTGAATCAACGAAAAATGTTGCTATTTTTTTCATTCTTCTAGAGGTTTTGAATATGGTATAATTTAAATAAATAATCGATATGTGGAGGAAGTTATGAACAATAGTAAAGTTGTCCTTTTTTATGGACTGTCATTAATTGGTACATTATTGCTTGTAGTATGTGCAGCAAAATCGACGCTTTCTCAAACTGGTTCGTTGGAAAATCAGTGGATGGGTCCAGGAATGTGGCTTGCCATTATTTTTGCTGCTGTATTATACATAGTAACAATAGCGCTATATGTTTTTTTAGAAGAAGCAAAAGTAGTACATATTATTTTACAAATTATTGGTTTATTATTAGCTATTTTATTTGCGGTGATCTTAGGAATGGAAGCACTTGCTTTAAAAGACACGATATTAGCGTATGCAACATTTATTGCTGGCGGTATCGTTGTTGTAGCTAATATCATTATTTTGGTGTTATTATTAAAACGTTCTAAACGTAATTATTATGGTAGTTATACAATGTATCGTTAATGAAAAAGAGGAATCCCGCCAACGCGCGATTCCTCTTTTTGTTGAGACAGATAATCAAATTGTTTCTTTTAAAGACTTTTTATGCGCCAAAGACATTATCTGGACTCGTTATTTCACGTGAAATAGTAATCGCACCAAATCGGCGTAAGTGAACGATATTTTCAGGTGTTGTATTGATAATTTTATCGATGTAATAGGCTTGTTTCTCTTCGTCAATACCCATGCTATTAAATTCATCTTTTAGTGCATAGATGTAAACATTACGTTCATCATTTGTAAGGACACTAGGATTTTTTGATGTTTCCATATTCATATCGCAAAACTCCTTTTTCTTTAATAGTATAATTTAGTATAGCATAAGACATAAATTATAGTGTTTAAGCTTATTATTACAATTTGCCGAACATTTTTGAGTTATATTGCTTTTCGTCCATAATATTTGTTAGAATAGGCAAGACGATATAATGCAAGATGTAAAAACTGTCGTATAAATATATGAAAATGCAGGAGATGACAATAATGAAGAAAAAATCTTTATTTGCAGCCGCAGCACTTTCAGCGGTATTATTAGCTGGTTGTGGCGAAAAAGCTGTAACATCTGAACAAGTGAACGCTTCTAAATTAGAAGATTTCGCAACTGAATATTACAATGAAGCAAAAGACGGTAAAGACGCTGGTCTAATCGTTATTCAAAATGCGACGAACCAATATTTATATGTAAAAGATTTAACAGACAAAGATGGTAACGCAGTGAAAATCACAGACATGAAATTCACAAAAGAAAACAAAACACGTAACTCAAACTACCGTGTAGACGTTACAACTGAAAAAGTTTCAGATGCTTCAGAAGGCGAAGCAATTTACAAATTTGAAAATGCTAAAAACATTGAAACACTTGATTTCTATGTAGATGGCAAACGTGATAGCGTAGATAAAGTTTACGCAAACCACTAAGCATCATTAAAAGAGCCCATGTGCAATTGCGCATGGGCTCTTTTTTTATCTTTTCTAGTCAGAAGACGCCCATGTCAAGGGAATAGTAATAGTTCAACTAAAGAAGTAATCATACGTATTTTTAGCAAGTAGTGCAATTGTGACGACAATGAATAATCCTCGTACATAGCCACTGCCTTTTTTAATGGCAAAGCGTGTACCAACGATTGCGCCAAAAACTTGTGCAATGCCCATTGGTAGACCGTAGGCATAATTGATTTGCCCAAGTGATGCAAACACGAGTAGAGCTGCGATATTACTACCAAAATTTAAAAAACGGGCACTTGTAGCAGCACGTAAAAAATCAAAGCCGATCATGAGAAATGCAAAGATAAAAAATGAACCAGTCCCAGGTCCTAAAAAGCCATCATATGCACCAATTAAAAAGACGATGAGCATAAAGCCAACAAGTCGTTTTGTCGTTAATTTTTTATATGTTGACAGAGAGCCCCAATCTTTTTTGAACAAAGTATAAATTAAAACGGCAAACAGCATAATAAGT
>NZ_HE578957.1:64137-74145 GCF_000307285.2 Kurthia sp. Dielmo
AGTGGTTTCATAACAGCGGGATCTATTAAATGAACTGCCCCTGCACCAATCATCGACCCGATAAAAACGAGTGGAAATAATTTTTTCACCGCAGTTAAATCTAATTTACCTGAACGATAAAATGTGATGACGGATGTTAAAGAACCCATCGTTCCTGCTAATTTATTTGTTGCGATAGCGGCTGCAGGATTTAAGCCAGCAAATAATAATGCCGGTAAACCAATTAATCCACCACCACCGACAACAGAATCAATGAAAGCAGCTAAAAATCCGAAGAGTACAAGAATAAGAAGTAATTGTAGATCTAAATCAAAAATCAATGTATGCCATCCCTTTCTTCTGTTACTACCGTAATAGTAACTTAATGTGCTATACTTGTAAATAAGAAAAAAAGTAATGGAGGGTATAACATGGATGAACTAATTCTCCAATTAAAACAATTAGGCTTAACGGAATATGAGGCAAAGGTATATATTGCGCTCGTACAAGAAAGTCCAGCGAGTGCTGCCCAAATTAGTAAATTATCAACCGTGCCAAGAGCGCGTGTTTATGGCACATTAGATGCTTTGGTTGATAAGGGGATTGTTTTAAAAGAAAATGCTGAGAAAACGACGATATACCGTGCGTTGCCTGTTGCTTTGTTTATTGAAAAGGCGCAACAAGATTTTACAAAAACAATCAATCAAATGGATGAGCAATTGACTGCATTAGAAGCTGAATCAATTGAGCAGCAAACGCAAATTTTGTCTCTACAAGAAAAAGAATCCATAATGCAATATTGTCGCCATTTATTAGAAAAGGCTGAGCATACAGTGATGATTTCTATGTGGGAGGATATGTATACATTATTACGTGAAGATATTGAACGTGCTGCTGCGCGTGTGACAGTTAAGGGCATTACAATCCGTGCGGAGGATGTCGTGCCAACAGTTGATACGCATCGTACAACACATCACTTAGCGACGACGCATAATCCACATTGGTTTATTATTGCGATTGATCACAAGGAGGCGTTATATGGTTCTCCTGTGACAGAGCGCTTGTCAGCATTTTTAACGGACGATGAAATGCATCTTTATATTTTAGAGGATTATATTTGGCATGATGTATTAGTAAATCGTCTTGTAAAACGGAATGGCGATGACTCATTAGAAGAGTGGGTGAAAAAAGAAAGAGCTAATTTTTTCAATAAATAACAACTCGCTAGTCTATATAAGGAAAATAAAAAAACAAGCCTATTAAGCTTGTTTTTGAAACGCTGCTAACATTTGATTCAGTTTTTCTTTTTCTTTTAAATATTGTTCTTCCGTTACCGCTGGATTATTAAGTAATTGTCCAAGGCGTAAAATCTCTTGTTGAATCATTTCTTTTGTAATTGGCTTTTTTTCTGTCATCATCAAAGCTCCTTTAACTATCGTATATTCATTGTACTATGCAAAAAATAGCTTGTCACGCTTCTAAAAGTTTTGCAAATTAGTGACAATCGTGAGGGACAATATCGTTTGTGCGTGCATTGTGCTATGCTACATATGTGAAAGATATAAAAGGAGTTTTGTTGTATATGGATGGTAAATTGAACTGGATTGGCTTTTTATTTTTATACATTGGTTTGTTTTTAATGACACAACCATTTAGTGCGGATTTGCGTATTGAGGCATTAGCAAATTGGACAACGGTCTTTATCGGCTTTTTAGTGTATTTCGTTGGAGTTATTTTCGGGATTTTTGGATTCCTTCGTGAGCAAACACCACTACGCTGGATTAATTTAGCCGGTTTATTTATTGGAATTGTTTTAGTGAGTATTTTTATGTTTCTTCCAAATTCATAAAATAGATAAAAGGGCAGGAATCTTCTAAATGATTCTTGCCCTTTTATCTATTTTCTATTGAGGATGCCCAGTGAGTGGTAGTTTATACCATAATCGGATAATCAATGATGTTATAGGTTCCATCATCATACGAAGCTGTGTAATAATCGCAGCGGCAATAAAACCAATGGCGATACCTGCTAATACGTCGCCAGGGTAGTGATTACCGACATAAATACGAGAGAAGCCTGTTAATAAGCCAAATACTACCGGTAGCCAGCCCCATTTAATATGACGTAGTAATACAGCAAATGTTATCCCCATTGCGCCTGCTGTATGGTCACTTGGGAATGAAGCATCCGCGTCATGCGCAACGAGCACATTAATCGTATCGTATGTTACGAATGGACGCGGCTCAAAATAAAATTGCGCGATACATATATTAATGATAATTGCTAATACACCTGCAAAACCAGCATAAATAGCTGTTTTTTTCGTATATGTATTGCCAAATAAAAATAATGCTAAAAGCAACATTGCTAGAATATATAATGCCGCATTTGTCGTGAAAATCATCATGTGATCGAGGAATGTAGAACCGTCTCCTGCTAGACCATTAATATTCTTTAATAGTTCATAATTCAATTAAAACCCTTCTTTCCATATGACATTATAAACGATTTTGTCAGTAGAAAGTTGCGAAGAGATAAAGATTTTTTAGGAAATGCTTACGTACCGATTGAATCTTCACGAGGATTATGTTTTCTAAGTAAAATAACGAATAAACTTCCTAGACCACAGAAGATACCGGCCAGGACAAAGGCGCTTGTGTAGGAATCAAAGGCATTATAAAGTAACCCGCCACCAAATGTCGCAACAGCTGCGCCTACTTGATGAAATGCGACCATCCATCCGTACATCATAGCAGATTTTTCTATACCAAATTCGCGTCTCGTTAATCCAATAGTTGGCGGGACAGTAGCAATCCAATCTAGACCATAAAATATCGCAAAAATAACTAATAATGTCACAGAACCATGTTGCAATGCGAAGGGGAGGAAGATTAATGACAGTCCACGGAATGCGTAGTAAATAAATAGTAACCATCGATTATCAAAGCGGTCGCTTAACCATCCTGAAAGTGTTGTGCCAATTAAATCAAAAATTCCCATGAAGCTCAGTAAAGAGGCGGCAAATACCATAGGAATACCAAAACTCATACAATAGCCAATAAAATGGGTGCCAACAAGGCCGGTTGTGGACAATCCACAAATAAAGAAACTACCAGCTAACAGCCAGAATGTTTTACTTTTAATACCTTCTAAAAGTGAGTCCCAGACCATTTTAAACGGATTCCCGGAAGGTTTTGCGTCTGTTGGCTGTGCAGCTTGAGAGAGTGCTGTCAAACCTAGAGCAGTTGTTTGTATATCGCGTGGCCATTCTTTAATGAAAATTAAAATCAGCAGTAGCATGATGACACTAAGCGCTAAAATCAATCCAATCGCATATCGCCATGAATAATATTCTACTAAAGCGGCTAAGACAGGTAAAAGAACGAGTTGACCGGTTGCGGTAGCCGCTGTTAAAATTCCGACAGCTAACCCGCGGCGTTTAACAAACCAACGATTGGCGACTTGTGTACTGAGCACGGTAAGGAACAGCCCAGATCCAATACCAATCATGACACCCCAGATTAAAATGAGCTGCCAAGAAGAGTTCATAATAAAAGTTAAAGATAGTCCAATTGCTAATAAGGCCATCGAATAGAGCATGACACGTTTTAAACCAAAGCGTTCGACAAATGCAGCCATAAAAGGCCCAGAAAAGCCGTAAAGAAAAAGACCTACTGCAAACGCAAATGAAATCATAGGTCGGCTCCAATTAAATTCTTTTTCGAATGGCTCAATAAAAACGCCAGAAGAGGAGCGAATAATACCGGCTACAATGATTGCAAAAAACGCAACGATTAAAATAATCCAACTATAATGTAATTTTTTCATGTACTTGCGCCTCTTTCATTATGTAATAGTACAATGTTATTTGATTGTTCAGAAAAATACAATATTTAGATAGAGATAAAAAAAGCAGTATACTTGAAAAACCAATATGAAATATTGCGATAATTGGATGAAATGGTGAAAAAAATATAAAAAATTTACATACGTCATATTTCCTAAAAAATACAGAACGTGGTATTATTTATGGAGTATAAAGATAACGTTCACTTCAGGAGGAGAAGAAAATGAAATATAACATTAAAGTAGCGGCAGCTGTATTGACCGCATTTACAGCACTGTCAACGCCTTTAATGACATCAACTGCTAGTGCAGAAGAAATGACCGTGCAAAATACACAGTTCAATCAATCAACAACAGGCAATGCTTTTATCGATACGATTTCAGAAGATGTTATAACGATTGCTAATGACTATAATTTATATGCTTCGGTTATGCTGGCCCAGGCATCACTTGAGAGTAATTATGGTAAAAGTGGCCTTGCAGCTGCGCCAAATTACAACTTGTTCGGAATTAAAGGTCAATACAATGGTCAAAGCTCTTCATTCGCTACAAATGAGCAAACAGAAGATGGCACGGTTTTCCGTACGACAGCATCATTTAGAAAATATAACTCATATGAGGAATCATTAAAAGACTATGCAGTGCTACTAACAGGTGGAACATCAGGAAATAGTACATACTATCAAGGTGTATTAAAGAACAACACGATGTCTTATAAGCAAGCACTTCAAGCATTAGAAGGCCGTTATGCAACGGATACGAGCTATGCGAGTAAATTACAGGAAATTATTGATGATTATGATTTAACACGCTTTGATACAATGGCTGGAACAACTGAAATTGTTGCTAACGAAGATGGTACGACAACAACTGATGTTGAAGCGAAAAAAGTAATTTCAGTTGTTTCTGGGGATACATTGAGCGCGATTGCCAAAACATATCATGTGACGGTTGAACAATTAATGGCATGGAACGGCTTAAAATCAACATTGCTAGCAATTGGTGATGAATTAGTTGTTGAAATCAATGATGGTACAACAGAGGTACAATCGACAACTGAAAAAATTGTGGTGAAACAACCAAAACCACAACTAATTAAAAAGACTTATACAGCCACGAAAAAATATAAAGTAAAAAAAGGTGATTCATTAACAGCCATTGCGAAGAAAAATGACATTACAACGGCGCAGTTAAAAGAATGGAATGATTTATCATCTGCTTCACTTAAAAAAGGTCAAAAATTAGCAATCGCTGTGAAAGAAGCTCCAAAGAAAGTAACAAAATCAGTAGCAAAAGAAAAAACGACAACGACTAAGGTAGTAAAAACTGAAAAATCATCAAAATCACAAGAAAAAGTACAACAAGTATCGACTGAAAAGAAAACACAAGCAAAAATTCATGCACGTTACTATACAGTGCAATCGGGTGATTCTCTAGCTTCTATTGCTCGTGCATTCCTAACAACAGAGACGAAACTAAAAGAAGCCAATCAATTATCATCTAACTTAGTTTATGAAGGCCAAAAAATTAAAATTCAATAACAAAAAACCCTCTCCGTTATATGGGGAGGGTTTTTAAGTACCTTCTATTAACACTTTCATTAATTGATTTTGAAGTGTATTAATTTCATTCATTGCGTACTTTTCAAGCGCTATATATTGGGTATCTTTTTTTATGATTTTTCGTTTTAATTCATTATTTTGTTGGCGAAGTGCCGATACTTCTTCTTGTAGAGAACGTAATAATCGCTGATATTCCCAAGAAGATTGCGAAACAATTAATTTTTTTGTCATGTATATCACCTCTATAACTGTTCTTAATAGAATAATACCCACTGGAAAAAGAAAAAAACATATTTCACATAGTTCAATTTAAATGAAAGTTTATGAATAATTGGCAGAAAATTATATTTATTCTATAATTATTACTAGTAGAAGTTATAGGGAGTGACAGCAATGATGAATTCCGAAGAGTATGACAATCTAAAACGTAATTTGCGTAAATATGATGCAGCTGGATTTGATAAACGTGGATTACATAAAAATGGAACACCTTATGATGATGAGGGCTATGACGTAAGTGGTTATAATTATGGCGGCTTTAATCGCCAGGGTTTTAATCGCAGTCGCATTCATGAAAATGGCACTGCATATGATAAAGCAGGATATGATGCACTAGGGTTTGATATGAAAGGCTATGATGCCAAAGGATATGACATGAATGGTTATAATAAAGCAGGTTATGATGAACAAGGCTATAATCAGACCGGGTTTAGTTTGTCTGGTATGCATAAAAATGGCACACTTTATAATGATGATGGTTATGACTGCGAGGGCTATGACCAGCAAGGCTATGATAAGCAACAACTTGATCGAGAAGGATTTAACCAAGATGGCTATAATATTTTAGGCTATAACCGTGAAGGCTATAATGAATTAGGCTTTAATAAAAAAGGAAAGCATGAAAATGGTACAAAGTATGATGATACAGGTTTTACAGTGAAAGGCTACAATCGTGAAGGTTATAATCGCCAAGGTTTTAATAAACAGGGTTTTAATATAAATGGTATGCATAAAAATGGCACACTTTATAATGATAATGGCTATGATATGAGTGGCTATAATGCAGCAGGTTTTAATAAAAAAGGCTATGATCGAGATGGCTATAATGAAGCGGGCTATGATAAGCAAGGAATCAATAAACATGGATTGACACGCGAGGGCTATGATCGAAATGGCTTTAATAAGCAGGGGATACATAAAAACGGCACACCTTTTGATGATGTCGGCTTTGCGTATGATGGCTACAATCAATTAGGGTACAATCGCCAAGGTTATGACAGGGGTGGCTATGATGTGAACGGCTATAATGAAGCGGGATATAATCGCGCAGGCTATACAAAAAAAGGCTACGATATACAGGGCTTTGACCGATATGGCTTTAATAAACAAGGTTATGATAAAGAAGGCTATGATAAAGAAGGCTATACGATTTTTGGTTTTAATCGTGAGGGATTTGACCGCCAAGGCTATGATGAACATGGTGAATTCCGTCCATTTATGGATGTTTTTATGCAAAAGCAGCAACTACAAATTCAACAAAATGATTTTTATACGGTCGAATGGAAGCATATTTTATGGCAATTAGCAGAAATTGAACGTCAATATGCGAATTATCAATACGATCACCTCGTGGTATTGTTACAGCAGACGGTGGATGATTTTGTTGTAGAGTTATTGAAAAAACATCATCTAACGCAAGGATTTGCTTGTAAGGATTTACAGTATGATGCGCTTTATAACAACGATTTGTTAGCACCAACTCATTATGAATTATTAAAAGCGATGGGGTCACTTGAGGTTTATAATGAGATGACCTATAGTGCGATTCGTAAAATGATTGTATTAACGCTCGCAAAATAGAAACCTTTCTTAAAAGATGAGCATAAGAAAAGAAGGCATCGCGCATTGGCGCGATGCCTTCTTTTTATTAATTAATTTTCATGAACCCATTTTTTTTGGAATCGTGCAATATCACGATATTCATCTTTGAATAGACGAGAAATACGAATATAAATAGGAATTAACTCTTTATATACTTCGAAATTATCTTTGATTGGTTTATGTGCATGTGTTGAGCCCACCCATTCAGAAATAATAGAGAAATCCTCAATTTCGCCTAAGGCATACATTCCTAAAACGATAGCGCCAAGGCATGAACTTTCAAAGCTTTCAGGTACAGTTACCTCTTGGTTAAAAATATCTGCCATCATTTGACGCCATAAATCAGAGCGTGCAAAGCCACCGGTCGCTTGGATCTTTTCAGGTGTACCAATGACTTCTTCTAAAGCAATGAAGACAGTATATAAGTTGAAAATAACACCTTCAAGTACAGCGCGAATCATATGCTCTTTTTTATGATGTAAGCCTAAGCCGAAGAATGAACCGCGAGCATTAGCATCCCATAATGGAGCACGCTCACCAGCTAGGTAAGGGTGGAATAATAGACCATCGGCACCTGGTTTTACACGTGCTGCAATTTTTGTTAGCACATCATAAGGATCGATACCTAAACGTTTTGCCGTTTCAACTTCACTTGATGCAAGTTCATCACGAACCCAGCGGAATGTCATCCCACCATTGTTTACAGGTCCACCAACGACCCAGTGTTTATCTGTTAGCACGTAGCAGAAAATACGGCCCTTTGGATCGGTAATCGGCTTATCAACAACTGTACGGATTGCACCAGATGTACCGATTGTAATGGCGACAACACCAGGGTCAATGGCATTCACACCAAGATTTGATAACACACCATCATTAGCGCCAATAACAAATGGTGTAGTAGCACTAATGCCTAGCTCAGATGCAATACCAGGACGCAATGAGCGTAAAACATGTGTTGTCGGTACGAGTGTTGATAATTGCTCTTCTGTAATCCCTGCAACGTTTAGTGCTTCAGTGTCCCAGTTACGTGTTTCTAAGTTAAACATACCTGTTGCAGAAGCAATTGAATGATCGACTACATATTCACCGAAGAATTTTTCGAAAATATATTCTTTAATACCGATAAATTTATGAGCAACCTCGAATGTATCAGGGTGTTCGTTGCGTAACCATGTAATTTTAGCTAATGGTGACATCGGGTGAATCGGCGTTCCTGTGCGGCGATAAATTTCATGACCATTTAAATCTGTTGAAATTTTTTCTGCCCATGCAGTTGCACGGCTATCTGCCCATGTAATAGATTTCGTTAAAGGTTTGCCGTTGACATCAATCGCAATGATGGAGTGCATAGCTGCGCTAAATGATACAAGATGTAAGGCATCTTTGTCGATATGTCCTTTTTGAATAGCTCCCGCAATTGCTTTTTTACAAGCAATGTAAATTTCATCGGGATCTTGCTCGGCCACTTGTGGAGTCGGGCTATATAACGGATATGTTTCGTGGTGCATACTTACAACCTCACCATTATTTGAAAACAATACCGCTTTTGTACTTGTTGTGCCAATGTCGACGCCTAAGTAATAAGCTGATTTTGACATAATCGATCATCCCTTCATTTTATAAAATTTTATTTCAATAGTAATTATTTATTTATGAAAAAATATTTCTTATGATATAATTTTACTCAATTTTAATGATAATTGAAAGTGTTTTCTTTCGCACGTCTGAACTATTTCGGTATTTTATAAATTGCAGTATACTAAAACCATTCTATGAGAAATGAAGGGATTCTATGCAACAAATGAAAACAATCATCGAAGGATTACTAGTAAATAATTTTTCATTCGATGAGCGTGCACGTTTTTACGTACTGACAGATAATACAACAAAGCAACTTGGACTAGCGTTCGCTGATGGCTTACGAGAGAATGGCTACGCTGTCACAGCGGAGGTGATGGAAGATCGTACGAAAAATGGCGAAGAACCTCCTGAAGATATTGCAAAAAAATGGTATGACTTTACGGCTGTTTTTTGTTTAACACGCTATTCATTAACCCATACAGTAGCACGTAAGGAAGCAAATAAGCGCGGTGTGTCCGTTATTACGATGCCTGGTATTACGGAAGATATCTTTTATCATGGGGCAATGACAGCTGATTATTCGAAAGTAGAGCAAGAAACTTTAGTCCGCACTGCCCAGCTTAGTGAAGCAACAGCCGTTACTATTCGTACTGGAGGACAATATGAACTGCATATTCCGGTGAAAGGTCGCGTAGGGTATCCTTCTACAGGCGTGTTTAAAAAGCCAGCCGCTTCTGGGAATCTACCATCAGGTGAAGCGTATATTGCACCGGTGGAAGGGAAGGCTTCTGGACAAGTATTGATCACAGGTTCGATTGCAAGTATTGGTCTTGTTAAAGCGCCTGTATTACTAACGATTGAACAGGGTCAGTTAGTGTCAGCAAGCGGAAAACAGGGAGCACAATTATTAGCTCTATTAGGTGATGGTTTAGGGCGTAATTTAGCAGAATTAGGCATTGGCACAAACTATAAAGCACGTATTATCGGTACAATTCTAGAAGATGAAAAAGCGTATGATACGATTCATGTAGCGTTTGGTTCGAACCACACATTTGGTGGTACGGTTAATGCGGGCGTTCATATTGATTGTGTCACAAAGAATCCAGAAATTATTTTTCATTAAACGTTATTAAAAAAGTCGACACTACCTATTAGT
>NZ_HE578957.1:74375-122346 GCF_000307285.2 Kurthia sp. Dielmo
GTCGACTTTTTGTGTATGCAAATTATGTTAAACGAATTGTCCAGTTGAAGTCATCATTGATTTTACCAGATTGAATCCCTGTTAATGTATCGTACAGTAATTGTGAGACGTCACCAATTTCTTCATTATTGATAACTAACTCTTCACCTTCCCATAATAAGCGACCAACAGGCGAAATAACAGCAGCTGTACCTGTGCCGAAAACTTCTTCTAATGTGCCATTTTTATGCGCATCAATAACTTCATCAATCGCAATGTGGCGTTCTTCAATTGGAATATTTTTATGTTTTAATACTTGAATCATTGAGTCACGCGTAATTCCAGGTAAAATACTGCCCGTTAATTCGGGTGTCACAACTATGCCATTGATTTTGAAAAAGATATTCATACTACCAACTTCTTCAACGTATTTATTTTCTTTACCGTCTAGCCAAAGTGTTTGAGAATAGCCTTGTTCATGTGCTTCTTTTGATGAAATTAAGCTTGAAGCGTAGTTGCCGCTTGTTTTTGCTTCTCCTGTACCGCCAACAACCGCACGGACATATTTTTTCTCTACCATGATTTTAACAGGATTAATACCTTCTGCGTAATAAGAGCCTGATGGTGACATAATAATGATAAATTTGTATTCAGTTGATTCATCTACACCTAAATCGGCTTCAGTTGCGATGATAAATGGGCGGATATAAAGAGAGGTACCGGCTTCAGCTGGAATCCACGCGCGGTCTACTTCGACTAATTGCTTTAGAGCTTCTAGCGCTTGTTGTTCATCGATTGTAGGGATGCATAGACGCTCAGCTGAGTGGTTTAAACGAGCAAAGTTACGATCTGGACGGAATAAGAGCGCCTCGCCATCTACTGTTATGTATGCTTTTAGTCCTTCAAAAATGGCTTGACCGTAATGGAAGACTTTACTTGCAGGATCTAATGAAATAGGTTCATATGGGATAATGCGACCATCATGCCACCCCTTTGCTGATGAGTAATCAAGCACAAACATATGGTCTGTAAAAAATTTACCGAAACCAAGACTATCTGCTGCGGGTTTTTGCTTTGGTGAAGTTGTAAGTGTTACAGGTACTGACATGTGAAAAAACTCCCTTCAATTAAATATGTCCCTATCGTAACATTATTTCAAATTTTTAGAAAGTTCATAATAATTGTCTATAACAAATAAAAAAGAAGCAGTAGCTTCAAATAAACGACTGCTTCTTTTTATTACGATAATAAAATTTTTGATAAATACGGGAAAAAGGTTTCGGAAAGCACGATACTAACGAGTGCAGCCACAATCATCGCAAGAGATGAAAAGGTTCCTTCTAATTCACCAAATTCAAATGCCTTAGATGTACCACAACCATGGGCGCCCATGCCAAGAAGTAAGCCCTTTGATGCGGCACGTCGGAAGCGGAAGATTCGAATGACGAGTGGTCCGACAATGCTTCCTGTTAAGCCAGTTACAATAACAAAGACAGCGGTCATTGTTGGCTCACCACCGATAAGATTGGAAATATCCATCGCGATAGGTGTTGTAATCGAGCGAGGCACGAGGCTGTTGACCATTTCATTGTTTAAACCTGCTAATAATGCAAAAACAAGTGAAGATATAATCGCAACAGCACAGCCAATGAGTAGACTTGCGAAAATAGCGAGTGCATTTTTCTTTAATAAGTCATAGTTTTTATACATTGGAACAGCGAATGCGACGGTAGCAGGACCTAGTAGCTTAGATAATAAATCCGCTCCGCTATTGTATTGTGCATAGGAAGTATGCGTTGCTAACAAAACGACTACTAAAATAAGCGGACAAATTAGAAGAGGAGAGAGCCATATTTTTTGGTAGTGGGCATAGACCCATTTACTTGCGTAAAAAATTAAAATTGTACCGACTAAACTAGCTGCAATCATCATTTGGCGACATCTCCTTTCGCAAAACGTTCTGCAACGACACCGGTACTTGCCATGACCACAATGGTCCCTAATACAATGACGACAATTAGTTTAATGCCGATGATACCAAAAATTTCATCATATTGAATAACACCAACTGCGGCAGGGACGAAAAATAATAATAATTCGCCAGTTAAAAAACTTGCACCAGCATCCACCCAGGCCAGTTTAATAATATGTGCTTTTAAACAAATAAATAATAATAAGAGACCAATAATACTACCTGGAATCTGGATATGGAGAGCTGCGCTAAGCCATGTGCCAATAAGCAAAAATCCCCAAATGAAAATAATTTGAACGATAATCTGAAGTGCTTTTTGAAGGACTTTCAACAAAATCACGACCTTTATATAATGCGCTAGTTTAAATAAAAAAAGGCGCGTCTAAACGCGCTTTTTTAAATAATATGCTAGCGCTTTGTTAATTCGTTATTCAGTGTATAACAAAAAGCTGCATTCGTAAAATACATAATTATTATCATCATTATTCCAAATTGGAATTCTTTTTCACGTAGTCAAGAAATGCACGCATTGCCTGTGAACGGTAGCGATCTTTTTTTAAAATGAAAGCAATTTCCCATAAAATTGGCTTCTCTAATGGAATCATTTTCACCACATTGGGATTGGTTTTATGCGCAAATGGTTCAGGGAATAAGGCGATACCTAAATTATGTTCAATCATTTGGCTAATAAATTCCCACTGTGAGCTTTCAAAAGCAATCGTTGGTTCAAAGCCAAAATCTTCACATTCTTGAATGATACGGTCATGCAAGGTAAAGTCTTCTGAAAATAGCAGCAAGGGCTCATTTTCTAAATCACGCATTGAAATAGTAGATTTTGTTGCTAATGGGTGGTCATTATGAACAATGACGTACACATCTTTTTTTACAAAAGGAATACAATCATAGTCTTCATCGTGAGCAGGTAGCATCACAAAACCACCATCTAAATCACCAGATAAGACACGTTCTTTGACGATGTTAGCGCCGATTTCATCTAATTGAAATGAAATATCTGGGAAGAGTTGTTGGAAGCCCTTCATGATTTGAGGAAAAAATAAAATACCGATAAGCGGCGGCATGCCTAATGTTAAATGACCCGTTTTTAAATGCTCCATATCTTCTAATGCTAAATGGACTTCATCCACCATTTGAATAATTTGAATAGCGCGCTCAAATACAACATCTCCTGCATCGGTTAATTGAACATGTTTACTCGAACGATCGAGTAATGTTGTGCCGAGTTCAGATTCGAGCTGACGAACCATTTTTGAAATCGTCGGTTGTGTAACATGCAGTTTATGTGCTGCTTTTGTAAAACTTTGTTGTTTTGCGACTTCGGTAAAATAGGTGAGTTGACGAACATCCATAAATAAGCCTCCTAAAGCGTAGTGAAGCGGAAAATTGTTGTGTAGTGATAGCGTTGATTGGCTGCAAGCTCAGCGTCAAAGCGTTTTTTGAAATGAGAATAGGGAGCGAGCTGTGTTTCAAAGCAAATCGCACTTTGTTTTCTAGCTTGTAAATGCTCTGTGAGAATCGCCGTTTCATCAATATTATTACCACTATAAATAACCGCAAATGGATAGCTTGTTTCAACAGTTAAAACGCGTCCAACATGTGGCTCAACCAAGCGGATTTGTGGCTGCTGCGGTAATAAATGAAAGGGATGGTCTAAGCCACCTGCACGTGTAAGCTGCACGTCATCTTTATCGAAAAGGTGAGCGAGCAGTTGTGGCTCGCTAAAGTCGAAGGAAGAATTACGTGTGGCCTTTGCATAGCTTGGAATCGAATCTTCGGCGAGTTCCAAATAATAATCGCTTTTTACTTCTAATAAGTGGTCACCAATTGGTTGAGAAGGATGACCACTTAAATTGAAATAGCTATGATTCGTTAAATTTAAGACTGTTTTTGCATCGCTTAATGCGTCATAGTCAATACGAAGTTCATGCGCTTCGTTAAATGTCATCGTCACATTGACGTCGACATTTCCAGGGAAGCCATCAGAGCCAGCATCTGAGTGTAACGTAAAGACAACAGAAATATCATCAGCGCGCTCAATAATTTCGTAATTCCATAGCAGTGAGCTGAAATTACCATGGAGTAGGTGAGGGCCTTCATTTGCCGGTAGCTGAATTTGTGCCCCATTTATACAAATCTGTGCTTGCTCAATACGCCCTGCATGACGACCGATTGTAGCGCCGAGTGCCATATCATTATTTAAATACTGCTCAATGTTTTCATAACCAAGCACGACATTACCTAATTGGCGCTCTTTATCAGGCACCCATAGCGCAACGATAGCAGCTCCAGCGTTTGTAAGCACAATATTAGCGCCGTCCTTTGCATTGAGTGTAATGGTATGAATATCTTGTGTAACGGCATTGACAACGTAGTTCATTTTAACAGCTCCTCTACAAATTCATTCCTTTTTTTCAGTATACTACAAGACTTCAAGAAAACGAAAAATCGAACATTATTTGAAGCTATAGTAAATTTGGCGAAATTCGGTATAATAAATGCAATCAATGATAGATGGGAATGATTTACATGACGATGACACAACCGGTATTTTTTGTATTTTTGTATTGTATCATGCTCATCATTGTAAGCATTGATGGATTGCTTCAGTATAAACGGTACAAGGCGGTATTATATGGGGAGCAGGTGAAACAGCCCCTCCTTGGGATACTTTACACCTCTTTACGACAACATCACTTTCTCCGTATTGTGGTTGAATTTTGTTTGAAATTTGGTATTTATTTTTATGCCTATTTGCTATATCCCTACAGTTGGATGCTAGCATTATGTGCATTGCTTATAATCGGGCGTCTGTACGTGCTATGGATGCCAATGGAAAAACTACGTACAACGAAATGGGATTTTATTACGCTGTTTGTAGAGCTAATCTTTTTAACATTATTCACGGCTTCATTGCTCGTATATGAAGCATAGGAGGGATACAATGCGTATTATCTGGACGGTGTTTCACGATGATGAACTTATTGAAAAGGGTGAGTTTAATCAGTTTTTTTGGCGAGGTGGTCAATTTGATGTCTTACTAGAAGGCAATCGAAAACTATCGATTGAGTCAAATGTTAATCATGGTATTCTAATAGAGGATATTGCAAAGTCTTTAATAAATGCTTTGCATACAGATGAGCCACAAACCTTTCATACGTATAGTACATCAAAATCCTATGATGTGATTTTTTTAGGGCGCGTCCTGGAGTTTCGTAATTTTGATCCGGATACATTAAAAACGTTAAAGCGTACGATGCTGCCGAAGTTAGCGTTTATCGATGCATTTACGTATGCATTATGTAGCTACTTAAAGCTACTAAAGGAGCGCAATGAAGCCATCGAGCAAAATGAACTTTTTATACGATTAACTGTGCAATTACAAACATTGCAGCAATTAACGATGTAATGATAGCGCAAGTGCGGAGGAAAGCTGTGCTTGCGCTATTTTTTTTCAGCTAGTTCTTTTATAATGAACAATGGAGGGTGATTTTTTGAGTAAATTAGCGTGGTATATTTCATTAGCAATCTCATTATTTGGTGTCTTTGTTGTGCGCTATTATTTTACATTAGCGCCGGATGAGACATTAAAAAATATAAATCCAGCATTTATTCCGCTTGTCTTTGTTATTCCATTTTTACTGATTAGTTTATTCATTAGCTTTGTCATTGGCGCCCGTTATTTTGTGCAAGCGAAGGGACAACAAATTGTAAGCTATATCGTCGTGTTATGCGTTATTTTGGCACTTAGTACATATCTAGAATACACACAAGTACAGGCGGATTTGACTGCCTTTGGTGGTGGTATCGCTGATAAGGGTTCGCTTATTTTTAATTTTCCTATATGGAATAGCTATACAAATGGCTGGTTCGTCAATGAAATGATTTTCTTTAGCCTGCAAGCTATCGCATTTGGCATCGGTTTTTTCAAGCGACATACTATTGAATTAGCACAGCAGGAGGGAGGCGAATAGCCTCTCTTTTTTTATAAAGCTATTTGATTTTTCAAAATTTAATGCTAAAATGAAAGCAATTCAATATGATGAATGGCGCTAATTCTTAGCTTAATAGGGAAATCGGTGAAAAACCGATGCTGTCCCGCAACTGTAACTTGGAGTGCTTTACAAAAACCACTGTGTAAACGGGAAGGTGTAAAGTACGTTGAAGAGAAGCCAGGAGACCTACCATTTAATCTTCGATGATTCACCCTACGAGGATAGGTGCGGAATAAGCAAAGGTTATTTGCGTTTTTTTAGTGCACTTTTTATAGGGGAAAGTGTCTTTTTTTATGCTTTCTATCCTCTGTGTGGGAATCAACAACATGAGGGGGAGTTAGCATGACAACGTGGAATTTAACGAAAATGGAGCGTCATTTAATGATTTGTAACGGAGCTACTTGTATGGGAGCTGGCGCAGAAGATGTCACGCAACAAATTCGTGATGAAATTCGTACACTAAAATTAGATGAGGTTATTCATACGTCACGGACACGCTGTAATGGACGTTGTAAAGATAAATGTGTCGTAATTGATTATCCAAAAGGTACTTGGTATTCTGTGCAGCAGGAGCAAACGGCGCGTAGTATTGTGCAAGGTAATGTAGCGCGTGAGGCGATTATTTATGAAATGGTAAATGGCGAACGCGTGCGTCAAGAAGGGCATATTAAAGGCATTGAAAAATATCGTAAAAAGCGCGCCACAAAAAAGACAGCGGTATTATTTGTTGGGCATGGTAGCAGACTAGAAGCGGGGAATGAAGAAGTGCGTTCATTTATTCGTCAAATGAAGCCAGCGATTGATGCCAATTTATTAGTAGAGACATGCTTTTTAGAATTTGCGAATCCTAATATTGAGGACGGTATTCAAGCGTGTATTGAACAGGGAGCGGTTGAAATCCATGTGATTCCAATTATTTTATTACATGCCGGGCATTCTAAATTACATATCCCAGCAGAAATTGAAGAGGCAAAGGCGCAGTTCCCAGAAATTCGTTTTACGTATGGCCAAACAATCGGTATTCACCAAGCAATTATTGATATTTTAAAGGCTCGTTTAGAAGAAATTCAATTTGATGTGTCGATTCCTCATAAAGATACGGCAATTTTATTGATCGGTCGTGGTAGCAGTGACGAAGATGCTAAAATGGATTTCTATAACATCGCATCGATTTTACAAGCACAGCTGACTGTTTCAACTGTAGAATGTGCTTTTATGGGTGTAACAACACCAACTGTGGAGCAAGGCATGCAAATCTGTCTAGAGCAAGGTGCAAAACAAGTCATTATGTTACCATATTTCTTATTTACAGGCATCTTAATGGAACGAATGGCCTTAATGGCGCAGCAATTTTCTGATACAAATCCAAGCGTTTCAATTGAGTTAGCCTCTTATTTTGGGTATCATCCAAATTTACAAACGGTATTATTAGAGCGCTTGCAGCAAGCAATCGATGGCACGTCAACAGGCATGCAAGATTTAGCGAATTTCCGTGAATACGTGAAAGAAAATGAGTATGTTCATCATCATTAAGGGTGCACAAAGTAATTTTCTTAATAGAACAGCAGTAAAAGCGTTAAAGTAGAAAAAAGTTAAATAAACAAGAAGTGTGTTTTTCTGACAGGAATATTGTATAAAGTACAAAAAAGAGTATAATAATAGTTGTAAGTTACATTACTAATTTACCTATTTGCCTACTTAGTTTAATGGTAGAACAACGGTCTCGTAATCCGTAGATGAGAGTTCGATTCTCCCAGAAGGCATATCTTTGTTCAATTACAAAGCATCATAAAATTTAGAAAAAGCTGGTAAACACACGCGTATGTTTACCGGCTTTTTTGTATGTAGCTTATTTTTCGAAAGCGATACCGTCTTTATCTTGGTTTAATTAGAGTAGTATTGAAATATTTTTAAGCGAAATGCTTCTAATAGTTTAAGTCTACAAAAAAAGAATGACATGCACGTCATCCTTTTTTTGAAATAATAAATTAAGCTTCTTTTGTTAGCACGCCGTCTTCCATACGATAAACATGGTCGCAAAGTGGTAGCATACGTTCATCATGAGTCACCATAATAGCCGCTTTTTGACGTTCTTTTGCTTCTTTTGCTAGTAGTTGTACGACTTCAAAGGCACGCTTTGAATCAAGGCTTGCTGTTGGTTCATCTGCTAGGATGACGGTTGAGTTATTCATAAATGCACGGGCAATGGCAACACGTTGACGTTCGCCACCAGATAATTCATTCGGCATTTTTTTGAATTTGTCGCTAAGGCCTAGCTCTGTTAACAATTGCTTAGCATGTGCTTTGTCCGCTTTTGTTACACGGCTGTCCATTTTTTTGACAAGTAATAATTGGTCAAGCACGTTTAAATACGGAATTAAATTTGATGTTTGTAAAATAAAGCCAAGTTCATGTAAACGGAAGCTAGCTAGTTTTTTTGGTGATAAATTGCCTAAATCTTGCCCGTTAATTGTAACAGTACCTTCTGTTGGTTGTAATAGAGCACCTGCAATAGAAAGCAATGTACTTTTACCAGAACCAGATGGGCCGATGATGGCTACTAATTCGCCAGCAGCTACTTCAAGTGAAGCTTGTTTTAAAGCTTGAACGGTAGTAGAACCTTCTGTATAACTTTTTGAAATGTTTTGTAGTGATAATAGGGCCATTTATTCCACTCTCCCTAATGCTGTTAATGGATCAATCTTGACAATTTGACGAACTGAAATGATCGAGCTAAGTAATGCAATAATTAATAAGATAATTGCATATGTAGTGACTAATACAGGATCTAAATTAAATGGCATACCTTCTGGGAAGGCGAGCGCAGTAGCGTATGTTAATAAAATACCAATTAAAATACCGACAACTGAAAGAATCGCCACTTGAGCGACGATAGCGCGTGCAATAAAGCCATTGCTTGCACCAATTGCTTTCATGACACCGAATTGTTGTGTTTTTTGCATTGTAATAACGTAGAAGAAGACCGCGATAATAAATGCTGAAATAACAATACAAAATGCTAACATCATCATAATCGTACCATTTTCTGCTGTATAACCAGGCATGCCGTTAACAGCTTTGCTTTTCGTCACCGTTTCGATATCATCAATTGATTTATCAAGTTTTTCAGGCTCTAGATTAGGTGCTTTTAAGAAAAAGGCTTGTACGGGTTTTTTCAGACCATTATCAGAGCCAGGCGCAGCATATTGATAGCTACGCCATGTTTCTGGTACTGCAAACATGGCCGGTAAATGGTTAAATGTTTCGCCTTTTACAAAACCAATGACTTCAACTTTTAAATTTGAATTGGATACATGTAGCTTGTCACCGATTTTATAGCCGGCTTTTTTCAGCGTATCGTTAATGACAACGCCTTTTTTATTTGAAAGTGATAATTTTTCTCCTTCAATAACAGTTGGCATAACAAAGGCATCCGGTTCTAAGCCGATTAATGCCACATCTTCTTTATCATCGGCATCCTTAGATGTCGTTTTGCCGACAGAAATTGTAGAAGCGCCAAATGCCGCTACGTCCTCAATATCTTTTTGTTTCTTTAAATCCTCCATTATATCTTCTGATAAAATTGATTTTGCAAATGTCGCGCCCGCTGTTTCTTCATACACAACGTACTCAGCGTTAATGTTTTTTAATGTCGCGGCACTTAGTGTTGATAATCCGTTTCCAAGTCCAGATAAAATGAATACGAGCCAAGCAATTAAGACAATAATTGCTGTCATCATAGCATAACGGAGCTTGGCGTGCTTCAGTTCTTTAAATGCTAAAAACAAAATTTTTCCCTCCATAAAAAAAGTTGACCTCTTAAAAGGCCAACTAAAGTATACACCAAAGTAACACATGTGTAACTAATAAAAGTGACAAATGTGTTACTTATTTGATATGCCATGTAAAATAAGAGCCTGGATTTCTGCGATAAATGTATCTAATGGCAGTCCAGCGTGGTTTGGTATGTCAATCGTTTGAAAGATAAAGCCTAGTAATAAAAAATTATTACGAGCAGGGTCGATAAAACCTTGTTCTTTGCCTTTAGTGATTAATTGATTAAGGGGGGCATACAGTTCATGGTGCATCGCTGATAAAACCTGTTTTTTTTCGGTAATAACTGGTGAAACATCTTCTATCGTCGAAGCCATTCCTAAAATTTGATGCAAATCTTTAAGTTGAAACATTCTTTCTAATAAGTCGCGTAATTGATGCTCAAAGCTTTGTGTAAAGTCTATTTCACTTAATAGCGTGACACTATAGCGCATTTTTTCAACCATAAAGTCAATAAGTAGTTCTTCTTTATTTGGGTAATGTTTGTAAATGGCTGCGCGAGATACATGAAGCTTTGCTGCGAGCAGACTCATCGTAAATCCCTGGTAGCCTGTTTCAACAATCAGCTCATGTGTAGCTTGCCATAAATCGTGTGTAGAAAATTTTTTATCTCGTCCCATCATGAAACCTCCAATTACGTTTCATGCTATCATTGTCAGCTTGAAAAAGCGAGTGACGTTGTACGCTTTTTAAACGAAAAAACAGAGAATTTGCGATACGTTGCAAATTCTCTGACTGTGTAGATGTTACGATGTTTATTCATGTGCACGTAAAAATTTTTCGCCTAAGGTTGTTATTTGCGGATTGTTGAACTGAATTGTCGTATTTCCTTGTTCAAGGGTGCTAGAAATACCATTTGCTAAACCATGTGCCTGTGCATCATGAATCGCGGTATGTAATGCATGTTGATCTTTCACGCCTGCCCAATTTGCTGTATCTTCACCAGCCGTTTCGAAATCTTTCAAAAATAAATAGACATTATATTCTTGCTGCTTTTGCATGTTCTCTCCACCTCCTGATACTTAATTCGTTTCTATTGAAGTAAATTCCTTCTTTTTAGAGAAATTATTTACATCTAATTATTTTTTTCGTAAATAAACGGAAGAATTGAAAACCATTCTTCCGCTTATTATGTCCATTTAGTAGAAGCCCATAAATTTGAAAAGAATAATAAGTAAAGCGACGAAAATGCTACTTTCAAATAAATGTTCTTTAAAAAACAGAGATGAAAAATGCATACTATCATTCCTTTCGGATTTTTCTTTCATTATATGATGGTTATTCAAAATTTTCAAATATTTTCTCTAAAAAAACATTTTTTTCTACTTTATTCAATTATTTTATTTAAAAGTATGTTAATTTAATGTAAAAATTATTTTATGTGTTTGGATATAATTTTAGGTATGTATAAATATAAGGATAAAGGGAATTTGTTTGAGCCGAAATATTGATGTTGTGTTTATTAATAATATTAAAATGCTTTTTTTGAATGAATAAAATATATTGATGTTATTTGTAATGAGAGATGTGTTTTTATGGAATTAATATGTTGGTATAAAGATGCATATTCATGTATATATTGTGCTTTTATAATAAATAAAAAAGGAGGATTTATATATGAATAAAAAGATTATAAGTGTCTCTCTAGCTATTCTGATGGGCGTTACGACAGTTTTCACAGCAACTTCAAATCCGTTAAATGTAGAGGCAGCAACAATGAAAACGTACTATACCGAATCAGGTGCGTATATTTATAAATCTGCGAATAAAAAAACGAAAAAGCTTACATTACTGAAGCAAAATCAAAAAGTCACTACTACAACAAAAGCATCGTCGAAGTATTATAAAGTGAAGGTTGGTTCAACAACGGGCTATATTTTAAAATCTAAAACGAATACAAAACCTACTTGGTATTACTATGCTTATTCTGATAGATCAGGTGCCTATACTAATCGTAAAAAAACAACATATGTACAATTGGATAATAAAAAACGAAACTATAAATTCGTCAGCCATACAAAACCAACTGGCTATGATACGACATTAAATGGCGAAGATTTATTGAAAATTTCATTTAATAATAAGACGTATTATATGTATGATATTAATGTAACGATTAAACCAATTGTGTCAAAATATCGCGCATATCATAAGAAAATAAAAGCTGGTCAAGATTATGAATATGAGGGTGGATACAATGATATGTATGTATACCATTCAAAGGCGCGTGCGAAAAAAATGATAACGAAATTAGAACAAATCGGGTATGTACGCATTCCAAAGGATTCACTGATGGGTGGTATGTATACGTACAAATATGAAGAATCACATTATGGTAGTAGCCATGATTATGAAATTCGTTTAAATCATTAATATTTATAGCGTGTAATTAGGATATAGAACAGTCATATAAGATTATGTTAGACCGTCTGTGAAATTTATTGAAAGCAGGTGTGAATATGTCAAATACGATTCTTCAATTATCAAGTGGTAAAGAAATCACCTATGCATTACCTTTTTCAGAGTTCGACGAGAAATTTTTAAATGCAGAAGGTACATTTGAGGTAGCTTCTATTCGACAGGAAGATGGCGGCAAACATAGCGTCATTTTTACAACATATATTGTTTCAATTTCAGAAGGCTAGCAGTGTGAAAAGCATCCATGATGGGTGCTTTTTTTATGTGATTTCGGCTATAATAGAAAAAGTTGAAAGGAGCGATTATATGCAAGCAAAGGCTTTTGAAATTATTTCAAATCGCCCTTTTTTAAGCTTTAGTATTTGGGTTGTAGGATGTTTCATTCCATTTGCCTGGATTTTTCATAATTCAGAGGCGTCTACGTTAAGCATTACGATTGCCATCTTATTTACGTTTTTAATTTGTACATATTTTGCATCGGTATTAACGAATGGTCTCGTGTATATGTGGCTGTCATTTATGATGATTATTAATGCTGTGATGGCGGTATTATTTGGTTACTTTTATTTTGCCTTTTTCACAGCGATGTTTATTGGACGTATTCGTAATACAGTTGGCTTTTATATTATGTATGGCATCCATTTAGGGATTACCGTTGGATCAATTCTTGGTGGTTTCTTTATTGAAACGGAGCTGTATATTCAGCAAATTCCTTATATGGTGCTTGTCGTATTTGGGGCTATTTTGGGACCGTTTTATTTATACAGTCGTAAACAAAATACAGAGTTAGAAGGCCGGTTGCAAACAGCGAATGAACGTATTTCAGAGTTAAGTGTTTATGAAGAACGTCAACGAATTGCCCGTGATTTACATGATACACTTGGGCAAAAATTATCGATGATCGGTTTGAAATTAGATTTAGCGTTACGTCTAGTCGATAAAAATCCAGATAAAGCTAAAGAAGAATTAAAAGATATTCGTCAAACGGCGAGTATGGCATTAAAAGAAGTGCGTGAAATGGTATCGGATATGAAGAAAGTACAATTATCTGATGAACTGTATCAAGTTGAAAAATTATTACAAATGGCTGGTGTTAATTGTAAAATCGAAGGGGACCGTAAATTATACGATGTACCGCTTATTTTAGAAAATACGCTGAGTATGTGTTTAAAAGAAGCAGTCAATAATGTTGTGCGCCATAGTGGAGCAAAGCATTGTACAATCACGGTTGAGCAATCAACGAAAGATATTGTCCTGATGGTGGAAGATGACGGCGTAGGTTTAAAAACGTCGATTAATGAATCCGCAGGCAATGGCTTAAAGGGTATGAATGAGCGCATTGAGTTTGTGAATGGTAAATTGATGGTTGAGCAACGACATAAGGGGACTGCTTTGATCTTTACAGTACCACTTGTTATCGTATACCAAGAAGGATGATTGGATGAGAAGAAAAGGAATTTTTATGGCGGTATTGATGATTGTACTAGGGATTAGTGCGTTTATGACAATCCAACAAAATCGTAATGAAGACAAAGATATCGCCGCAATTTTAGATCACCAGGCACAAATTGATAAAATTGTTGTCATGCAGGGTGATAAAACAATAGCTACTTTTACTGGCAAAGAGGCCGTACGTTATGCAGAGAAAACGCCATTAGTCAATATTGCAGAAGCAGAACGAAAAACAACGAAGAAATTTGAAAAAGATGCTACTTATAGCATACAATATTTTTATGACGATACATTCTTGTATGCAGTAGATGTCTTTGCACTGAAAAATGACGAGCCTCTAACAGCGGATGAAAAATCATTTGTATTTACAATAAATGAAAAAAACTATTTAGCCGTGTGGCAGCCCTATGGTAAGCAGTTATCACAGCATGAACATACAGTAAAGTTATTAAAGAAACTTCAAGCAAATTAAAAGGGTACTGATCTACTTTTTAAATTGAATCTCACTGACATTTTTCTAGAAGTCGATATCAAATTCTTTCTGAACCATCTTTTTCTGGTATACAACCGGAGAAAGGTGGTTTTATTTTATATTCATTTTTAGATTAGCCAAGTGGAAATAGGTGTTTTTTGAAACTGAAAAAATATTTCTCCTTAAAAGGGATTATAAAATAAAATGAATGGGAATAGAGTATGGAAATAGCTTGTAAGCGGTTTCTTTTTTAATGTTCACAAACTATAATTTGTAAAATGTGAAATATTTTTTCTTCAAAATGCTTGTTTTTTCTATTTCAAGCATTTATTATATGGTTTAAGAAGGAAGGTGCATTCATGACAGCTTGGTGGAAAAAAAGCTCCGTTTATCAAATTTATCCAAGAAGTTTTCAAGATTCGAATGGCGATGGGATAGGAGATTTACAAGGAATTATGCAACGCCTTCCGTATTTAGAAAAACTCGGCATTGATATTATTTGGTTGGGGCCTATTTATGACTCACCGAATGATGATAATGGTTATGATATTCGAGATTATCAGAAAATTCAAAAAGAATTTGGCTCGTTAGATGATTTTAAGCAATTAGTGACAGCAGCAAAAGCACATGGTATTGGCATTATGATGGATTTAGTCGTTAATCATACTTCAGATGAGCATCAATGGTTTGAAGAGGCAAGAAGTTCACGCACTTCAAAGTACCGCGACTATTATATTTTCAAAGAACAACCGAATAACTGGGGTTCTTTTTTCTCAGGATCGACTTGGACGTATAATGAACCAACGGATGATTATTATTTACATTTGTTTTCAACAAAACAACCTGACTTAAACTGGGAAAACAGTGAAATGCGTCAAGCCATTTATGATATGATGAAGAGCTGGTTGGAGCTTGGTATTGTTGGCTTTCGCATGGATGTGATTAATTTAATTGCGAAAGATGAGCGTTTCCCGGATGGTGAAAAACAGAACGGCGAATTATATGGTGATGGTAGCCCATATTATATGAATTTACCAAAGGTTCACGATTACTTGAAAGAAATGTATAAAGAGGTGTTAGCGGATGGCGATTATGTGACGGTAGGTGAAACGCCTGGAACTACGCCTGAAAGTGCAAGCGTTTTCACAAATCCACATGACAAGGAATTGTCGATGATTTTTACGTTCGAACATATGGACGTAGATAGTGAGGGGCCTAAATGGCACCATAAGCCACTGGATTTGGTAGCGTTAAAACAAATTTTTGAGCGCTGGCAACGAGAGCTTCATGGCACAGGCTGGAATAGTTTGTATTGGAATAATCATGATCAGCCGCGTGTTGTTTCTCGTTTCGGGCAGGATGGGAAGTACCGCGTGCAATCTGCAAAAATGCTCGCGATAGCACTGCATTTGATGCAAGGAACACCGTATATTTATCAGGGAGAGGAAATCGGTATGACAAATGTTGATTTTCAGTCGATTGATGAGTATCGCGATATTGAAACATTAAATTATTATGAGGAACAGCTAGCGAATGGTAAAACAGCAGAGCTTACGTTGCAAGACATTGCACGAAAAAGTCGCGACCATGCGAGAACACCGATGCAATGGGATGAAACGGGTGGCTTTACAACGGGGACGCCATGGATTCGTATGAATGATAATGTCACACAAATTAATGTCAAAGCGGCGCTTGCAGATCCAAATTCAATCTTTTATACGTATCAACAATTGATTCAGCTAAGAAAAAATGAACATATTGTACAGCATGGAACGTTTGAATTATTGCTAAAAGAGCATCCGCAATTATTTGTTTATAAACGACAAGATGAACAACGCACATGGCTTGTCATTGCGAACTTTTCTGAGCAAACGTTTGCACAAAATTTTGCTACCGTAGACGTCACGCAGCTGACGAAGGCAATTATTACAAATGGTGGTGTGCGCATTGACGGAGAAATTATACACATCGAGCCATACGGAGCTGCGGTATTTGAGGTTTAAAATGTGAGGAGTGATGAAATGGCTACATTGGATTTACAACATGTCGGGAAATTATATGATAAAGAAGTACGAGCCATTACAGATTTTAATTTATCTGTTGAAGATGAAGAATTTATCGTCTTTGTCGGCCCATCTGGATGCGGAAAAAGTACAACACTACGTATGATTGCTGGGTTGGAAGAAATTTCAGAGGGTGACTTTTTAATCGATGGAAAGCGTATGAATGATATGCCGCCGAAGGACCGTGATATTGCGATGGTATTCCAAAACTACGCGCTTTATCCACATATGACGGTATTTGATAATATGGCATTTGGGCTGAAAATGCGTAAATTCCCGAAAAAGGAAATTAAAGAGCGCGTTGAGGAGGCGGCGAAAATTTTAGACTTGTCACATTTATTAAAACGAAAGCCCAAAGCATTATCGGGAGGGCAACGGCAGCGTGTAGCGCTTGGACGTGCAATCGTCCGAGATGCAAAAATTTTCTTAATGGATGAGCCGCTATCGAATTTAGATTCTAAGCTCCGCGTACAAATGCGTACTGAAATTATTAAATTACATCGTCGTCTAAAAACGACAACCATTTATGTGACGCATGATCAGACGGAAGCAATGACGATGGCAAGCCGTATTGTCATTATGAAAGATGGTTTTATTCAACAAATCGGTACACCAAAAGAAGTGTATGAATTACCGAATAATGTTTTTGTTGGCGGTTTTATTGGCAGTCCAGCGATGAATTTCTTTAAAGGGATCATCCAAGATGGCAAATTTATTATTACAAACCATGCCTTTGATATTTCGCCGATGTATGTAGAAGCAATCAAGGCATATGAAGGTAAAGAAGTCATTATGGGCATTCGCTCGGAACATATTACAAGTCAGGCACCGACCGGAGAGATGGCGCTAGAAATTCCGGTGCATGTGGATACGGTGGAGCTCACAGGTGCTGAGCAAATGGTGTATGGCGATTTAGAGGGGCAACCACTAATTGGTCGTGCAGATGCAAAACGGGAAATTATGATGGGCGCTTCATTACCGCTTTATTTCCATACGGAACATGTACACTTCTTTGATGCAAAAACAGAAAATCGTATTTTTTAATGTAGTTGTGCAAACGTTTTCGCAAACTGTGAGAACGTCTTAATAAACAAATAAATGGGAGGCGAAGTAAATGAAACAACGTAAATGGAAGTCGGGATTATTAGCTTTATCAATCGTAGGTGCAATGTCGTTAGCAGCATGTGGTAACGCCGGAGATTCGAGCTCTGGCGGTGGGAAAGACGGTGACAAAACGGTCGTGGATGTATTCCAATTTAAAGTAGAGTTTAAAGACCAGTTCGAAAAAGTTGCTGAGCAATATGAAAAAGAAAATAAAAATGTAGATATTAACATCACAACAGTTGGTGGCGGTGAAGATTACGGTGCAGCGCTACGTTCAAAATTTGCATCTGGCAATGAACCAGCAATTTATAATATTGGTGGACCGCAGGATGTTGAAGACTGGAATGATAAGTTAGCAGATTTATCGGATACAAAAGCAGCTGGTGCGGCGCTTGAGGGAACATTAGCAGGTGCAACAAAAGACAGTAAAGTATTAGGTTTACCTTACAACCAAGAAGGCTATGGTTTCATTTACAATAAGGCAATCTTTGAAAAAGCAGGCATTGATCCGGCATCAATTAAAGATTATGCCTCTCTTGAAAAAGCAGCGAAAGACTTAGATGCGAAAAAAGATGAGTTAGGTATCGAAGCTGTATTCGCGTTACCTGGTAAAGAAACATGGGTAACAGGTTTACATTTATCGAATACTTTCCTAGCGCCCGAATTTGATAATGATGTCATGAAAGCTTATGACGCAAAAGATGTAACGTTTAAATACGGGGACGCATTTAAACAAATTTTAGATTTACAAAATAAATACTCTGTAACACCGACAGTTAGTTTAGATTACTCGAAACAAATGGAAGAATTATTCTCAAATAGCAAGGTAGCTATCGTCCAACAAGGGAACTGGGTATACTCAACAATCGCGGGTATTGATGAGGAGTTAGCGAATAATAATATCGGCTTAATGCCAATTCCAGTAGAAGGCTATGCTGATGCGAAATTACCTGTTGGCGTACCGATGTACTGGGGCGTGAATAGTAATAAAGATGAAAAAGTAGTAGAAGCTTCAAAAGAATTTATCGATTGGTTATACACATCAGATGCAGGGAAAACAGCGGTTATCGAAGACTTTAAATTTGTACCAGCATATGAAGGGTATGATTCATCAAAAATCTCAGATCCATTATCAAAAGCGGTATATGATTACTCAGAAAAAGGCGAAACAATTGGCTGGGTGTTCATGGGTTATCCAACAGATTGGGGTCAAAATAAGCTAGGTGTTGAGATTCAAAAATATTTAAGTGGTAAAACAACATGGGATAAACTTGAAAAATCAGTTGAGAAATCATGGAATGCAGATCGTAATAAATAATGAATGATGGGAATAGGACTGTTCCGTACGAGCCGTATTGCTCCAAACGGCGGTCCTATTTTTATTAGGAGGTAGAGCGATGAAAAAAGGCTTATGGTATTGGGCGTTTATTGCGCCAGCGTTATTTGCATTAGTAGCAGTCGTTGTTGCGCCGTTATTATTAGGTGTCTATTACTCATTTACGAACTGGAATGGTATCGAGGTAAAAGAATTTGTGGGCTTCGATAACTATTTGAAGTTATTCGACGATGAAGAATTTATTCAATCACTAAAATTCACGGTATTATTTGCGGTCGTATCGATTTTTTTAATTAATTTCTTTGGGCTAGGTTTAGCAATGCTTGTGACAGCTAAATTAAAAACAAATAAATTATTACGTACGATTTTCTTCATGCCAAATTTAATTGGGGGCTTAATTTTAGGCTTTATTTGGCAGTTTATTTTCACGAAAGCCTTTGATGGTATTGGACAGGCATTTGGCATTGAAAGCTTGCAGGGCTGGTTATCGACGACAACAACTGGCTTCTGGGGCATGGTCATCTTAATGAGTTGGCAAATGTCTGGATATATTATGGTCATTTATATTGCGTATTTAGAGGGCATTTCACCAGAGTTAATTGAAGCGGCGGATATGGACGGGGCGAATGGCTGGCAGAAATTCCACAGTATTATTTTCCCGCTTGTGGCACCAGCCTTTACGGTCAGTATGTTCCTAACTTTATCGAATACGTTTAAATTGTACGATCAAAACCTCTCATTAACTGGTGGTGGGCCGTACAATTCAACGCAGATGGTGGCGATGAATATTTTCAATACGGCGTATAAGCAGCTTGATATGAGCTATGCGCAGGCAAAAGCGGTTATTTTCTTCTTAATTGTAGCCATTATTTCATTGCTACAAGTGTATTGGAATAAAAAACGAGAGGTGGAGATGTAAATGAAAAAAGCGTATTTATTACCGCTTGAAATATTCGGCATTATTTTGGCGCTCATTTGGTTATCTCCATTTTACTTAATGCTCGTCAATTCATTTAAAACGAAGAAAGAAATTTTTAGTGATACATTAAAGCCGCCTGCAGATTTTACGTGGGCCAACTATGTGCAAGCGTTTAAGGAACTTGATTTTGCACAGACATTTTTTAACTCATTGATTATTACGGTTGGTAGTGTAGTTGTCATTATTATTTTCTCTGCACTTGCAGCCTATGCGTTATCCCGTGTAAAAAGCAAAGTATCGACGGTTATTTTCTTCTTATTCGTTGCGGCGATGCTCATTCCATTCCAGTCAGTGATGATTCCCTTAGTGACGATTTTTGGTCAGCTTGAAATGCTAAATCGTGGCGGTTTAATCTTCATGTATTTAGGCTTTGGCGCTAGCTTATCAATCTTCCTTTATCATGGGGCGCTGACATCAATTCCAAAGTCGCTTGACGAGGCAGCAACAATTGACGGCGCCAATCGCTGGCAGGTTTTCTGGCATGTTATTTTCCCGATGCTGAAGCCAATTACTGTGACAGTGGCGATTTTAAATACCATCTGGATTTGGAATGATTACTTATTACCATCACTTGTGATTAATGCAGATGGTATGCAGACGATTCCACTAAAAATGTTCTTCTTCTTCGGGGAATATACGAAGCAGTGGCATTTAGCGTTAGCAGGCTTAACAATTGCGATTGTACCGGTTATTATCGCGTACTTCTTCGCACAAAAACAAATCATCAAAGGGGTATCCGATGGTGCTGTAAAGTAGAGGTGCTTATGTATGGCGACAATTATAGACGTAGCAAAGGCAGCCAATGTGTCGCCGTCAACGGTGTCACGTGTCATTGCCGATCATCCACGAATTAGTTTAAAAACGAAACGTAAAGTGCGCGCAGTCATGAAGGACTTAGCGTATTATCCGAATATCCAGGCACGCAATTTAGCGGCGAAAAAGACGATGATGCTTGGCGTTGTGATGGGGCATTCGGCGATGCTCGCATTCCAAAATCCATTCTTCCCCGAAGTCATTCGCGGTATTAGTGCTACAGCACATGCAAGGAAATATGGCTTATCGCTATCTACAGGGGGAACAGAACGTGAAATTTTAGATGAAGTGCGCGCAATGGTACAAAGTAAAAAGGTAGATGGTATTATTCTCCTTTATGCGAAAGACCAGGATCCAATTTTTGAATATTTACGAGCTGAAAATTTTCCATTTGTTGTCGTTGGCACACCACCGGAGCATCGGTTAGAAACGGACTATATTGATAATGATAATGTCGCGTTAGCAGAGGAGCTTGTCGATTATTTAATTGCTTTGGGCCATGAAGACATTGCTTTTGTTGGGGGTGACATTCATTATGGCGTGACGCGCGACCGTGTAAAAGGCTTTGAGCAAAGTTACGCGAAACATGGCTTAGAGGTAGATGCGGCGTATTATCAGCATAATACCGATCATGTTGAAGAAACCTTACTTAAATTAATGCAGCTTAAAAATCGACCAACAGCGATTTTGACACAGGATGATTTGATGGCCTATGAAATAATTACGCATTTAGAACGTCTAGCGATTCGTGTACCAGATGATGTATCGATTATTAGTATTAATAACCATGCCTTATCGAATTATGTGCGACCCGCATTAACGACGGTGGAAATTCATATTTTTGAATTGGGTTATAAAGCAGCGGAATTTTTATGCCAACGCATTGAAAATCCGACAAAAAAGGCGCAACATGCTTTCGTTGAAACGAAGCTCATTGTGCGTGAATCTTGTGCGAAGAGGTGTTGAAATGCAAAAAACATGGTGGAAAGAAGCGGTATGCTATCAAGTGTATCCACGTAGTTTTCAAGATAGCAATCAGGACGGCATTGGTGATCTGAATGGGGTCACAAGACGTTTAGATTATTTGAAGGATTTAGGGATTGATGTCATTTGGTTGTCACCAATGTTCAAATCACCGAATGATGATAATGGCTATGATATTAGTGATTATCAGGCGATTATGGATGAATTTGGCACGATGGCGGATTTTGATGCCTTGCTTGAAGGGGTACATGCACGTGGCATGAAACTGATTTTGGATTTAGTTATTAATCACACGTCAGATGAGCATGAATGGTTTATTGAGTCACGCGCAAGTAAGGATAATCCAAAGCGGGATTGGTATGTGTGGCGTGATGGCAAAGACGGTGCGGAGCCAAATAACTGGGAAGGGATTTTTGATACACCTGCCTGGGAATATAATGAGGCAACGGATGATTATTACTTGCATATTTTTTCGAAAAAACAGCCCGATTTGAACTGGGAAAATGAAGAAGTGCGTCAGGCTCTTTTTGACATGGTTAATTGGTGGCTCGATAAAGGTATCGATGGCTTTCGTGTTGATGCTATTAGTCATATTAAAAAAGATCAAACATTTAAAAATGCACCAGCACCAAATGATGAACCATACGTCAAAGCATGGTCACAGTATATGAATGTTGAGGGCATTGCACCGTTTTTGATAGAACTTAATCAAAAAACTTTCCGAAAACATGATGTCATGACCGTTGGCGAGGCCAATGGGGTTGGTATCAAGGATATTGATGCGTGGGTGAATGAGGATAATGGCTACTTTAATATGATTTTTCAGTTTGAAACACTTGGTTTATGGAGTGTTGAAGAGCAGCACCTTGATGTCCTAGCATTAAAAGAAGGCCTAACAAAGTGGCAACATGCACTGGCAGATAGTGGATGGAATGCATTGTTTATTGAAAATCATGACCAGCCACGTGCCGTATCGACCTGGGGTAATGATACGACGTACTGGCGCGAGAGTGCAAAGGCGCTTGCAACGATGTACTTCTTTATGAAGGGCACACCATTTATTTATCAAGGGCAGGAAATTGGCATGACGAATGCAGCTTTTGATAATATTTCCGATTACCATGATATTCAAACGACGAATCAATATGAGCGCTTAATAGAAGCGGGAATGGATGAGCAGCAGGCGAAAGCCCGCGTATGGAAAACGAATCGTGGGAATTCACGTACGCCAATGCAGTGGGATGCGGAAATATATGGCGGTTTTTCAAAGCAACAACCATGGATTCCGATGAATGAAAACTATCGTGATATTAATGTCGCTACGCAAGAAAACGATTCGCAGTCGATATTACATTACTATAAAGACATCATTCGATTGCGAAAACGTGAGGAGGCACTTGTGTATGGACGTTATGATTTAATATTAGCAGAGCATCCGCAAGTTTACGCTTATACACGTACGTGGCAACAGGAACGCTGGTTAGTGTTAAGCAATTTGTCACCGCAAGCAGCTACGATAGAAGCGGTTGAAGGGATTGTCTATGATGCCGATCAGTTACAACTAGCAACCCATAAGGTAGCGCATGACGTAACAGCAAAATTAACATTACAGCCATATGAGGCACGTATTTATAAAATTTTGAAGACAATAGGATAAGATGATTGGCGAAATTTTTTACGAGAACTATCCTGGTGGCTCAGGGTTAATGTCAGGTGCAGTTTATGGTAAGATTGCGGGGGAAAATGCGGCAAAATATGTGCAGGTAGCAGTGAATTTAAATTCTTAAAGTCATTCGGAGAAAGAGACTAGGTTCCCGCCTAGTCTCTTTTTTTGGTAGATATGGTTAATACATGCGTTTTATCGTCTATTTCGGTATAGTGAAACTAATAGGAATGGAGGGCGATTATGTCAGAATTCAAACGCTTTATAAGCCGTACATGGAAAAATGCTAAAAAAGATATTAAAGCAGAGGCAAACCAGCAATTTAAAATTGACTTTGAAGGGCATCAAATAGTCGTCCAATCGACATTTGATTGCACCACATTAGTCGTTGATAATGAAGTTATTGATGAAAAATATCGACCAACAAAGTTAGGGAAATTACGTCTAAGTGAAACGGTTAAGGGGCAAAAAGATGGTCTGGATGTGAAGGCGAAGGTCGGTGGTACGACAACACTTGATTGTACATTTTATATAAATGGTAAAAAGATAATAAAACAAAAGCGTGAGATACAAATTTATGCGTGGAAGCATCGCACGAAAATTATTCCATTTTTAATAGAAACGTACGAAAAAAACGGGTCATTTGAAAATATTGTATTGCCCGATGATGACTATTATTTTTTAGAGGATGATGAACGCTTAGCGCCTGGTGAATATTGTGATCGCTTATTTTCATTAGAGGAGCAAGGCTATGAGGACACATTTGCGAAGCGCTTAGTAAAAAAAGTTGATTGGCTGCTTGAAAAGCCAGCTGATAAAACGCGAAATGATATTTATGAAGCGGTTATGGACGATGATTTTCCGGAATATGCCTTTGCTTTTAAAGAACAGCTCGCACAATTAGAAGTAGACGAGGATGCACTTTATAAAGAGGCAAAATGGTTTATGGAGCATGCAGCGCATCGCTATGTCGTTGATTTTGCGCTATTACTATTAGGGCGTACAACGGTTAAAAAAGATTTAGAAACGCTACGTGTAATAGGACGTCATGAGGAGTTTACCGCATTTGTGGCGGCAGCGATAATGGGGCATGGTGCTGAGGCGAATGAAATACTGTTTGATAGTATGAAGCATACAAAGAGCTACGGACAGCGTGCGGCGCTTATTTTACTAAATGAACCAATTACAGAAGAGATGCAGCAATGGCTATTATATGACATCCCACTTACAGGTGATCTAGATGTTGTTACAGTGGCGATGATTGCACAAAAAAGTTCACTTGCAACGGCACTAAAGGCGGATGTCGTAAGTGAAGCTTTATTTGAACGTGCAACGGCTATACTTGTGCCATTAGTCGTTATAGAAGAACTTGCCGAGCTATATGATGAGTTACCAGATGCCTTACTTGATTATGTGCGCCATGCTAAAACGCATATTACGAGCTATGAACAAGTTCATCCACTTGCGAAAATGGCGCTATCATTTGCGGAGTATGACTGGGAGGAAGTCTTTGAATCGTCAACTTGGCAGCCTGTGGAGAAAAACCTAGTGACATCGGGTATTCAATCTATTTTAATGAGTTCGAATTGGCAACCGAAAATTGATAAGGCCTTTGCGGAGGGGCGTAACATGGCGCAGGCTATCGATATTGCGCGTGCAAGTGGCTATGACTATATCCCACTCGTTTATAAAAAGATTGTGAATGGCAATTTCGAACCGTATTTATATGAAGCGCTAATTGTACAAGGGGATTATCGTCAATTTATTGCGGTTGTAGACTATGTAGAGCAGTTTGAACTGTCTCTGCTTAATCCGGTAGAGCGTGAATGCATTGAATTAGTGATTGATGCATTAGCATCACATGATGGTGTCGGTAAAACGTTAATGCATCATGCGCTACAGTTAGACGATGAGATGCTAGAATGGCGTGTACTGACGACATTTGATGTATGGAAGGTATCGAGCTATTTACCTGATTTTGAAGAAGATTTGAAAAAAATCGTGAAAAAATCGCCGGAACGTGAGCATCGTCGGTTCGCAAAACGCCTTTTAAAAGGGCATGATTAATTATATAGAGATAACAAAAGAGGGCATACACGATTGTGTATGTCCTCTTTTTTTAGATGGACCTGGTGGGGATCGAACCCACAACCCCCTGATTAAGAGTCAGGTGCGCTAGCCAGTTGCGCCACAGATCCGAGAAATAGGAAGAACAATTAGTTAATGTTCCCTCGAACAATTAATAGTATAGCACGATGATTTTTGAATGCAAGGGTTCCAATCATAAAAATGGTTATTTAGTCAAGCTTTTTTCCTTTATTTTATCGATAATATCTGTTAAAAATGCGTATTTTCTGTTTCCTACGTTGTGACGCTCATTTTTGTTAAATTGAAAAGAATAAATGTTTTTCGTTTGGTCATTACTGTGCTACGATAATATTAACGTTTGTATGTTGAAAGGAAGATTTTAAAATGAAATCACCATTTACTTTTGAGCACAGCGCTCCAAATAATGTGGAAAAAGGCAAATTATATCCGGCTGTATTTTTAATGCACGGTATGGGAAGTAATGAACAAGATTTACCGCAATTATTACATGAGTTAAAAGATAATTGTCATATTTTTAGCTTACGTGGACCGGTTGTACAACCACCAGGTTATGCGTTTTTTACAGTAGAAGAGTTCGGTAAACCACATAAAGCAATTTTCGATAAAATTGTGGTGCATATTCGTGATTTTATTGAAGAAGTTGTACAAGAATACCCAGTCGATGCGACAAAATTATTCGTTATGGGCTTTAGCCAAGGTGGTATTTTAGCACAAACATTAGCACTTGTATTAGGTACAGAAAAATTAGCGGGTGCTGTGGCGTTAAGCGCGTATTTACCAGCGCATGTACGTGATGAATATTTCAAAAATGATGTAACGAATTTACCGATGTTAATTACACATGGTACGATGGATTATGTCTTACCATATCAATGGGGAGAAGCATCACGTGACTTCTTTAAAGGCCAAGGAGCGGATGTAACGTTCGTTTCATTTGAAGATGGTCATGGTGTGACACCAGCGATTCAACAAGAAATTACACGTTTCTTTACAAAGCAATTTAACGCATAACATTACCGGGAAGATGGAAGCAAAAGCTTGCATCTTTCTTTTTTTTACAAATACTTGACAGCAACGGAAATATTGGTATAAGCTAAGAACAACTTATTCGAGCGGAAGGGTAGAAAGCCTTGAGAGCAAGGCTTCCCTTTAGCAGAGCATAGAATAGCAGAGCATAGTTGAGAGAAATTGAAGAGTAAGAGTAGTAGCAATTGTTCGTATGGATAGAGAGTCAGTGGCTGGTGGAAACTGATCATGCAAAATTGTGAATGGACTTATGAGAGCATTTGTGAACGACAGTAGCAAATGACGCATCATCCCCGTTAACGGATGCTGAGCAATCAGGCAAAGTGGAAGCGATATGCTTCAACTTGAGGTGGCAACGCGGTAGCAATCGTCCTCATGAAAGAGTTATTCTTTCGTGAGGGCTTTTTTTATTGCTTTTAGCCAATCAAATTTCTCACACTATCTCGAATATATTTTCGAATTTAATGTTTGAATATTTCGTTAATTATGAGAGGAGCCAAGTGTATGAAACAACTTATTACAAATGTACAGCAAGGACAGGATTTAACAGCAGAGGAAATGACGTTAGCGGCAACACAATTATTTGATGAGGGGACGCCACTAGAAGACATTGAAGCCTTTTTAATCGCCTTGTCACAAAAAGGAGAAACAGCAACCGAACTTGCCGCACTGGCACAGGTCATGCAAGGACAGGCATTATCATTAAATGAAACGACGCAAAACTATTTAGATAATTGCGGAACAGGTGGCGACGGTATTGGGAGTTTTAATATTAGCACGACAGCGGCATTCGTTTTAGCAGCGGGTGATGCGTATGTTGCGAAACATGGCAATCGTAAAATTTCGAGTTTAGCAGGCAGTGCGGATACATTAGAGGAGCTTGGTATTCATGCAGACTTCACGACAGCAGAATTAAAGGAATTACTTGAAAATGAGCGTCTTGCCTTTATTTTCGCTCCAAAAGTTCATCCGAAATTAAAGCGAATCGGTCAAGTTCGCCAAAAGATTGGCAAGCCAACGATTTTCAATTTAGTTGGACCACTCGCGAATCCAGTCGCATTAACCACGCAGTTTACAGGCATTAATCGACCTGATTTCGTAACAGACTATGCGCAGGTGATGCATTTATTAGGACGAGAACGCGGTGTTGTCGTTTGCGGTGCAGGTGGATTAGATGAAGCCTCTCTTGCAGGAGAAAATCGCCTCGCTATTTTAGAGCATGGTCAAGTTCGTGAGGTGACGATTACACCGGAGGCACTTGGCTTAGAAGAACAGCCATTGTCTGCAATTAAGGGTGGCGATGGCAAGGAGAATGCACAAATCGTTTGTGATGTTTTACAAAATAAACAAGGTGCTTACTTAGATACCGTACTATTAAATGCCGGCATTGCCTTTTTCGCCTATGGCAGTGTCTCAACGATTGAAGAGGGCATTCATAAGGCGCGTAAAATTATCGCTTCAGGTGCAGCGTTTGAAAAATTGCAAGCCGTTGTAGCCTATAGCAAAGAACATGTGAAGGAGCCAGCCTAATGACAATTTTAACGAAAATTTTAGCTCAAAAAGAACGTGAGGTAGCCGCACTGAAGGAGCAACCAAAGCCAGTAGTAACAGCGCGAAAACAACGCCCCTCACTTTTAGAGGTATTTAAAAGCTCGACCGTACAAGTTATTTCAGAAGTAAAACGTGCATCACCATCAAAGGGCATTATTAACGATGGTATTGATCCGGTAGCGCAAGCATTGACGTATGAGGCAGCGGGCGCGGCATGTATTTCAGTATTAACAGATGAAACGTTTTTTAAAGGCTCCTTTGCAGATTTACAACAGGTTACAGAAGCGGTGGCTATTCCCGTGCTGTGTAAGGAATTTGTTATTGATGAAATCCAACTTGATTATGCCTATGCCAGTGGCGCTTCGGTTGTGTTGTTAATTGTGGCAGCACTTGAACAAGAAACATTAGCTCGGTTGTTCACGTATGCAACAGAGCTTGGACTAGATGTACTTGTTGAAGTACATAACGAAGAGGAATTAACACGTGCTTTAGCGATTGATGCGCGTATTATTGGGGTCAACAATCGTAATTTAAAAACGTTTGAGGTCTCACTTGAGCATACAAAGGAGCTAGCGGCGAAGTTCCCATTTGATGAGGGACGTGTATTAGTAAGTGAAAGTGGTATGAAAACATCAGACAATGCGGCGTTTGTGGCGGCAGTCGGTGCGAGTGCTATTTTAGTCGGAGAAACGCTTATGCGTAGTGGAGATGTTACAGCGACGTTGCAATCACTTCAAGTAACAAAGCCGGTGAATGTATGACAAAGGTGAAAATTTGTGGTCTACAAGAGCCTGAACATGTACGAGCAGCTGTAGAGGCAGGTGCCGATGCGATTGGCTTTGTATTTGCAAAAAGTAAACGGCAAGTAACAGTTGCTCAAGCACAGCAATTAGCACAGCATATCCCGCGTAATGTATTAACAGTAGGGGTTTTCGTTGATGAAACGGTCGAGGTGATGCAGCAAATTGCCAAAACCGTACCATTAGACGTTATTCAGCTACATGGCCAGGAAACGAATGCCGTCATTCAGCAGCTTAGCTATCCAACGATTAAAGCCGTTGGCGTGCGCACAGCCGCTGATGTCGAGACACTACAAGCATTTGAGTCAGACTATGTATTAGTGGATGCGCCGGTAGCGGGCAGCGGTGAAACATTCGATTGGAATCTTCTAACGACGCGCTATCCACAGCTGATTTTAGCAGGTGGTTTATCAATCGATAATATTGCAGAGGCTCTGACGCGTGTCGCGCCTTATATGGTCGATGTGTCGAGCGGTGTTGAAACAAATGGTGTGAAAGATACGGCGAAAATAAGCGCCTTTATAACAGCAGTAAAGAATGGAGAGAATGCATAATGACAACAACAGAGAAAAAAGGACGCTACGGTAAATTCGGTGGCCAGTTCGTACCAGAAACATTGATGACCGCTTTAGAGGAACTAGAGCAAGCATTTGAAAAAGCGAAACAAGATCCTGCTTTTTATGAGGAGCTTAATTATTACTTAAAAGACTATGTTGGACGCGATAATCCCCTATACTTTGCGAAGCGCTTAACTGAAAAAGTAGGTGGCGCAAAAATTTACTTAAAACGAGAAGATTTAAATCATACAGGGGCGCATAAAATTAATAATGCATTGGCTCAGGCTTTACTAGCGATGCGTATGGGCAAAAAGAAAATCGTGGCAGAAACAGGTGCCGGCCAGCATGGTGTAGCGACAGCGACGGTATGTGCGCTGTTTGACTTAGAATGCATCGTCTTTATGGGTAAAGAGGATGTGCGTCGCCAAGCGCTAAATGTGTTCCGTATGGAATTACTTGGTGCGACGGTCGTATCAGTTGACCAAGGCTCAGGTACGCTAAAAGATGCGTGTAATGAAGCACTTCGTTACTGGGTTTCAAATGTTGAGGACACGCATTATATTTTAGGTTCGGCACTTGGACCGCATCCATTCCCAGCGATTGTCCGTGATTTCCAACGTGTCATTGGTGACGAAACACGTGCACAAATTTTAGAAAAAGAACAACGTCTACCCGATGCGGTTGTAGCATGTGTAGGTGGTGGGAGTAATGCGATTGGCATGTTTACGCCATTTGTAGATGATTCGGATGTGAAGCTATACGGCGTTGAAGCGGCAGGCAAGGGCATTCAATCGGGTGAGCATGCAGCGGCCTTTGCAGATTTAAAAGAGGGCGTTTTACACGGTGCCTATATGTATCTATTACAAGATGATGAAGGTTTTATCCAAGAGGCGTATTCGATTTCTGCAGGACTTGATTATCCAGCGGTTGGGCCTGAGCACTGCTTCTTACATGATTCTGGTCGCGTAACATATGATTCAGTTGATGATGACCAAGCGCTAGAAGGATTACAGTTATTATCACGCACAGAAGGTATCATTCCAGCGCTTGAAAGTAGTCACGCTATTTATTACGCAGCAAATTTAGCGAAAACAATGGCAAAAGATGAGATTTTAGTTATTTGTTTATCGGGCCGTGGCGATAAAGATGTCCAAACGGTTCAACAAGCACTGGAGGGGAAATAATGACAACATTACAGCAAGCAATTGAAGCGACAACAAGAGCGCATGATAAAGCATTTATCCCGTACATTATGGCTGGGGATGGCGGTTTAGACACGATTAAACAGCAAATTTTATTTTTACAGCAGCACGGGGCAACCGCGATTGAAGTCGGCATTCCATTTAGTGATCCTGTAGCGGATGGTCCGACGATTCAAGCAGCCGGCTTACGTGCGCTAGAAGCGGGAGCCAATTTACGTACTATTTTAGCGGAGATTGCGTCATTTAAAGACGAAGTGCATATTCCACTTGTTGTCATGACATATTTAAATCCAATTATTCGCTATGGCATTGAGGCCTTTGTTGACGCTGCAGAAGCCGCAAATATTAAAGGCTTAATTATTCCAGATATGCCACTTGAAGAAGCGGATTTAGTAACAGATGCATTAGCAGGAAAAGACATTGCGCTTGTGCAGTTAATTTCGTTAACAAGTCCGGCAGCGCGTATTGAAAAATTAGCCGCTGCAGCACAGGGCTTTATTTATGCGGTGACCGTAAATGGCATTACAGGAACGAGAGATGGCTTTGATGAGGCATTACATGACCATTTACGTGCGCTAAAACGTATAGCAACGATTCCGGTGCTTGCAGGCTTTGGTATTTCAACGCGTGAGCATGTAGAGGCGATGAATCGCTCGGTGGATGGCGTCATTGTTGGTAGTGCCATCGTGAAAGCATTTCATGAACAGCGCTTAGGTGATATTGAAGTGCTACTAAAAGCACCTGCTAATCAATAAATAATGAATCTTTTAGACTATTTTTTGGATAGAAAAATCTTTTTTATAATACAATAAGCTTAAAATAAAAGCTTATTTATAAATGAGTGTAAAAGATTTGGAGGTAAACCGCTTGATAAAACGATTCCTTTGGCAGTCTACAACATTGGCTTTTTTAATCGCTATGAGCTGTTTTTCGATAGCAGTACAGGCGGAGGAAGTACAGTATGAATCGAAGCAAGAAAGTGTACTATTTAAGAAAGAAAAAAAGACCTTCCAAGGAACAATTAATCAACAAGGCTATCAGCAACAAACAATTACACCCGTTGGTCCATATAAGGTAGACCCTATAAAAAAAGAAAAATGGATTTTTCAGCATAAGGGGCAAAATAAAGGGTATCTAGCGGCAAAAATTGCAAAATAGAAAAACTGGATATAAAAAAGAAGAAATCGTACGTTGGCACGATTTCTTCTTTTTTTGTGTTGTGAATTGTTTATTTTGCACGATAGCGTTTGACGGCATACGTAATCATCGGTGGCACACAAAGGTAGATGAAGAGCATACGGAATACTTGATACATCGTAATCATCGATACATCAGCATGTACCTCATGGCCGACAATACCCATTTGATCAATTCCGCCAGGCGCTAAACTTAAAAAACCTGTAACAATCGAAGTGTTTTCGACTACTGGCATAAAAAAGACCGCCATTAAAAATGCAACGGCAATTAACGCTAGGGCGCTCGCTACACTGAGTGGGAGCATGACTTTTTTATGCGTTAAATGTTCCGGGTGCAGCATTAAGCCAATATGCGTGCCGACAATTAATTGACAGAGCATCATAAACCATTCAGGAATATCAAATGCAGGAAAGCCTACGAAGACATTTAAAAGAATGGTGACAACAATCGGGCCAAGCATTGTTGCTGCCGGGATACGCCAGCGTTTGAATAAACGGTAGGCGACAATGCAGGCGAAGATGTAAAGGACAACGAGTAGCCATATAGGAAGTGTCGTGCTCGTTCCCGTTGCTAGGCTTGGTAGTGTGCTAGTAGTTCCTTGTAGTGCAGGGATATGCACAATAAATGGTACTAAAACGACGATTAAAATAACGCGAATCGTATGAAAGAAAGCGACAACCGTTAGATTAATACCTTTTAAATCTTCTGCGAGTGCTAAAATTTGTGTTAAACCACCTGGTACACTACTTGTTAGGGCGGTAGGATAATCTACTTTAGCGAATTTTGTAAGTAGCCATGAAAACAATAAACTAACGCTAAAAGTAAGTAATGTCACAAATGTCATCATCGGAATATGTGTATACATATTTTTTAAAATATCACCAGTAAAGGCCGCACCAAGCGAGTAACCAATCGCAATTAAGCTATAATTACGCAGGGCTTTGGGCCAATAAAAGCGCCATTTTGTTACATGAGACAAGATTAAAACGGCGACCATCGGACCTAATAGGAAAGGCACCGGAATGTGTAAAAATTGAAATAGAAATGCGCCGACTAAACCGATGCATGCTGTGACAAGGAATGACACGGTATTATTCATAAAAAAACTCCTTTTTGCATCGTTACGTTCAGTATAGCAAAAAATGCGTAGTGTTCCGCGAATGATGTCCTGAAATTTAATGTGTTCGTGATACAATATGAATAATGATTTGGGATGCGGGGGATGAGTATGATACAAATACCGATTATTTTTGAAGAGTCAAAAAGCGGGTTACAATCGTTTAACTGCTTTGTAACAGAAAATAATGGACAATTAATTTTAATAGATGGTGGTATTCCACATGATGCTTTTTTTCAGTATGCAGAGCAAACGCTCATGCAGCGTGGCTACGACTTTAGTGACTTAGATGCGATTTATTTAACGCATCATCACGAGGACCATGTCGGATTATTGCCGCTTATTTTAGCGAAGAAGCAGCTGCCGGTTTATGTGCATAAAGAAGCCATTCCGCGCTTATTGTTTGATACGAATTTTTTATCGATGCGCATCGCTTTTTATGAGCAGTTTTATACACGTATGGATTGTCTTGCGGATGCTCGTCCACGTTTAGAAAAACAACGTGCGACGCTACAAAAAGCTTCTGAAAAACGCATCGAAGCGGATTATCGCGTGATTGCTGCCGGGGATAAACTAGGGCGCTTTGACATTATTGGCTTACCCGGTCATTCAACTGATTCAATCGGCTATTATGATGCACAGACACAGGAGTTGTATGCAGGGGATACGATTTTAAAAAATACATCGACTAATGCAATCATTGATCCACTTGTGACAGGGGAATATATGCACGCGAACTTATTACAACGACAGTCACTAGAAACGATTAAGGAGATGCCAATTCGACACTTATACGCAGGGCATCAGCCGATTTTTTCGAACGTCTCAGAAATCGCGACACAGAAAATAAGCCGTTTAAATGATAAAGCCCAGCACCTACTAACACTTTTAGAGCAACCAATGACCGGAAGACAGGCGACACAGGCATTTTATAATCGCTTGTATGAACGCCAATTTTCACTCGTATTATCTGAAATTGCAGGGCAGTTGGATTATTTACAGCAGCAACAAAAGATTACGGCGACATTTGAAAATGGACTGTATGTATTTGAACGAAATGATTAAAAAAAGCGGGAATTGCGCGTTGACGTGGTTCCCGCTTTTTTTTTGCGGACAAAATTCAGTTTACACTATTTACAACGTACTTAATTTAATAAATAAAAGCTCGCTAGTCTATATAAAAAACCCAAAAAAGTAATAAATTATAATAAGCTCCTTCCTCTTTTGCAACAGAGAATATCATGAATTAACTTTAGTTAACCATTGTTTTTATTTGATATTTAATGGTTATTAAAGGTTATCTATTTTTATATAAAATAACTAATGCTGTAAAAAATGCGCTGATTATGCGCTTTAATTTACATGAATTTGGGAAACATTAAAGCACGTAACTAGAAGGAAGGGATATACAAATGATTCAATGATTAAATTAACTGGATTTTTTGAATAGCAATAGCGTAGTTTCTATATGCAGTATAAGCTGTGAAGCAATACCATGATTTCAAACGTTGTATCGTTTATAAAATATGTAACTCAATGATTGATGTTGCCATAATAAACCACTTGTAGCTCGTCAATATAATAAATGACAATTGAAATAACCATTAAATTAGCATCTTAATAGTCGATAAAAAATGGGACATACATATTCGAGACTTGCTGGTGTCATCGTATGTGTCAAACAAATAAGTTGGTTTTAAAATAATAATATTATGTAAACAAAAAAGCATCGCTACGATAACTAGCAATGCTTTTTTTAATATTTAAAACATCGTTTGACCGCCGTTAATTGAAATTGTTTGGCCTAATATCCAAGACGACTCTTCACTAAGTAAAAAGGCAATGGCACTTGTCACATCAATGGGGGAGCCGAGGCGATTTGATCCATAGCTCTTTTTAACGGCTTGCAAAATGTTATCAGAAAATGCTAAATCTTGCTGGTCAATTAAGCCAAGAGACACCACATTACACTGCACTTGGTCTCGTCCAACTTCCTTCGCGAGTGATTTAATAAAGCTAATAACGCCACCACGTGCAGTTGCTGATACGATTAGTTTACGGTCGCCGGTACGTGCTGAATCGCCAACGATTGAAATAAATTTACCATATTTTCGCTTACGCATGGCAGGGATAAAGACATGTGCTAAATTTAAAACTGCTATTAAATCAATGTCAATTTCACGCTGCCATTCATTTGGTGCGTAATCAAAAAATGATTTCATCTGCGCATAGCCTGCATTATTAACAATCGCTGAAACATGTCCAAGCTCATTCGAAATTTCCTCATGCAATCGCACAACATCCTCATAGCTCGCTAAATCAGCTTGGAACATCCCACAACGTACATTTTGTGCTGTCAATTGCTCGAAAAGGTGCTGTGCTTTGTCAGCAGAGCGATGATAATGAATGGCCACAATATGACCCGATGCGGCTATTTTTTCAACGATGGCTTTGCCAATGCGATCCGCTCCGCCTGTTACTAAGATAACTTCATGCATCTAAGCACCTCCTATACCATCGCAAGGCCACCATTAACGGATAATGTTTGCCCTGTAATGTATTCTGCCTCATCGGATGCTAAAAATGCCACTGCATTGGCAATATCTTGTGGCTGTGCTAAGCGTCTAAAGGGAATCGCCTTAATCAATGCTTCGGTAATACCCTGATTATACTCACCAATTTCTTTAAATAACGGCGTATCCGCGGGTCCCGGTGCAATGACATTGACATTAATTTTGTGACGCGCCATTTCACGTGCCAGCGTTTTTGTTAACGCAATGACGCCGCCCTTTGCTGCCGAATAGACCGCTTCGCCGCTTGAGCCAACACGACCAGAATCGGACGCGATATTTACAACCTTGCCATAACCCTGCTCAATCATTAACGGCAAAATTGTCTTACATGTATGAATCTGACCCATTAGATTAATATTCATAATCGTTTCCCACGTAGCAGGCTCGCTTTTTAAAAATGGCTCAATTTTATCCCAGCCCGCGTTATTAACAAGCACATCTACCTGTCCAAACTGTTCCTTCGCTACATTGACCGCCGCTTCGACACTCGCAAGCTTCGTAACATCACAAACTGTCGCAAAGGCCTCGCCACCACTTTCTTGAATAAGCGCTACCGTTTCATTAGCATTGTCCTCATTAACATCTGTCACGATAATGCGATAGCCCTTTTTCGCAAAAGTTAAGGCGATTTCTCGGCCCATTCCTCGTCCTGAACCTGTAATAAATGCTACTCGTGTCATTTAAATTCCTCCTTCAGCGGTCTTATCCTGAATCATTTCACGTAATTTAAATTTTTGGATTTTCCCACTCGCCGTACGCGGGAAATCATCTACAACTTCTAAATACTCTGGCCAGTAATGCTTTGCTAAGCCCTTTGTTGTTAAAAAATCCTGCAAGGCCTCAAAGGTAATCGGCGTACAACCATTATTCATCATGACAATGGCGGCGGCGCGCTCCTGTAAGCGTGGATCTGGCATCGCCACAATTTGTGCAGCAAATATATCCGGATGCTCGTATAACACATTTTCAACATAGGCGACCGGAATGTTTTCACCACCACGAATAATAATATCCTTACTACGCCCTGAGATTCGAATATAACCATCATCATCCATAACCGCTAAATCACCGGTAATAAACCAGTCACCGTGATGCTCCTCAATCGTTTTATCGAGCTGATTTAAATAGCCGACAAAGAGGGCAGGGCCTTTTACTAATAAGCTACCTTCCTCATTACGTGGTAGCTCTTTAAAGCTTGCGTCTACAATCGCGAGTGACATCCCAGGAAGCGCATGACCGTCCGTATTGACGAGCTTTTCCTCACTATCATCTAGCTCTGTTAGCGTAACGAGGCCATTTTCCGTTTGCCCCCAGCCCGATAAAATTTGGAACTGAATATGCTCATTTTCCTGAGCCTCTCGAATCAATGCCCTTGGAATCGGTGCGCCTAAGGCAACAAAGGCGCGAAATGTTGATAAGTCGTAGTCTGCAAGCTGTTTAGAACTCAGCATATCTTGTAAAAATGGCGTCGCTCCCGCCGTAAAGGTCACCTTTTCACGCTCAATTAAACGCAGGAATTCATCGATATCCCAGACATCCTGGTAGACCGCTGTTCCTGCATAATGAGTAGGCAGGCGGACCCCGTAGCAAAAGCCTGTCTGATGAGCAAAGGTAGAGGCCATTAAAAAGACATCATCCTCTTGTAATGCTAAATGCTTCACCCAATAGTCCGTCGAGACACATAAGGTATTATGCGTATGCATGACACCCTTAGGATTGCCTGTCGTACCAGAGGTGAAAATAATCTCCGTTACATCATCTGCATCATAGTGCTGTGCATTTAATGCTGCTAATGCTTCGGTGTCTTCTTCCCATGGTTTCTTTAATAAATCATCGAATGAATGCATGTCACGAGGAATCTGTTCACCAATAACAAAAATATGTTCAAGGAAATCCCAATCCGTTCGCAAGCTATCTATCATCTCCGCATAGCTAAAGCCTCGAAAGCTATCAGGGATAATGAGTGCCTTAGACTGTACAGCAGGCACCATATAGCCAATTTCGCGCTCACGATAAATCGGGATAAGGGGATTGGTTACTGCACCGATTTTTGTGATCGCATAATGTAAAATAACGAACTCATTCCAGTTTGGTAGCTGAATCGACACAATATCGCCCTTTTGAATACCATAATGCTTCAGACCAAGTGCGACGCGGTCAACTGCCTGACCGAGCTGTGCGTACGTATAGCGACTTTTCGAATCAATGATGGCTGTTTTCTGTGGCGCTTTATCAATGGCTTCCTGTAAATAATCTAAAATGGTTTTATGCTTCCAAAGGGCCTTATATTTGGTCTTATACGCATCGGTTAAGAGTGTTTCGTACATGTATTTTGCCTCCTTTTACATTCTAAATTTGCCAAAGTCTACGGGACGTTTTTCTAAAAAGGCTTCTTTTCCTTCATTGGATTCAGGTGTATTGTAAAACATCGCAAGACTCGCCATTGATAGCTGTGAAATCCCCTGGATAGCAGCACTATCTGCGTTAAAGGAATACTTCAACATTTTAATGGCAGTCGGGCTTTTCTCTAAAATTTTATGCGCCCATTCCGTCGCAGCTGTCATTAGCTCGTCTGGTGCGACAATTTTATTCACAAGCCCCATTTCCTTCGATTCCTGTGCGGAATACTGCTCGCATAAATACCAAATTTCACGGGCTTTTTTCTCACCAACAATACGCGCTAAATAGGCGGAGCCAAAGCCCGCATCATAGCTGCCAACCTTCGGACCAGATTGGCCAAATTTGGCGGTTTCTGATGCAATTGTTAAATCACAAATAACATGAAGCACATGACCACCGCCAATTGCATAGCCATTCACTGCGGCGATAACGGGCTTCGGAATATTACGGATAACCTGATGCAAATATTCGACCTCAAGCCCGATGCCACCACCAAGACCACCATTATAGTCATAGCCGCCTTCGTCACCCTTGCTTTTTTGGTCACCACCCGCACAAAAGGCTTTTTCGCCCGCGCCTGTTAAAATGACAGCACCAATTGTTTGATCATCCCATGCATCACGAAATGCCCAAATTAATTGCTGGATCGTTTGCGCGCGGAAAGAGTTCATTGCTTGTGGGCGATTAATTGTAATCGTCGCAACGCCTGCTGTTTTATCGTATAAAATATCCGTTAATTCACTCACTTCATTTGTAATCGGTCCATGTTCAATATTTGTCATCAAAATCCGCTCCTTATCGTTGTAAGTTTTCGATAATCGTTGTGATACCTTGACCACCACCAATACAAAGTGTCACCAGGCCATAGCGCGCCTTTTGCTTTGCTAACTCATGCACGAGCTTGGTCATTAAAATGGCCCCTGTTGCGCCAATCGGATGGCCAAGCGCAATGGCACCGCCATTTACATTCACTTTATTTAAATCAAAGCCCGCTTCCTGAATAACGGCTAATGCCTGTGCCGCAAAGGCTTCATTTAATTCGATCATATCGATATCATCAAGTGTTAAGCCCGCTTTTTTTAGCGCCTTTTCAGTAGAGGGGACCGGGCCAATGCCCATATAATTAGGGTCAACACCAGATACCGCATGCGCAATAATCCGTGCTTTCGGTGTAAGTTTGTATTTTGTAAGCGCTTTCTCGGAAGCGAGTAATACGGCCGAAGCACCATCATTTCGACCACTTGAGCTACCCGCCGTTACAGTGCCATTTGCTTTAAAAACAGCAGGGAGCTGGGATAATTTTTCAAGGGTTGTCGCGCGTGGATGCTCGTCTACCGTGACAATTGTATCGCCTTTACGTGAGGAAATCGTATACGGAACAATTTCGTCCGCAAATCGTCCGCACTGCTGTGCTTCAAGGGCTAACTGCTGACTACGGAGCGCAAAAACATCCTGTGCCTCACGTGAAATATGATAGTTCTCCGCTAGATTTTCAGCGGTAACACCCATTAGAATTTCACCATATTGCTCAACAGGCTGAGAGCCCACCTGACTTTCGGTATTTGGGTCGAGTAGGGCGTTACTGCCGATTTGATAACCATAGCGTGCATGGCGTAAATAGTACGGTGCCATGCTCAAGCTCTCGGTACCACCCGCAATCATCAAGTCATTCATGCCAGCCATAATGTCTGTTGCAGCACTATTAATCGCCTGAAGCCCTGAGCCACATTGACGGTGAACGGTATAGGCAGGAATCGTAGTGGACAAATTCGCACGAAGCAATGCTACTCGTGCTAAATTCGCTGCATCCGCACTTTGCCGTGCCTGACCAAAAATGACCTCATCAATTGGTAGGTCAGGTTTAGTGCGTGCTAATAATTGCTTGATAACATGTGCCGCTAAATGATCGGCTGGTACAGATTTAAAGGCACCACCAATTTTTCCAATAGGCGTCCGGACCGCATCGATAATATAGGCAGCAGTCATAGGCGGACCTCTTTTCGTTTATAGTCACGTTCAAGTTCTGAGGCGATAATATTTCGTTGGATTTCAGATGTGCCTTCATAAATGCGGGTAATACGCGCATCACGGAAGAAGCGCTCAATCGGAAAATCCTTCATATAGCCGATACCGCCATGAATTTGTAGTGCGGTATCAGCGACGCGGTTATACACTTCTGAGCCATAGAGCTTCACCATCGCCGCTTCCTTCACTACACGTTGCTGTTGGTCTACCATCCAAGCTACACGGTAAGTGAATGAGCGTAATGTCTCAATTTCCATCGCCATATTTGCCAGCATATGCTGAATCGCTTGGAAGTTGAAAATTTCTGTATCAAATTGCTTGCGTTCATTCGCATGAAACATCGATAATTCTAATAGCTTTTCAGATGAGCCAAGGCATCTTGCTGCCATGCTTGCACGACCATTTGCTAAAATCTTAAGCGCATTTATATAGCCTTCGCCTTCTGGACCTAAACGATTTTCAACTGGAATACGGACGTTATCGAAAAATAGCTCGGCTGAATGAGACCCACGTAGCCCAAGCTTTTTCTCTGCGGCACCGATGTCAAAACCCGGTGTGCCACGTTCTACAATAAAGGAGGTGATACCCTTTGCACCTTTGGACGGATCGGTTACCGTCATGACCGTAAAGACTTGTGCATCTAATGCGTTTGTAATATAGTGCTTTGCGCCATTTAATACATAGCTATCGCCATCACGTACCGCTGTCGTTTTTAAATTGGCAGCATTTGAGCCAGCACTAGGCTCCGTCAAGGCAAAGGCACCAATGTATTCACCCGTCGCCATTTTCGGTAAGTAATACGCTTTTTGCGCCGCATTACCAAACTCGACAATGCCCATTGAGCCAATCCCTGCATGACAAGATAGTAATGTTGTAAAGCCATTATGTGTTTTCGCTAACTCTTCGATAATGCCGCATTTACCAACCATATCAAGCCCAAGCCCGCCGTACTCCTCAGGAATGCTAATGCCAAACAAGCTCATATCCTTACACATCGTCACAAGCTCCTCTGGAATGGCATTGTCCTCTTCAATTTGGTTGGCACGCGGCTCAACCTCATCTCGTACAAATTTTCGTACAAGCGCACGAAACGCCGTTAATTCAGGTGAAAAATCAAAATTCATGATAGGAACCCTCCCTTAGCAATTTTTAAAATTAGCATCCCGTTTTTCAACGAAAGCCTTTGTACCTTCTGTTTTATCCTCTGTGCCAAACAGCAATGAAATTGATAGTTTTTCAATCCATTGCGCTGTTTTCATATCGACATCATAGCCAGTTAAAATGGCTAGCTTGGCGAGTTTCACCGCTACAGGACCTTTTTTCAGTACAGCATGTAACACTTCATTTAAAGTATCCTCCATCGCATCACTTTGTGTGAAATAACTCGCAAGCCCCATTTGATAGGCCTCTTCACCACGTACGGTCCGACCCGTTAGCACAAGGTCAAGTGCGCGACCTTTGCCGACTAAGCGCGGTAAACGCTGTGTGCCTCCCGCTCCGGGAATAACCCCTAAGTTCAATTCCGGCAATCCGAATTTTGCGCGCTCTGTGGCGATGCGGATATCACAGGCCATCGCAAGCTCACAACCTCCACCAAGGGCATAGCCGTCAATCAACGCAATCGTTACTTTTGTGCTTTGTTCAATTCGACTATACAGCTCTTGCATCCCCACCATTAGGCCATCAAGTGCTGTTTTAGACTGGAGTTTTTTAATATCCGCTCCTGCAGCGAATGCTTTCCCGCCAGCACTTTTGAAAACAATGACGTGGATTTTTGCATCACGCTCGAGGGTATGAAAAGCATCCTCTAGTTGCATGACCATTGTATCATCAAGTGCATTCATTACTTCCGGACGATTCAGCGCAATCGTTGCGACGCTTTGGTCCGTTGTTACGACCACAGAGTGTTCAGACATTTTGCTCACGCTCCTTATAATCATAGACACCACGGCCCGTTTTACGGCCAAGGCGACCTGCTTTTACATATTTCACTAATAGGGGACTTGGACGGTATTTTTCACCTAATGTACGATGTAAGTATTCAAGCGTCCGTAAGCGCGTATCGAGCCCAACAACATCGCCCATTTCAAGTGGTCCCATCGGATGATTTAGACCGAGGCGCATTGCTTTATCGATGTCCTCAGCGGAAGCAACCCCCTCCATCAGCATATTCATCGCTTCATTGCCAATTAATACATTCATGCGTGAGGTCACAAAGCCAGGGAATTCATTGACGACAACGGCTTCTTTTTGAAGCTTTGCGGTCACTTCCTGAATCGTCGCCAATGTTTCATCCGACGTATCGAGCCCACAAATAATTTCAACGAGCTTCATTTTATGCACGGGATTAAAGAAATGCATCGCAATGACACGATCCGGGCGCTTTGTGGCAGCGCCAATTTCCGTCGGACTAAGTGACGATGTATTCGTTGCGAAAATAACCTGCTCCTCACATAAGGCATCGAGCTGCGCAAATAGCGCACTTTTCACATCGATACGTTCAATGACAGCTTCGATAATTAATTCACTATCCACTATTTCTTCAATCGTCGTCGCATAGTGAATTGCGGCGACCGCTTGCTGTTGCGCAGCTGTAATAAAGCCTTTATCGACGCTTCCTTTTGCAAGCATTTGATGCTGCTGTTGCGCAGTCGCAATAGTATCTGCTGAAATATCATAGAGCTTCGTCGTATAGCCGGCAATTGCGGCACTATAGGCGATGCCGCTTCCCATAATACCGGCTCCAATAACAGAAATCGTTTGAACCATCGTGTACGCCTCCATTTATAGGTTATATTTTTTGATTTTTCTAACAATTGTAGACGGATTGACCTCTAATTGCTTAGCGATTTTTCGGTAGGAGCTATGCTTGGCACTTGCTAGGCGCAGCACTTCCTTTTCGACAAGCTCAATTGTTTCCTTCAGTGGCAATAACTCATTAATGACAATTGCTTGCTGTACCAGTTGCTTATCCGTGGGTTGTTGAATATGCGCCGCATCAATAATTTGGCCGTCAAAATGACTGACCACTTCCATTAAACAGTGCTTCGCATAGGCAATGGAGTGCTGTAGCGCTACAGCACATAATGTATCGAGTGCTGCCTGCGACATATAGAGCCTACGTGCATATTTGTCATTTAAGGTTGCTAAAAATTGCTCGAAAATAAGCGGCAATTCTTCAGTGCGCTCCTGAACCGATGGCATTGTAATCGAAATGGTATTTAATAAGTAGAAAAGCTGTTCATCAAAGCGCTCAAATTGAACGGGTTGTTGCATCGAAGCGAGTAGGCGCGCATTTAAAATTTCTAAATCCGCCGCTTCTCGTTCCGATTGATGGATAATGAGCTGTGCCAAACGCTTTTGCATATCAAGTGGCAAATAATCGATGTTTTTAAAAAATAATGTGCCATTTTTCACAACTTGAATGAAATAATATGAGAAATGCTTTTTAGCAAAAATTAAATGCTCGAGGCGCTCCCGTGATTCCTTCATACAATCAATTTCGATAAATAACTCATCATTTCGGTCGCTTCTACGAACAATTTCAGCGGCGATAATCGAACGACCACTCCCATGCTCACCTAAAATCATGACCGGTGCACTTCCTTTAGCGGCACTGTCGATTTTTTCTATAACTCGCTGCATGTCAGGTGTTGTAGCCACTAAACGCTCGTTATAAGGTACCGAGAAATAATGATGCACGGAATTGCGTAGACGTTCGGCCTTTACATTGAAATTGTATTCCGTCGTTTCGTCACGAATACGAATGATGATACGTTTTTGGGCATCATCTGGAATGCGTGCGAAACGTAGGTTTAATGTGCGTCCGTCATCTAAATGAAAATTTGTCGTATAACTTGGCTTTTGCATATGACTGACTTGCTGTAGGAGTGTAAATAATTTTGTGCGAAGTTGCTCATTATATAAAATTGCCACATAGAAATGATGAAACTGCTCATTTTCTCTTAGCACCGTGCCTTTACTATCTAATATGCCAACCCCGTGCTCGCTATTGGCCATCAGTGCATCATTTTCCTGTACAAGCTCCTTATACAGCTGAAGCTCTGACGTTAATGACTCTATTTTCGAAATATCATCAAATACGCTAACCGCCCCAATTAGCTGTTTACCGTTATAAATCGGTTCGCGGTAGGTGATAAACCACCGATCTTGCAGCGCATATTTTTCAACATGTCCTTTACCGGTTTTAAGTACGCGCAGTAATCCATCCGATTCACTAACATCCAGTAAAAATTTCCCCATCGCCTCGCCGTGCTTTAGCGAATAAAGAGCTTCGGCTGCGTGATTAAACATCGTGATAATGCCTTCATTGTTAACAGCAACGAGACCACTCGACATCGCATCGAAAATTGTATCGTAATGGTGCGTGCGAATTTGTTGCTGCTGTGCAACAGCTTGATAAAAATGCCGTTCATCAATATAGCTAAATGTTTTCGCTGGCTGCTCAATGATTAACAGTGTCGTATGAAGTGGAAAGGCGGTTGGAATCGATTCATGGTGAATAATCATAAAATCTTTTGCGACAAAGCGTGAAAAAGATTGGAGGTTATTCGGATTATCATCGAGGTCATCATATTGCTGCTCAATGTATTGTAGTAAATGGCGGTGCGTAAAATAGCCTTCTATTTTATTACTGCGATTTGTAAGCACACCATAAACGAAATGCGGATGTCTACTCCGTGTTAGTAATTCTTTTATGGTCGTTTTATGAATAGGGAATGTAGGGAGTGCTTGAATCATTGAAGAACCTCCTTTCACTGTTGCGTATATGCCATTGTTTTAACAATTTAACTGTATCATTTTTTATAAATAACACTCAATTGGAAAAAGAGGCCTTATTTTTGCATACAAAATCGATAAAAAATAGGAAATGTTTTTACGAAAGTGATATCTGTTGCAACTGCGCAACAGAATCAGACTACAAGGCTTGAATAGAGATAGAATAGAAAATGGGATATTTTTGCAAGAAACTAATAGGGTGGAAAATGATGGGGAAATAATGAAGTGATTTTAAAACTAAATAATCTGAATTTTCAAATGAAGTTGCGTATAGTTTAATATATAGGGTAGTTTTTCATTAAATAACGCTGGTGATATAGCTGATTTTAAAAAAATCAAGCGAAGTGCGAAATGCAAAAATCACAGTGGTGTGGTGAAGTAGTTTTCACATCAGCATCAAAACAAAATGGTGCATCATTTAATTATTGCTACGAGTCATTTTGGTTATCCGATAGTATGTATTTGCAAATGAATGATTGGAAATGTGATATGTGGATGTGGCAAAAAAATGTCTGTGTGAATGCTGGAAGGTCTATGTATCGATAAGTTGCGGAATGATGGATTTTAGGCTATTTAGTGAGAAATCGGACGGAAAAGTGTTGTTTTTCTAAAAAAAGGTTCCCAAATGTATATTTGGGAACCTTTTTTGTGGTAAAATAAGTGTTAATGAGGTGACAAAATGATGAAACAACCGAAGTGCCTACGTGATTTTTTAATTTATTTAACAGCGATTAAAGGGAAATCAAAACGTACACGTGATGAATACGAATATGATTTAACATTATTTTTCCGATTCCTTTATGCTGTGCAAGAGGATTTACCAACAACAGATCTTGAAGTGATTTCAATTGCAGAGCTCGATATTGATTTTGTGCGCGGTATTAGTTTAGAGGATATGTATTTGTTTTTAGCTTACTGTGAGGAAGTGCGACAAAATAGTGCTGCCACACGTGCGAGAAAAGTAGCGACTTTAAAATCTTTTTTTAAATACTTAAAAACAAAAAAACACTTAATCGATGAAAACCCTGCAGAAGATTTGGAAACGCCGAAAATCAATCGTAAGCAGCCCGTCTACTTAAAGGTACCTGAAGCGAAACAATTTTTATCACATATTCCATCGAAAACCCATTATTATCGCGATCATTGTATGATGACATTTTTATTAAACTTAGGACTACGTGCAACAGAGTTATGTCGTCTTTCTCTAGGAGATGTAGAAGACCGCTATGTGACGATTGTCGGCAAAGGTGGTAAAGAGCGTCGTGTCTATATGAATGACAGCTGTGTGGAAGCTTTAGCTCTTTATATCGAGCATGAGCGAAAAAAAATCGCAGAAAAAACAACAGATGACGCATTATTTTTATCACAAAAGGGTAATAGGCTTACGAGACAACGCCTTGCAAAAATCGTCAAACAAATTAATGACTCATCGGCGCTACATAAGGCGAATTTAACGCCCCATAAATTGCGTCATACATCCGCGACAATTATGTATCAGAATGGTGCAGACATTCGGAGCTTACAACAAATATTAGGGCATTCTAATATTTCTACTACACAAATTTATACGCATGTAGAAGATGAAATGATTAAGCAAGTATTTGAGAATAATCCGTTGAATATCGAGCATAATCCGAATAACATAGAGAAATAAACTTACAATTGAAACGATCAAAAATGATGAATGAACTATTTTTATTCATCATTTTTTGTAGCCTTTCAATTATGAATAAATCCCTATGGCTTTTGTGGTAAAATAGTTTTATGATACTTCGTTTTTTTGAGTTGGAGGGACACTAAATGAACGACTTTTCTAACACACCATCATCCATTTTAAATTTTGTAAAATCCGATCAACTAACACTCAACAATTTATTAACCGCCTTTAACGAATCATCTGTTGTCTCGATTACAGACAACGCAGGGAAAATTTTATCTGTAAACCAAAAATTTTCTTTAGTTTCTAAATATTCAGAAAAAGAATTGATTAATCAAGACCATCGTCTATTAAATTCCGGCTATCATTCACCCGCCTTTTTTAAAAATCTATGGACGACCATTCATAGCGGGGATATTTGGCATGGTGAAATATGTAATCGTGCGAAAGATGGTCACCTTTACTGGGTAAAAACAGTTATTGTTCCGTTTATGGATAATACAAATACACCATATCAATACATTGCCATTGCTACAGATATTACCGAACAAAAAAATACAGCACGTTTAAAACAATTTGCTTATCATGATGAATTAACCGGCTTACGTAATGCACGCTCATTAAAAATTCACTTTAAAGAATGTATTCGTCATGGTACAGTGCAAGAAAAAGCGTCTGTTTTCATTTTATTAAATATTACACGTCTCAAACAGGTAAATGATGGGTACGGGCATTTTATTGGCGATTTATTTTTATTAGAACTAACGAAGCGCTTTCAAGAAATTATCGCAAAAAATGGCGACTTATTCCGTTATGACGGCAAGCAATTTGTTATTTTAACAACTAAACAGCATTATGAAGTCATGATTGATGCTATTTTAGAGTTATTTGAACAAGCTTTTATAATTGAACATTTTCAATTTTATTCAACGATTAATATTGGTGTTTCTTTTTACGAAGAGCACGCAGATACACTCGATATTTTAATTAAATATGCCGATTTAGCAATGCTTGAGACGAAAAAGAAAAAGGCAATCGTTGCTTAGTGTTCCACTACGATATGAATTTAATGATTGAGGAGCAGCTAGACTTAGAGAAACGTCTACGTGATGCCTTATTTACTGATAAGATGATGTTATTTTATCAGCCAAAATTCGAAGCGAAAACGCATCGTCTTGTCGGAATGGAGGCATTAATGCGATGGTATGATGAGGAATATGGTTTTATCCCACCGATTCAATTTATTCCATTTGCTGAAGAAGTCGGGTTAATGCCTATGCTTGGTGAATGGGTGCTTGTCACAGCTTGTTCGCAAATGAAGCGCTGGATTGATGCGTATCCAAATTCAACATTACGTGTAGCCGTCAATATTTCTCCGCTCCATTTACAAGAAAAGAACTTTGTTTATATCGTGAAGCAAGTACTGCGTGATACGGGGCTTTCGGCGAAACATTTAGAAATTGAAATTACGGAATTATCATTTATGAACGGCTCTGACGTTGTCGCCGAAACGATACAGGATTTAAAAAACCTTGGCGTTTCGATTGCGATAGATGATTTCGGTACAGGTTACTCTGCGCTAAGTTATTTAAAAAAATTCCCGATTGATACATTAAAGATTGATAAATCATTTGTACGCGGCATTAAGAAAGGAACAAATGATGAATCGATGGTAACAGCTATTATTAATCTAGCTCATATTATGAATATGTCTGTTGTTGTAGAGGGTGTGGAAACCATCGAGGAGCTAAACATTATTGAAAAAGCAAAAGGTGATATGATTCAAGGTTATTACTTCCATCCAGCATTGCCAACAGAGCAATTTGAAAAATTATTAATGGACGTTTAATTTTATACATATAAAAAACGCAAGAATCA
>NZ_HE578957.1:122573-151122 GCF_000307285.2 Kurthia sp. Dielmo
CTGTGTTACGTTGCATAAATCAACAAAATAAGGCAATTGCCAATTTCCCCGGATTTGAATCCGTTCTTAGTATATTTTGTTTCAGAAGTACTTTTTTTGGAAAGATGAATTGCCCATATCGATGTTCATCTTTAAACGTTGTTATAACAAGTAAATCAGGTGCCTCCTCATAGGAAAAGGCTTGGTTTCTATTGTGGCTATCTTTTTCCTAAAACGTGACAAATTGACCGCTTTTTTTCGGTGTCTGCTTCGCCACTCTAAAACGAACAGTCATTGAAGCGATTTGAAATGCACCCGCACCATATGCAGCATTTTGCGGCTCCTCACAAATAGCTGTCAGCACCATATTATAAGCGGTATAAAGCTGTTCTGCTAATTGCGATACAATCGTCTGAAAATCTTTCATGCACTCACCTCATTTTAAATTGTATTAAAAAGTTAATGTGGTAAGTGATAACTTTTTTATAGCATCATTGGCAAAATGAATATAAAAACACTATTTCAAACCTTTTTACCCATATAAAAAGAAGGTGTAAAAAGGCATAATAGTTGTATTGATAAGTAAAAAAGCATATATTTCTACCAGTAACTATTTAAAAAAAGGAGTACTATTATGAAGAAAATCATTACATTATCATTAAGTGCTGCACTGATTACCTCAGCTGTCAGTGCACTTCCTGCTTCTGCAGAAACCACCATTACGAACCCGAGCGAAACTTCCATCCCTATGAAGTTAGCGGAAGTAAAAGATGACCAGTTTAACGAAAAAGGGGAAGCTTATTTTGCCCTTACAATTGAACAAGAAGGTTATTACCGACTTGTGGGCGATAAGACCCGTACATATGAAACCGCCATTACGACCGATCAAGCACAACTCGAAAACGCAGAATTCCAAGCCGCTTCTAAGCTACGCATGCTAAAGAAAGGTACCTATTATGTAAAAGTAAAGGGACTTCCTAATACAACATATCATTTTAAATTTGCAGAGCGTATATTTGATATGGATAAAGAATGGCCGGCTAATACAGATACCGTATCAGATGGACATGATACTAAAAATGTTAGCTACTTCCCCTTTTATGCAAATCGCCAAGTAAGTGCTACATTAAAATTAACTGAGGATAAACATATTCGTTTCTATAGTGGTGGGCGTAAAGATAATATCAAAGCATTAGTATTAAAAAATGTAGCAACAGGAAAAACATATACCGCGAAAAAGATTTCAAATTATACGTTTTCATCTAATGCGCCAAATGGTACGTATAAAGTTTCATTGTCTATGACCGATGAATTTATCGAAAATCCTTTTATTGGTAAAGCTCGCATGAGTTATACATTAGGTGAACATCTTCCATTAAATACAACTACTTCAACGGACAATACACCATTTAATACACTTACACTCAATTTGAAAAAGGATACAAAAATTCAGTTCACACTATTTAAAAGCAAGAAAGATAGATATGGACAAAGATTCTCTATTTATGATGATTAGCATAACTTAGTTAAACGTGTGCATCTTCAGAAAAATCAACATTCTCGTACTTTTACTTATACATTGAGAAAGGGGCGCTATAGTATTGTTGCGTCCGATATAAATATTCGAACATTCGTAAAAAATGAAACGAATGTCAATACAAAGTTTACGATTAAAAATAATACACTTGTTGAATTATCTACAGGAAAACTCGTGAAAGGATATCAAGTATACCAAAAAAACTTATATAAAGACGGAAAACTAACGACAGGGCGTGTTAAATACGGGAAATTCCCTAATATGAAGTTATATAAAGATGGTATCCTTCAAAGAGGCGTATATATAACGAAAAACCGAAAATACTTCTTTAAAAATGGGGTATTAGCACAAGGAATACAGTCTTTTTACAATATAGGGACAGCTACAATTTATAAAAATGGGCTGTTGATAAATGATCTTCATATTGAAAAAGATGATAAATTATATGACGGAAATACATTGAAAAAAGGAAAATTTGTTATGCTAGATTATCTGTTTGATTACGAATTTCTTTCATTGTATATCGATGGCCATTTAGCAAAGGGCTTACATAAGGGGACATACGGTAAAAATGGTGAAACGTATTTATTTGAAGATGGTAAGCTAGCAACTGCATTTTATAACGGGAAAGCTTATCTTAATGGTAAAGTATACGATAAACCTATTAACATTAAAGATACGTTTTATATTAATCATAAGCCCTATACAGGTGTCTATCCGTTTTCATCTGACGAAACAAGAGACAGTGAAATGTATGATAACGGGAAATTTCTTTATTACGTAACATTAAAAACGTATTTAGATCAATTAGAGATTATTCAGCAGTTACAGGAAGATGCCACTAACTGGAATGAAGAAGTATCAAAGCTTGTGGACATTTTAACTAAAAATATTAAAAAAATCGAGGATGGTTACGGTAGAAAACTCATTTCAGAAAATCCGCCTGAACTATCCTACGATGATTTCTATCCTTATGACGAATATGCACAAAAACAACTACTTGAAGATTTACAAAATATTAAAACGCGTCTTCAAGGAGTACCAAATGCGCACCATGCCCAAGCAGCCATTGAAAAAGGCATAAAAAGTGTTTATACCCTTCAAAATTTACATTACGAAAATGGTGCACTTCTAGATGGTGAATATGAAGGGAACTATTATAAAGAGGGAAAATTGATTGACTCGGCAATCAATCATGAACTTAGTATAGCTGAAGAAAACTATAGACGTGCTACATATGCATACAAGGACGAGATTGAGAAAGCAGAAGATAAAGAAAGTCTTACGAATGAACTACTTGAAAAACTGCTTACACAAGTAGTGGCAACACATGCGATTGCGACAGAACATAAAAATCCTGTCTATCCAAACGCACAAGCAAGTATAAGAGAAGCTCAAATGACACTTGAAAATAGTGTTGATGAATATCGCTTTATTGAAGATATGATTAAAACCTATCATCTTTCAATCGACTTGATGCCGCTTCAGCAAAAAATGAAAGAAGCCGGAAAAGCACTTGAATTAAATGTTGCACTGGAGGATATAGATACTCAGGCAGCGTATCAGACATTATCTTTAAATAAAGCCTTTAGTGGCGAATTTGATGAGCATGGCTTTGCATACTTCCAAATGAATTTACAAGATGAAGAAGGCGTCTATAAGCTTAATACGAACTATGCGATTGCAAATGAAAAAACGAATGTATGGATAAGTAAAAATGTTCAGACCTTACCGACACTGCCAGCGCTTAAATCAAAAGATAAAGAGAATTTATATTTAACTCAAGGCACCCACTATATAGTCGTTCGAGGAAAGCCAAAGCAATCATATGAGTTTGAATTAGCACAATATGATTTTAATTATAATAAGCAGGCTGTATGGCAAGTTAATGATCAACAAACTACTCCAATTGATTTGCCTTATTTCAAAAAGAAACAAGTACGTATTCCTATTGAGATAACAAACAACGAAAATATTTCATTTAATGTTTATGATGCAAGACGGTCAAGAGATTTTAAAAACATTACAGAGATGATGCTGACAAATGATGCCACTGGTAAAGTATATGTGGTGAAGGAAAAAAATAATTATGGACGTTTTTTTATAGAGTTGCCAAAGGGGAAATATACATTAACGTATACGCCACCTGAGAATGTCTACGGTAAAGGCGGTGTTTTAAATTGGGTAACATATACACCGATTTCTCTTTTTAACAGTAAAGATGTCACGACTACTAATAATGTTATTGTGATGGAAAAGGATACAAAATTCACTTTTGATTTAATGCATATGCAAAATGGTTATAGCGCATATTTTTATTTATATGATGAGCATTTTAATTTAATTAAAAAAGTCACTTCAGATAATATGAATTCAATGAGAAACTTTACGTACACTATTAAAAAAGGAAAATATTATTTGAGATTATCATCATTTAAGATGTCAGCAACCGCAAAATAAACCACCAAAAAAGCTAGCGCACCGGGCGCTAGCTTTTTTTATAGTATAGATATCATCATTTGGAAAATAAATACAAAAACACTATTTTAAATCTTTTTACCCATGTTAAAAGAAGGTGTGAAAAGGCATAATAGTTGTATTGATAAGCAAAAAAGCACATATATCTACCAGTAACTATTCAAAAAAGGAGTACTATTATGAAGAAAATCATTACATTATCATTAAGTGCCGCACTGATTACCTCAGCTATCAGTGCACTTCCTGCTTCTGCAGAAACCGGAGCCAATCTAACTTCAAAATTCAAACTAAAAAAGAATACACTTGTTTATAGAACTAACGGAAAAATTGTAAAAGGCTATCGAGTATATAAAGAAAAATTATATAAAGACGGAAAGCTAACGACAGGGCGTATCAAATATGGGAAAGCCCCAAATATGAAACTATATCGAAATGGGATAATTGAAAAAGGACTTTATATCACAAAAGATTATAAATATGCATTTAAAGATGGGGTTTTAATTAAAGGCACTTACAAACAAGAGTCACAAACAGGGATAGACCTTATTTTCAAAGATGGAATTTTATCGCATTATATCGAGTTGAAAAATGATGGACCTTCTGATAAGGAAGAACCTAAACTTTATGATAATGGAAAACCTTATAAAGGGAATTATGTGTTAAGTAGTTATCAATATCAACCCTACGACGAACCGACGAGCAGCTATTTAAGACTATTTATTAATGGGAAATTAGCTACTGGATATAAAAAAGCTATGTATAAGGGTGAAACTTATTTATTTAAAAATGGGGTAGCTGGAGACGGGGAATATGGTTATTTACCCTTCTATTATAACGGCAAGGTATATGTAGCAGGGAAACCATCTAGTAAATATGTAACGATAGATGACAAGTTATATTATAAGCACAAATTATTTACAGGTGAAAAAGGTGACCGTTACTATAAAGATGGTATTCATCACTATTATTTAGTAACCAAAAAATACGAAGATAAAATACAAGAAGCAACGGCTTTAAAAATGCAAATCGGCCAGCAATCTAATGAAGCCGTTGCTACATTGCTAAAGGAAAAGGTTGCAGAAATACTTAGTTATTTAGACAATAAAAAAGGACGTATTTATGATGATTATGGCCATACCGAGTATGATGATGTAGGGTCTGCTAAATATGAAACGCCATTAAATATTCCATATACAATAAAAAAACAACTAGAGGAAATAGATTCAATCACAAAGCAACTAGACGGAGCGGCGGAAGAAACACATATACTACTACAACAACGTATCAAAGACACGTATAAACAATTCGATTTATATTATGAAGATGGTGCATTATTGGATGGGGAATATGAAGGGAACTTGTATAAAGAGGGCAAATTACTTGGAGCACTATTAAATATTGCTTATCTTAAAACAGGGACATCCTTTTTAAATTATGATTATAAACGAATTGTTTCTCAAAAAGACGAATTAGCGATTAAAGCACAATTACAAGACTATATAGACGCTGCAACCAAACAGCTACAGGCGGCGAATACCATTTTAAAAGCATCCCAAGACCCAGATTACCCTAAAGTGAATTTATATACAGATTCTGCAACTAAAGAAATAAATAATAGTTTATCAACATTCCGTTTTATTAAGAATATTATGAACAGCTATGAAGCTACTGCAAATTTAACGAACTTACAAGAAGCCATGACAGAAGGCTTTACGCTAATAGGGAAAAATATCACTTTCAATGAAGTGGATGCAGAAGCTGTTTATCAAGACATCAAATTACTAGAAGTTCAAGATGGGGCATTTGATGATAAAGGATATGCTTATTTTAAAGTCAATTTAACAGAATCAGCAGGTAATTATACATTTGCTGGTAATAACGATATAAACTCTTATACAATATTTGCTGCATCCACACCTAATAAGCTCAATATTTCTCAGCAGTTAGGCGGAAAAGAATTACGCTATTTAGAAAAAGGAACGCATTATATAGCGGTGAAAGGCCAACCGAATGACCGTTATCATTTCAAAATACAGCGCCGTACGTACAATGTAGAGACCATGCGTACACTTACACCCGCTCTAAGAGAATTTGATCGAGTAAATGTAGCAAAAGTGCCAATTTATCAAACAAATCAACCGAGTGTACCGATGCAGTTAACAACGAATCAATATATTCAATTTTTAGCATTACCTTCTGATTATCGAAAAGTTTTCGATACACTTGAAGTTATCAATGCCCTTGAATTGAAAAATGAACAAACCGGACAAACATATACAGCGAAAAAGCTATCTGCTTATCGTTTTGCGCTTTTTGCACCAAATGGAACCTATCGGGTTTCGTTAAAATCAGCAAGGCCATCAATCGGTCAGCACGTGGCACTTCGTTATTTCTTATCTCCAACACTTGAATTGAATAAACCATTTTCTAGTAGTGATGGTGTACGTAATAAATTTACATTTATTGCGGATAAAGAGATGAAAATGCAATTTACACTTTCTGATGAATACACAAGTAGTGAAGACCAAACGTTTAAGTTATACAATGCCCATGATGAACTTGTTAAAAAAATGACATTGAAAAAAGGCGAAAAAACGCGTATCTTTACGTTTAATGTGAAAAAAGGGAACTATTATGCACGTTTAGATGGCAATCGCGTTCACGTAACAGCAACCGCAAAATAAACCACCAAAAAAGCTAGCGCCCTGTGCGCTAGCTTTTTATTATTCAAAATCAACTTTATAATCTTCTGATTTAATCCAATTTAGCTTTTTATCAAAGATTTTTAGGAATGTTAAATTTAATACGACTGGTAAAACGATGAATAGCATAACTGTCACAATGACATTATAGCTTGTCCAGCCTTCAAGTGATAAATACTTTAATGGACCAACGAAGCCCGCAAGGCCAAAGCCTGCTGAGTATGGGTCACCGACGATTCGGAAGACGCCAGCAAGTGCACCTAAAATACCTGCTGTTAGAATGGCTGGAAAGGCAATTTTTGGTTTCATAAAGAAGTTACGCATTTGAATTTTTGCCGAAGCGATATGAGCAAGTGCTGTACCGAAGTTATTCGCACGGTACGATGCAATCGCCATCCCAACGCCTGATGCACAGACACCAAGATTTGCGGCACCAGCGCCGATACCTGACAGCATAATAACCGTTGCGACACCAATTGTTGAAATCGGCGATAAGATTAAAATAGAGAAAATCATCGCAAGCAAAGCACCCATTAAGATTGGTTGTAGCTCTGTTACATATTCAATACCGACACCGACATAGTCAGCACCATTTTTAACATATGGCAAGATGATCATACCGATAAACCCTGGAATAAACATTGATAGTGCAGGCATCGCCAGCAGCGTCCATTCTTTTAGTTTTGTACCTAGGAATTGAACGAATACCGTAGCAAGTGCAGCGGTAATCCCGATATTGATTACAACGCCGATACCGGCCATTTTCATACCGTCATCTGTAAAGCTTACAACACCAGAACCAACCATTGTAGCAAGGCCGATTGAACACATTTGAATCGGTGTTAATTTAAATTGGATACCGACCATCACGCCGATAACAAGTGGTAAGCAGCTCATTGCGAGCACTGATATATTTAAAATCGTTGGAAGGATAGGAACGTTTGGATAATGTGCGATAATCAGTTTTAAAATTTCTCCGACAAGGGCGTTAGGGATTAAACAAACAACAATCCCAAGGCTCATGCCTGTAAGAAGTTTACTAAAAAAATCTTTCATAAAATCATTTCCCTTCGACTACGTTTCTTTTAAGAAGTAAGTAGCGCTTGTTTTAAGTGTTTTTAGTATAGAAAGAATTTAATTGTCCGTCAATATTGAATTTTCTATAATTTTCTGACAATTTACCTCAGTTAGCTTGTAAGCGTTTTCTATTAGCATATTACCGTTAAAATGACGGGTATTTTTTATTGGTTTATGCAATATATCGCATATGAAAATAGCTAAATTTTTCAGTTTAGTTAACTTTGTATTATTTTATGTTGACTTATCTAGTCTATTTTCGCTATTTCGCTACTTTTTGCATTTATTTGAGTTAACCATTTAAAATTTTATGTTTACTAAAAATGCAATACCTTGTATGATTACTTTAGATTCTTGCAAAGGGGATAGGAAAATGACAACAAAAGAAATGGTTTACGCGGCGTTATTCGCGGCATTACTAGGGGTATTAGGAATGATTCCACCAATTCCGCTTGGTTTTATTCCAGTACCGATTACACTTCAAACATTTGGCGTAATTTTAGCAGGGTGTTTCCTTGGTAAAAAAATAGGGACAATTAGTATGGTGCTATTTATTGTACTCGTTGCACTTGGCCTACCATTACTATCGGGCGGACGTGGCGGAATTGGCGCGTTAATGGGCCCATCAATCGGTTATATTTTGAGTTGGCCATTCGCCGCCTTTTTCATCGGATATTTCACTGAAAAGGCATGGTCGACATTAAATCTTTGGAAAGTTATTGGAGTTACGCTTGTATTCGGGGTGCTTTTCATTAATATTGTTGGCGCACCTATTATGGCAATGATTACACATACATCAATTGTTGGGGCATTAATGGGTGGCTTAGCATTTTTACCAGGTGACTGTATAAAAGCCGTACTTGCTGCGGTTGTCGCTGTCCAACTAAAAGCTGTTAGTCCAATTAATACCGTTGCTTTACGACACGTCGTACGAACGCATTAATCATTAAAAAGGAGGGATGATATGCATTGTATAACACCTATTTTGGGACAACCTAAAGAAAACATCGCTATCGTAATGGGGGATAAAAAAATTGATTATCAGACATTACAGCGAGATATCGCACAAATAGCACATACATTTCAATGTTCACAGCAGAAAAAGGTTGCACTTGATATGCCCAATGGTTATGACTTTCTTAAAACATTTTTAGGTGCAGTTGCTGCAGGGGTAGTACCTTATCTACTCGATCCGAAATGGAGTGCGCATGAGAAACAAGAAATTCTCAAAAATCATTTGTTAGACTGTATTATTACCGCTCCATTAAATGAACAACCAAATGATACATACGAATTACGAGAAGCATCATCTCTTTTTGTCGGGTTTACTTCGGGTACAACAGGCATGCCGAAAGCCTATAAACGGACGCATCTCTCTTGGATGGAAAGCTTTCGTGTAACAGCGAAAGCTTTTTCTCTTGAAAATACGAAGCATTACTGTGCCCCTGGGCCTCTTGTACACTCGATGACACTATTTGCGGCGATGCAAGCATTTGTTGAAGGAAAGACCATTCATTTACAAACTAAATTTAATGCCAAACAGGTTCTTACGACGTGTCAAAAATATCCGAATACCGCGCTATTTGTCGTACCCACAATGCTTGAAGCAATGGTACAGACCGGTCTTCAAGCTACGATTGATGCCATTGTTAGTTCTGGTGCAAAATGGCAAGATGATTCCAAAAAACGACTGGCGAAGATTTTTCCACATACTGCGCAATATGAATTTTTTGGTTCCTCTGAAGCAAGTTATATTAGCTATTCTGACGGAACAAAGCCTGATACGGTTGGCCGCTTCTTTCCTACGGTTGATTATACAATTCGTGATGAAGCCTTTCGTGAAGTTGAGGAAGGGCTTCTCTATATTAAAAGCCCTATGATTTTTAGTGGTTATGTAGACAATCCAAAGGCTACTGCTGAAATTTTTCATAATGGCTGGCTAAAGGTAGGAGATATTGTAACGGTGGATGAAACAGGCTATCTTACCATTAAAGGTAGGGCAAAAAATCGTATTATTTCTGGTGGTTTAAATATTTTTCCAGAAGAGATTGAGCAGTTATTATCTAACCATCTGGCGATTGAGGAAGTGATGGTTTGTGGGCTAGAGGATCGCTATTGGGGAGAGAAAGTGGTGGCCTTGATTCAGTGGAGCCACCAGCCACTGACATATGATGCGTTAAAACATTATTGTACGCGCTATTTAGCAGTCTATAAATTTCCTCGAGAAATCGTGACCGTCCCTCGATTTTATTATACGACGAGTGGAAAAATCGCACGTCAAAAAATGAAGGAGGCATTTCTATGTCAGAAGTTGTGATTGTTTGGGCAAAACGTACACCAATTGGGCGGGCCGGGGGGCAATTTCATACCCTTGAGCCAAGTGATTTAGTTGCTCCGTTATTAAAGCAGGCTATCAAAGATACGGTAGGCGATGCTTCATTAGTTGACGATGTAATGATAGGGAATGTAGTAGGACCTGGCGGTAACGTAGCACGTGTGAGCCTATTACAAGCAGGGTTTCCTGTAACCGTTCCCGGTGTCACAATTGACAGGCAATGTGGTTCTGGACTAGAAGCCATTATGCGTGGCTTTGAAGCAATAAAAAGTGGACAAGCACAAATAATTTTAGCAGGTGGTGTAGAAAGTGTTAGTCGCGCTCCTTGGAAAATGGTTCAACCGACAAGACCTGGGGCAATGCCTACGCTCTATACGCGGGCTCCTTTTACCCCTGCTGCTTACGGAGACCCTGATATGGGCATAGCTGCCGAAGAAGTTGCAGCACGTTATCAAATTACGCGAGAAGCACAGGACTATTACGCCTTTTCAAGTCATCAAAAAGCAGTGACGAGTCAACGAACGGGTCGCTTTAACAAAGAGATTTTACCACTACAAGGCGTTATGACTGATGAATGTCCACGTGCGGATACCTCAGTTGAAAAATTAGCACATTTACATCCTGTTTTTCTTCCAGAAGGCACCGTAACTGCTGGGAATGCTTGTCCCCTAAATGATGGAGCGGCAATTGTTATGTTAATGTCACACGAGGCATGCCTACATTATAAATTGACCGCCTATGCGACCATTGTAGATGCTACGGCAGCTGGTGTCATGCCGGATATTTTAGGAATGGGTCCAGTACCAGCAACACAAAAACTACTCGCCCGTCAGCAGTTACAAGTGACAGATATTGATATTGTCGAGTTTAATGAAGCGTTTGCTTCACAAGTACTTGCTTGTCTCCAACAATTAAAGATTCCACAACATCTTGTCAATATTGGGGGAGGCGCATTGGCACTTGGTCACCCATACGGGGCATCGGGCGCTATTTTAATTACGCGTCTCGTTCATGAATTAAAAAAAGGACAACGTGGGCTTGCTACTCTTGGAATTGGCGGTGGGATGGGGCTCTCGATGTTGGTGACGCGATGAACGAATGGCATGCCTCCCTCTCACAAGTGCAAGGATATCAACGTTTAATGGGGATGCCTTTATCTAAAGAAATTCCGTTAAGTATATTACCAACCATACTAGGAGAAGCATTTCCGACAGGGTGGATCCATTTATCACAGCAATGTGAAAAAATGACTTCATTATATGCAGATACATTTTATAACTGGACGATTACAGATAAGCATTTAAGCATTACGTCAAAAGGAAAAACTGTCTGTCAATTAACGGTTGCGCTCTCACGTAATAAACAGGTTGTAGCAACCGTTGTCATGACATTGATGAAAGGATAATTAAATATGGAATGGCTAATTACACGTCAAAAAGTTCAAGCATTTTCGGCGTTAAGTGGTGATGATAATGCCTTACATCATGATGCAACCTTCGCTCAACAACTAGGATTTGAGCAGCCAATTGCACATGGTATGTTATTAATGGCACTTGCAGAAGGCGCATGGCAACAGCGTTATGAGGTTTATCCAACAACAATGCGATGTCAATTTGTCTATCCAGTGCCTATTCCATCAGTGATTACTGTACGATTAACAAAAAAAGAAATACACGCTTATAATGCAGAACAACTCGTTTTGCATGTAGTATTTGAGGAGGAATGACAGAATGATTTTTATTACAGGTGCTACGCGTGGCATCGGCTTCGCTCTTGCAAAACAGTTTTCGCAGGAGCCTTTAATTTTACATGGATCATCTGAACAATCGATTGCTCCCCTTCGTGATTTATTTCCACAAGCGCTCTGTCTAGCTGCAGATTTTTCAAATGAACTGGAAATTCAAGAGATGCTACGACAAATTAATCACTATACAGATACATTAACGGCAATTATTCATTGTGCAGGAAATACTAAAGATAAACGTGCGACTAATATGACATTAAAAGACTTTAATCATGTTTTTCATGTGCATGTGACGAGTTTTTTCCTTATCACAACCGCCTTACAACCGTTATTAAAGCCAATGAGTGACGTGCTTGTTATGACTTCAACAGCTGGTTTATTCGGTTCACGAGGACAATTAAACTATAGCGCAGCAAAGGGCGCTCTAACAATGATGACCTATACGTTAGCAGCAGAGTGGAAACCAGAAAAAATTCGTGTCAATGCGATTGCCCCTGCTGCTTTAACTGATATGACGCGTCCTGTAATTGCCTACTATAAACAGAAAAGTGAACAGCAACAAATTCCGTTCCCTGATTTTTGGCGTGTGGGGTCAGCAGACGATGTAGCCTACTTTGTTAAAAAATTAGTTGCACGGACAGATTTTTTTACAGGTCAAGTTTTTGGCGTGAATGGTGAGAAGTATACGCGCTATGCTGCACACATGGTGAGGTGGTCCCCGTGTTAACCGTTGAAAACACTACATACTATCATACGCCAGGGCATGGTATCGAGAATCTCTGCTTCACCGTTTACGAGCAAGATTGTCTCGTCCTACTCGGAGCGAACGGGAGCGGGAAGTCAACGGTCCTATCGTTACTTGCAGGCCTTTTAACGCCACAATCTGGGAAAATACTGTATGAAGGTAATCCAGTTAAGCCAGGGGAAATCGGGATTGTCTTTCAGCATCCTGATGATCAGTTTATTACGACGTCAGTCATGGATGAAGTTATTTTTGGATTAGAAAATTTACAAGTGCCACGCGAGGAAATGACTGCCCGCGCTTATCAGGCATTAGATGAGGTTGGTATGCGCTGGGCTATAGAACGCCATCCAATGACGCTTTCTGGTGGCGAAAAACAACGTGTTGCATTAGCAGCTGTGCTAGCGATGCGCCCGAAAATTTTACTATTAGATGAAGTGACCGCTATGTTAGATTCCCATGCACGTAGTGATTTTTACACGCTACTAAAAACATTAAAAAAACGCTATACAATTGTTATGACGACGCATATTGTTGAAGAATATTTATTTGCAAATCGCGTTTGTTACTTGCAAAATCATCGTATCGTATTTGATGGAGACTTACCTACATTTGCAGCACATTATCCGACATACGCAATGCCTTTTATCATTGAATTTCAAAGAACGTGTCATTTACCGATTTGCATTCAAACGTATGAGGAGTGTGTTAAACAAATATGGCCATCACTTTAAAGAATGTTACACTAGAGCGTTCATCACATGTTATTTTACGCGATGCTTCATTTCAATTTTCTGACAATAAATGGACGGCGATAGTAGGAGAAAACGGAGCAGGGAAATCAACGCTATTGCAAGCCATTCAACAATTTATACCGATACAGCAAGGATATATTCATCTAGACGGGAAAATAGGTTTTTTATTCCAACATGCAGATCAACAATTTTTCGAGTCAACGGTTGAGAAAGAATTACGTTTCGCTCCACGTCATTTTGGATGGTCTCGTGAAAAAACAGATGCAAAGATAGCGGAAGTGTTAAATCTTGTACAGCTAGATGCATCTATTTTACCGATGTTGCCTTATCAACTTAGTGGGGGACAAAAAAAGCGGTTAGCACTTGCTCTTGTATTTATGATGGAGCCAACTATTTTGCTAGCAGATGAACCAACAGCTGGACTTGATCCAGTGCAACGCGCACTAGTGCTGTCGATTTTGAAAAAAATGGCAACAGCAAGGACATACGATTCTTGCGATTACTCATGAATTAACGGATGTGTTAACTTTTGCAGATGATGTTTTGTTGATGGCTAAAGATGAAGCCCCTCAACTGTTTGAAACGGAGCAATTTTTCTTTGAGGTTCCAAAACGAAAAGGAGTTTATTTTCCACCACCTATTGCGATGTTTCACTTAATAGAACAACGCTTACAATCTCCGCTGCCACGCGCACGTTCAATGCCCGCACTCATCCAAATTATGAAAGAGGCGATACCTAATGGAACAAGTTATTCAATATGTAGCACGCACGTCCATTCTACATCGTCTTGATCCACGGACTAAAATAATAGGGTTAAGCTTTCTATTAATCGGTTTCACCCAAATTCACGAGTGGATACAACTTGTTTTTTCGGCATTCGTAGTCGGCTTGTTATATCATTTTGCACAAATCCCTTTTAGCTATGCGCTACATTCAATACGCCCATTACTTCTAATTTTATTGCTGACGTTGCTTTATCATAGTATGTTTTCAGGTATAACCTATTTAGCAGGATTTTTAATGGGCCTACATTATGTCCTTAAGCTTTTAATGATGATTTTAAGTGGCGTTTTATTAACAGCGACTACCAAACCACTTGAGCTTGCACTTGGACTTGAAACAATGTTGCGCCCTCTTGAAAAATGGCGTATTCCTGTTGGCCAATGGGCATTAATGATTGTTCTGGCATTACGCTTTTTCCCATTAATTATCGAAGAATGGGAACGGATTCGTCTAAGTCAACAGGCGAGAGGCATCACAATAAAACGGTTTAGACAACGGTTGTATAGCCCAGTGCAACAAGTGATTCCGCTACTCTTAGCACTCATTACACGAGCAGAACGTTTAAGCATTGCGATTGAAGCACGCGGATTTCGACAGGGGTTTAATCGAACACATTTTCATCTTCTTGCTTTTCAAAAAAAGGATGGTTATTGCATTTTATTTCCAATATTTGTATCAATCATTGTATTATTATTATAAGGAGTGACAATTATGAATCTTCGTGGTCAACTTGTAGATGAGCAAACACGCTGCGTCCACTATCATACAGCAAAGGATATTATCGCTATCAAAATGAAATGCTGTCATACATATTATCCATGCTATCAATGTCATGAGGAGGAAGCAGATCACCCGATTACGCGATGGACAAAAATGGAGTGGGATGAAAAGGCAATTCTTTGTGGGCGTTGTCATGAAGAATTGTCGATTGCGACCTATTTAGCACATGATACATGTCCACATTGTCACGCTGCATGGAACCCTCGTTGTGAGGGGCATTACCACTTGTATTTTGAAATGGAGGAATGACGATGAACACACGGATTACAGAGCTTTTTGGAATTCAACTACCGATTATTCAAGGCGGCCTAGCCTATCTGGCCTATGCTGATTTAGCGGCTGCGGTTTCAAATGCGGGCGGATTAGGTCAGGTTACGGCGTTAAGTTTACCTAATCCGGAAGCACTGCGACGTGAAATTAAGCGTACGCGTTCACTGACGGATAAGCCTTTTGGTGTCAATTTTGCGATGGGGATGCACGGAACAGGTTATGAGGCGTTTATACAAGTAGCGATTGACGAGAAAGTGCCGGTTGTATCCATTACAGGTGGAAATCCCGCTACGGTTTTAGCGATGCTAGAAGGAACGGGTATTAAAAAGCTCGTACTTGTGGCGGGTGTGCGCCAAGCACAAAAGGCAGAGGAGCTTGGCGCCGATGCCGTCATCGTCGTAGGTCAAGAAGGCGGCGGCCATTTAGGACGTGATGACTTAGGCACAACGGTCCTTACACCACGCGTCGTTGATTCGGTTTCGATTCCTGTTATTGCTTCAGGTGGTTTAGCGGATGGTCGTGGTCTTGCGGCAGGACTTGCGCTCGGTGCGGAGGGTATTGAAATGGGCACGCGTTTTATTGCTACAAAGGAATGTGTCGATGCTTCGGACTATTACAAGCAACTGTTACTCGATAGCACAGAGCAAAATACTGTCGTCGTTAAACGTTCGATTGGTGGTCCTGCACGTGTTATTCATAATGCTTTTGCGGATGAAATTTTAGCCATTGAGCAACAGACACCGACCTATGAGGCATTAAAGGAACATATTAGCGGGCAAGCGAATCGCCGGTTAATCCATGATGGTGAGGAGAATGGTATGGCCTTTGCTGGACAGGTCATTGGCTTGATTGATGATGTGCCTACTGTGGCGGAATTATTTGCGCGCATCGAAGCGGAATATAAAGCAGTAGTAACGCGTTTTTCAGAAATTTCAAAATAATACTTGCAATTCCTAGCGGATTACTTTAATATAAGTATCAACAACTAAATCACTTTCTTATCAAGAGCGTTGGAGGGACTGGCCCATTGAAGACGCAGCAACAGACATTTCGTACTGTGCTAATTCCTGTAGCATCATTTGCTAAAAGATGAGAAGAGAACGGCATCCCATTCGACACCAACCTCTTCTTATCGAGAAGAGGTTTTTTTGTTACTTAAATCGAAAGGGAGATGAGGTATGACAACCACACAGCAATCGATTCAACAGGCACTATCACTTTTAAAGGAGCGTACATGGGTGGATTTAACGCATAGCTTTAGTGCCGATACCCCCCGCTTCAATGCCTTCTCGCCGCTTGAGAAGAAAACGTTATTCGATTATTCAGCAGGCTTTTTCGCACAACAATTTACCTTTGCAGGACAATATGGCACGCATATTGATGCGCCAGTTCATTTTGTTGAAGGCGGCCGCTATTTAAATGATATTACGTTAAAAGAGCTTGTCTTACCGCTCGTTGTCATCGACGTTTCAACAGACGTCGCAAAAAATCCTGATTTTACGATTACCGTACGTGAAATCCTGTCATTTGAGGAACAGTACGGGGAAATCGATAGCGGCTCATTTGTCGCACTACGTACCGATTGGTCAAAGCGCATTGATGATAGCGAGGCATTTAATAATAAGGATGCAGACGATGTGGCTCATACGCCAGGATGGTCTGTTGAAGCACTCCGTTTCTTATTTGAAGAGCGACACATTCGCGCAGTCGGTCATGAAACATTTGATACGGATTCAAGTGAAGAATTTTATAAAAATAAAGCGCTCAAGGCAGAGCTTTATGTGTTACAGCAAGATGCTTATCAGATTGAGTTGTTGACGAATTTAGATCAATTACCCGCTAAAGGCGCGGTCATATTCAATATCGTCGCAAAACCTGATAAAGCAACAGGATTTCCGGTACGCTCATTTGCGATACTACCGTAGCACTCATTCGTGCAAGACTCATTTGTCGCTAAAAAGAGGATGGATTTTTCCATCCTCTTTTTTATTTGCTTCATTTGAAATGGACGAAATCTTCAGGAAGCGGGTTTTGGCTACGACATACTTAAAAATATGTGCCAATTCAGGACAATGGTCCGGTAAAATTTAAAACGTTTACTAACGATACCGCGTAATCTGTCAACAAAAACTGTTATTCCACGCCATCGTCAAAAATCATTATTATTTTCAACGCCCGAAAAAGGGCATTTTACGCTAGAAAGGGGTCTCTAAGGGTTCATTTTGCATAAAAAAGTACCGTTTTAGAGCGCTTGAAATACTATACGAACGAGCATCTCACATTATTTATTCAAAAAACGACAATCCGTACTGTGTAGCTCATTTATGCAGCTTGCTATGTGTGAAAATGTCCCTTTTATGCCTTAAAATACGCAAAAAACCCCCGCTAGAGGACCGAAATATGCCTGTTTTTACAAATGACTTGTACAAACTAATAGTAGTTATCTGCTTAGCTTTAGTAATTCTATATGTTTTTTCGTCATTCAATCAAATGCTTATTACATTTATAGGTGCATACACATATGAATGACACTTATTAAAAAATATGTCGTAGCCAAAAGCCGCTCCTTGGGCATCTGACGATTTTTTGCGAACAAAAAAATGGTCCTGCAATGTTTGCAAGACCATTTATAACTTAAGCATGTTCGTGACGCAAGCGCTTTTCTTCTTTTAATTCAGCGACGAGGACATCATGCTGTTTCGGATCGTATTCGTTTTCCCATTTCGCAACAACAACGGTTGCTACCGAGTTACCGATAATATTTGTAATGGCACGTGCTTCTGACATGAAGCGGTCAACACCAATTAAAAGGGCAATCCCTGCGACTGGAATCATTGGGAATGCGGCAAGTGTTGCAGCAAGGGTAATAAAGCCAGAGCCGGTTACACCAGCAGCCCCTTTAGAAGTCACCATTAAAATCAGTAGTAAATAAAGTTGTTGCCAAATGGATAGATGTACATCATATACTTGTGCGATAAACATTGCGGCCATTGATAAATAAATGGCGGTACCATCTAAGTTAAACGAATAACCTGTTGGTACAACAAGACCGACAACTTGTTTTGAACAGCCGAAGCGTTCTAATTTTTTCATAATGAGTGGTAGGGCAGATTCAGATGAAGAAGTCCCTAAAACAATTAATAATTCATTTTTAATATAGCTCAGGAATTTGAAAATATTGACGTTTGCGGCATATCGTAATACGAGACCTAAAATGACGATAACGAATAATGCCATTGTAATGTATACGCCAAGCATTAATTTTCCTAAGTTCCATAATGAACCCATACCGAAGTTGCCGATTGTATAGGCCATTGCACCAAATGCAGCAAGTGGTGAGAATTTCATTACCATCCCAACAATTTTGAAGAAAATTTGAGAGGCTTGCTCGCATAATGTAATAACTTGTTTCACTGGATCACCGATAGAAGCGGCTGCAAGGCCGAAGAATACCGCACAGACAAGCACTGGTAGTAACTCACCGTTCGCAATTGCTCCAAAGAAGTTTTCTGGTAACACACTCATAACGAATGCTTGAATACCATGATCTTGACTTGCAGCAGCCTTTGTATATTCACTAATATCTGCACCACTTGATTTAAGTGCATCTGTATTAACACCAACACCTGGTTTAATAATATGGACTACGATAAAGCCAATCGCAAGTGAAATCGTAGACATCACTTCGAAATAAATAAGTGCCTTTAAGCCGATACTGCCGACTTTTTTCATATCACCCATGCTACCAATACCCGTCACTACCGTTAGGAAGATAATTGGTGCAATAAGCATTTTGATCAATTTAATAAAGATATCTGCTAAAATTTTCAGCTGTGCGCCAAAACTTGGAAAAATCGCCCCTACGATAATCCCTAGGATAATGGCCAGCACAACTTGAACCGTTAAGTTACGTAAGTTGAATCTTTTCATACGTACACCCCTTTGTATGTAGTTAATAAAACGCTTACAAGACCTAATGTAGTACGAATTTCTGTGCTTGTGAATATTGTGGTCATAATGGTTTTTTTGGTCTTTTTGGTCTTTTGACTTTTCTGACAATGAAATATCTTCTCAAACGACAAAAAAACGCGATAAAGAATAGAATCTACTCTTTATCGCGGTTATATAATAGATGGAAATAAAAAGAGTCTGTACCACAACAGACTCTTACATTCATTATTTTACAACTGGAACGGCAGGAATTGAATCAAGTAAAGACTTGTGATTTTCTTTTAGTTTCGCTGTTAAATCTTCAATGTTTGCTAATGCTTTTTGGCGCTCTGATTTTTGCTCAGAAAGCGTTGTGTTGATTGCTTTTTCCCATTCTGTTTGCGCATTACGGATGTAATCCACGACAGCGTGGTTCGGTTTCCAAGATAATTCTTGCGCTTGCTCTGTTGCTTCTTTTAACGTATCGATCCACGTAGACAATTGTGCAGACTGTGCAGGTGTTGTGAATGCTTCAAATGAAGAAGTCACTTGTTTTTGCCAATCTTTAATCGCTTGGTTTGATTTTTCTTCGACATTCTTATAAGAAGTAAGTGCTTGATCGAATGCTGATTTTTGTGCAGCGAATGCTTCTACTGCGCGTTTTTCTGCATCTTCTTGCACCGTATTGATTGCCTTTACACTGTTTAACCAGTTGTCCCAAATAAGATCTACGCTTTTTGTTAATAGTTCGTTTGCCATGTTAAATTTCCTCCCTAATAGTGGTCATGTTTTTTTAAAGCATGAGCGGGGAGTCTTGGCTGCTAGTCGTTGGTGTCATCCGCTTCATCCGTCTTTTTACTAGCTGGCGTGCTAGGGAAAAGAAACGGATTGTACAATTTGAAGAAGTTCGTTAAGAGTTTTTGGTATTCGCCAAATGAACCGGCCCACAAGTCTAAGTAGCTCAGACCTTCTTCAGTAATGGCGTAAATACGCTTCGCTGGACCATTTTCCTCCGTATTCCACTCGGAAGTGACAAGCTCATCTTTTTCAAGCTGTCGTAAAATACGATAAAAATTTCCTCGGTCGACAGAATCAACACCGAATGTTGTCAGCTTTTCCATTAGCTCATATCCATAAGCGTTAATATCACGCAAATGGAGCAAGATGATGGGCACTAAAATGTTTTTTGGTGCGCCCATTTGTGGTTTTTTCGAATTCATTGCTATCACCTATCTTCAAATTACTTATAAGTGTAATTTACACCTATGTGCATTTTGTGTCAAGCATTTCAAAAAACTTTTTCCAAACAGTAAAATTAATTGAAATAATTGAAGATTATGGTAAAGTGAAAAATGTAAAACGATTTTATTGATAGAGGAGGAATTTACGTGACGAATCAAACATTTGATGCGTTCGGTATCTGGAAAGAGATGTACGACCGTACAGAGAGCGCATTCCGCGACTCGATTCAATCAACACTTGAACAACCCGCATTCGCAGAAGGGTTAGGGCAAGTACAAAAGCAATATTTACAATATCAAGGGCTTGTGAATGGCATGACAGAATCTTATTTAAAACAAGTAAACGTCCCATCACGCGACGAAATTGCGAGCATTGCTTCACTTGTTATTAATGTAGAGTCGAAGTTAATTGATTTAGAAGATCAATTAGACGTACAAGAGGATGCACATGATAGCCACGCAAAAGAAATTAAGCAGTTAAAAACAACGGTGAACCGTCTAGATAAGAAATTAGATACGGTCATTGAGTTATTAACGAAGCAAGTAGAGGCAAAAGCAGCGGCAACGCCAACACCAAAGGCGGCGCCGCAAAAGCCTCTGACACCAGCACCGAATGCACAAGTGAAAACAGCGGCAACACCTGCTGCAAAAAACACGCCACAGACGAAAAAATAATATTCCTAAACGAATGTGTTACATTTTCATCAACATAGAGCCACTCCTAGAATAAATGAAGCCATTTGGATATCCTTTACTTTTCCGCTAAAGGATACTGAAACATACTACTTATTTTGATATTGGAGGTTTTGTTGTGAGTAATGGAGTACCAACAGCGTCGTTCGAACAATGGATCGAAGCGATGAAATTACCAGAAGAAGCCGTGTTGCCACAGGATTTAGAGAAGATTAAACGTTTTACAGAGGTTGTAACAACGGAATCAGACCCGCAAGTAGGTCAAACGCCGAAAGAAGTTATTTGGACAAAAAACAAGTCAAAATTATACCATTATGCACCACATGCGAAAAAGACGAATAAAGTGCCAATTTTATTCATCTACGCATTAATTAATCGCTCATATATTTTAGATTTATACCCAGGAAATAGCTTAATTGAGTACTTAGTAAACGATGGCCATGATGTGTACTTACTTGATTGGGGTACAGCCGGTCACGAGGATCGTCATATGAAAATTGACGATTATATCGTAGACTACATCCCACGCGCAGTGAAAAAAGTATTAAAAGATTCAGGCGCAAAGGAACTAACAATTTATGGGTACTGCATGGGTGGTACGATGTCGACGATTTTCACATCGCTTTATAATGACATTTTACCGATTAAAAATCTTGTTTTAATGACGTCACCAACAGACTTTGAAGACGCTGGTCTTTATACGAACTGGTTAAACAAAGACACATTCCAATTAGATAAAATGGTTGATACACTTGGTAATATTCCATTTGAAATGATTGACTATGGAAATCGCTTATTAAGCCCAATCTCTAACTCGCTTGGCACATATGTTGGTCTTGCAAGTCGTATCGAAAACGACAATGCCGTGTTAACGTGGAAGCTCATGCAAAAATGGTTAAACGATGGCGTACCGTTCCCAGGGGAAGCTTATCGTCAGTGGATTCGCGACTTCTATCAAGAAAATAAACTCGTTAAAGGTGAACTAGCCGTTCGCGGTCAAGAAGTGAAGCTTTCAAATATTAAGGCGAACTTATTAAATATCTGCGCAACACGCGATAATATCGTACAGCCAGAGCAAATTAAGGCGCTAAACAAACAAGTTTCAAGTAAAGTAAACACACTTCACGAAGTACCAACAGGTCACGTGTCGGTATGTACAGGCCGCTATGCGCAGAAAGAGATTTATCCTTTCGTTAGCAAATGGCTAAAAGATCACTCGAAATAATCAAAAAACGCCTACATCACTGCGATGATGTAGGCGTTTTTTTGATGCAATTGTCGCTCGATTGCATCAAGGATGTCTCGATAGTCCTTTTGCTGAAATTCATGATAGAGTGGCTGTAATGTACGCTTCCAGCGAGCTTTTTCATGCGTGCTCAATGTGTAAAAATGCGTCCCGTATGCTTTCATACGCTTTTCATCATCCACATTCATTTTGCGCGCTATTTTTTCATTCCAGGCGCTCGCTTCCTGCATTGATAGCGTAATAATGCCTTTTGATTCAGTTGACAGGCTATCCCAAAAGCGTTGATTCATCAATACACCGTAGCCTAAAATACCATGGTTAGAGCGGGTAATATACGGCTCCTCCTTATAAAAGCTTTTGGAGTAAATATTCGATAATGTATTTTCCTGGACATCAATGGCCGCCTTAGAGATCACGCTATTGACCTCATCAAATGATACCGCCTGTGGTGTAGCACCGAGTAGCTTTGCCTGCATTGTAAGCAAGTTGCTCGCCATGGTCCGCATTCGTTTGCTTTTAAAATCCGCTAATGTTTGAATAGGTGCGTCTTTTGCAATCATTTGCTTAAAGCCATTTTGCCAAAAGCCTAGTCCATGAATGCCTTGTTTTTCTAGCGCTTGACGCAATGTATCACCGACCTCGCTGCTTAAAACACGTGTAACATCTGTTTCATCCTCAAATAAAAACGGCAAATCAAGCACGCCCCATTCAGGCACATCGTTCGAAATTTTTGAATAGGTCGGCGCAATCATTTGCACATCATTATGCTGTAGGGCCGTCATTTCATTTTCGTCATTATATAGCATGCCGTTTGGATAAAGCTCGACATGTATTTGTCCGCCAGATTTTTCCTCAACAAGTTCTTTAAAATAAAGTGCAGTGCGTCCCTTTGGCGTATTTTCAGCGACGACATGACTAAAATGAATCGTGATTTGCTCATCAAGTCCTTGCTGCTCGCTATCTCTATACGTTGTTTGTTTTGAGAGATTCGGAATCATAAAAATGCCGATAACGAGTAATAAGATAAGTACTGCTGATAAAATATATGTGCGCATCGCTTGCCTCCTGTTATACAGCCCTTATTTTACCATAGGAAACATGCTAAAATAGAGGCATTTAAGGGAGGCAATCACGAATGACTGATAAACGCGTATCCATGACAGGGAAAATTACCGCCTTAACCTTTTTTATTATCGTTTTTTCTTTTTTAATTTCAGGCCTTTTTATTATTAGTAATATTTTGAATACAGAAGAGGAACGGATAACGGAGCAGGCGATGCTTGTGGCACAAACGGTGGGCAAACTACCTGAATTGCCAACGGTTTTAGAAAATGATGCCTTAACGAATCAGCAAAAGGCAACGAAACTCAAAAAAACGATACGTGATGTACGGACGACCAATAAGGCCGACTATATTGTCGTATTGACGATGGACGGGGTGCGTTTAAGCCACCCAAAGGAATCCCTTGTTGGCTTACGCTCGCAGTCCAATGACATAGAGGATGCCTTTACCGAGCATTATTACTCAACGACCGCAAAGGGAGATTTAGGGACCGTCGCACGTGCCTTTGTGCCAGTGATGAATACTATGCATGAGCAAGTAGGGGTGGTGCTTGTTGGTTATAAACTACCAACATTTTTGGATATCGTCCATAATTTACGCGATGAGATTTTAGTTGCGACATGCTTATCGCTCTTATTTGGCGCATGGGGAGCGTTTTTACTAAGCCGTAGCATGAAGCGGGATTTACTCGATTATGAGCCGCATGAAATTGCGAAGCTCTATATTGAGCGTTCGGAAACTTTTAATGCGATGCATGAAGGGGTCATTGCGATTGATAATCATTTTATCGTGACGATTTTTAATACGAAAGCGAAGCAAATTTTAGGTGTCGATGAAGGGGATTTGATTGGGCAAAACATTTATGATATTTTGCCGGATTCGCGCTTGCCGGAGATTTTAGATTTTAATCAACCGATTTACAATAAGGAATTACTGATTAATCAGCATACCATTTTATCGAATCGTGTACCGATTGAAGTAGAAGGGGAGACAGTAGGGGCGATTGCTATTTTCCAAGATCGTACAGAGGTGAAAAAGCTTGCAGAGGAGCTGACGGGCGTAAAGGAATTTGTGCAGGCGCTACGTATTCAAAATCATGAACATAAAAATAAAATGCATACCGTAGCGGGACTCATGCAACTCGGCAATTACCGAGCTGCGTTGCAGTATATTCAAGGTGCCAAAAAAGAGCAAGACCAGCTACAGGATTTTTTGCATGAGCGCATTCAAAATCAAAATTTAGCCGGCTTATTATTAAGTAAGGTCAATCACGGTAAGGAGCTCGGCATTCTAGTCGAGATTGATGCACAGAGCTCGCTTGATTATTTACCGAAGGCGCTTGATTTTCATGATTTTGTCGTATTGCTCGGTAATTTAATCGAAAATAGCTTTGATGCACTACAACTAGCGACACATGACGATAAAAAGTTATTCATCAGCATTGACCAAAACGATCAAGTGATGACGATTTTGGTCGAGGATAACGGGATTGGTATGAGCGAGGCACAAATAGCGCGTATATTCGATAATGGCTTTACGACGAAACATTCCAAAAATCATGGGATTGGGTTATATTTAATTCAAGATATTATTCAAAAGGCACAGGGAACAATTGATGTGGAAAGTACACCAAACGCCGGGACAAGTATTGTCGTGACGTTTGAGATGTAGGGGGTAGCAATGTTACGCGTATTATTAGTAGAAGATGATCCAATGGTTCGTCAAGTAAATCAACAATTTATTGAGAATGTGAAGGGCTTTCAAGTAATTGATACTGCACATGATGGGATTGAAGGGGTAGAGAAGGCAGCGATGCTAAAGCCAGACCTTGTTTTTATGGATGTGTATATGCCTAGACAAGACGGGGTAGAGAGCTTACGACAAATTCGGGCACGTGAACTTCCGGTTGATGTGATAACCGTGACGGCTGCTAATGACCGCGAAACCATCGAAAAGCTTGTGCATCTAGGCGTCTTTGATTATATTATGAAGCCTTTTTCATTTGAACGGATGAAGGAAGCGCTTGAAAATTATGCGCGCTATAAGCAAAAGTTTACTGCGAAGGATGCCTTATCCCAGCAGGAGCTTGATGCATTATTACATAAAACACAAGATGCAGCGCTATCTAAGGAACTTCCAAAAGGCTTGAATAAGGCAACACTTGATAAGATTGTTACTTATATCGGCACGCAGCAAGCAGCCATTTCAGCAGAGGAAGTGGCGCATGGTGTTGGGCTCGCACGGGTAACCGCACGTCGTTATTTAGATTTTTTAGAAAAGCAAAAGCTTGTAGTCATTGAGATTCAGTATGGCGGAATTGGACGGCCAGTGAATCAATATCGTTTATTATAGGAGGGTATGCATGCATGATACGATTTTAGCGTTAGAGCTTGCCTTATTGAAGCCGGAAGTACGCCGTTCAAGCAAGGCTTTACGTTTGTTTTTGGCAGATGATTTTTTTGAAATTGGTAGCTCAGGGAAGGTATTGTATCAGCAGGAACAAATAGAAGAAATAGTGCTTGGCGATGTCTGTATGACAATCGATAATTTTCACATAAAGCTGCTGTCGGAGGACATTATACTTGCGACGTATCGCGTGTATAATGCGGTAAATGCACAGCATTCTTTACGAAGTTCGATTTGGAAGCGGGTAGATGGCCAGTGGAAAATGCATTTTCATCAAGGAACTCTTACGACTGCCTAATCACTTTAAAATAGTATTTTTTGATGTGCTTTGCGTAAAATTACGGGTTTTTAATTTACTTAACGCAAAAAAATATCATTTTGACGAAAGGAGATGTCTTTGTCGTTATGCGCATTCGTCGGAAGGAACATTTGGAGCCAAGTGTGTATACGTTTCATATAGAAGCTGATAACGGGAAACTTTTATATACGGCGAAAAAGAGAACGGTCCTTTGGAAACGCCTCATTAATCATACATTTCAGTCGTTATTAAATGAGACGTATATGCTGTATGACGGGAAAAACCTCGCCTTTTCCTTTAAACAGGAGAAGCAGCAGGTATGGATTAATGATAAGAAAATTGTGTATACAAAGAAAAACGGCGATAAGCATTTTTCTTGGCGATCAGGAGAGGACACGTATGAGTTTTTTTCACGGTATCAGACGCTTGTTTATGTGAAGCATCAAGATGTCGTGCAGGAGCTACCATTTAGACGGATAGGTGAGTGGCTTTCTATTGCGGATATTGTGATTGACGGAGCGGAGTATGATGAACTCGTGTGCATTTGCCTGCTATATATCAATGCCTTTTTTTCAGCAAAATATTGGTGGGGAACTGTATACGAAGCCTTGGTACGAATAAAAAAACGTCTCGAACTAATTCGAGACGTTTTTTATTAAACATGAATCCACTGGTGCTGACGTGCAAGGCGAATTGGTGATTTTTCAATCAGTTCATAAAAATCTTCTATATTATCATCATAATGCATCGCGACGATATAATGCTGCACTTCGCGTGGATAATAAGCAATTACTTCTTCGAATGTACTATGAGCACCATTTTTGGTGAAACTGACATCTTGTAAAATTAGACGTGTATTACGTGTAACAACCGATTTAAATGGACTATGCATCAAATTTTTAATATCAGAGCTATATAAAATTTGTGTACCGTCTGGCTGTGTAATGCGTGCGCCTGTGCTCAGCATATTTTTAATATGTAGGCCAGTCGTCGGTAATAATTCAATCGTAAATCCATTTACTTGATATGGTGTACGACCATCCAATAAAATAAATTCACAAAATTCCTCGATTTGTTGAAGCCCTAAACCAGGTGCTAATACGGATAACACATCTTCATACATATCGCGAAGTATGTAGACTTTCGTCGTCAAATTTTCTTTGAGACGATGTGTAATGAGCTCCTCAAGACCACCAATATGGTCAAAATGACAATGTGAGATAAAAACATTGTGTAAATCAGCATATGGGATGCCAGCTTCCTTTAACGAAAAACGTAGGGATGTACCACAATCAACAAGAAAGGCTTCACCATCAAAATCAAATAAGAAATTGTTGTGGTAAAAACGTTTCGTAAAGGCGTTCCCAACACCAAGGGGGAAAATCTTCATATATAGACCAACTCCAACGACAAAAATTTATAAAAAAAGACAATCGGCCATGTGAAAATCAATTTAATTATAATATACAATAAAACATATGAAATTACTTCTATTTTTTCTAATTTTTATAACTTCCTATAATATATATTATGTAAACTAAAATAAAAAATAGATGGTAGTATGTATATCGACCGCTCCCCATCCTTTTAAAGCAAGCGTCTTTATATTTCCCTTATAGCAAGCATATAACTATCTAACTTTATTTAATCTTAAATTCTATCTGTACAATAATAACAATCGTTCAAACAATCCAATTCGCAAATGGTTGCGTCATAAAGTCGTATAATACTTAACACATCATTACACGCTATTTCTTCGCACAGTATTTAGAAATTCATTCCTCCGCTTCTAAGGCTACTATTTTGAGCTTTCAACAAATACAAATCATATAATCACTAAAAAAAGTTAAAATGCTTAAATCCGTATGTTAAATCGCATATCACGCAATAATCGTTCGTTTTTATATCTCTTTAATAATCAAAATAGTTCGATTCCCCTAAAACGAGTCTCATTTTATTAAAAAGCATAAAATGAATGAATTTTCTTACATTTGACGTTGTAAATAATCATTGTTATTATTTCTCTATTGTTTTTAAAAGAGAATAACCCTTGTATAATTTCAAGAATATGGCTTGAAAGTTTCTACCAGCTACCAATAATAGCTTGTCTACAAGGAATGGGATACTGTAATACGTTTATTTCATTTTGTAGAGAAACTTTGACTATGCCATAGTCAAAGTTTTTTTGTTTTTCCAAGAAAATAAATCGTTTATCGCATCCTATTCATCTTTAATCTGGCAAACAGGAGCTTAACACATGAAAAACTTTTTTAAATTTGCTGAACGCGGGACTTCTTACAAGCAGGAATCACTTGCCGGGATTACGACTTTCTTATCGATTGCGTACATTCTTGTCGTGAACCCGATTATCCTTAGCCAATCAGGCATGGACCAAGGTGCCGTATTTACGGCAACAGCATTAACTGCCATTATCGGTACCCTTTTAATGGGGATTTTAGCTAACTTCCCTATCGCCATTGCGCCAAGTA
>NZ_HE578957.1:151410-184174 GCF_000307285.2 Kurthia sp. Dielmo
TATCGCCATTGCGCCAAGTATGGGCTTAAATTCATTCTTTACATTCTCGGTTTGTATCGGGATGGGCATTGACTGGCAAGTGACGTTAACAGGCGTCTTTATCGCCGGTATTATCTTTATGATCTTAAGCTTATTAAAAATCCGTGAAAAAATTATTAACATTATTCCATTGAATTTAAAATATGCGATTGCATCTGGTATTGGTTTCTTCATTACATTTATCGGTTTGAAAAATGGTGGTATTATTGTCGGAAATGAAGCAACCTTCGTTTCAATCGGTGACTTAACATCGCCTATGACGATTTTAGCGATTGTTGGCTTAGTATTAACGGTTATTATGTTAGTACGCGGCATCAACGGTGGTATTTTCTATAGTATGGTCATCACAACTGTTCTTGGTATGATCTTTGGTTTAATCGACGTACCAAAATCAGTCATTGGCAGCATTCCTAGCTTAGAGCCAACATTTGGTGTTGTCTTTAACCACATGGACGAAATCTTTACTGTGAAAGTATTAGTTGTTATCTTCACTTTCTTAATTGTCGCATTCTTCGATACAGCGGGCGCGTTAATCGGTTTAACAAGCCAAGCAGGTATGATGAAGGACAATAAAATCCCGAACATCGGGAAAGGCTTAATCGCCGACTCTGCAGCGGGTGCGATTGGTGCAGTTCTTGGTACATCAACCCCTGCAACAAGCGTTGAATCATCTGCAGGGATTGCTGTTGGTGGACGAACAGGCTTTACGGCTGTTGTCATTGCGATTTGTTTTGGTATCGCGCTATTCTTCTCACCAGTCATCAGTGTGATTTCTGTAGAAGTAACATCTGCTGCATTAATTATTGTCGGTGCCTTAATGGCCATGGAAATTCGTAAAATCGAATGGACAAAACTTGAAATTGTAATTCCAGCCTTCCTAACAATCATTATGATGCCACTTACATCAAGTGTTGCAATCGGTATTGGTATGGGCTTTGTGTTATACCCAATTTGTTTAATGGCCCAAAAACGCTTTAAAGAAATTCACCCAATTATGTATGTACTTTGTGTTCTATTCTTAGGATACTTTGCCTTTATTGTATAATTGGTTATGCAAGAGGTTGGGACATACGTATAAAAACAACCGTTCATATGAGCATAAGAAAAACCGGAACTGCGCTGTAGCGCGGTTCCGGTTTTTCGTTGCGAACGCTAAAAAAGGAAAATGACGTGTTTTGTCCCAGCCACTTTTTTTATTGCCACATTTAGTATTTGGATATTTGCGCACGAAAAGAGCTATTTATAGGTGAAACAATGGATATTTGCGTATTTTTGTCGAAAAATAGAGAAAAAAGTAACGTGACGCGCATTGACATTTCGCTCATTCCCCTCTATATTTCATTAAGTGAGAATAATTCTCAACAAATTACATAGTGAAAGAAAGGTTGCGCTCATATGAAAAAAACAACAAAATCGTTACTTATGCTCGTTATGGCTGCTTTATTCGCGCTTATTTTAGGTGCTTGTTCATCTAATAAAGATGCAGATGACAAAACAGCTGATAAAGAGTCAGGAGCTTCAAATGATACACAGTACCCAATCGAAATTAAACATGCATTAGGTACAACAACAATTGAGAAAAAACCGGAACGCGTTGCAACAATCGCTTGGGGTAACCAAGATGTAGCACTTGCATTAGGAACCGTTCCAGTAGGTTTCTCTGCCGCAAACTACGGTATTAAAGATAATGACACAGGGATGCTTCCTTGGACACAAGAAAAAGCGGAAGAACTAGGCGAGAAAAACCCAACGATTTACCAAGATACAGCGGGCTTAGATTTCGAAGCGATTGCGGATTCACAGCCAGATGTGATTTTAGCAGCTTACTCAGGTTTAACACAGGAAGATTACGATAAATTAAAGAAAATCGCTCCGGTTGTCGCCTATCAAGATCAGCCTTGGGTAACATCATGGCGAGACATGATTAAATATGACGCCATGGCAATGGGCATGGAAAAAGAAGGCGAGCAATTAATCAAGGATACGGAAAAAACAATCCAAGATGCGGCTGCTAAATACCCTGATTTAAAAGACAAAAAAGCAGCATTCGTTGCATTTGATGCTACGGGCTTTTCTAAGTTCTACGTTTATACAACAGGCGACCCTCGCGGTGAAATGCTAGAAGAGCTAGGTATGAGCTATCCTGAAAGTGTAAAGGCGCAAATTAAAGATGATGCAAGCTTCTATATTGAACTAAGCGCTGAAAATGCGGATGCGTTAAATGATGCAGATATCCTTGTCACATACGGTACAGATAAAACATTAAAAGCACTTCAAAAAGACCCGATTCTTGGAAAAGTACCTGCGATTAAAGCTGGTAACGTTGTGGTTATAGAAGACAATACACCACTTGCGGCTGCAGGAACACCAAGTCCTTTATCAATTCCTTATACAATTGATGAATATGCATCAAAAATTTCAGATGTGGCGAAAAACGTTAAATAATGACGACGCTACAACTTAAAAATAAGCAAATGCTGCTGCCAAAACACATTCTTTTGGTAAGCATGCTTTTGCTTATTTTGTTTCTCATAAGTATCGTGCTGTCGCTTGGATTCGGCTCACGTACGGTTAGCTTCGCGGGGATACTCGATGGCTTATTCCATCCCGAGGTCACATCGCATGAGGCAACCATTGTACGCCAGCGAATTGCACGGACGATTTTCAGTTTAATGTGTGGTGCCGCGCTTGGCGTATCGGGTGCGTTAATGCAGGCCGTCACACGAAATCCAATTGCAGACCCGAGTATTTTAGGTGTCAATACGGGTGCTTCTTTATTCGTTGTCAGTGGCATGGCTTTTTTAAGTATAAATAGCGCGAGTAGCTATATTTGGCTGGCTATCATCGGGGCCATTTTAACAGCGATTTTCGTCTTTAGTATCGGCTCGATGGGTGCAAGTGGTGCAACGCCACTGAAGCTCGTATTAGCAGGTGCCGCGACAAGTGCGATTTTATCATCCTTCGTAACGGCGATTATGATTCCACGTACGAATGTTATGGATAAATTCCGCTTCTGGCAAGTCGGTAGTGTCGGCTCAGGTACATGGGATACTGTGCAATTATTTATTCCATTTCTAGTTATTGGCCTGATTATCGCTCTGTGTACAGCGCCCGGCCTTAATGCCCTTGCACTTGGTGATGAAGTCGCAACAGGGCTTGGCGTCCGTACTGGCTCGTTACGACTAATCGCGTCCTTTGCGGGGGTTGTATTATGTGGTGCTGCCACGGCGCTTGCAGGACCAATTGGCTTTATTGGCCTATTAGCGACCCATTTAGTACGCCTTGTTATTGGTGCAGATATCCGCTTCATTATGCCACTTGCAGCGTTGACCGGAGCGAGTGTCTTAACGATTGCCGATGTATGTGGCCGCTTCCTCGGAAGTCCTGGTGAATTAGAGGTTGGGATTTTGACAGCCTTTATCGGTGCCCCTATTTTAATTTTAATTACAATGAAAGCGAAGATGCGTGCCTTATGATCAATCCAACGATTCAATCCATGATAACTGCTCGTAAAAAACGCCGTATGCGATTTATACTTATCACAGCAGTGCTCACCCTACTATCGCTTAGCCTTGCTTGTGCAATGATGATGCTTGGTCATACGATTTACCCTGTACAAGACATTATCCGTGTATTAATGGGTGAAACGGTACCCGGTGCCTCTTTTGCGATTACGGAAATTCGTCTCCCACGCACACTTGCGGGTCTGTTCGCAGGCTTTGCATTTGGTGTTGGGGGGTATATTTTTCAAACGATGCTCCGCAATCCCCTCGCCAATCCAGATGTCATTGGCGTAACAGCCGGTTCTAGCGCTTCGGCTGTATTTTGCATTATTGTACTACATGCGAGTCATTTTACGGTTTCGATAGCCTCAATTGTCGGGGGCCTTGTGACGGTGTGCATTATTTACGTATTATCGAAAAAAAATGCCTTTTCGATTGGGCGTTTAATTTTAATCGGTATCGGCATTCAAGCAATGCTTAACGCCGCCATTTCGTATATTATGTTGATCGGAAAAACGAATGATTTACCAACAGCACTTGTCTGGTTAAGCGGCAGTCTAAATAACGCCTCAATGCCAATGATTCTTACGTTACTGCTATGCATTATTTGTGTAATGCCCTTTATTTTGTATTGTTCAAAGCAATTAGAAATGCTAGAACTTGGAGAGCAAGCAGCCACAGCACTTGGTGTAAATACGAATAAAACGCGTATTATCCTTATCTTTTGTGCCGTATGCATGATTGCACTTGCGACCGCAACGACGGGGCCGATTGCCTTTGTAGCGTTTCTTGCTGGACCAATCGCACAGCGTCTTGTAGGTCCTGGGTTTTCTAATATTATACCTGCGGGGCTTATTGGCATTATACTCGTGCTTGGTGCAGACTTGATTGGTCAATTCGCCTTTGAAACACGGTATCCCGTTGGTGTTATTACAGGTATTGTTGGTGCACCGTATTTGATTTATTTATTAATTCGCATCAATCGAAAGGGTGATATTTAGTGACAACACATACATTTCAAGCAAAAAATTTGCAAGCTGGCTACGACGATAAAACGATTTTAGAAAATATCACACTAGCCATTCCAGCAAATCAAATTAGCATTATTATCGGTGCCAATGGCTGCGGTAAATCGACGTTATTAAAAACGATGGCTCGACTAATTAAACCGCTTCAAGGACAGGTGCTACTAGATAGTAAATCCATTCATGATATCGCCCCAAAACAGTTAGCTAAAACAGTCGGACTATTACCACAGTCCCCTATTGTTCCAGAAGGTATTACAGTAGCTGATTTAGTCGGACGAGGTCGCTTTCCGCATCAAACACTTTTTAAAGGCTGGTCCACAAAAGACTACGAAGCGGTTGCTGAAGCACTGGAGATGATGAATATTACCGAATTTGCTGATCGTAATATCGATGAGCTCTCTGGTGGCCAGCGTCAGCGTGTATGGATTGCGATGGCGCTCGCTCAACAAACCGACATTTTATTCTTAGACGAACCAACCACCTATTTAGACATTACGTATCAAGTAGAAATTCTTGATTTATTAACGGACCTCAATCAAAAATACGGGACAACGATTGTTATGGTACTCCATGATATTAACCTATCCGCACGCTATGCTGATTATTTATTTGCGGTAAAAGAAGGTCAATTAATTGCAGAAGGAGCGCCTAAAGATATTGTGACGAGTGCCTTAATAAAGGACATCTTTTCACTCGATTGTCAGGTGATTGCAGATCCTGTGTCACAAACACCTCTCGTCATTCCGATTGGTCGTCATCACATATAAAAAAGAAGGGCTCACGCATTAACATGAGCCCTTCTTTTTTTGTTTTTGACTACATCATGCAGTACTTTTTTAATTATCGCTTAAGAAGCCCCGTATGATACACTAATCCTTGCAGCATCTTCGCTGACTCCTTCACCGAAGGGAGGTGCGTTGCTATGACGAAACATTACCCATCACGTCTTGAAAAGGCTCAAGCGAAACGGCAAAAGGAACGTAGTGGAAAACTAGCCATTTTCCGCTATGCAGCTGACATTTTTCGTGCAGTTGATACAGTGTATCGCCTTTTCCGTATGATGCTGTAACAGTGTACCATCTAGTCTAGCCAACTAGGTGGTTTTTTGCGCATAAAAAAACGACCAGGAGCCACCTAGTCGTCTACGTCGCTATGATTACCCATCACGCGTACTTCTATTACTAGCATACGAGAATTAATACGAAAATGCAACTGTGACCTACCTATTTGTATCCAGCTTACGGGGGAAGCGCATCTCATAAAAACGCAATCGACAAAATAATGCATGAAAAGAGCATTTTTTAACAAATTCATAAAAATGCTGTTTTTCGCATGATGGAACATATGTTCTTTTTCGCTTTTTCGAGAGTGCTTCTGTATAATAAGGAAGACTACATAATTGAAAGGTTTTGAGAACATGTCAAACGTTGAAAAATTACTTTCTAGCGCGCGAGATCTAATGCATCAAGCTCGTTTGAATCAAGCGATTAATATGTGTACAGCAGCCATTAAAGAAGAGCCGGGTAATAGCCAAATTTACCGTCTGCTTGGCGAGATTTCTTACTTAATGGAAAATAAAAATTTAGCGATTGCGGCGTATTTATCAGCGCTTCATATCGAAATTGCGAAAGTAGAGCATCACGGCTTAACGGAGCAAACGTTACCGATGTATGAACGCATTCCAGATGATTTAAAGGCACAACTCCCTGTCAAAGGCGCATTTCTACTTTATTACGATACGAATACATTACGTAATCTAGCACATGCGGTCGCTGATTTTGACGAAAATGCCCTACAAGAAGAGGCACAACTGCGTTTATACAAACAGCTATATCGTTATGGTCTAATGGAAAGCACTGAAAGCTATAATGCCTTACTCGCAGAAAACGACTTATCACATGCTGATTATCAGGAAGCGGAAGAGTCATTTTATATTCCAATCGGTAATGAGCTCGCACAGGCATGGTTACGCTTTGATGAAATTGGGAGCTTAGATGTCGGTCGCCTGTATTTCGGTACAGAACCTAGTCAAAAAGAGCAACAAGCACCGAAAACAGATGAAGATTTAGAAACGGTTAATAAATTATATGGCACACTCTTTAGCCAACTCATGCAATTCGTTGATCCAGATAGCGTCCAAAAGGAATATACAGCGCTACTTACAGGTGAAAAGATGACGATGACTGGTAATGAAGCGGTATATGAACATTCATTACTACAAAAAATGGCGTCATTAACAGCGAAGCAAGGGATGCTATTAGAGCTTTTAAAAGAGCTTGTTCGTTCAAAAGAGGCGTATACAACAGAAGCACTTGATGAAAAAATGACTGCTGCTGAAAAACAAAGCATGTCATCATACAATCAAGTCATTCCAATGCTAAAACAAATGTATCAGGGCGCTGAACAAGAACGTATTACGCAGCTAGAGCGCGATTATAAATTGTATTCATTCACAAACAGCTTACTAATGGACCTCGTGATGCTATTAAATGACAATAGCGCACTCTTAACACGTCTAGCGATTGTTACACCAGAAGTAAATGCGAATATCGTCCAGCAATATTGCGGGTATTATTTAAGCGAAATGTTCCCTGCCTAATAAAAAAGAACGATTCCTTTAAAGGCGTCGTTCTTTTTTTATACCGTTTTATAATAGAGTTCCCCTCGCTTTTGTCGCTTCACCTCATATAGTACACTATCTGCCGCTTCAAACCACTCTGTATAGGTGTGTGTCTCAGCTGCATAGACACTGCCCATTGATACAGATAGCGGCAACGTCATATGCTCGTATGTAAATGACTCCGCAATTAAGGTCTCGTGGAAATAATGCGCAAACGCCACAACGTCCGCTTCTGAGGGCCCTTGATAATACACATAAAACTCGTCGCCCCCGTAACGGCCAAAATAATAGGTCGCCTCATTGTTTAAATAAAGTGAATTCGCGCGTTTCGCCACTTCCCTTAACACCTCGTCGCCAATTAAATGTCCATACGTATCATTTATTTGCTTAAAATAATCTAAATCTAATAAACCAAAAAAATGATAAACATCTGCGGATAGATTTGGTGTTACGGCCTTTTCAAAGCCCGCACGATTCCATGTATTCGTTAAGGAATCAATATAGACATCTTCAAGTGCTTTTGCATGGTACAAATCATAGTGACAGCTCACTAGCTCCTGTGTAATCGCATGACTTGTCAAATTCTTTGTTAACTGAATAAAACGTTCCTGCATTTCAATGGCTTCATCTATACAATCCAGTTGCTCATATGTTTCAACAAGATGCGCCATCACATCTAACACTTGATATTCCATTTCCTCAAGTTGTTGTGCACTGAGTGAGTCTGCATATTTTTTCGCCTTTTCCTTATTTCCTTGAAGTATCGCAAAACGCATCAATCGCTCATCAAAATTGCAAATATGAATGGGGTCTTGAATTGTATAGCGTTCAAATGTATGAATATAGTGCTTCATCTCTTCAATCTGTGCTTCTTGTAGCGTAATTTCCATTAAATTTAGCAATGCCCAAAAATAAGAATTAAAGGGGCGGCCATGGTGTAAATGACGTTCTCCTTGCTCTACACATTGTATAAAGTAACGGCGTGCCATCGCGAAATCCTTTGTTTTCATATAAAAATGTCCGATGTTATTCAATGTATCGATATGGAGCATCCGCATCTCCATGTGTACAGCTTGCTCATAAAGCTCGGTCATCGTATCAATATAGCCTTCTGTATAGCCAACTGAATCTAATATAACAACCGTAGCCATGCGAATACGTAAGAGCTCCGTTTGTTGTGCATATTGATTTATAAACTCTCGGTGCGTCAATAAGATTTTTAATGCTTTCAATGTTTTACCGTATGCAAAATATGTAGCAGCCTCGGTGTAATAAAGGTTACATAGATTAGTGTATTGTTGTTGTTGCAGCAATTGCGTTTTCGCATCATTGAAAAGCTGTTCGATTTCTATTAATGATTTTTGTTGATAGCTTTTTACGTAATTTTCTAGCCATGATTGATAATCTAACAATTCACATGCCTCCTAACGAATAGTATAGCGATTACGGCCATTTTTTTTCGATGTATATAATGCTTTATCCGCCTCAGCAAGTGCTTCATGAAGTGTGATAGTTTGTTGTACACGAAAAGCACCGACACTCATTGTTAAACGCACTGGCCCTTTGACGGTGTGCATCGTTTGCTTCGCTAATATTAATTGAAGGCTCTCTAAAATAGTCGTTACAGCTTCTAGCTCAATTGTTGCAATACATGCAATAAACTCATCGCCCCCGTAACGAACAAACATGGCCTTTTGTTGTTCAAAAAAATAATTGACGGCATCTGCCATTTGCTGTATTGCTTGATCACCGGAAATATGACCAAATGTATCATTAATCTCTTTGAAATGGTCGATATCAAAAACGAGCACGGTATGCTGTTGATAACGCAAACTAAACGCTTCATAATGTTCCTCTAAATATTTACGGTTATGCACATTTGTTAATGGATCACACCATGCAATTTTCTGAAGCTGCTCGATATCAACATATTTTTTTACAGATTGAAGCTGCGTTGTCACAAAGTCTGCATTTACTAAATCCATCGTTTGTTTCAATTGTTTTAAATCCTGAAAATAGTGTCTTTTTGATTGCGTTTTTTTTGATAAAGGACATAGTAATTCATATAATTCTTTATTCCAACTATGCTTGTTTGGGTGCTGTGCAATTTCTTGTTTCAAGACAGCATAAGCCTTGTCGAATTGCTGTTGTTTTCCAAGCCATTCGACATATGTTTTTACCCATGCTAGACGACTTTCTCCATCATCTTCTTGTAATTGGGCTTTCACGATTTCAAGTAGCTCATCTGCTTCCTCTAAACGTTCCATCGCAATTAAAATTTTGGTATAATTCATCAGGGCACGATTGTTTTGTGTGCCCTCTTTGCGCGTTGCTGCAAAATAAGCCATACTTTTTTGGGCATACAATAAGCTTTCGTCAAACTGCTGCTGATTAAAATAATAGACACTCAAATTATGATAAATTTTCACTAAATGTGTACGGTCGTATTGCTCTGCTAATTGCTTGGCACGATCTAAATACATAAAGGCCTGCTCCAAATCGTCATTTCGCCCTTGAATCGCCGCTAGTGTATTTAAATAGCGGATTTTCTGTGCTACATCACCATACTTTTCAATATATGTCGCATTCTCTGCTAAAACTTGTGAAGCGAGTGTTAAGTGACTTACATTAAAATATAAACTAGCCTTACATAGCGTAAAATGAATGACTTGCTCGTGCGCCTCTTCTAGTAGTAATTGCTCTATGACTTGATCAACAAGCTGAAAAAAGTCATCAACTTGATTTGTATCGAAATAGTCATTTAATGAAATAACGGATTCTTTTAAAATGCTATTCATATTTTTCATTCACCACCTTTTTTCCTATTTTATAAATTATTGTCTATGAAAAATTAAATGCTTCGCTGTATATATGTACCCTAGAATAGAAAAAAGGAATCACGCAACTGCGTAATTCCTTTACTGAATGACATAATTTAAGAAATTAATGTCTTAACGACTTTCGCCATTGTTTTACCGTCAGTTTTTCCTGCGAGTGCAGGTTTCGCAATTTTCATTGCCTCGCCCATATTCATACCGGTTGTAACACCCGCTTCTGTTAATACTGCAACAACTTCCTCTTCAGACAATTGTTTTGGCAAGAACGCTGTTAAGATTTCTAGCTTACGTTTTTCATCCGCAATTAAATCATCGCGACCCGCTTGCTCTGCACCTTCTAGCGCTTGTTCCGTTTGTTTCACTTCGCGTTGGATAATCGAAATTTCATCTTGCTCTGAAACCGGTGCACCTTGTTCTTTCGCTTGAAGGTCAATTGCTGCCTTCACAAGTTGTAGTACCCCTTTTTTCAATGAATCCTTGTCACGCATTGCTTGTTTTAATTGTTCAAATACAGCATCTTTTATCATGCTTATCAGCTCCTATGACTCTATTGTAGCACTTTTTGTTGATTTTGGTACGCGTACGAAAAGATGCACGATTAACCCGATAATTGTAAGCACTAATAAAGAACCGAGTGCCACACGGCTAGCAAGTGTCCCGTAATCTTTTAGCATTAAGGTAATCGTCCCGTATAGCGCAGGACCTACAATGGACGATACTTTGCCAGAAAAGGCAAATAAGCCGAAAAACTGGCCGGTCTTCTCTGGTGGCGACAGCTGAATAATGAACGTACGTGAAGTCACCCATGTTGAGCCGAGTGATACACCGAATAAAGAGCCCGCAATCCAGAACATCCATTGCTCCTGTGCGAATACCGCAATTAATAAAGCGGCAATCATAATGAAACAAACAAAGGTTACAGCCCGTTTCGCACCTGCAGCTCGTGTAATATTACCAAAAACAAGCGAACCAATGATCATCGAAATTGTACTCACTAAATACAGTAAAATAAATTGTCCAGATGTAAAACCAACAACAATCGTCGCATACACCGCCATCATCGCAATCGCGGTCTGCAGCGCATCATTCAGAAAGAAATAGGCAATCATAAACGTAAAAATCGCTTTATGCTTTTTCATATCCTTTAGTGTTACTACAATATCCTTATAGCCTGTGAAAAATGGAATGCGCTCAACTTTTGGTTTCGGCTTATCCTTTAAGATTAAAAATAAGGGCAATGAAAACAGTAAAAATAAGAGCGCGGTTGGAATAAACGTATCCACATTACTCCATTTAATGGAGATTGGATAGACGAGTAGCCCAATAAGGGTCCCGACACCGCCAAGTGCGACACCATAACCTGAAATAAGCGGGATTTCTTTATCATTCCCAAGGTCCGGTAGCATCGAGTCATAAAATACGAGGCTCGAATTATAAAAGAATTTAGCGAAAACATACGCAAGGACAACGAGCGCAAGACTCATTGGCACACCAAAAAGGGCACTATCAAAGCTTATCTTACCAAAGACGCCCATTAAAATCATAAAGCCAACCGAAAATAGTGTGAAATACATCGTATAGCGTTTTTTTAATCCTGTCCGGTCAACGAGTACCCCGTAAAGCGGCGAGCAAATCACGAGTAAAATACTCGCCACCGCATTGGCGTATGAAATAAAAGTACTTGCCACCTGCTGCTTTACTTCGTCTGTGCCAAGTGTGTCATTCATATAAAATGGGAAGAAAATCGTATTAATATTCGATGAAAAAATCGTATTGGCTAAATCAAAGAGCGCCCATGCTACAATGGGCATCGATAAATAAAGCTGCATCGCTTTGCGCGGTTCTTGCTGTTGCATACTATGTCACTCCTTTCTTGGCCTAAAAAGAGGTTGCCCAAGCGGACAACCTCTTTACTTTAAACATGAACATGACGTAACTGATTTAAAAATGCTTGAATCATCGCATTGCCTTCCTCTGTACCAATCGATTCAGGGTGATACTGCATACCATAAACCGGATAGTCGCGGTGGCGCAGTGCCATAATTTCATAATCGTCCGAAGCGGTTGCTGTTGCAATAAGCTCTTCTGGCATCGTTTTCGGGTCGATGACTAATGAATGATAGCGCATTACTTGTGGCGTTTCGGATGCATTCGCAAATAAATCATCGCGTGAATGAATCGTTAGCGTCGAAAACTTGCCGTGCATAATGCGCTCGGCACGGACAATTTTAGCCCCAAATGCTTGCCCGATTGACTGGTGACCGAGGCAAATGCCAAGAATCGGAAATTCCTTATACAATGAGCGAATGACTTCAAGTGTAATGCCCGCTTCGTCTGGTGTCCCTGGACCGGGTGATAAAATAATGGCTTCTGGCTGCATTGTCCGAATCGCTTCGATGGTTACTTTATCGTTTCGTACAACGACTACCTCACGCCCAAGTGCCGCTACTTGCTGGTATAAGTTATACGTAAATGAGTCGTAATTATCGATTAATAAAATCATACGTCCTGCACCTCCAATAATGCTTTTGCTTTGTTGATGGTCTCTTCGTATTCATTTATTGGAATCGAATTATAAACAACCCCAGCCCCTGCTTGAACATGGGCTTTGCCCTTTGTCACAACCATTGTACGAATCGCGAGTGCCATATCTAAATCACCCGATACAGATAAATACCCAACCGCACCGGCATACACACCTCGTTTTACAGATTCTAAGCCATTAATTAATTGCATCGCACGAATTTTCGGTGCACCTGATACCGTACCTGCTGGTAATGTCGCCTGTAAGACATCAATCGGATGCACATCCTCGCGTAATTCCCCCGTTACTTCTGAAACGATATGCATGACATATTTGTAGCGCTCAATTTTCATATATTTATTAACATGAACCGAGCCAACCTTCGCAAGTCGCCCTACATCATTACGTCCTAAATCAACAAGCATACGATGCTCTGCTAGTTCCTTTTCATCTGCTAACAGCTCTCGCTCAAGCGCCTCATCCTCCGTAGTCGTTTTACCACGGCGACGTGTACCGGCAATCGGGTTTGTTGTTACAAGACGCTTGTTCACCTTCACAAGACTCTCTGGCGATGTTCCCAAAATCGTATAGCCATCAAAATCCAAATAATACATATATGGCGATGGATTACTTAGACGTAGCTTACGATACAAGCTCATTGGATTGCCATTAAACGGAGCGGAAAAACGCTGTGATAGCACAATTTGAAAAATGTCGCCGCGCTTAATATGTTCCTGTCCCTGTTTGACCATGTCACAAAAGTGTTCTTCGGTAATCGAGGAGGTAAAGGATACTTCGTCAAGTTCCTGCGGCGCAATCAGTGTTGGATGCTCGATTTGATGAATCATGCTATCAACAATATGTTCAAGCTCTGTCTTCGTTTTTCCCTCATCAAATAAGTCAATTGCAACGACCGATAACTTTTGCAGTAAATGGTCAAAAACGATGAAGCGGTCGAAAAATAATAAATGCATATCTGGCATGTCGAGTTCATCCTCTAGCATCTGCCCAATTTGCTCATGGTAAAAGGCTGTCTCGTACCCTACATAGCCAATGGCACCACCATAAAATGAAAAGGGTAATTGCTGCACATTCCCAGGAATCAATTCACGAATAACATCAAATGCCGGCTTTTTTTGCAGGCTATGTGAGCCGTCCGCTTCAACAACGATGACTTCGTCTGCCGTTGAAATCAACTCTTTAATGGGATTCGCAGCAACAAATGAATAACGACCGCTTTCCTCATGCTTTGCACTTGATTCAAATAAAATCTTTTTCTTGCCGTATAACGAATGATACAGTGAAATCGGTGTCACCATATCTCCCGGAATATCCTTTTGAATAAAAACTTTCTCTCTCTGCTCTACTGTCATGTGTTTCAATCCTCTCTAAACTAGCTCTCTCTGCTCGGTCATAGAGAAATCCATCCATTAAAAAAATCCTCTACCGCGCTCCTAAGAACGCGATAGAGGACGAATGGAATCCGCGGTACCACCTCGATTACAGCTACTCGCTGTCACTTATACATAACGGTGTACGACCGGATTTCCCTACTGTCATTCAAGAAACCACTCTGAGGCCCATTCCTAGCAGACATGCTCCTAGGCTCACACCATTCCTAGGTCGCTCTTAGTCATGCGGTTGCTCGTACTCTCCCTCATCAACGTGTTTTATATCGTGATTGTAGTCATTATACAAAACATTGTCAGATATTTCAATCTAATTTGGCATTTTCTTACTGGCGGCAAAATTTCAACATATAATGCACATAGCGACGATTCGTCGTAATTTGATGTGTCAGCGATTCAGCAATGACCTCGAAAAATTCATTACCGCGGTCCGTACCGCGTAGTTCACGCTTTGTACGACGCTCATCTGGCCAACGTCCGATAATATAATCCTCTTCCTCAAGCTCCCATGAAACATTATATAAATAGCCGTTTGACGGCGCCCAGCCATATTGGTCGAGCATTTGCTTTTCGACTTCTGCCATTGAAAATGTCGTTCGTGTCTGCGCCATGCGGAAAATCATATAGCGCACGATGTCTTTAATCGAAATCAATTTTGAGAAGTAGCTACGAAATTCCTCTGGTAATAAATGGTCCGGACGCGGCGGTTTATCGCCATTTTTCGTCAGCTCATAATAGAAACGGTCTAGTACAAGAACGATTTCGTAGAAGCGGTGATAATACAACTCTCGATATCTCGCAAGGCGTTGCTGCCCGATTTCTGTAATCGAGTAGCATACTTTTCTTCCTTCTAAATGTGAGGACATCGCGCCTTCCCCTTCTAAGTTTTTCGCAACGCGTGCGACATATTCGTACCCTACCGAGCGCCCAGGGAATGTATCTAAAAAACTAAAATACACTTCACGCGGATATTTCGGTCCTTTTTGTACTTCATATAAAAAATAAAGGGCAATCGTATCTTTCACGCTAAATCCGACTGCTTGTTGGAATGTTTTCTCTTTCACGCTATCACTCCCTAATGAATGGCCAGCTTAGCCGTTACTTTTGATGAAGAAAGGCCGCTTGTGTCATAGACAACCACGCTCGCTTTATACGTTTTTTTCGTTGCGAGCTTTTTCGTTGTAAAGTTAGAGGTTGTCGACTTCCCTACATACTGACCGTCTAAGTAAATTTTAGCATACGCATAGTCCGGTGTGTTCTTTACATCCCAAGAAATACGCGCTTTTTTGTTTGTAGCAACGCGAAATTGAATATTTGTTGCCTGTGCAGGAGGTGTCGTATCCACTTTCGTAGCAAAAGTCGCTTCAACAGGCTCTGCCGCATCCCCTTGCGCATTTAATGCGCGCACAGATACTAACTGCACCTCATCCGCCGTTAAATTTTCCAATGTGTACGACGTTTTTTCGTCCGGGCGATTTCCTCGTCATGCAGCGAGATAATAAGTGAATCCCATGTATCCTCTGCCGATTTCGTAAATTTTAAAATCGCTGTATGATCCGTAATACCGCTTACCTTAAAGGATGACGGCGCAAGAGAAATTTGTGGTTCGACATATGTATAATGCGGCATACCATAGCCAAATGTCGTATCATAGCCTTCCACACCTAAATCTTTTGAGCTGGCAATCAATTTTTCTTTTAGTTGCTGCGGCGTACTATACGGATACTGCTCTTTTAATAATGCTACCATCCCTGTAATAAATGGTGTCGCAAAAGAGGTCCCGCTTGCCGTATAAAGCTCGCCGTTGACTGCAATGGTTGGAATATTTTCCCCAGGTGCCACAAAATCGATGCCGCTTCCATAGTTTGCAAAGGTACTACGTTTATTTTTTGCTGAAATTGACGTCACTGCAATGACTTCTTTATAGCGCGCTGGATAAGTGACGCTTTTCATTTTATTATTCCCTGCAGATGCGACGACAACAATGTTTTTCGCATAAGCTTTTTTTATGACGCGATGAAGAGCTGGAATATCACTTTGAAGCCCCGATGAAATTGAAATAATATCTGCCTTGTCCGAAATGGCTTGGTCTACCGCTTCAATTAATTCTTTAACATCGCCGTCCTCAGTGCCATCTTTATATTTATACGATGCAATGGTTACCTTCGGGGCAACACTGAAAATCGAAAAATCTTCATTGTCTTTAATAGGCTTTGCGCCAATAATACCTGCAACGCCCGTACCATGCCCCTCTTCAAACCGATCGAGCACATCGCCTTCATTGATTTTTTTTGTATAAGGATTGTCGGTCGTAAAACTATAGCGCTCCTTAACATTTGATAATAGTTTACTGTTTTTATTAACCCCTGTATCGATAATCGCCACACGAATACCTTTACCTGAATAACCATTGGCCCACGCCACCGGAATTGTTAATTTCTTTAGATGTTTCGTTGGTACTTCTTCTGTATAAAGCGGTTGTGCCTGCGCAACCGCTCCGAATGAAGGACCAGTTAAAACCGCACAGATTGCTGCTATCGAAATGATTCGTCGTCGCATTGCCATCCCTCCTATTAGCCTTATTATACGAAATTTACACAAAAAAAGAATCTGCTAATGTACAGATTCTTTCACTTTATTATCAGTTAGTCCACCTTTTATTTGAATTCGCGTTAATTTGTCGTTTTTTATTTTGGATAAGCAACGATAAAAGTTATTTAATAGATCACTAGCATAGTAAGATAAGTTTGTAGGAATTGTGAATAGATATTCTGTATGAGCAGGCTAACTAGGTAAAACCCATTTTCAGAGAAAATAAATAAAATCGCCTAACCTCGACTTATTTTACGAATGAAATAAGTTGAGATTAGGCGAATAGAGCGGTCGTACGCTAGACGGCGACTTCACATTTTTTATGCGTATTATAGGCATGTAGTTGCTCCTCTGTTAAGTTTTTTACGTACAAATGAAAATTCATCGACTGCAGTCCATACTGTTCACAAGCCTCGCAATAAATTCGATACCCTTCACGATACATATCCATTTTTACCAATCCTCTCTGAATGTGTTAGTTGTTATATAACAAATATCTTTTATAAAAATAATATATAACAGTTTGAAACAGTCGTCAATAATATTTATCAGAAAATTTAAAAATAAATAAAAAAGAGCCCTGCCTCTATGGCTAAGCTCTTGTCAGTTTAGTGTTTTGGCCTTTTTTAAGCGCGTCATCATTTTGCGATACATCTGTACTAATACTTCGGCGATTACAAGTCCCATTACAATTGCACCCGTAATAATGCCAGTTTTTAAGATAAATTGTAGTGACTCATTGTATTCGTTGGCGACAACATGACGCATTGCCTCATACGCTAAGCCCCCGGGTACAAGTGGGATAATACCCCCTACAACAAAAATCAGCATCGGTGTTTTGTGTTTAAATGCTTGGTAATGGGCCACAATCGAAATAATAAATGCCCCGCAAAACGATGCGGTGACACTGTCTACTTGCTGCTGAATCATCGCGTAATAAATGAGCCACCCAATCATCCCAACGAGTCCACACGGAATGAGTGTTGATTTTGGTGCGTTGAAAATAATCGCAATGCCATAGGTAGCAACAAATGCACACACAAGTTGTAAAACATAATCCATAGCAAAGTCTCCTTAAAATAAAATAAGTACAAAGGCGATACCCGAACCAATCGCTAGGGCTGTAAGAGATGCCTCTGCGCCTTTTGTGACGCCGGATACAAAATGCCCCGCCATCATGTCACGCACCGCATTGGCAATCGGGACGCCTGGTACAAGCGGCATAACCGCGCCGATAATGATTTTATCCTCTTCAAAGCCAAAGCCTATATAGAGCGCGAGTAGCGTCATTAAACCAACTGCAATGGATGCAGTAAATTCGGCAAAAAACTTCACCTTTGTAATCGCATTTACGCGTAAGCAGACCCAGTGCCCGATGCCCCCCGCAATCGCTGCGGCTGGCATATCCCAAACGGAACCCATAAAAAGAATGACGAAGCAACCACTTGCGATTGCTGCGTAAATAACTTGTGCAAGTTCTGAACGAAAAAGATTTTTATTTTCAAGCGTTTTTAATTGTTCATACGCTTCTTCAATTGATAGTTGATTTGCTGTTAGTGCACGAGAAATCGTATTAATTTCAGCGATTTTTGATAAATCTGTTGCGCGTCGTGGAATTTGTGCAATACGCGTCGGGCTTTCATGACCAGCTGAAAAAATAATACCTGTTGGTGTCACAAAACTTTGTGCATCCTGATAGCCCTGTGAACGTGCCATGCGAAGCATTGTATCTTCTGCACGATACGTTTCTGCGCCGCTTTGCATGAGTAAGCGCCCTGCGAGTAAAAAGCAGTCCGCCGCAAAGACAGATGATGTATCCATCTTGTCCCTCCTTATAAAATAAAAGTAAGGAGCCAAAAAATCGCTGGCTCCTTAACATTATAGTAGTTATTTGTGGTTTTGATAACCCATTATTTTGCAGGCATACGTGTTGCTGCATCAAGACGAATGAGTTCCGCATTTAAATACGCACTCTCAATCATATATTTCACCGTAAAGGCATATTCAGAAGGATCCCCTAAACGTTTTGGATATTCTGGGATTTGGCGTAACGAAACAAGCGCATTTTCTGGCATTCCTTGCATCAGTGGTGTTTCAAATAATCCTGGTGCAATCGTATTAATACGAATATTTAAGCTTGCGAGGTCGCGGGCAATCGGTAAAGCCATGCTCGCAATGGCACCTTTACTTGCGCTGTATGCGGCTTGTCCCATCTGGCCATCAAATGCGGCAATCGAAGCGGTGTTAATGACAATTCCACGATCTGGATGCTCGTCCGTCGGCTCATTTTTAGCCATTTGTTCTACCGCAAGGCGCAATACATTAAATGTTCCAATTAAATTAATATCGATAATTTTCTTAAAGAAATCAAGCGACATCACGCCTTTACGACCAAATACTTTTGCGGGCGGTCCGATACCAGCACAGTTTACAGCGATATCTAAATGCCCGTGCTTCGCCATAATGGCGTCAATCGCTTGTTGCACTTGCTCTTCACTCGTAACATCAACTTTGTGGAATGTGCCGCTGATTTCTGTCGCTGCTTTTTGACCATTTTCTTCGTTGACATCAAAGATTTGTACCACTGCGCCGTTATCCGCTAGCATTTTTGCTGTCGCAAATCCTAGTCCTGATGCCGCTCCTGTTACAATCGCTACCTTTTGTTCAATATTCATTGTTCATCCCCCTATTAGCCTTCTATTTAGATTTCTCTGTAGATGTCTTAATAAAACGTAATGGTGACACAAGTTGCATATTTTCAACAAGCCCTCTTGCTTGTGCATGGGGTTGCTGTGTGGCTTCTAAAAATGTTAATACAGGCGTGATGCAGAGTTCAGGCTCATTCCTTAACATCGCTTGCCATTCCGAAAAATCATGCGCATAAATGGCCTGTGCGACCCGTTGTTTTTTCATCACATCATCGAGTTCAAACCAATCTGTAATCGCTAAAACCTCACTCAAGCGTTGCTGGAATTTTGGTTCGAGTGACCCGACTCCCACATAGCGGCCATCTTTCGTTTCATAGTAATCATAAAAGCTACCACCATTTAACGCCTCCGCTTCTGGCTCGATCGTTTGATTAGTTGCGAGCTGCATCGGACCAAATAATGGGTGCAGTGACAACGCCGCATCGAGCATACTAATATCGACTTGCTGTCCCTTACCTGTTGTCCCGCGTTCAATGACTGCTGCAAGTAAACCGATGACCGCATGAAGCGCGCCACCTGCTATATCTGCAAGCTGTAAGCTACTCGCTACAGGTCGCTCTCCGGCTCGACGTAAACTATTGGCTACACCAGATAAGGCTAAATAATTAATATCATGCCCGGCATGTTCCGCAAGTGGTCCCGACTGCCCATAACCAGTAATTGAGCAATAAATTAGTTCAGGAAATCGTGTACTTAGCGTCTGATAATCTAACCCGAATTTCGCCATAACGCCCGGTCGAAACTGTTCAACTACAATATCATATTCTAATAACAAATCCTCAACTTTGCGCAAGCCTTCCACTGTTTTCAAATCAAGTGTCCGCGTGTTTTTGCCACGATGTAAATAGGCGTAACTCGCAGAAACCCCGCTATCAAGTTGTGGTGAGAGTTCCTTTACAACATCTGCTTTATTTGGTGCTTCAATATGTAATACGTCTGCACCTAAATCAGCGAGTAGCATTGTCGCAAATGGCCCTGGCAATAACGTCGAAAAATCGAGTATTTTCAATCCTGCGAGTGGTCCCTGCATCGCGTCACCTACTTTCCTAAAATATCATTGGCAATAATTTGTTTCATGATTTCGGATGTACCACCATAAATTCGTTGTACACGCGCATCAACAAAGGCACGTGCAATCGGATACTCCGTCATATAGCCGTAGCCACCGAATAATTGTAGGCAGCCATCAATAACTTCACCTTGTGCCTCTGAGCACGTCAGCTTCGCCATACTTGCCGTTGCTGTATCCAGTGTATCTTGCTCAATCAACGTCATGCATTCATCAACAAAGGCGCGGTGCATACGTACTTTCGTCTGCATTTCCGCGATTTTAAAGCGCGTATTTTGGAAATCACTAATTTTTTTCTTAAATGCCTCGCGCTCCTGTACATAACGGATGGTTTGCTCCATCGCGCCTTCCATCGCACCTTGTGCACAAACAGCTAATGTTAAGCGCTCACGCGGCAACTCATTCATTAACACCGCAAAGCCTTCATTTTTAACGCCTAAAATATGCGAAGCCGGCAACACAACTTCATCAAAGAATAACTCAGACGTATCACATGAGTGTAAGCCGATTTTCTTTAAGTTTTTACCGCGTTCAAAGCCCGCAACTGTTGGGTCATCTAAAATGAATAAGGATGTTCCTTTTGATGCTTTCACAGATGTATCGGTCAATGCTGCGACAATAATAAAATCGCCTAGCTGACCGTTCGTAATAAACGTTTTCGAGCCGCTAATACGGTATGAATCACTCGCTTCATCATATGTTGCGGTAGTTTTAATACCTTGTAGGTCACTCCCCGCACCGGGCTCTGTCATCGCAATGGCCCCAACTAATTCACCTGATGCAAGCTTCGGTAAATACTGTTGTTTTTGTTCTTCTGTCCCTGAGCCTAGTACATAATGGGCCACGATATTTGAGTGAACTGATAAATTAATGGCGATAGCCGTATAGCCTAGTCGTGTCAATTCATCGATCACAAGTGATGAATAACGATACGATACGCCTGTACCACCGTATTCTTCAGGGATATCGATACATAAAAGCCCCTCATCTCCTAATTTCGTCCATAAATCACGTGGTACACTGCCCGCATCTTCCCATTCTTCGTAATAAGGTGCAATATGTTTATCCGCAAATCCTTGAATCGATTTTCGGAATAATAGTAAATCATCATCTTCTTGACGTCGTTTTGTTATCATACTTCATCACTCCTTCTATGCTTGTGCTTTATATAATGCAAGAACCATGCCAACAAATAATGCCTGTTTTCCAACAAAAACTGTTCACTTTCGAGCACATTTTTGTAAAGTTGTTCACTTTTCTGTACAATATTGTAAAGATTATGGAGGTGTACATATGTTTATTCGTGAATTTATGGTAGAAGATTTCCCTTTTTTAACGCGCGAGACAACTTTACAGCAAGCGATTCATTTATTTTTAGAAGCACCTGCTAATATGCTACCTGTTGTTAACGAGGCACAGGAACTGATTGGCATTTTGACGCGTAACCGGCTATTGCGCGCAATTAATGAGCAATTACCGCTATCGCATCGCATTGAAGCGTTTATAAAACGCGATGTTGTCTATTTAGAGGATGATGCAACGATTGAAGAGGCTAAGGAAGCGTTAATGAACAATAATGTCGGGCATGCGCCGATTTTGAATGCAGCCTATCAGCCGATTGGTTTATTGTCGACAGCACAAATTTTGACAGCCTATGATCACTTATATGAACGCCTTGAAAATCAATGGCGACTCGTTATTGAGCATTTGCCGTTTGCGCTAGCGACATTTGATTTAAATAAAACGATTTTATCGCAAAATAAAAATGCAAAAAAACTGTATAAAGAGTTAAGTGAAGCAGAACGCGAAGCGATTTTTTCTATTACGGATAATATGCTACGAGAGGAATTAGCGCCGATTCGCCAAAAGCTTACACTGCCTTCTCGTACACTACTTGTGCAGTGCTTTCCACTAAAGCGTAGAGAGCAGCATATCGGCATGGTCATCGTCGTTGAGGATTGGACGAATCTTGAAACGTTAACGAATGAATTGAAATTATCGAAAGAATGGCAAGCAAAGCTTCAGTCGATAATGGCACTTGCGTATGATGCCCTAATTTTAACGGATGAGCAAGGACGTATTACGATGGTCAATAATGGTAGTTGTGAGCTCTTTCACACAGAGCAGCAGCGATTGCTTGAGCAACCGATTCGTTCATTACTGCCAGACCTGGATTTTGCGGGCGTTTTTGATAAAGGGCTCCACTATATCAATACACCCGCGACAATTCAGGGAATGCAATGCCTTGTGACACTCATGCCGCTTGACACACAGCAGCAAACACTCGGCATCATTTGTAAAATTACGTATCGTGGCTTAAAGCAGCTCCAAAGCGCGCTTAAACGGGTGAACGACCTTGAAAAACAAGTAACAAAATATGAAAGTGAAATTCAATCCATTAAAGGCACGAAATATTCGTTTGCGAGTATTGCCGGCACCTCAGATGTCATTACACAGGCGATTCAAGAGGCACAAGCTGTCGCAAAAAGTCGTTCCACTGTTTTATTACGTGGTGAGAGTGGTACCGGCAAGGAATTATTTGCGCACGGTATTCACGTTGCCTCTGCACAAACAGGGCATTTTGTAGAAGTAAACTGTGCCGCCATTCCTAAAGAGTTAATGGAATCGGAGTTTTTTGGTTACGAAGACGGGGCTTTTACGGGCGCGAAACGTGGTGGTCAAAAGGGGAAATTTGAAATTGCGCAAAATGGCACCTTATTTTTAGATGAAATTGGCGATATGTCACTCGATTTACAGGCGAAGCTCTTACGTGTCTTACAAGAAAAAGAATTCTCGCCTGTTGGTAGTGCGAAGAAAGTCATGCTGCAGACGAAAATTATCGCCGCAACAAATCGCAATCTAGAGCAAATGATTGCAGAAGGTACTTTCCGGCAAGATTTATATTACCGTTTAAATATTATGCAGATTCAAATTCCGCCGCTTCGGGACCGTTTAGATGATATTCCGGCTATTGTCGAAACCATTTTAAAAGGCTTAGCCGCGGATGGTTTTTATGTGCAAGGCATTATGCAAAATGCATTGTCTGCTTTAATGCAATATACGTGGCCCGGCAATGTACGAGAGCTTCATAATGTGCTCGAGCGGGCCGCTAACTTAGCAGTGGATGGCTGGATTACACGTGAGACATTGCCGTTATTTAGCAGTGAACAGATAACTGTTGTACAGCCCCGTATTACTCACGACAAATCAATGGCATCTATCTTAGCCGATAAGGAGCGGCAACTCATTGTTGAGGCACTTGCTCGCAATGGTGGCAACAAATCAAAAACGTGTAAAGAACTTGGCTATAGTCGCACGTGGCTTTACAATAAAATGAACGAGTATCAGATTTAATATAAAAAAGCGCCCTGCCTTGCTTAGGACGCTTTTTTTGTTGCAAATTTTGGCTGAGAAGATGGATTCGACTTTTCTTCTTTATGATATTGAATAGCGGAATGTTTTAAATAGTTCATCGCACGTTCTAAATCTTTTGCTTGTTGGCGTTGGTAAAGCCACATAAAAAGAAATGGGAAAATAGCAAAAATCACTATCGCTGAAATCATAATTGTTAATGTCACCTTAATCTCCTCCTTCGAATTCATAACTTACTATTTAAATTTCCTCTTTTTTTCGATAAATAAACTAAAATATCTAAAAATTGCGACTTTTATTACACGTATGTAACAAATATAACGCTTCATGACATTTTTCTGTGCCTTCAAACATAAAAAACAGAAATCAGCGAATGACTTCTGTTCTTTCATACTTATATTTCTGCTAAAATCATCATGATAATCGTACCAATTGCAATGAAAGCAGTCATTGCTTTCCAAGGTTTTACCCGTTGTTGCCCAAATAAAAATGGTAATGCAAATAAACCGATTAGTGCGCCAAACATCAATGCGCCAACAAAATGCACGCCCCAGTTAAGTGGTGCTAATAATTCTGTCATAACCGGTACCCATAACCATGCCGTAAAGCCCCATACGATTACTGTGATGACTCCAATAAGTAGCTGTTTCATTGTCATGCTCCTTTATTATGTAATAATAAAAAATCCTCTACGACTATTATACGTAGAGGAAGGTCCTTTATTTTGTATAAAAGTGTCGAATCTCGGAAATTTGTGCCGCATTTAGCTGATGCTCTGCTAGGAAATACGCTTCGTATGTACCATACCGCGCTTTGATGGTGTCAAATACACGTGTTAAAAAGAGCGAATCACAACCTGCAAGTGCTTTTAATGTGGGATGATCACCTAGATGATTCATCGCAAATACATACCAGCGTGGTGGATGCTCTTCAATATAGGCATTCGTTAATAAATACTCCTCCATAATTTTTTCTTCACTAACACCTAATAGTAAATAAATCAGCGCCGCGCCGACGCCTGTTCGGTCTTTACCAGCTGAGCAGTGATGTAGGAGTGGGACATTTTTAGCAGCTACTTGTTGAAGTAATACACGATATACTTCATTATCAAATGGTAATTCCGCATAAAAGTCAGCAAATAAGTCCGGTGTGATTTTTTCAAGTACCGCTTGATTTGAAAAAACTTCTTCCATCGACATACGTTTCATCGCGTCTGTTGTATCCTTTCTTGCGGGAATACGGGTCATCTTAACACCAGGTAGAATAGGCGATGGTTGTTTTTCTGCTTCGACATCATCGCGGTAATCAATCACCGTTTTGATGTTCATAGTTTGTAATGTCGCAATATCCGTAGCTGTTGCATCAGCTAATGCACCGCAGCGAAATAACAGGCCTTTCTTTACAACATGGCCATCTATCGTTTGTACGCCACCCATATCTCTAAAATTTGATAATTGTTCCATTTTTAACACCTCCTATGTCATTTATGTCATAAATATTTTAAAAATGCAAAAAAAAGGCTAACCAATTGTTAGCCTTTTTGATTATATAATGCCGTAAACCCTTCTAATAAGCGCTTTTCAAAATGTGCTGTTTGTTCTTGAAGTAGCATTTGATAGCTTTTCACAACCGTATCATCTACTGTAGCAAGCGTTGTCGCAGATGTAGATAATAAAACAATTTCAGCCTGCGGATCACGTTGTCGAATTTCTTCAGCAAGTGCAAAACCCTCATTGTTTTCTAAATCTACACTTATGTAATAGACCTCTGCACGGTGTAATGTTAAAAACTGTTGTACAGATGTATGTTTTCTTGTCGTTAAAACGAATTCTACTTTCCAATCTGAAGTTTTCGCCAGACGCTCTAATGAGTTATGTACAAAATTAATTGTTGAATAGTTGTCGTCACAAATAACGATACGCATGTTAAATTCCTCCTACGTAACCTTTTAGCATTAGTTAATAATAGCATAAAAATATTAATAATATCTTACTTAAAAGCATAAATTTATTACAAATATGATAAATTGATTACTTAATATATCAAACGAAGTACTTTGTATCTATTTTTATCATATACATTTTTATTAAAAAAACAAATATATTATACTAAAAAAAGAAGAGATTATCCTAACATAGGACAATCTCTTCTTTTTTTTACTATTATTTAGTTGTTAATGGATACGAATCGAGCGTATGTTTGAATAGCTACTATAATATTTCTTGCCATTTTCTGTACGATAGCTACGCACTTTATACGTGTAGGTATTGCCCTTTTTCACAGTTTTGTCTGTGAATTTTACTGTTTTCGTATCAAGTGTTTTGATTTTTTTAAATAGCCCATCATTAGTTGAGCGATAGACAACATATTTTTCGGCACCAGTTACTTTTTTATAACTTCCTGAAACTGTCAATCCTTTTTTCGTTAATGTAGCTAGGGTCGATGTTGCCGGGCGTGGCTTCACCGCAAACGCCGATGATAATTCACTTTTTAGTACAATTCCCTTTATTTCTGTTAATGCACGTATTTTATAATAATACGTCGTACCTGTCGCTAATTTTTTATCCGTTATTGCGGTTGCAGTTGTTGTCGCAACCTTTTCATACTCGCCATCTTTCTTTAATGCGCGGTATACTTCATATTTAGTTGCCCCATCCGAAGCTTCCCAAGATAATTTTGCACTATTATACGTAATTTTTGTTACTTGAAGTGTCGGTTGTGGAGGCGCGGTTACAAATTTCGCATAGACTGTTTTATCCTCCGAGAATTTTTCATTACGACTCACTTTTGTCGTAAATGCCGCATCATTATATAATCCCTCTAACACCGCATTTTCTTGCTTCGGCAGTGGAATTTCATACCCTGATTCTGCTTTTTGGCTCGCAATCACCTGTCCATCTGCCGTTTTAACGGTAATATTTTTTGCATAATCGATCGTATCTGAACCAGTACCTGTCGTGAAGTTCCAAACAGGTGAGCGTTTTTCGCCTCCAAATTCATCCGTTACTTTGACATACCAACTATAGTTGGTGTTTGACTGCAGTCCACGCCAGCGCGCTTGTACCGTTTCACCATCTGCTACATCATATAATTTATTGATTGGCTCATTTGTATACACATTGAAATGAATCGAATCTGTTGCGACCATTTTTTCTCTTGGTGCAATATCGATTGCCATTTCAAATTGATCTTTTTCTGGATAATCTTCTGGGTCATAGTAATTGTTTTTATTTAAATAGGGTGAATAAGTTTCTACGTTGATTTTATTACTAATCGGATTAACCTTTAGTAGACGCAAGAAGCCTTGACCACCTTCAGCGCCACTTTGATAATCCATTAATAATTGATGTACTTTACGGTCTGTTCGGCCATCGCCGTCATCATCAATCGGACTAATTAATATTTCCGCATCGGATAAGTGACCCGACAATACAGCCAAGACATTTTTATTCGGTTTTACGACCTTATCGAATAAATAATTTCCTGTATCTGTTCGCTTGCCATCAGTACCTAAATATTCATGGAAGTTTAAAATCGCTTTGCGCTCTGGGTATTTCTTCAGCACGCTATTCATCCAAGCAACTTCCTCTTCACCAATTTCCCAGCCCATATACATCATGAGATAGCTTGTTCCTTTTTCACTAATCAAATCATAATGTCCACGGTTATTTTTATAAGAACCACCGTAATAATTTTTATTTACAAAGCGAGATTCCCCAAAATACTTATTATAATTTGTATAATCCGATTCTTTATGTGTCACACTCATAACATCATGATTCCCTGCTAATACACCGTAAGGTACGCCTGCTGTATCAAGTGTCTGCATTGCTGCATCAGCTACTTTCCATTGTTTAGCACTATCATAGGTATCTACTAAATCCCCCGTATGGAAAACATATTTAATGTTTAATGGATTTGCTTGCTGTGCCACCCATTCCGTCATGCGCTTATAAATAGCTGGATAACTTTTTGAATAGTACTGTGTATCACTCATCCATACAAATGAGTAATCAAATTGATTTGTGCTCGCAATTTCATCTTGTACCATCACTTGCACTTCGTTATAGCGTGTATATTGTGTCCCTTTTACAACCGTATTTAATTTAAAATTCTTTTCGTTTTCAGCGATTTTCCAAATTTTCGCTTCCCATTTGGCGCGGTCATAATTCCATATATACATCGTTACTTTTCGACCAACGAGTGATTTCCCTTCCCAGTTCACTTCTATTTCATCTTCTGCTGTAACATTAGCATCTAAATTTAATTTAAAGCGATGATATGGGAATTTCTCGATACTTTTTGTCGTCACATAATTCCCATCTGTTGCTGCAACCGCTTCTTTATCATATACTTCGACCTCACCTAATGATGCAAGCTCATCTGGCGGCTCTTTTTCGGCATTATTTTCGACCACAGTCACATTATTGTTAGTGGCCTCATAGGAGTAGCCGCGATTAAAGGCAACATCGACATTATCATTTGTTGGATCACTTACTTTCACATTTAATAACGGTGCTGTATTTTCTGTTGTGCTATTTATTGTTGGACCGACTAATAGTGGTTCATACGGCATTTCTTCTTTTGTCGTAAACTTCACGGTTTTGCTTGCGCTATTGCCTAAGCGATCTGTTGCTTGGAAAACAATCGTATGCTCTCCCGCACTCAAAGCAGCACTCGATGTATCATATGGTAACTCAATCGGCTCGCCGTCTAGTGTTGCAGTTGCACCATCTGTCGCATTGGCATCAATAATTTCGGCATTAATTGTGAATGCACCTTTATACGTTTCTTTATTCGCAATCGAGCTATTAATCGTTGGCGCTGTATTATCAACAATGACTTTAGCTGTCTTTTTTGACTTGCCATTTTTCGAAACAATCGTATGCTCACCATCTTTTAGCGTCGTTGTATCTAGCTGATACGTTTTCGCATTATATGCATTATCTGGAATTTCAAAAATCGGTTCAATAAAAGTTGGTGTATTCCCCGCATCTCCAATTTCAATAATTTTTGTCGGGTCCATATAATTTTTCGGATACAATGTCGTACCATCATTTAAAACAAGGCGCATATTTCGAACGAGTATATCATTTAAATTGGCACCTGATGTATCAAATGCAGAATCCTTTGATCCTGCACGCACTTGAAATGTACGATTGTCTCCTTTTGTGAAATATTTTGATTCGACTGGTACGGTAATCGCTGTAAAATCATCATAGCGGTCATCGAACGTTTTTAATACCGTTTTGCCAATAGTTACTGCATTTTTATAATAATTTGCGGTTTGGTTCGTCTCAAATGCAAAGTAGGCACCCGCTGGTAATTCATATGTCATTTTCGATGTCACATCTGTACCATCAATCGTCATTTTAGAGGCTGTTGGTGTTTTTGAATGCATCGCCTTAATATTGACAGTTTTCGTTAGCAATGTGCTATTTTCCACATTCATTTGTAGTCCTGAAATTTTTTCATTTCCTAAAATTTCAATAGCACGAGGTGACGTTTTCGTCTGCTTGTCACCATCCGATGCTACTACATAATATTTAAATAAAGAATGCCCAATTAAATCCGCACGTGGAATAATCGCATGATACAATCCATCCGTACCTTTTTTCATATTTAATGGACGGTAATCTGCATCACCATTACGCTTATAATAAAATGTGGCCGTTTTGACATCGGTATCTGCACGTAGCTCAAATGCTAAATGTGCATCCTCTTCTGTCGAAAAGTTTTCAGCTTCTGTATTATCATAAATAACTGGTGGGTAATAGGACTGCGCAAGCGTTACCGATTGCGTTGGCACTTGGAAACCTTCCACTACACCTGGTGTACCTGCTGTCTCTTTCGATGAAATAATACGCATTCTTTTTTACCATCGATTGGGTATGCATAAACAATTGCTTGATTTAGCCCAACATCAAGATTTTTCTCATCTTGATTGTAAAACGCTGTTGAAATATCTGTACGCGTATTTGTCGCAATCGCTACACCACGATAAGAGCCGTTTGTTAAACCACTTCCTTCAATACGTACAACTTGTTTCCCTTCCTCCAGTGCTGTCTGATAATGTGCATTAAAATCTTGAATGCTTAGTTGACGGTTGTCATCATTTGTAATCCAAAAGACCATTGCTTTACCAGGTTCTAAATTCAAATCTTCTTTTTGCTGTACGGGCCATATTAAATCACCCTTCGCTCCCTTTGAAGGATAACGATATTGGATATTATAATCTTTTAAATTAATCGTACTTGTTGAATTATTATAGACCTCAATATATTCATAGGCCTCTGTGTCGCCAATTTTTGTCGTACGAGCCATTACTTCTGTAATGAGTAATGACGGGACTTTTTCAGGTTTATATTCAGGCTGATTTTCATAAACCGTAAATTCATCTGAATATTCTTGGTCTCCGTTTACAGTTGCGGTCATATAATATGTAATATTTTGACCTTGGCGTAAGTCAGGAGTTAAAACGGCTTCATATTTGTTGTTTACTTGAACCATCTCAAGTTGTTTCCATTCGTTATCTAGCTCTGTATGGTAATTTAATACCACATTTGATACAGAAGATGAGTTAAACGCTGTTGAAATCGTTAAATCTTGTAATGGTCCGGCACTTTCTGGTGGGGTATGTATAAAAGAGGAAGTGCTATTGGGCTTTATTATGGATGATAAATTTAATGTATTAAATGGTATAGTTTGTTGCGCATTTGCTGCATGTCCTTCTGTTGCAATCAACGTTGTAGACGTAATAATAGCTGAAGCAGTTAATATATTTTTAACTATTTTTTTCAATGAATAAACCTCCTATTGTCACAAATCCTCTCTATTATAAATGAAAAGTCATATTAATTCCCTTATTTTTACCAAAATAGTATTAAAATAAGTGCTAAAAAGAATAAACATTCGAACTAACATTAAGTAATTTTTTTGAAATAAGTTCATTTTGATGAAAAGATGGTTTTTAAAAGCGTGGATTTTTTACTTTAATGAAATGTTTTTTACTTTTATATATACTAGCGAGATATATTTATTTTATTAAAAAGTAATATAAAAAAGAGATTGATTTATTATCAATCTCTTTTTCGTGTACGGTTATTGATAAAAATACTGTTTTTTTGCCGCTTCTTTTTCCGTATCCGTCAAAGTCCTCAGCGTTTTATGGCCATTTTTCATAATCGTTAAATCATTGCCTGCTAACGTAACTGTACCATTTTCCGTACATTTCGTTAGCAATGGTCGTTTATTAAATACCGAGTCCTCGCTGTTTTCAATAATTTGTTGCGAATCAAGTAGTTGTGCTTGTGTAATCGGCTTTATATTAAAGCGATACGCAAGAACAAATTGTTCATCACGATAACGACGCTTCATATATAAATCATTCCCTTCAATACGGTAGTCACCGTTCGTCGATGACACTGTACGGCCATCTAAAGGCACTGCCATCAATGGAATGTTATTACCAAAGCCTGCATCAACAATATACTGTTCCCCGTGCTCCTCTAGCAATATCAATGTATGCGTATAGCCAGTTTTTGAAAATTCTTCGTGCAGTGCATCGTAAATAACCGCAGAAATCAATTGCACATGAAGGTTATTTTCCGATAAAACCGTAGCTAATAGTGGATTGATTTCGTAGCACAGTCCACCGCGTTGTTGCTGTAAGATTTTCTTCGCTGTCCCTTCTTCCGATAATACCTCTGATGCCCCTTCGATAATATCCAAGTTTTCAAACGGTATATAGTCCGCGACATGTCGTAATAGTAGCGGCAAGTGTTTCATATCAATTTTTGTTCCAGACAAGCGTATACGCGCTAAAAATGCTTCTGTTAACATATTATCACCTGCTTTATTAGTTTCTTTCTACAGTATAACGCAAAATAAAAAAGCCGAGGAATACATACCCTCCGACTTTTTATTTTGCTGCATATGTTTTTAATGCTTTTGGGAAAGCACTTGTATTCCATTGATGATTTTTTGCTAATTTCGCATCACTAATTAAGAAGTAATGATACTTACTAGCAGCTGAATCATCCCATGTTGTATCTAGATTGTACCAATTGCCATTTAACTTCACTTTATTCCATGCGTGATTCTCCCCGCCCGCAAATCCTGTTACATAGCGTACATCAATATCTAATTCTTTTAATAAATAATACGTTGTCATCGCATACCCTTGGCATACCGCACGACCATCGTACATCACGCCATAAATCGAATAGCGATCTGCCTCACGACTATCGTATTTTGTTTGCCCAATGACATAGTTATGGACATTTTTCACTTGCTTATATGGTGAGTTTGGATATTTTTTCTTAATTTTTTTCGCTACACATTTGATTTTATCTAGCGCCTTCGCTTGCTTCGCCTTGCTCGTATAATACTTGACGTTAAACGTCGCTTCGCCGCCATTTTTACTACGATAAGATGTCACGGTATAACTTTTTACAACCGAATCAATTTCTGGTTTCTTTGCAATCGCATTTGGAATGAGCTGATTGACATATTTCGCAAAGTCATCGCCATTTCCTATATATTTGATCGTAAATGTTTTATCTAAATCGATTAAATGTTTTTCAACACTTGCTTTTAATTCCGTCATAGTCGACGGTGATTTGGCGCGCACAGATGTTAATTCTACTGTTCCTGCAATCAATAAACTTAAGCAACTTACTACAATAATTAATAACTTCTTCATAATATTTGTTACGTAATGCCTCTTTTCTGTTGATACCTTATTAGTGTAAAAGGAGTTCGACAAAAAAGGATAAATTGTGCAAAAAACAGCATTAAAATGATATAAATTTGATATTTTTTTACTTAAACGATGATTTATTCTGTTCTTTTTAATAAAAAAATAAGACTAGGACAAAACACGTCATTTTTCCAACGTTCGCAAAAAAACCGGAACCGCGCCACAGCACGTTTCCGGTTTTTTTATGCTCCTAGGAGCGGTTGTTTTTACGTGTACGTCATAACTTCGTTTAATTAATCAATTATTTACGTTCTACAGCGTGGCCGCCAAATTCATTACGAAGTGCTGCAACAACTTTACCT
>NZ_HE578957.1:184306-226962 GCF_000307285.2 Kurthia sp. Dielmo
TAAATGTATCATCTTCTTGTGAACGGTAGCGCATCATTAATGATAATGCTGTAACCGGAACGGCTGTCCCTAGCTCTAGAGCTGTCTCAACTGTCCATTTACCTTCACCTGAAGAATGCATAACTCCTTTAATTGTTTCTAGTTTAGGGTCTTTTGAGAATGCATTTTCTGTTAATTCCATTAACCATGAACGGATAACAGAACCGTTATTGAAGACATGCGCTACTTTTTCGTAATCATAATCATAATTTGATTTTTCAAGTACTTCAAAGCCTTCTGCGATTGCTGCCATCATCCCATATTCAATCCCATTATGAATCATTTTTAAAAAGTGGCCAGAACCCGCTTCACCTGTGTATAGGTAACCGCCTTCTACGCAAATGTCAGCGATGAAAGGTTCGATTGTAGCAAATGCCTCTGCATTGCCACCAATCATCATACAAGCACCATTACGCGCGCCTGATGTACCACCTGATGTACCAACATCCATGAAGTGAATGCCTTGTTGTTTTAAATCATCCGCAAATGCAATTGCTTCTTTGTAGTGTGAGTTCCCACCATCAATTAAAATATCGCCTTCTGATAATAAACCTTTTAATGTTTCGATTGTTTGTACCGTAATATCACCTGCTGGTACCATTAACCAAACGATGCGTGGTGTTTCTAATGCGTCAACCATATCTTCTAAAGATGCTTTATATGTGCCACCTACTGCTGTAAATTTTTCGCCTGATTCTTGATTCACATCAAAAGCTGTTACCGTGTGTTTGTGATCCATTAAGTTTTCTGCTAAATTGAAGCCCATTTTTCCAAGGCCAACTAAACCAATATTCATAAGGCATTCTCCTTTTTTTCTCGTTATTTTCTTTTATTATACCGAATTTTTTTTCATTTTAAAACTATTAATAAGAAATATTTTTTCTAAAGTTGATTATGCTATAATAAATTTACTTTCATATAAAGGAGTTTTCGTATGACGCAAAACACATTACGCAAAATTCAATCCATGTATCCTCGCTTAAGCGATAAAGAGAAAAAGATTGCTGACTTCGTGTTAGAAAACCCAGATCATATTATCCAAAATACAATCAATGGCGTTGCAGAGCAGCTTCATGTGGCAGATGCGACAGTTTTCCGCTTCTGTAAACGCCTTGGCTTTAAAGGCTATCAAGCAATGAAAATTGCCTTAGCCCAAGAAGCCATCGCCCCTTTAAAGCAAATTCATGAAGAAATTCAAGAGGGCGATTCGGAAGAAACAATTACATCAAAAATTTTCAAATCGAATATTCAAACGCTTGAAAATACCGAAAATATTTTAGAAGCACAATCACTAGAGTCAGCAGTAGACCTGTTACATACCGCTTCTGAAGTTTATTTCTTCGGTACAGGTGGCTCGATGATCATTGCGATGGATGCTTACCATAAATTTGTACGTACAGGTGTAAAATGTTATTCATTTATTGATTCGCATTTCCAACTGATGGCGGCTAGTCAAATGAAACCTACCGATGTAGCGGTTATTGTTTCCCACTCTGGGAAAAATCGTGACACACTGAATATTGCACGCGTCGTACATGAATCGGGCGCTAAAATCGTGGCGATTACAGGCTTCCCAAAATCAAACTTGGCACAAATTGCCGAAGTATCCCTTTTCACAAGCTCCGAGGAGACGGAATACCGCTCTGAAGCACTTTCTAGCCGTATTGCACAGCTCAGCTTAATCGATGCGCTGTACGTCAATATTATGGTGCTGCGTAAGGATACGTCGACAGATGCAATGAAAAAGGTACGTCACGCTATTTTAAATACCCGTATTTAAAAAAAGAATGTAAGCGTTTTACTGGAGAGGTTGAAAAAAAGGTCGGAACAATACTTAATTGTTCCGGCCTTTTTTATTAAATAAATGCGTTAACGATAAGTGCAAGAATAAACGCTGAGAATGATAATATAGTTTCAAGCGCTGTCCACGTTTTAAATGTTTCTTTAATTGTTAGACCTAAGTATTCTTTTACCATCCAGAAGCCGGCATCATTAACATGTGAGAACATTAATGAACCTGCACCTGTTACGATAACAAGTAATTCTTTGTTGACACCCGTCATATGCTCAATAATTGGCGCTACGATTCCTGCTGCTGTTGTTAAAGCAACTGTTGCTGAACCTGTCGCAATACGGATAAGCCCTGCAATAACGAAAGCTAATACAAGTGGTGATAACTCAAAGTTTTGTGCAAGGTTACCGATTGTCGCACCAACACCAGAGTCGATTAAAATTTGTTTAAAACCGCCACCAGCACCAATGATAAGTGCGATAGAGCCGACTGGCATAATACAGTCTTCTGTAAATTCTTTCATTTGTTTCTTCGTAATACCTAAACGATGTCCTAAGAAATAATACGCAGCAAATACTGAAATTAATAAGGCGATTAACGGACTACCAATAAAAGCAAATACATGTTCTGTGCCTTTACCCGCGCCAATTAATTTTGTTAAATAACCAGCCATTGTACCAAATACCATTAAAATAACGGGTAATAAGATGATGAAGAATGACATACCAGTTGATGGCATTTGTGAGTCATCTTTATCTTCTATAATGATTGTTTTTGGTTCGCCTTCTGGTTTCACACGTTTGCTAATGAATTTGGCGAATAATGGACCGCCTAAAATACCTGCTGGAATGGCGATAATTAATGAGTACAATAATACTTTGCCCATATCAGCACCATAAATACCAATAGCAGCGACAGCCCCTGGGTGTGGAGGAACTAAACCATGAACGATTGATAAACCAGCGATTGCAGGTAAACCAATTAGTAACAAGTTTTTCTTAGAAGCTTTCGCAATGGAAATAATTAGTGGAAGAAGGATTAAAATTCCGACTTCAAAGAATACGGGAATTCCGATAATAAAACCTGATAAAAACATTGCCCATGGCAAACGTTTTTCTCCGAATACTTTAATAAAGAAATTTGCGATTCGCAGTCCGGCACCTGATTCGGCAAGCATCTTACCTAAAATCGTACCTAACGCGATAATACCAATCAAGTGACCTAATGTACCGCCAACACCTGTTTCGTAAGCGGTAACAATTTTATCAAAGGACATGCCTGAGAAAATCGCCAAGAATAAACTAGCAACAACTAAACTAATGAACGCGTGCCATTTGAAGACTGAAACGCCGACAATGACGATGACGATGGCTAATAATGTAATGAGTAATAAATAAGCGTCCAATTACTTCATCTCCTTTGGAATTGTAATTTTTAAAAATGTAAGCATTTTCATTAACGTTATTATACGAAAAAAATTTTCTTTTTTCAATATAAATAATCAAAAAAAATTCATTGCACTATTGTGCTTCAAGAAAAAAATCTGTTTCTTGTGTACGATTTTTATATTCCCCTATTTATTTCTACTATTCATGAACTATTTTTTCATATTGTCAAATAACAAAATTTTACTCATTTCTAAAAAAACGGTATGATAAGAGTAATCGAATAAGGAGTGATAACTATGACATCATTAGCACAACATTCAGAATCATTCGAACAGGTAGGTAATCATGTAGGAATTTTAGTATTGCACGGCTTTGCGTGTACAACACAATCTGTACAACCGTGGGCAGAGGCTTTTGCCAAACGCGGTTACACGGTAAAAATGCCTATTTTAGCGGGGCATGGTACAACACCCGAGGATTTATACAATACGACGATTGAACAGCTTGTCCATAGCGCAACGGCCGCTTTAGAATGGCTACAAGAACGCACAGAGCACCAAGTTATTTGCGGGTTCGATTTTGGTGGTACAATCGCGCAGCATCTTGCACAACAATATCATGTAGATGGCTTACTGCTATTAAATGCAGCCTATCAATTACCTGCCAAAATGCTTGATAACGTTGAGGCGGTCATTCAATCAAGCGACACATACGGTCCTATCGGGACAGCTGACATCAAAAATCCACGCGCAACCGTTTATCGCTATGATAAATACCCTGTTGCATTAGCTCGTGAAATGATTATATTTACAAAAGATGTAGCCGCGCAATCAAATCGTATTCAAGCACCGCTCCTTGTTATGCATTCAACAGATGACCATGTGCTTCCACCTCAAACGGTTGATCACTTAATCGCAACCGCTTCTTCAAAAGAAAAACATTTAATTATGTTACAAGATAGCTATCACTATGCGTTAGTTGACTACGATGCACCACGTATCGTCGAGCAATCTCTCTATTTCGTTAAAGGGATTGATCCAGATCGTTACGCGCAGCCAATTGAAGAAAAACAAAAAAGAAAACGTCGTCGTTAATTTTCCACGTAAAAAAGCCGGAAACAATTGTTTCCGGCTTTTTTTGTGTATTTATTGTTGTTTGATTAATGCGATATGCGTGATTTCTCCATCAGCATCGCAATCAATTACAAATTGACCATTTGAATAACGCTCTGCATGACGATATTTCGATACCGCTAACGTTTCCGGCTGACCTTTTTCCGTTTCAATTACGACTAAATCATCTTTTTCTACACGACGCACATCAACAATACGATGTGGTTTTGATTTTAAGTCTCGTAAAATCGTTAAACCGCGTTTTGCACGACCTGTTAATTCAAAATCAGCAATACGCATACGTTTAACTGCCCCGCGATGTGTCACGATAAATACATCGCCCTGATCATCTGCATCGACAATAACAACCGATGCAATATAATCTTCATCTTTTAAGTTTGCTGCTTTAATACCTGCTGTTCGCGTGCTTGTTGGTGCTACATCTTCCATTGGGAAGCGAAGTTCGTAGCCGTCATGGGTTACTAAAATAACATCTTTCGCGCTATCATCAACAATTTGTGCAAAAATTAACTCATCGCCTTTTTTCACATTCATTGCTTTATACGTTTTATTAAAACGTGTAATTAAATATTCTTCTAGTGCTGTTCGTTTAATTTGACCATTTCTTGTAACTGTCACAACGGAGCGTTTTGCCTTGAAATCCGTTACACCTTCAACCGAAATCAGCTGCTCGTCTGCATCAAGCGGTACAATACTTGAAATGTGTTGTCCAAGATCTTTCCAACGAATGTCTGGAAGATCGTGAACGAGTTGTAAAATATAACGACCTTTATTCGTAAAGAGCATGACATGCTGCTGCGTATTAATGAAAGCTTGATAACATACGTGATCCGATTCTTTCATCGCTAATTCTTTTCCGTTAGATGATTTATATGAGCGTGGACTCGTACGTTTAATATAGCCATCTTCTGTTACAGATACGACTACTTCTTCATTTGGAATTAAAACATCCATATCGACTTTAATTTCTTGCACTTCTGCTTCGATAACGGAATGACGTGTTGTTTTAAAATCTTTTTTAATCGCTGTCAATTCTTTGCGTAATACGGCAATTAATTTTTTATTATCACCTAAAATTTCTTCAAGTTCGCTAACTCGTTTTGTTAATTGTAGATGCTCTTCTTCAAGCTCTGTAATATCAGTATTGGTTAAACGATACAGTTGTAATGACACGATTGCTTCCGCTTGTGTCTCAGAAAACGCAAATTGTTCTATTAAATTATGTTTGGCATCTTTTTTATCTTTTGATGCGCGGATTGCTTTAATGACTTTATCCAAAATAGATAAAGCTTTCATTAGCCCTTCTACAATATGTAGACGTGCTTTGGCTTTTTTTAAGTCAAATTGCGCGCGACGTGTAATAACATCTTTTTGGTGATTTACATACGCTTCTAACATTAATGGCAATGTCATCATTGTTGGTCGACGGTTATGAATCGCAATCATATTAAAGTTATAGGTTACTTGTAAATCCGTATTTTTAAATAAGAATGGTAAAATCGGTGCTGCTGGTGCATCTTTTTTCATTTCAATAACGATACGAAGACCTTGGCGATCTGATTCATCACGCACTTCCGAAATATTATCTAGACGTTTATCTAAACGTAAGTCATCCATTTTTTTCACAAGATGCGCTTTGTTCACGTCAAATGGAATTTCTGTAATGACAATTTGCTCTTTTGACCCTTTTAATTGTTCAATGTCTGTTTTCGCACGTACGATAATTTTACCGCGTCCTGTTTCATATGCCTTTTTAATGCCCTCTGCACCTTGAATAATACCACCTGTTGGGAAATCTGGACCCGGTAATACCTTCATTAATTCATCAACTGTCACAGTTGGTTTTTTCAAATATAATAATGCAGCGTCAATGACTTCATGAAGTGCATGTGGTGGAATATCCGTTGCATAACCCGCAGAAATCCCGGTTGCACCATTCACTAATAAATTTGGGAAGCGCGCAGGTAATACAGTGGGCTCTAAATCCTGGTCATCAAAGTTTGGAATGAAATCAACCGTTTCTTTTTGTAAATCACGTAATAACTCAATTGAAATTTTCGATAAACGCGCCTCTGTATAACGCATCGCGGCAGGTGGGTCACCATCAAGTGAACCGTTATTACCGTGCATTTCAATTAGTGGCATGCTTGATTTCCAGTCTTGACTCATACGAACCATTGCCTCGTACACACTTGTATCACCATGTGGGTGGTAGTTACCAATTACGTTACCGACTGTTTTCGCCGATTTACGGAATGGTTTATCCGCTAAATTCCCTTCATTGAACATCGCATATAAAATACGACGTTGTACGGGTTTTAATCCATCGCGTGCATCTGGTAGTGCACGGTCCTGAATAATATATTTACTATAACGACCAAAACGGTCTCCAATGACATCTTCTAAAGGAAGATTTTGATAGCTCTCAGCCATTACTAAACCTCTCCCTCTGCAATAAACTCATTTTCTAAAATATTACTGTCTTCTTCCATACTGAAGTCAACATTGGATTCAATCCATTTACGACGGGGCTCTACTTTATCACCCATCAATGTCGAAACACCGCGTTCAGCGCGCTCTAAATCATTAATTGTTACACGAATTAATGTACGTGTTTCAGGATTCATTGTTGTATCCCATAATTGGTCAGCGTTCATCTCACCTAACCCTTTATAGCGTTGTAGAATGTAGCCTTTCCCAACTTTTGCAATGGCACCATCTAAATCCTCATCTGTCCAAGCATATTCAATAACTTCTTTACGGCCACTACCTTTAGATATTTTATACAAAGGTGGCAGTGCAATATACACTTTTCCTGCTTCAATAAGCGGGCGCATATAACGGAAGAAGAATGTTAATAATAGCACCTGAATATGCGCACCATCTGTATCAGCATCGGTCATAATGATTACTTTATCGTAAGCAGAATCCTCTACTTTAAAGTCCGTACCAATCCCTGCTCCAATTGCATGAATAATCGTCGCAATCTCTTCATTTTTTAAAATGTCTTGCATTTTTGCTTTTTCAGTATTCACAACTTTCCCACGTAATGGCAAAATCGCTTGGAATGTACGGTCACGCCCCTGTTTCGCAGAACCACCCGCAGAATCCCCTTCGACTAAATACAATTCATTTTTCGATGCATTTTTTGATTGTGCAGGCGTTAATTTACCTGATAGGATATTTGCTTGTTTTTTGTTTTTCTTGCCGTTACGCGCATCCTCACGTGCCTTACGCGCCGCTTCACGCACTTGTTGTGCACGAATTGCTTTACGAACAAGTGATGCAGATAGATCTGCGTTTTCTTCTAAAATGTACATGAGTTTTTGTTGAATCACACCATCAACTGCACCGCGTGCTTCACTTGTACCTAATTTACCTTTTGTTTGGCCTTCAAATTGTAAAAGATTTTCAGGAATTCGCACCGAAATAATCGCTGCTAAGCCTTCTCGAATATCTGAACCATCTAAGTTTTTATCTTTTTCTTTTAACAAACCAATTTTGCGAGCATAGTCATTAAAGACGCGTGTCATCGCTGTTTTTGCACCGGTCTCATGTGTACCGCCATCGCGTGTACGAACGTTGTTGACAAATGACAGAATCGTTTCTGAATAGCCATCGTTAAATTGGAATGCAAACTCGACCTCAATTTCATCTTGAGTTCCTTCAATATAGTGAACGGGGTGTAATACGTCTTTATCTTCATTTAAATAAGATACGAAAGCTTCGATCCCATTATCATAGTGATATACTTCATGTTTTTCTGTTGCTTCTTCAATTAGTTCAATTTTTAAACCTTTTAGTAAAAAGGCAGACTCACGCAAACGCTCTGCTAAAATGTCGAAATTGAATTTTGTAACAGAGAAAATTTCTGGGTCTGGTTTGAAATGCACCATTGTCCCAGAATCTTTTGTTGAACCGATATGTTCTAATGTTGTAGCTGGCTTCCCGCCATTTTCAAAGCGCATATAATATTTTTCACCGTTACGATGAATTTCTAATTCCAATAAACTTGATAAGGCATTTACAACAGATGAACCTACACCATGTAAACCACCACTTGTTTTATAGCCACCTTGACCAAATTTACCGCCGGCATGTAGCACCGTAAAAATAACTTCTGGTGTTGGTTTGCCAGTTTTGTGCATCCCTGTAGGTAAGCCACGTCCATGGTCAATGACCGTAATCGATTGATCTTCATGAATTTTTACGATGATATGATTACCATATCCTGCTAATGCTTCATCGACTGCGTTATCGACAATTTCGTAAACAAGGTGATGTAGACCACGTCCATCCGTAGAACCAATATACATCCCTGGTCGTTTTCGAACCGCTTCTAATCCTTCTAATACTTGAATCGCATCTTCATTATAAGATGTCATTGTTTGTTTTGTTGTCAAAAAAATTCCCCCTAGAGCAAACACCCGTTCGTATTTCCTTAGTTTAACACTCATTATATCACTGTCAACTGCTCACGTCACGAATTGACTCACGCATTATTGTACTACAAACGTTGAATTGAAAGCAAAATAAGAATAGAATATGAAAGACAAATGTTCAATTGTAACCTGTTTATCATATATGCTAAAATAATTAGCATATATTATTAGCACCTACTACTAAAATTTAAAAGGAGCTCTTTGCATGAACTTATTTCTTGTCCTTATCTTAGCTTATTTATTGGGTTCTATTCCAACGGGCTTATGGATTGGCCGTGCATTTTTTAAAACAGACATCCGCGAACACGGCAGCGGTAACTTAGGCGCCACGAATACATTTCGTGTACTCGGAAAACCAGCTGGCTCTATTACGATGGTCATCGATATTTTAAAAGGAACAGCAGCTACGCTATTACCTACATTAAGTGTTTTTGCTGGTAGTGGTGTACCACCGCTAGTTGCCGGCCTTGTAGCTGTTGTTGGACATGTATTCCCGATTTTCGCAAAATTCCGCGGAGGTAAAGCGGTTGCTACATCAGCTGGCGTTCTTTTAGGCTATCACTGGCCCGTTTTCCTTTTAATTGTCCTTGCTTTCTTGGTATGCTTAAAAGTGTTCAAAATGGTTAGCCTTGCTTCGATGTTTGGTGGCGTTGTTGCCTTTGTTTATGCCGTTGTACATTTTTTCATGACAGACGATTGGCTATTATTATTAATCATTACGTTATTAGCTGGTTTTGTTATTTATCGTCATCGTTCAAATATTCAACGCATTAAAGCTGGCACCGAACCAAAAGTCACTTGGCTATAACAAGGGAGTGTTTTACATCATGAAAATTGTTATTTCAAACGCTGCATTAAATTGGTTCAAAGAAGAAATGGATGCAGAGCCTTCAAGCTCAATTAAGTTTTTTGCCCGTTACGGCGGATCGAATCCATTTCATGAAGGCTATTCAATCGGTGTCACATTTGATGACCCGATTGAAGAAGCTGTCACAAATGATGTAGATGGTATTCATTTCTTTATCGAAAACGATGATTTATGGTTTTTTAATGACCACGATTTACATGTTGATGTAAACACTGAATTAGAAGAGTTAACGTATGACTATGTAAACCCATAGCATCTTCTCTACGTAAAAAGAGACTTTGATATACGTGTAAAAATAACCACTTCTATAAGTATAAGAAAAACCGGAACCGCGCTACCGCGTGATTCCGGTTTTTTGTTGTGAACGCTAAAAAAGAACATGACGTGTTTTGTCCCGGCCCCTTTTTTATTATGTAAGCATTTAAGCTTGTTGTTCCGCAATTTCAATATATTTATTGTACCATTCTTCATTTATTTTTTTAAATGATACAGGACGGAAGTTTTCTTTTTTCACAATAATATGCTCTGTTGTCGCTGTCGCAGCTACGGTACCATCTTCATGTAGTACTTCGTAAGCGTAGACTGTTCGCAATTTATCTTGTGATTTTACCCATGTTTTAACAAAAGCCGGCTCCCCATAGCGAAGGGATGCTTTATAGTTAATATTAACGTTCATAACTGGTGATACATAGCCTTTTTCTTCTACTTCAATAAAAGAATATCCAAGATCCGTAATGAGTTGTGAACGTCCTAATTCAAGCCACACGACGTAATTGGCATGATAAACGACACCCATTTGGTCTGTTTCTGCATAGCGAATTTCGATTTCCTTTGTACTTGTAAACATAATTGGTCACCTCAGCACCCATTATGACGCAGTTACCAGCAAAAGAAAAGACTTGAATTAACGCGCTGCGGCTTCTTTGGCAACAAGTAAGCCAACGTATTTATTTTTCTTCCATATACTTAACCACTGACTGTTAGGAACTGGCTGATTGCCGGCATATGGCGCAATTTCAATCGTAATACCGGGTTTTCCGGTCGTCGCCACAAACCAATCCTGTCCAGCGCCAGAACCATTTACAACGCCTGTAGTGTTGTCTGGGCGATATCCTGTCATTTGTTGAATCTGCGTCACGAGTGGTTGATGCTGTGCTAATTGCGTCGTATTTTGTTTGTATTTCCAGTACAATATTTCCCCTGATGAATGATAGGCAATATAGGTTTTAAAATTATGCGCTTTCACAAACTTCACCATGGCTTTTGTTTCAGGCTCTGACACAGCATTCGGGCCTTTATAAAACTGGTAAGAGCGTGCTCTAGGTATTGTAGACGTTTGCTTCCATGCGACATTGTAATTACGATTCAAATCTACACCACGAATATTCGCTTTATAGCGCGCAAAGTTTTTACTATTGCCATTATAGGCTAATACTTTTGCGCGTTTTTCAGCTGATACCCTGCTTAATTGTTTTTATAGGCTATTTTTTATTTTATATAGACTAGCGAGTTATTATTTTTTATAAAAATTATATAAAAAAAGAAGATAAGGTGCAAACCTTATCTTCTTACAAGCATACGCTTCAAATTATTTGTTTTCAGCTAATTTGTTACGTAATACCATTTGTAGGATACCGCCGTTACGGTAGTAATCTACTTCCACTTCTGAGTCAAAACGAGCTAATACGTCGAATTTAACTTCAGAACCGTCAGCTTTAGTAGCTGTTACAGTTAAGATATCGCGAGGTTTAACGCCTTCAGCGATGTTTACTGCGAATGTTTCGTCACCTTTTAAGCCTAGTGATTCAGCGTTGTCACCATTTAAGAATTGTAATGGAAGAACACCCATGAATACTAAGTTAGAACGGTGAATACGTTCGTATGATTCAGCGATAACTGTTTTAACGCCTAGTAAGTTAGTACCTTTGGCAGCCCAGTCACGAGATGAACCCATACCGTAGTCTTTACCAGCTAATACTACTAAACCAGTGTTTGTTTCAGCATATTTCATTGCAGCATCGTAAATGTACTCAACATCACCTGTTGGCCAGTAAGTAGTGAAACCACCTTCTGTACCTGGAGCGATTTGGTTACGGATACGGATGTTTGCGAATGTACCACGCATCATAACTTCGTGGTTACCACGACGAGAACCGTAAGAGTTGAAGTTACGGATTTCAACACCGTTTTCAATCAGGTATTTACCTGCTGGTGTTTCTTTACCAATTGCACCTGCTGGTGAAATGTGGTCAGTTGTGATAGAGTCACCAAACTTAGCTAATACGCGTAAACCAGAAAGTGTTTCGATATCTTCTGGAGTAGCAGATAAGTTTTGGAAGAATGGTGGGTTTTGGATATAAGTTGATTTAGTATCGAACTCATATAAAGTGTCAGTTGAAGTTTCGATTGCGTTCCAAGCTTCGTTAGCAGTGAATACAGTTTCATATTCTTTTTGGAATAGGTCACGAGTTACAACTTGGTTTAATACAGCGTTGATTTCATCAGTTGTAGGCCAGATATCATCGAAGAATACATCGTTGCCATCTTTGTCTTTACCGAATGAATCTTCACGTAGGTCGATATCAACTGTACCAGCTAATGCGTAAGCTACAACTAATGGAGGAGCAGCTAAGTAGTTAGCTTTTACAAGTGGGTGAACACGGCCTTCGAAGTTACGGTTACCAGAAAGTACTGAAGTTACGAATAAATCATTTGATTTGATTGCATCTTCGATTTCTGGAAGTAATGGACCTGAGTTACCGATACATGTAGTACAGCCGTAACCTACAGTGTTGAAACCTAATTGATCTAGGTATTCAGTTAAACCAGAATCATTTAGGTAACCAGTTACAACTTTTGAACCTGGTGCTAATGAAGTTTTAACCCATTTAGGAACAGTTAAGCCTTTTTCAACCGCTTTTTTAGCTACAAGACCAGCAGCGATTAAAACGTATGGGTTAGAAGTATTTGTACAAGAAGTGATTGCAGCGATTGCTACAGCACCTGCAGGGATTTCAACATCGCCTTCAGCGAATTTAGCTGTAGAAGATTTAGTGAATTCTTCTTCAGTTAAGCCGAAACCTTGTACGCCTGATGGAGCTACAACTACTTCGTGGTAGCGTTTTTTCATGTTTGATAATGGAATTAAATCTTGTGGACGTTTAGGACCAGAAAGATTTGGTTCGATAGCATTTAAATCGATTTCTACTACTGAAGTGTAGTTAGGTTCTAAAGTTGGATCGAAGAACATGTTGTTCGCTTTTAAGTAAGCTTCTACAACAGCGATGTGTTCTTCGTCACGACCTGTTAAACGCATGTAGTTTAATGATTCTTCATCGATTGCGAAGAAACCACAAGTAGCACCGTATTCAGGAGCCATGTTTGAAATTGTAGCACGGTCAGCTAATGGAAGACCTACAACGCCAGGACCGAAGAACTCAACAAATTTGTTAACTACGCCTTTTTTACGTAATTCTTGAGTTACTTTAAGTGCTAAGTCAGTTGCAGTTGTGCCTGAAGGTAATTTACCTGATAATTTTACACCGATTACTTCTGGAACTGGGAAGTAAGAAGGTTGTCCTAACATACCAGCTTCAGCTTCGATACCACCAACGCCCCATCCAAGAACGCCGATACCATTGATCATTGTTGTATGAGAGTCAGTACCTACTACTGAGTCAGGGAATGTTTCGAATGTACCGTCAGCGTTTTCGTTAACGTGTACTACTGGAGCTAAATACTCTAAGTTTACTTGGTGAACGATACCAGTTGCTGGTGGTACTGCACGGAAGTTGTTGTAAGCAGTTTGAGCCCATTTTAAGAAGTTATAACGTTCAGCGTTACGTTCGAATTCAAGGTCCATGTTTGCTTTAAGTGCAGCAGCGTTACCGTATTTATCAACTTGTACAGAGTGGTCAATTACTAAATCAACTGGAATTGCAGGGTTGATTTCGTCTGGGTTACCACCCATGTCTTTCATTGCTGTACGTAGAGAAGTTAAATCTACTACTACTGGTACACCAGTGAAATCTTGTAATACTACGCGAGATGGTTTAAATGGTACTTCACCAGTTGTGTCTGCTTCTTTTGTACCCCATTTTGCTAAGTTATCTACGTGCTCTTCTTTGATTACGTAGTTGTCATATTGACGTAATACTGATTCAAGTAATACTTTGATTGAGTAAGGTAAGTTAGATACTTTTGCTACGCCTGCTTCTTCAATCGCGTTAAGGTTATAATAGTTGTACGTTTTACCATTAACTTCGAAAGATGCGCGGCTGTTGTGTAAGTTTGCCATTATTGATGGTCCCCCTCTAATATGTTCATAATGAAAAGGTTACAAATTTTGTACTACTTTTCTCCAAAACCAATGATACCGAACGACAGCACATAAGTAAATAAAATTATTTTTATGCGTTGTGATAAGTTTTATTTATGACCTTGTTAGTGGATGAAGCGTTTCCGTTCATTTTCTGATGGGATTTTGCATGTTTTACTAACTTTCGATAAGGAATATCTATTTTTCGCAACAATATCATACAGCTGGTTACTGAATGCTTTAGGGATGTATTTTCCAAAATGCATAAAATGATATGGCTTTTTCAAATAACGCGCAACGAAAAAGATTGCCTGTGACTTTGTATAAATGGCATTTTGATGTTTGACAACGACTGTATTTAAATCCTTTACGAGCACTCCCGGTAATTCCTGTGCCGCTAATTCGCCTTGTAGCGGTGCAAATAGAAAACTTTCACTAGTTTCATGGTCTAAAATAAACTGAACAGCGGAAGAACAAAATCCACAGTCACCATCATAAAATAAAATTGGTCTACTCATTCATACTGCCTTCCTTCAATATTATGGCCTCTAAAACACTCGTTTGACTGATTTTTACTACATAAGTAGTGAATTTTCAAAATTTACGAGCATTTTATCCACTTTCATTATACGAAATTATACAAAAAAAATCCACCTTCCTTCTATTATAATAGAAGGGAAGATGGAAAACGTTAACAATCTGTTAACACAATATAGGTCGCTTCTACTGGTCCATGAACCCCAACGACTAGTTTCATTTCAATATCCGCTGAATTACTAGGACCTGAAACATAATCGATAGCATGTGGTAATAGCTCACCACGATCTACACGTTGCTGAATTGCTTGTGATGCCTGCGTCATACGAGGTAGTAACGAGCTTTGTGGAATAATAGCGACAAATGCATGTGGTAATAAGCCAACCGCTTTCCCGGCCCCGTCTGCTGAATACAACACAACCGTTCCCGATTCCGCTAACGCATATTCACTAAATACGAGGCCAATACGCGCAGCATTTGCTTCTGCAAAATTTTCTTCACGCGTTTTTTGATTACTCCATGTATACACCGCCGTATTTTGCGCTGGCAATATTGTAGTGAATAACGACGTTAAGCCATACTCTGCAAAGCGTGGATCATCCCATACAGACAACGGACCACCGTATTTGTTGACAACTTGCGCCACCGCTTCGGATAAATTTTCGCGTGTTGTTTCCACAACATCTGTATGAATGCGTGTGCACTGCTCTTTAAATGCCACAAGTAATTCCGCATTATTCATTGGCGTATAATGTTGCTCCTGTGGTCGATGTTGCCATTTACGCGCTGGTTTTTTTGTCGTATTGACATCACGCTGTAGTCGAGAGGCAAGTGTTGCTAAAAATTGTGTTTTTTCCATTATGCTTTCCCACCTTTATCACGTTTATCAAACCAATCACGTAAACTTTCCCTTTTAGGCGCTGGAAAGTCCCGTATATCCGTCCAAGCTTTTAATGGTCCCGGTCCTTTTGAAATCATATCATCTTTTGCAAATGGGCGAATGGCCGTTGCCGCAACTTTTGTGCCGAGACGATATAGTGGCGAACGCGAGGCACCAAATTCAAATAATTTCATCATCGCACCTTCCGCTACTGGCGCACGTCCTTCTTCTTCGACAATAACTTGGCGATGCTTTAATAATAATTCATGTAACGGAATTTTCACCGGACATACATCGGTACATGCACCACATAGGCTAGAGGCATAAGGTAATTCTTTATAATCATCATAGCCTGCTAATAATGGTGTCAGTACCGCACCAATCGGCCCTGAATAAATCGAATTGTACGAATGCCCGCCGATATGACGATACACCGGACAAGTATTAACACATGCACCACAGCGAATACATTGCAGCACCTCTTCAAAGTCTCCACCTAAAATCGATGAACGACCATTATCCAATACAACGAGGTGGAATTCCTCAGGACCATCTACTTCATCGCGATGCTTTGGCCCTGTGACAATATTGACATAGCTCGATAATTTTTGCCCAACTGCACTACGTGTTAGCATACTTACTAATACATCGAGCTCCTCCATCGACGGCACAAGACGCTCCATCCCCATGACTGCAATATGCGTTTTTGGAATCGTTGTGACAAGGCCGCCATTGCCTTCATTCGTAACTAAACAAATCGAGCCGCTATCTGCAACAGCAAAATTACAGCCCGTCACCCCTAAATCTGCCGTTAAAAATTCATCCCGTAAAATACCGCGCACATAGCGTGCTAGTTCGCCCGCTTCGGATGTATTTTGTGGGTCATAGCCCAACTTTTCAACGAATACCTCTTTAATTTGGTCTTTATTTTTATGCAATGACGGTGCAACAATATGTGATGGCTTATCGCCTTCTAATTGAAGAATATACTCTCCTAAATCCGTTTCAAGCACTTGGCAACCCTCTGCCTCTAAGGCTTCATTTAAGCTAATTTCTTCGGTGACCATTGATTTTGATTTCACAATTTTTTTGGCGTTTTTTTGACGTACGACCTCACGAATATACGCATTGGCGTCTTCTGCATCGCGAGCAAAATGTACATGACCACCTGCTTTTTCGACATTGCTTGCAAGCTCGTGTAAATAGTAATCTAAGTTTTCTAGCACATGCTGGCGAATTTCCTGCGCATGGTTTCGCCACTCTTCCCAGTCACCTAATTCCTCCACAGCATCTAGGCGCTTTGTATACAAATGATTTTGTGCAGATGCAACAGCACCTCGCATAAAATCATTTTGTAAATTTTCTTCTACATTATCATTAAATTTATGTTGGTTAAATTGAATCGCCATTCGCTACACCCCCTCATGCTGCGTTAAAACTTCCGCAATATGCATCGTTGTCATTTTTTCACCACGACGATGCATACGCCCATTAATATTCATCATGCATCCTCCATCTGAGGCAATTAAATAGTCTGCATCGGTTTGCAGTGCACAATCTACTTTTTCATCGACCATTTGCTCTGAAATGTCGCCCATTTTCACAGAGAATGTGCCACCAAAACCACAGCAATTATGCGCATTCGGCAGTTCTACAAGCTCTAGCCCTTTGACATGCTGTAATAAAATACGTGGCTCATCTTTGACGCCGAGTAAACGCGTCATATGACAAGATGAATGATACGTCACGCGATGGGGAAAACTAGCTCCTACATCGGTTACGCCCAATACGTTGACTAAAAATTCTGTTAATTCATGCGTTTTATCAGCTACAAGCTGTGCTTTCTTTGCATAAATAGGATCATCCGCAAAAATATGCGGGTATTCCTTAAACATTGTTGCGCATGAGCCAGATGGTGTCACAATACATTCTTCATGTAAAAATGTATCAATCATATGGCGCATCGGTTCCTTAGCATCTTTTACATATCCAGAATTATATGCTGGCTGCCCACAGCAAACCTGCCCTTTTGGAAAGGTCACCTCACACCCAAGTGACTCGAGTAATTGTACCGTTGCTTTCCCTACATTTGTTTGAAATACATCGACTAAACATGTCGCAAATAATGCCACTTTCATCAAACATTCCCCCTCAAAAATGGATAATTGGCTATATGACTAAGTATAACGCTGTCAATCATTGGAATACTTACTATTCCAAAAAAGAATAGTTCTTATCGTTATGCCTACTTTTCGGAATACAAAAAGCAGGAAACGCTTTTTACGTTTCCTGCTTCATTTATACATAAGCTGTGCCTCATAAGCGCGGTGTAATTGCTGTTGTAGATTCAGTGTTAGCAATATGAATGGCTGATGCTGATACACGCGCCTCACAAGCTGATTCAGCCGTTCTGGCGCTGTAACGGCTAAAAAGCATCTTGTTTGCTGGCTATCTACCGTTACTAAAAGAAGCTGGTCAATATCCGCTAAATCGCTTAATGCGCGCTCCGCCTGTAGCATAAAATCATAGCCTGGATACTGCTGTTCAAATCTCTCGATAATCGGCGCAATATACTTTTTTAAATTCGCCCATGTTTGCGGTTCATCGAGCCAGGTCATCGTATAGGCAATCGCCCATTTCAGTTCATAATGGGCTGGTTTATCCATTAACAACCTTGCATCCTCTGCCTCATACCACTGCTCAAAGTAGCAAAGCGCATCAATCATTACCATATGCTGTGGTAGTTGCTGCGTATGCAATGCCTGACGCAATGCATCAATTTTAGTGCACATTTCTGAGTTTGCTGTCGGCTCATATAATGCAAGATGCACATGCGCACAGTCTGCCAAAATTTGTCGCACAATACTCACTTGCTGAAAACGCGGCAATTGCAATACCGTTTTAGCTTCATTCATATTTTGCCGTTCAAAATCGTCTCGAAGCTGGAGTGATAGCTGCTGCTCTAGCATAAGTAGTTGTTCGATATGGTGTCGCATATGCGCCACCTCCCTTTTAACTGCTATTCCCGCTTTCATTTTCTTAAAAACGCGCTAGTTTTTCTTTTGCTTGTGTATCACCTTGTAATGCCGCACGTTGATACCAATATTTCGCCTTTTGTAAATTTTGCATCGTCCCAATGCCTTCTTCATAGCAAAAGCCCACATTGTATTCTCCTTCGACATCTTGCCCTGTTGCTGCTTGTAAATACCAGATGAACGCCTCATCAAATGCCGCACGTTGCATTGCTTTATGCCCTAAATAATTTGCCGCATATAAATCGCCATTATTTGCTGCCTGTTCAAACCAATAAAGAGAAGTCTCCTCATCTAATTCAACGCCGACACCTTTTTCAAACATATACCCAAGCGTAAACATCGACTCAGATACACCAAGCATTGCCGCTTTTGAAAACCAATGATATGCGATTTCATCGTTTTGCGGCACTGTTTCGCCGCGGAAATACATATCTGCGTAATTATTCATCGCATCTGCAAGCCCAGCCTTCGCCGCATACTCATAATACGAAAAGGCTTTTTCAATATTTTCATCAACACCAATGCCTTCATAATAAAAGTTTCCTAACCAGTACATTGCCGCTAAATAGCCGTTGTCTGCCGCAAGCTCAAAGCAACTCACACTAAGCGCCATCATACCAATACCACGATATAAGTGTCCCAACTCATATTGCGCTTCTTTTTGATTCGCTACACTTTGCTGTAACAAGTTCACTGCCTCTGCTACTAGTACATCATCAATAAAGACAGGCTCGCTTTGATCACCGCTTGGATTTTGCAATTCTTGCTGCATTTTTTTAATTAACACATGGGTATCACTATGTATAGCCGCGAGTTGTTGTTGTAGTAATTGCTCGCGTGTTTGTTTATTAAATTCCATACGTCCGCTCACTCCTCAATAAGTTGAGTATAGCACTTTATTCGCACTAAAAAAAGAACCGCCCGAAGCGATTCCTTTTTATGTGTTCTATTGTAAAACCCTTTGTTTGAACGCTGAACATATCGTATCTGCCCTTTTAAACACTATGTATAGGCTAAGATAACCCCTTATCTTAACGTACGATACGACATTTCAGTATTTCTTCCGTTGACAGAATGCTTACACCCCTTTTGTAAAAGCTCTGTCAAGCTGTTATGATACAGATTATTCAGAAGAAATATTCCATATCGGCATCAATAACGCTCGATCTCTCCCATAAAATCGATTGTTTATAAAAATGTAATAAATATTCTTAATAGATGATGCCATATGTTTTAACATTTTCTATTTTACCATCGGAATAGTTTATTTGTACAGTATTTTTTATAATTTTTTAATTAATCTGTTATAAGACAATAATAAAAAGGCCACCTCATCATCCCCTAGATTTGACAGCCCTTTATCCCTTATTTGATTGTAATAATATTAAAATAATTTAGCAAAATCTCCTGCTTTTGAAGAAATGACTTGCTCGAATTGATGCATCTCAATGCGATCTGCATTATCGACTAATCGTTTTTCAACAATACCGCGCTCATTAATCATTGCTTCGATTGGCTTTAATTGATTACGATGTAGTTTCATCATTAAGTGACCGTCCATCTCATATCGAATCCCTTTTGATGTTTTATCTCGTTGAATACTTGCTGCTTGTAACGATTGAATTGCTTCTACAAAGTTGTTCATGCTGTACACTCCTTTTATTCATAAGATAGTCTACTATTGCCGTTTTCTTTTTTCGTAAAACACAGTGTTTTTCCTTTTTTAGGAATATCATGCATATAGTAGTGAATCTATTCCATTTCAATGCAAAAATACACATAAAAACCGTCTTCTCTTGTTTACAATCCTACAAAAAAAGCAGGAAACCGTTGTATCCGTTTCCTGCTTGCTTTATGCGTTATTACACAAATGCCTTATGAGATTGTTCGTATTTCTTAATATACTCATCATATTGAATTGTTAACGAAATTTCATCCCAACCATTTAATAATGTCTCTTTATAATAGCCATCAATGTCGAAATGATACACTTTGTCACCTACCGTTACCGTTTGCTGCGCTAAATTAACAATAGCTTCCGTTGGATTTGCTTCTGCTGTCGCTAAAATCTCTTCCACTTCTGGAATCGATAATTCAATCGGTAAAATACCATTTTTAAAGCAGTTGTTATGGAAAATATCCGCATAACTCGGTGCAATAATCACATTAAAACCATAGTCTAAGATGGCCCATGGTGCATGTTCACGAGAAGAGCCACAGCCAAAGTTATCATGTGCGACTAAAATGCTTGACCCTTTGTATTGCGGCTGATTTAAGACGAAATCTTCAATTGGATTTCCTTGTGCATCGAAACGCCAGTGATAAAAAACATATTGACCAAAGCCTGTGCGCTCAATACGTTTTAAAAATTCTTTTGAAATGATTTGATCGGTATCTACGTTTTTACGATTTAATGGCGTTAATACACTGTTTACTTGATTGATTGGTTTCATTCGGCTCTCCTCCTATACAGATGCTTTCATAATTTCTCGAACGTCAACGAAATGACCAGCGATTGCGGCTGCTGCGGCCATTGGAGGCGATACTAAATGCGTACGTGAGCCCGCACCTTGACGACCTTCAAAGTTACGATTAGATGTTGACGCACAGCGTTCACCAGCAGGTACCACGTCCTCATTCATCGCTAAGCACATCGAACAACCAGATTCGCGCCATTCAAAGCCTGCATTTAAGAATACTTGATCTAGCCCTTCTGCTTCTGCTTGCTGTTTGACAGAATAAGAACCTGGTACAACGATTGCACGTACACCATCATGCACTTTCTGTCCTTGGATAACTGCTGCAGCTGCACGTAAATCATGTAAACGAGAGTTTGTACACGAACCGATAAAGACATGTTGAATGGCGATGTCCGTAATTGGGGTGCCTGCTTCTAAATCCATATATGTTAATGCTTTTTCAAGTGCTTGTTTATCTGATTCTTCTGCGAAGTCAGCTGCTGTTGGCACCGTTTGTGAGACGCCAACCCCCATAGATGGGTTTGTGCCCCATGTCACGATTGGCTCGATTTCAGATGCTTGAATAATGCGAACTTCATCGTATGTGGCATCTGCATCAGACGCTAGTGATAACCAATGTGTCGCAGCTTCTTCAAATTGCTGTTGTGGCGCGAATTTACGCCCTTTAAGATAATCAACGGTAATTTGGTCTGGTGAAATTAGTCCCGCTTTTGCACCCGCTTCAATCGACATATTACAAATCGTCATACGTTCTTCCATTGATAGCTTATGGATGGCATCACCAGTAAATTCAACGATATGTCCCGTACCCATATCAATACCGAATTTCGCAATAATGGCTAAAATAATATCTTTTGCCGCAACACCAAAGCCTAATTCACCTTCAACGCGTACTTCCATCGTTTTCGGTTTATTTTGCCATAAAGTTTGCGTGCTGAGTACATGTTCTACTTCAGATGTTCCAATTCCAAAAGCAATGGCACCAAAAGCACCATGTGTCGATGTATGCGAGTCGCCACAAACAATTGTTTTACCCGGCTGTGTTAAGCCCAGTTGTGGCCCAATAACATGGACAATCCCTTGGTCTGGGTGGCCCATATCTGCTAGCTCTATACCAAATTCCTTACAATTATCAGCAAGTGTCATAATTTGCTTTTTAGCAATCGGGTCATTGATGACTGGTAAATTTTGCGTTGGTACGTTGTGATCCATCGTTGCAAATGTTAAATCTGGACGACGCACTTGGCGATTGTTTAAGCGTAAGCCTTCAAATGCTTGTGGACTCGTTACTTCATGGACTAAATGTAGGTCGATGAATAATAAATCCGGTTTACCAGGCTCCTCATAAACGATGTGATTATCCCAAACTTTTTCAATAATATTTTTTCCCATATGTCGTCATCCTTTCTTATAGTAGATTTGCTAATGTATCAGGTACATACGATGGATTAATTTCTGCAATAACTTTTTCTGTCCATTCATCTGTTGATAATGCGGCTGTTCCTTTTGCCGCCATATCGCCTGTGAAGAACCCTTGCTCAAATACGCGCGCAACAGCTTGCTCAATTTCTTTTGCTTCATCTGATAATTCAAACGTATATTGCAAAAGCATCGCCGCAGATAAAATCGTTGCAGCAGGATTCGCAATGCCTTGACCTGCAATATCTGGTGCTGAGCCATGGACTGGTTCGTATAAACCAAAGTTATCGCCACGCATAGATGCAGAAGGTAGCACCCCTAGTGAACCTGTAATAACAGAGGCTTCATCTGATAAAATATCACCAAACATATTTTCCGTTACGATGACATCATAGGAAGCGGGGTTCGTAATTAATTTCATTGCTGTTGAGTCAACTAAGCTATGTTCTACTTCCACATCTGGGTAATCCGCTTTTTTCTCCTCAACAATTTGGCGCCATAAGCGAGATGTATCGAGTACATTCGCCTTATCTACCGATGTTAAACGTTTGTTGCGTAGGCGAGCTAACTGGAAGGCATTGTCGACAATGCGCTCGATTTCTTTACGGCTATATGTGAGTGTGTCGTACGCATTTTCCTCATCGCGGTTACGTTCACCAAAGTAGAGACCTCCTGTTAATTCACGCACGATTAGTAAATCTACGTCCTTCACGTTTTCTTCTTTTAAAGGAGACGAGTGTAACATCGATGGAATCGCTTGAACCGGACGTAGGTTAGAGAATAAATCAAAGTGCTTACGAATGCGTAACAAGCCTTTTTCTGGGCGTAAATCTGATGGGTTATTGTCCCATTTTGGCCCTCCAACTGCACCTAATAAAATCGCATCGCTCGCCTCACATAAATCAATTGTTTCTTGAGGTAGCGGATCATTGAATTGATCAATTGCCGCACCACCAATAGCACCTACTGCGATGTGGAATGTATGATTGTATTTTTGTGCGATAGCTTGTAGTACTTGTACAGCACTTGACACGATCTCTGGACCGATGCCGTCACCTGGTAAAGCCGTAATTTTCTTTTCCATAAGAATGTCTCCCTTCAAAGTTAAACAGTATGTAATAGATGAGACTGCCCCGTTTGAGGCAGTCTCAAGTAGTTATGCTAATTCTTTTACTCGTAATTGCGCTTGAATAATTTCACGATTAATCGCATCAAGATACGCTTCAGCAGAAGCTTTCAAAACATCTTGTGCAGCGTCACGCCCACGATATTTACCATCTTTGTAAGCAATATTAATCACTGCTTCACCTAATGCATCGCGGCCTGAGCCAACAGATGATACGCGATAATCTAAAATTTTCACCGGTTCCTCGACTAATTTTTCAAGTGTATTGAAGATGGCTTCAACAGAACCTGAGCCAGTAGAAGCAACCGTTACTTCTTCACCCGAAGGTTTCGTTGCGCGTACCGTTGCAGTCGGAATATTTTCCGTACCATATTGTACTTGCACAGATTGTAAAACGTATTTCGGAATATCAGCTACTTCTAGCGTCTCATCCGTTAATAACGTCAATAAATCTTCTTCGGTAATTTCTTTTTTCTTATCTGCTAACTCTTTGAATGCAACAAATGCGTTTTGTAGACGATCATCTGCTAAATCAAAGCCCATCTCGATTGCCCGCTCTTTGAACGCATGACGACCTGAGTGTTTCCCTAGCACAAGTGGCACTTTATTTTCACCGACAAGCTCCGGTGTAATGATCTCATACGTCTCTGGATTTTTCAGTACACCGTCTTGGTGAATGCCTGACTCATGAGCGAAAGCATTTTTCCCAACGATAGCTTTGTTTGGCTGAACAGGAGAACCTGTCAATTTGCTAACAAGGCGAGATGTACGTGTAATTTCCGAAAGATTAAGACCTGTTTCCGTCTGATAAATATCGTTACGAATGTGTAGGGCGACACCGATTTCTTCTAGTGAGGCATTCCCTGCACGTTCGCCGATACCATTGATTGTACATTCTACTTGACGTGCACCATTTTCAATTGCTGCGATCGAATTCGCTACAGCCATTCCTAAATCATCATGACAATGAGATGAGAATTTCACTAAGTCACTGTTTGGAATTTCTTCAATCAAGTATTTGAATAATGCACCGTACTCAGCAGGACTTGCGTAGCCTACTGTATCTGGTACGTTAATCGTTGTAGCACCTGCTTTGATTACTTCATCGATGATGCGTACTAAAAATTCCTTATCCGAACGGAAGGCATCTTCAGCAGACCACTGAACAAGCGGGAAAAATTGCTTTGCATACTTTACAGCAGCAACACTCGCTTCAATCACTTCTTCAGGTGTTTTATTTAACTTATATTTCATGTGAATTGGACTCGTCGCAAGAAACACATGGATATGAGGGTTTTCAGCATGTTTAAGTGCTTCCCATGTCACATCAATATCTTTTTGCATCGCACGAGCTAATCCAGTCACAGTCGAATTTTTCACTGTTGTTGCGATACGTGATACAGCTTCGAAATCGCCAGGTGATGAAGCCGGGAATCCTGCTTCAATAATGGTGACACCTAGACGTTCTAGCTGCTTCGCAATTTCAAGTTTTTCTCCAGTATTTAAATTAATACCAGCTGACTGTTCTCCATCACGAAGGGTTGTATCAAAGATATCAATCTTCGTCATCTTATTTACCTACTACTTCAGCAGAAGCTTTTTGACCTACGAATGGCATCATTTCACGTAATTTAGCGCCAACTTGTTCGATTTGGTGATCTTTAACTGCTTGTTTTTTCGCAGTGTATTGTGGACGATTTGTTTCGTTTTCTTGAATCCATTCGCGAGCAAATGTACCGTTTTGGATGTCTGTTAATACGTCTTTCATTGCTGCTTTTGATTCAGCTGTTACAACGCGTGGACCTGAAACGTATTCGCCCCACTCAGCTGTATCAGATACTGAATAGTTCATGTTTTCGATACCGCCTTCGTACATTAGGTCAACGATTAATTTTAATTCGTGGAAACATTCGAAGTAAGCGATTTCTGGTTGGTAACCTGCTTCTACTAATGTTTCAAAGCCCGCTTTTACTAGCTCAACTGCGCCACCGCAAAGTACCGCTTGTTCACCGAATAAATCTGTTTCTGTTTCTTCTTTGAACGTTGTTTCAAGAACGCCTGCACGAGCTGCGCCAATTCCTTTAGAGTAAGCAAGGGCTAAATCTTTTGCTTGGCCAGTGGCATCTTGATAGACAGCGATTAATCCTGGTACACCAGCGCCTGCTTGGTATGTACGACGAACTAAATGTCCTGGTCCTTTTGGTGCGATGAGGAATACGTCCACATCAGCAGGTGCTACGATTTGTTCGAAGTGGATGTTGAAACCGTGAGCGAATACTAAAGCGTTACCAGCTACTAAACCTGGTGCGATTTCCGCTTCGTATACTGCTTTTTGTGTTTCGTCTGGAAGAAGAACCATGATTACATCTGCTTCTTGTGCAGCTTCTGCTACTGATTTTACGTCTAAGCCATCATTTTTCGCGCGATCTGCAGAGTTCCCTGGACGGATACCGATGCGTACATCAAAACCAGATTCTTTTAGGTTAAGTGCGTGTGCATGACCTTGTGAACCGTAACCGATTACTGCGATTTTTTTCCCTTCTAATACTTTCTCGTTGATGTCCTGATTGTAATACATTTGTGCCATAATGCTTTTCCCCCTAATGAATGTCATTTTTTTAGTATGTTAGTTTATTGTAAAAGCGATAGTTGTGTCTTCTGCTGAAGTTGCGAATCACGAACGAACGCTGTAACACCAGTACGTGTTAATTCTTTAATGCCATATGGCTTCACAAGCTCGATGAACGCATCGATTTTCTCTGGTGAGCCGACTACTTGATACGTTACGACATTTTTACCAATATCGATTACTTGCCCACGGAATGGGTCAACGATGGAGTTAATTTCACCGCGTAAATTCGGTGGCGCTACGACTTTGATTAACGCTAACTCGCGAATAACCGTTGATTTATCTGTGATGTCATTTACTTTAATCACATCGATTTGTTTCGATAATTGTTTAACGAGTTGTTCAATTTTGCCTTCATCTTCTACATTAACGATGAATGTCATTTTTGAAATTCCCGGCTGTTCAGTGTGGCCTACTGTGATGCTCTCAATATTAAATTGACGCTTCATCAATAGCCCGGTTACGCGGTTAAGTACCCCACTTTGATTAATTACTGTTACCGTAATGATACGTTTCATTCTTTTTCCACTCCAATCATCTCAGCTAGCCCTGCACCTGGTGCAACCATTGGTGTTACAAGCTCTAGTTGTTTTACGCGGCAGTCAACTAATACTGGACCGTCGTAATCTAAGGCCTCTTGTAGTTGCGCTTTCGCTGTTGCTGGATCATCGATGATAAAGCCCTTTACATCATATGCCTCTGCTAGCTTTAAGAAGTCTGGTTGTACCGGCATTAATGACGATGAGTAACGTTCATCGTAGAATGATTGTTGCCACTGTCTTACCATACCTAGACAGGCATTGTTTAGCATGATGACTTTTACTGGTAAATTAAATTCCTGTAATAACCCTAGCTCTTGTAGCGTCATTTGGAACCCTGCGTCGCCAACAACTGCGATAACTTGCTCATCAGGGAAGGCGAATTGCGCTCCGATGGCAGCTGGGAAACCGAATCCCATCGTACCAAGTCCACCGGATGTTACCCAGCGATGATCTTTTTTGAATGAGAAATACTGTGCGGCGAACATTTGATGTTGCCCAACATCCGTTGTCACAATTGCTTCCCCATTCGTTAACTCATTGACTGCTGCTAGTACTTGCTGTGGTAACAGTACGCCTTGTTCATCTTCCTCGTACCAATACGGATATTGTGTACGCCAGTCATTTAGTTGCGTTGTCCATTCAGAGAAATCTGCTGTATCAAAATCTTGTTTTAATAACGCTTTTAATGCTTCTTTCGCGTCGGATACGATTGGCACATCTGTCGGTACATTTTTGCCGATTTCTGCTGGGTCCACGTCGATGTGAATCACAGTAGCATTTGGTGCGAATTTTGATAAATTCCCTGTTAGACGGTCATCGAAGCGGGCACCGATATTTAGTAGAACATCGGCTTCTGAAATCCCCATATTCGATGCGTACGTACCATGCATCCCTGCCATACCGTAGAAGTTTGCATGATCATTATCGATTGTCCCCAAGCCTAATAATGTATTTACGACTGGGAAGTTATGACGCTCGATAAATTCATTGAATTCTTGTTTAGCATCGGCTGCGAGTACGCCAGCACCTGCAAGAATAATTGGTTTTTTTGCGGTTTTTAATAGCTCTACCGCTTTTTTGATTTGCAAGTAATTGGGACGTAATGTTGGTTGATAGCCTGGTAAGTTGATTGGCTCATCGACATACGCCTCGCTATCAAAGATGGCATTGGCAATATTTTTTGGGAAGTCAACGACAACTGGCCCTTTACGACCTGTATTGGCAATATGGAATGCCTCTTTAATAATGCGTGGTACATCTTGTACATCTTTAATTTGATAATTATGCTTTGTAATTGGCTGTGTGATTCCTACGATATCTGCTTCTTGGAATGCATCCGTTCCAACGACCGTTGTGGCTACTTGACCAGTGAATACTACTAATGGAAGGGAATCCATCATCGCATCCGTAATACCTGTAACTAGGTTTGTCGCTCCTGGCCCTGATGTAGCAATGACGACACCCGGTCTCCCTGTCACACGTGCATAGCCCTCCGCTGCATGGATTGCGCCTTGCTCGTGGCGTGCTAAAATGTGTTTGATTGGGTTGCGGTATAATGCGTCATATAATGGTAAGACTGCACCACCTGGGTAACCGAAAATAATATCAACATCTTGATCTTTCAGTGCTTCAATAAATACTTCTGCACCTGTTTTCGGTTTTGTCTTCGTTTCTTGCTCTTGTGCCTGTGTTGGATGATTTGCTAGTTCAAGTTCTGCGCTCATTCGTATGGCTCCTCCCTATTCAGTTAATTATTCACGAAAAAAAGTTTTCTCATGCCACGCAAAAATACATTGCTCCTCTTTGCGTAGGGATGAAAAAACTTTCATGGTACCACCCTGCTTCGCTATAAAGTCACCTTTATAGCCTTATGAATAGACGAATCTATTCTTTTAATAACGAGTGCGAGCACCCGGAACGACCTAGTAGCATGAGGCGTTTAGTCATTCACTCCGAGGGGATGTCAGAAATAGCTGGCTACTGATTCACACCGGCCATCAGCTCTCTGGAAAGTCCATATCTATTTCCTTTTACCTCTTCAACGCTTTAAATATTGAATTTTTAGAATTTTTTAATTAAAACTTCATCGTACCGCCAGTTGATGCAGATGTTACTAAACTTGAGTAACGTGCTAACCAACCTTTTTTGATTTTTGGCTCAAATACTGGTAATGTTTCTGCGCGTTTTGCTAATTCCTCTTCCGCGACTTCAACATTAATCGTACGCGCTGGTAAATCAATTGTAATGATATCACCGTCATTGATTAGAGCGATTGGACCGCCCTCTGCAGCTTCTGGTGAAATATGACCAATTGAAATCCCGCGAGATGCGCCACTGAAGCGACCATCTGTAATTAATGCGACTTCCTTGCCTAGCCCACGCCCTTGAATAGCAGACGTTGGTGCAAGCATCTCTGGCATACCAGGGCCACCTTTAGGACCTTCATAGCGAATGACAACAACATGTCCTGCTTGCACAGTACCATTATCAATCGCTTCTTGTGCCGCATCTTGTGAGTCAAAGCAAATCGCTTCACCGCGGAATGTTTGAATCGATGGATCAACTGCTCCGACTTTAATAACGCCGCCGTTTGGTGCGATATTACCGAATAAAATCGATAAGCCGCCAACCTTACTATATGGGTTATCCTTCGTACGAATCACATCTGTATTTGTAATTTCATTGTTCGCGACATTTTCACGAATTGTTTTACCTGTAACGGTAATACGATCGGGATGAATCGCGCCTGGAATTTTTGTTAATTCATTAATGATTGCTGAGATACCACCTGACAAGTGAATATCATGCATCGAGTAATTCGATGCTGGCATGATTTTCGCTAAATACGGTACGCGCTCTGCTACTGTATTTATGTCATTGATGTCGTAATCAATTTCTGCCTCATGTGCGAGTGCTAATGTATGAAGCACTGTATTTGTTGAGCCACCCATTGCCATATCTAAGGCGAAGGCATCATCAATCGCTTCTTTCGTCACGATATCGCGCGGCTTCACATCATTTTTAATCATATCAACTAAGTTACGTGCTGCTTGCTTAATCAACTCATGACGCTTATCGGATGTTGCAACAATTGTCGCATTCCCCGGTACGGTTAAACCGACCATTTCCATTAAGGAGTTCATTGAGTTCGCTGTGAACATCCCTGAGCAAGAACCACATGTTGGACAGGCATTTTGCTCGATATCAAGTAATTCTGATTCACTCATGCGGCCACTTTTATAAGCACCGACACCTTCGAATACCGAAGTAAGGGATAATGGTTCGCCTTTTGATGAAACACCAGGCTCCATTGGGCCCCCTGTTACAAAGATAGACGGAACATTTGTACGAACAGCCGCCATCAACATCCCTGGTGTGATTTTGTCACAGTTTGGAATGTAGAACACACCGTCAAACCAGTGTGCGTTAATGACTGTTTCTGCACTATCGGCGATTAACTCACGTGATGGTAATGAGTAGCGCATACCAATATGCCCCATCGCAATCCCATCATCTACACCGATTGTATTGAACTCAAATGGAATCCCACCTGCATCAATAATAGCTTGTTTTACTACTTTACCGAACTCCTGTAAATGGACATGTCCGGGAATAATATCAATATACGAATTACAAATTCCGATAAACGGTTTGTCTAAATCTTTTGTTTTAACACCAGCCGCATAAAGTAAGCTTCGGTGAGGTGCACGATCGACACCCTTTTTAATCATATCACTACGCATTCACGACACCTCTTCTATATCTAAGTAAGAAGCGTATCAGTTGCATCAACGTTACTTGACGGCTGCTACTTCTTATAAAATCTATAAACGTTTGATTGTACCTCGTTTCAAATACGTTTATTAAATTGTTGTTATCATAGTATGTATACTCTATGAAGTCAACAGTCTATTTAGAATTATCAGACAATTAAAAAAATTATTCTGTACATTAAAGCGTTTACAAACGCATAATTACGCTTTTCTGCTCATTTTTGAATTTTTCGAAAAATTTTTAAAAATTTTTCATGCAATATATCGCGTAGGTCATTTTTAGCTAAATGAGAATTTTTCTCATATATTCAGTCATAAAAACGCTGTTAGGGTCGCATTGCTGTTGGTGTGTTAGAAATATATCAATATCGCTATACTGCTTTTTAAGCTCACATTGCGTGTAACGATTCATCTTCCCAAAATGCGCGCGTCCTCCGTATTTTTGTAAAAGATGGTCCATATAGCGAAAATAGCGCTTATACGGCATCCCTTTATACATATGGAACGCAAAAAAAGCACTATCTTGCTGCTGTGTGGGACTTAAAATGCCCGCTTCACCTTTTTGTGTGCGGCATTCAATCGGAAAATGCACATGAAAAAGCTCCCGCGACATCGTAAAATGAAGCTCTTCAAGAAATGCTTCGAAATAGTGTAATGGCATCGCATACTCACATTCTGCAAACTTCACTTGTCTTGGCGAGGCGAATATGCGATAGCTAATATCCTGTCTTGCCCCAATCGGTACGGCCTTCGCCGAAATCTTACTCACGAGGCTAGTTGTTTGTGGCATGCGCTTACAAAGGGACGACATACCTTGTAACACTTGATTTTCGATAAAATTGTCGAAAGGTTTTGTTGGCTGACGCTCTAACTGCTCATACGGAACTGCATTCATCACTTTTAATTGCATCTGCGACTGTCCTGGGAAGTAATACCATTCGGCGTGACGATTCGTTTCGATAATCGATTGAAACTGCGCTAGCGTATCCTGCACCGTTATACGCGACGACTCATAGGCTAAACCATATACAGGCACAACCTTTATCGTAATCTGTACGACAATGCCAAACAGACCGAGCCCAATATGTAGCGACTGTGCTAACGGATCTTCACGCGTCACTTCTCGGTAATTTCCTTCGCCATCCACAAGCCCCCAGCGTGTCACCTGACTCGATAAAGAGCCAAGCGTAATCCCTGTACCATGTGTCCCTGTACTTGTGGCTCCAGCGAGGGATTGCACATCAATATCGCCCATATTCGCAAGTCCATAGCCATACTCCTCTAAGAGCGGTCCGATTTCATATAAATGCGTGCCTGCCCAAAACGTCGCCTCCTGCTTCAGCTTATCTAGCTGAATAAGACCCCGCATACGTGTTAAGCTCACCCCTACGTCATCGGGTTTTGCGACACCGCTAAAGGAATGGCGAGCCCCCATTGCACGAATTGTTTGCTGCTTCTGTGTGACTTGCTTTATAAGTAAACTTACTTCTTCAATAGAAGCAGGCTCATAAATCATTGCCTTCGGTGTTGTAAATGTCCCTGCCCAGTTTGACCATCTTTCTTCTATAGAAAACATTGTCCTTCCCCCCTATAGGTTGTCATCGGCCCAATATACGTATTATGACGATAGCCATGTAATACTTGGAAACGCTCGCATAGCTCGCCTGCTTTCGCATGGCGTAGCACGATGGAATCCCCAATGGCATATTTATTTTTCGGCATTGCTAACGGTGTTTGCACTTCCCCCGCCCCTTCTGTTGCATAAAAAGCTAACTCGTCATCAGCGAGCACGGGCATTTTATCACTGCCTGTCGCGCCACTTGCGATATAGCCGCCCCCATGCGCCACAATCGTTGTTTGTGACGGCCTCCTTGTTGCACGTATCGCATAGCCCGCTGCGACTTCAAACGGCATATCGTCATAATAATCAAAGAGTCCTGGCCGGTATAAACCGGAACCAATTGTTACCTCGCTCACTTCGGGACAGGTTGCGGTATACGCCATACTCCCCGTTCCACCACCATTTACAAAGCGCAGCGGTCCTTGTTTTTTTCGATATAACGAACGACCTTTTGACGACGCTTTTGCACCTCTTTTTTAGCACGCTGCTGTAGGCGACGAATAACGGTGCCAGTCGCTTTATTCGCTGGACGATCACCTACACCAGCAATTTGTGCATCATAGCCCATCAAGCCGACAACATAAATATATGGACTGGGCAAAATGGCGTCGATAAAGCGCGCCGTATCCTTCGCATTCGTTAGTGCTGACCGTCGCGTTCCAAAATAAAGTGATGGATATTGCTGGGACACATTTAAATCCATACAAAGCGCAGCGGCAACATCTTCTTCCTCTGCTAGGCGCTTTAAAAAATCCACCTGTTCGACTGCATCGACCATAAACGTAATATCTTTCCCCTGATGAATCCAGCGCATTAACTGGCGCACACTCTTTTCCTCAAGCGTCGGATAGCCTAATAAAAAGTGATCAAATCCTTGTTCGCATAAATAAGCGGTTTCGGCTGCTGTAAATGTCATCCACCCTGCAAAACGCTGGTCGACAGCACGCTCAATATAGCGTAGAACATCTGTTGAGCGAATCGATTTTGTAGCGATGCGAATGTCTTTGTCACCGCTTCCTGCAATCATCGTACGAATATTCGCATCTAGCGCATCTAAATCAAGCCACGCATAAGGATGCTCAAATGTTTGAAAAACTGCTGGCATTTTTTTCATTGTCTTCTCCTCCATAAAAAAATCCTCTCACTAATCAAAGCATAAAGATGCTCTTAGGAGAGGATGACTATTTGGTTGCACCACCTATTACACATTAACACCCGGAATCAGCGTTAAGTCTAATGCCAAATTTAACATGACGAATAAATGCAAGCCTGCTACTACAAATCCAATTGTGTTATATTTTTTATTTGACATTTCGTACATACGATTCTCCACCTTTCTCTTCATAACAATCATTTTTTGCTGTTTTATGATTATTATTTGTAAATATCATATACCTTGAAAATAAAAAACGCAAACATTTTTTGTCGAAATTGTGACATTTTTTCAAGTAGACATTTTTCGATAACTTGCGTACAGTAAAGACAGGAGGCGATACAGATGAATAAAGCATTAGTCATCATTGATTACACAAATGATTTCGTTGCAACGGACGGCGCATTAACATGTGGCGCGCCCGGGCAAGCGCTCGAATCTTATATTACAAAATTAACGACACAATTTATTAACGACGAGCAATATGTCGTGTTTGCATGTGATTTACATGAAAAAAATGACCCGTATCATCCAGAAACTGCATTGTTCCCACCACATAATATTCGAGATACGGACGGACGAAAACTTTACGGTGATTTGCAAGCGGTTTATGAAACCTATGCGAACCGCAGTTATGTGAAATGGATGGATAAAACTCGTTATTCTTCATTCGCTGGTACTGATTTATTATTACGACTACGCGAGCGTGGTATTAATGAGTTACATTTAGTCGGTGTTTGTACCGATATTTGTGTACTACACACCGCTGTTGATGCGTATAACTTAGGTTTTACAATTATTATTCATGAACAAGGTGTCGCAAGCTTTAATCAAGCCGGCCATGACTGGGCACTGGCACACTTCACAGGCTCTTTAGGAGCTACGGTTATTTAAAAAAGACAGGAATCGCGCTTCTTACACGATTCCTGTCTTTTTACTGTGTGACAGCTTCTTTTTTAATTGTTAGCGCAAGTAATAAGGCGATAACCGCAAACACAAGCGTACCGACATAGACTGCCTGAATGCCAGTTGCGAACATATTAGCAGATGTAGCCGCAACCGTTGTAACGGTCACTACATTGAAAATGACGCCATAAATCGCCGCACCAAGTGATTGGCTAAACGTATTCGTAAATGAATTTAATCCTGTCGCTAAGCCAACATGCTCTTTTGAAACGGTTTTTTGAAGCGTAATAATTAGTAATGGCGCAATACAACCCATGCCTAAGCCCGTTAGTGCCGTTGCGCCAATAATAAAGATGGCAGATGTATGTGCCGTTAGTTGCGCCATCATTAGCGTACCGATAATTAAAAATACCGTACCACTGACAATAAAATATTTATTGGCTATTTTGCCAATAAAAACACCGATGCCCATCGCACCGAGTGTCCACATAATGGATAATGGTGTTAGCATCAAGCCTGCTACTGTCGCATTCTTACCTAGAACATTTTGCGCATAAAGTGGTACATATGCCGACATGCCGATGACGATGGCCATGGTGCAAAATGACAGTGCATTAATCGTCATTAGGCGACGATTTTTAAAGAGTTGTAACGGAATTAGCGGTTCACTTACACGCAGCTCTACTGCAATAAAAGCAGCTAGACAGATGAATACGATGCTATAGCAAACAATTTGCGTCGTCGTCCACCATTCCCCACTATTACTCCCCGTAATAATCGCGTACATTAAGCATAAAATGGCTACCGCGAATAAGACAGCACCCATATAATCAATTTTATGCTTCGTCACAACAAGCTGTTCCTCATAATAACGCGCAATAAAATAAATAGAACCAATTGCAAACGGTACATTTAATAAGAAAATATAATGCCATGATAAGCTATCAATTAAAAAGCCACCAATTAATGGACCAACAACACCTGCAACGCCCCATACCATACTAATATAGCTTTGGCCTCGTGCACGGGCTTTTTCTGTTTCAAATAATTCACTGACCATTGTCAGCGTAATCGGCAAAATTGAACCAGCGCCAACCCCTTGAATGGCACGGCATATAATGAGCATCACCATACTTTGTGATACCCCACATAACAAGGATCCTACCGCAAATAAGGTAATCCCAATTATAATCATTTTTTTACGACCGAATAAATCGGCCAATTTCCCAAATAAAATCGCTGCAATCGCCGATGTTAATAAATAAGCAGAATAAATCCAGCTAATTAATTCGACACCATTTAGGTCAGCGGTGATGCTTGGAATTGCCGTTGCTACAATGGTCCCTTCAATTGCAGCAAGTGCAGTTGCCAATAAAATGGCAAGAAAAACATAGTTCAAACTCGACACCTCCTTCGTTATGGTACATTAATTTTGTATCTTTTTCCTTATTTTAACCAATTTATTATAAAAATATTTGTCATAGACCCATTTTTTAGGTATCATACAATTTGTTAACTCATATAATTATTTCGTTATAAAGGAGGTGTACTCAAGTATGTGGAAAGAATTTAAAGAGTTCGCGTTAAAAGGTAATGTATTAGACCTTGCAGTCGGTGTTATCATCGGGGCAGCATTCGGTAAAATCGTTACTTCTTTAGTAGAAAACATCATCATGCCAATCGTTACTTTATTAATTGGTAAAGTGGACGTTTCAGACTTAGCTTACAAAAGCATTAAATACGGTGCGTTTATCCAAAGTGTCATTGACTTCGTGATTATTGCATTTTCTATCTTCTTATTTATTAAAATTGTTATGTCGCTTGGAAATAAAATGCGTCGTCAAAATGAAGTTGTTGAAGAAGCAGCAGCTGAAACACAAGAAGATGTACTTAAAGATATTCGTGAATTATTACGTCAACAAAACGAACATAAATAAGTTTGTAAGCATAAGAAAAACCGGAATCGCGCTGTGGTGCGGCTCCGGTTTTTCGTTATGAACGCGAAAAAGGAAAATGACGTAATTTGTCCCAGTTTCTTTTTTATTTTGGCTGTATATGTGCTAAATCATTAAGGATTTCACTGACAGGTACTTGACCATAACCATCATAGGATTTTCGAACAAAGCCCTGTTGGTCAACTAAATAAAAATTTGTCGCATGCATCATCTGTGAGCTCCCTCCCTCAGGCTTCACAATCGTTTTAAAGGATGTCGCTGCTAAAGTAGTAATAGCTGCCTCATCATAGCCCGTTAAAAGATGCCATTTTGATTTATCCGCTACCGGAAACTGATTTATGTATTGTGTGATTACAGCTGGCGTATCACGCGTAGGATCGACGCTAAAGCCAACAAGCGCATAATCCTCCATGCCAGCTGCCTTTAATTCCTTTTGAAGCTTGACCATATTCATCGTCATCGGCGGACATACGGTCGTACAATTTGTAAAAAAGAAGTACGCAATAAATGGTGTGCCTTGAAGTGATGCTAAGCTCGTGTTTGTTTGATGCTGATTCGTATAGTTGAAATCTGCCACCTTCCAGTGCATATCCCCTCGAAACGAACTGCACCCCGCTAGTACGAGCAGACACGCGACTAATCCCCATTTTCTCATATCATTCCCCCTTTAGTTAAGTATATAAAAAATACCTCCATAGCGCATTCGCACTTGGAGGTATAGAAGCGATTATTCTTTTGATACGTCATCCGGAATTGATTTTGTTGCCAATACTTTTTGGGTATCGTTATCGACGAAATCAACTTTACTCTTTGGCTCGTCCCAGCCTTCTAAAATTTGATACGTTGCAATTGAAATAGCGATAGCACCAAAGACAGTCGGATCTTTTTGCTTATCAAATTTATCCCCGTCAACAAAAATTTTCACATGTTCATACATATCATCGGTATCGACACCTTTAACCGATTCCATTGTTTTGCCTTCTGCTAATGCTGTTAGCGCACCGATAATGCCACTATTAATTTTTTCGCTTTGTTCTGCCATATTTTTTTCGCTCATTGTAAATTTCGTTTGTTCATCGCTAACATCTGTATGTTCTACAGAAGCTGGATCAATTTCACTCGATAATCCTTCACGATTCAAGTAAACATTCGGAATGACAAAAACTTTATTCATTGTAGCATCTGATGATGTTTTTGACGTTGTTTCTGCTGCTGATTGTTCGGTTGTCTCTGCTTGTTTCGCTGCATCTTTTTCTTCTGTTGTCCCCGTCATATTGCTACTACACGCTGCTAATGACAGCGACAATACACCCGTTGCTACAAGTAAAAGCCCTTTTTTCATAATGTAATCACTCTTCCTTACTGTTTCTATAGTCTCACCTATTCTAGCATACTTACTGAAAAAAATAGCGTATTCTGACGAAACGAAAAAAACCTGTCACAAGTTGTGACAGGTTTCTCCACATTTACACTTCTTTTAATTGTTTTTCAAGTTTTTTAAATTGCACGAGCATCGCTAAACGCCACGGTAATAACATTGAAAAGGCCAATAAAAAGAAAATGCCGCCAAGCTCGCCTAAATGGAATGTACCGCCTAAATAAATCTTCGCTACGGTACGGAAAATTAAAAGGCCTACTAACACGAAAATAAATGCTTTCGATGGTTTTAAATAAATATCTTGGGCGACTATTTCAAATTTTGATGTTTTAATTAAAATCAATGAGCATAATACACCGATAATCACTGTGATGGCTAAATGCTCCCAAGATAATCTGAAATACGGGAAAATATACATTAACGCCCCTGTTGACATCGCAACAGGGGGAATCATTATTTTTTTAGCACTTGCTGGCTTTTTTGCTGATTTTGCACGCATCAGCATTGCACTCACACCCATAAAGACGACAAAAACGGTCGAGGCAATAACCCAAAATTGTGTTGGGAGTTCTTTTATAAAGTCTAACACATTAATCTCTTCTTTCCATTTATACTTCTACGAGTCGTTTTAATGTTTCTACTAGGCGCTCCTGTGTAAAAGGCTTTGTCATAAAATCTTTGGCACCATTTTCAAGTGCGGTAATCACATTTTTCTGTTGGCCAACAGCTGTTACCATTAAGATTTTCGCCTCCGGAAACGCATCGCAAATTTCTTTTGTTGCTTCTAAGCCATTTTTTAGCGGCATCGTAATATCCATCGTCACGATGTCTGGTTGAAGCTCGCGATAAAGGTTCACCGCATCTTCCCCGTTATCTGCCTCACCTACGACGGTAAAATCTTCACCATCAATCATACGCTTAATCGTTTCTCGAATAAAAAATGTATCATCCACTATTAAAATACGTGTCATCATATCACCTCTACTTTATAAATTAAAATCCTGTAAAGTCGCCAAAAATCGGCGTGAATAATTGATTTAATTTACTCAATTGATCAAAGAAAATGAGTATACCAACTACAATCATAACATAGCCGCCTAATGTGACAACACGCTGCATATGATGTTTTAACAATTGAATTTTTGGCAAGAAAAATGCCATGACTAAAAATGGCACTGAAAAGCCTAGCACATACAGCAACATATAGCTAACTGCGCTTGTTGGATTCGTGCTACCAAGCAGAAAAATACTCGCTAAAATCGGACCTGTACACGGTGTCCATCCTGCCGCAAAAACAAGACCGATTAATGCGGAGCCAGCATAGCCTGTAGGACGATTTTTTAGTTGAAAGCGATGTTCCTTCATTAAAAGGGTTGGCTTAAAAACACCTGCTACAATAAGGCCAAAAATGACAATTAAAATGCCGCCAAGCTGCCGAATTAATTCGTCATATTGAATAAATAACACGCGAATAAACGATGTACTAAAACCTAAGACGATAAAAATAAGTGAAAACCCAACAAGGAAGGCAATCGTATGTAGAAGTGCTTGCTTTCGTCGAAGGCCATCTGCGGTAAGTTGTGCAGTTGAAACACCTGTTATATAGGATAAAAAGGCGGGATAAAGCGGCAACGTACAAGGTGATATAAAGCTGAGAAGTCCCGCGGCAAACGCAAAGAAATACGTTAAATCTGTCACATCAAAGCCTCCAATCTTTCTTTTAGTATAGCGCAAAATTATGTGCGAACTATGAAGTCTATTTGAACGACTCAAGGCTACTTATTATGTTACGTGAAAGACAAAAAAAATACCATAAAAAAAAGCGAACACCCCTCTGGATGTTCGCTTTTTCGGAGCATATGTATGTTCCGTTTATCGGATTGGCATCCCCTCTGTGATACGTTCTCCAATGTTCACTACTTGCGTAATGCTTTTGCTTTATCTAATTGAATTTTCACTTGATCAAAGCCTGTACCACCAAGAGAATGACGACGTTTTACCGCAGCTTCTGGTGCTAATACTTCGTAGACATCTTCTTCGATTAAGTCACTGCCTTCTTTCATATCCGCAAGTGTTAAGTCTAATAAGTAGATGCCGCGTTTAATACATGTGAAAACAAGTTTCCCTGTCACTTCATGTGCTTCACGGAATGGCATGCCTTTTGCAGCTAAGTAGTCTGCAAGTTCTGTCGCATTTGAGAAGTCATTATGAACGGCTGTATGTAGCACGTTTTTGTTGACGGTCATCGTACGAACCATACCTTCGAAGATTTTTAGCGCGCCGACAATTGTGTGTAATGTGTCGAACATGCCTTCTTTATCTTCTTGCATATCTTTGTTGTACGCTAGTGGAATGCCTTTTAGGACTGTTAGTAAGCCCATTAGATTGCCGTACGTACGACCTGCTTTACCACGAATTAATTCCGCCATATCCGGGTTTTTCTTCTGTGGCATAATGCTTGAGCCGGTTGAGAAGGAATCATCTAAGTCGATAAATTTGAATTCATCTGTTGACCAAAGAATGATTTCTTCTGCAAAGCGTGATAAATGCGCCATCATTAACGCGCCATTTGATAGGAATTCAACGATGAAATCACGATCGCTTACCGCGTCAATTGAGTTTTGGTATACCGTTGAGAAGCCTAATAATTTCGCACTTAATTCACGGTCGATTGGGAAAGTTGTCCCAGCTAATGCCCCTGCACCAAGTGGTGAGATGTCGATACGTTTCACAGATTCTGTAAAGCGTTGTTTGTCACGCTCTAACATCCAGAAGTAGGTCATTAAGTGATGTGCGAACGAAATAGGCTGCGCACGTTGTAAATGTGTATAGCCAGGCGCTAATGTTTCCACATTATCTTCTGCTTGCGCGATAATTGCATCTTGCAAGCTTTCGATTAATGCAATGACTTCCACAACACGTTTTTTAAGGAATAAGTGCATATCCGTTGCGACTTGGTCATTACGGCTACGTCCTGTGTGTAGTTTACCGCCAACAGGTCCTACTAAATCGGTTAACATTTTTTCAAGGTTTAAGTGGATATCTTCATTTTCCACTTGAAACTCTAATTCGTTATTGTCTGCTTTAATTTTTAATTGTTCTAGGCCGCCTTTGATTGCCTCTACTTCATCGGCTTTTAAAATACCACATTCACCAAGCATCGTTACGTGCGCAATACTGCCCTCAATATCTTCTGTAACGAGTTGCTGATCAAAGCCAATTGAAGCGCCAAATTCATCTACCCAAGCTTCGGCAGATTTTTGGAAGCGACCGCCCCATGCTTTTCCGCTCATTAGTTTGTACCTACTTTTTTACCGTTCACGATAGCATTTACTTTCGTTGGAAGGCCCCATAATTCAATGAAACCTACAGCTGAGTTGTGGTTGAACTCATCATCTTTTGTATATGTTGCTAATTTTTCATCATATAAAGAGTTTGGAGATTTACGTCCTTCAACGATTGCATGACCTTTGAATAGGCGTACACGTACCGTACCGTTTACATATTGTTGTGTGTTTTTGATGAATGCTTGGATTGATTCACGTAATGGAGAGAACCATAAGCCGTTATAAATAAGCTCTGTTAATTGTTTTTCAACAACTGGTTTGAAGTGAGCTAATTCTTTTACTAATGTTAAATCTTCTAATTCTTTGTGTGCGATTAATAATGTGTGTGCACCTGGAATTTCGTATACTTCACGAGATTTAATCCCTACAAGACGGTTTTCAATGTGGTCGATACGGCCCACACCATGTTTACCAGCAAGTTCATTTAATTTTAAGATCATGTCAGATAGTTTGTACTCAACGCCATCTAATTTTGTTGGTACACCAGCTACGAATTCGATTTCGATAACATCTGCTTCGTCTGGCGCATCTTCGATTTCAACTGTTAAGTCGTACGCATCTTTCGGTGGTTTTGCCCAAGGATCTTCTAAAATACCACATTCGTTTGCACGGCCCCATAAGTTTTGGTCGATTGAGAATGGAGAGTCTAAGTTGATTGGAATCGGAATATTACGTTCTTTCGCATATTCGATTTCTTCTTCACGGCTCCAGCCCCATTCACGAACAGGTGCTAATACTTCTAAATCTGGGTTTAATGCGTTGAAAGCAACTTCGAAACGAACTTGGTCATTCCCTTTACCTGTGCAACCATGTGCAACAGCAGTAGCACCAGTTTGTTCAGCGATTTCAACTAGTTTTTTAGCGATTAACGGACGAGATAATGCCGATACTAGCGGATATTTTTGTTCATACCATGTGTGACCTTGTAGAGACATTAATGCGAAATCATCTGCGAATTCGTCTTTTGCGTCGATTACGAATGATTCAACAGCGCCAACTTTTAATGCTTTCTCTTTTACGTGTGTAAGGTCTTTCCCTTCACCAACGTCTAAGCAACAAGCAACTACTTCGTATCCTTGTTCTTGTAACCATGTGATGGCTACGGATGTATCTAAACCGCCTGAATAGGCAAGTACTACTTTTTTGTTTGTGTTTGTCATAATGTATTCCTCCAAAGCTGTAATGTTTATTTGTATGTTTATGCGTTTGCGTTTAATATTTATGCACTAATAATAGCATGCTATTTTTATAAGTGCAAGTGTATTTTTATAAATTTTTTCGAAAAACATCATTTTATGTAAAAAGTTCTTAAATAGTAAGTAAATCAATGATTTAAGCGAGAATTTTTGTTCATTTCTTTTTAGCATTTTTATTTTTATACAGATAAAATGCATAAAAGTGATTTTTTATACAATTTTAATGCATAAAAAATCACTTTTAATCATTTCCTATTAAATAGTGGTTTGCCGATTTTTTCAACAAGCCCTGGTGATAACGCGTATAATTTGCTTGAGATCCCCATATACCATGGTAAATTCACTTCACGTTTTCGTGTTTTTATTGTATGAATTGTCGCCTTCGCAACCGCTTCTGGCGCTAATAATACATTTTTCATCACTTTTCGATATGCGTTTGTTGCATCTGCATGGTCTAAAAATGGTGTATCAATCGGTCCCGGATGGATAACTGATACTGCAATTTTTTGTGCTGCCAGCTCCATGCGAAGCGCATTCGTATAACCGATTAATGCATGTTTTGTCGCTGCATACATACTCGCTTTCGGCGTCGCGACCTTCCCTGCTTGCGAGCCCATAAAAATAAATTGGCCTCCTCGCGTCATATGCGGTAATAATTCGCGCACAAGAATCGCCGGTGTCGCGACATTTTAATTGAAT
>NZ_HE578957.1:227222-275873 GCF_000307285.2 Kurthia sp. Dielmo
CATGAATGGCCGCATCCTCTAACGCCGCAGCATACTCAAAAGTGCCAATGCCAGCATTAATAATCGCCACATCAATGTTTGGGAGTTGATCAACGAGTTGCTGCAGGGACGCTCGATTCGTTAAATCTGCCGCAATCGTCTCGAGTCGCTGCTTTTTTAATTGCTGTAGCTTGACCTCATTACGCCCAGTCGCAATCACGCGATGCCCCTGCGCATGTAGCTGTATCGCTAATTCAAAGCCAACGCCTGAGGTCGCACCGGTCACTAATACCGTTTTATACTTGCTCATAGCGCGCTACTCCCTCCTCGTCTAGTGTTCGTACTACAAGACCTTGATCCTCCAAATAATCAAGCTGTCCTAATGTCGACGACAATGTTAAGCCGAGCTCTGCCTGCATTTTTGTTGGATAAAAGCGTTTTGTAATCTCAAAAACAGATAACGGAGCATCAATTAAAGCATAGGCACGCATGGCACGCTGATGCTGTTTTTCTAGTCGCACGGCTACAAGCTCGGTGGCATTCGTAATTACATTGCCATGCCCTGAATAGACACGCTCAAAATCATAGGACGCTAATTTTTTTAATGAGTCATTGTATTGTAGCTGTGATTTCGGGCGTGGTCCGGTCATGCCCATTGGTACTTCAACGAGTGGATTTGAGGCGATAAAGTCAATTAATAAATCGCCACCAAAAGCATAGCGCGCGTTTTCATCGACAAACATGAAATGACTTTGCGCATGCCCAAGCGTTTCAACTGCCACGAGATTTGGATGCCCTGGTAATGTATCCCCGTCTTTTATTATAGTAGAAAGTGGTGTCGTCCCCATATAATCGACCTCACGAATCATCTTATCAACCCAGCGATCATACAATTGTGGTACGCCCTCTTCAGCTAGTTGTTCTTTATAAAATAGGCGCTGATAATTAAAAAATGCTTTATCGCGGCGTAGCCAGTAATCATTATAGGCATGACCAATCACATCCGCCTTCACAAATGCATCTGTCCAGCCAATATGGTCTGGATGATGATGCGTTAAAATGACCTGTTCAATATCTTCAAAGCGATAATTTTGCGCTTTCAGGCCTGCCTCTAGTGCCTCATAGGCCGGCGGAAATTTTGTCCCAACATCGATGATGGATAATGTATCCCCTTTTATTAAAAATGAATTTGCTGTCCCTACCCCAAATGGTGTCGGTGTTTCAATGCGAATAATTTCTTCCATAATCCAAGTCCCCCTTATGTCACTACATTCTTATCATACCCGTTTTTTAAAGGGACGTCATTTTCTGATTATTCCAAATTCAACCATTGACTTCTATTTATCATTATGCTTATAATCATCACATATACATTAAGGCCAAGACAAAGACTAGTACATTACATCACTTCTCTAAAGAGAGCATCGTGCTTGCTGCAATCGATGCGTGAAGTCGTAGTGGAACCTACTTTTGAGCCGCTATGCAAACATAGCCGTTTCCTTAGCGATAACAAGGAATGAGGTGCGCTAGTTCAACTAGCGAATCAAGGTGGTACCGCGAATACAACATATTCGTCCTTTCGGATGAGTATGTTTTTCTTTTTGCTTAAAATGAAGGAGGAGACAATATGAAAAATATTTTATTTATCGGTGCAGGGTCCATGGCAGAGGCAATTATCCATGGCTTAACAGCACAACAAGTGATCGATGCAGCGCATATTTTCGTTACGAATAAATCAAACGAAGCGAAATTAACTCAATTACATGAGGCATACGGTATTTCAGCAACGTACGAATTAGCTGACGCCTTACAGCAGGCCGATTTAGTCGTTCTTGCGATGAAACCAAAAGATGTCAAAGCGGCACTTGAAAAAATCGCGGCACATATTCCAGCACAGACGCCTGTACTATCAATCGTGGCGGGTTATGCGATGGCATCGATTGAAGCCATTTTAGGTGCACGTCCATTAGCGCGTATTATGCCGAATACATCGGCACAAATCGCATTAAGCACGACAGGTGTTGCGTACAATGCGGCCGTTAATGATGGAACAAAACAAGCGATTACGACGCTACTCCAATCGATTGGTACCGTCATTGAAGTAGAAGAAGATCAGCTTCATGCGGTGACTGCTATATCAGGTAGTGGTCCAGCTTATTTTTACTATGTCGTTGAAGCGATGAAGGAAGCCGGCTTAACGTATGGCTTAGATGAACAAACGGTGAAACAACTTGTCGTTGAAACGATGGCTGGTGCGTCAGAAATGTTAAAGCGTGTTGATGAGGAGCCTCAATTACTGCGTAAAAAAATTACGAGCCCAGGCGGTACAACCGAAGCGGGCGTCAAAGCACTTGAAAAATTCAATGTGAAAGAAGCCTTCACGACATGTATTGCTGATGCGGAAGCAAAATCACGTGAACTAGCAAATAGTTAATAGACTATATAAAGAAACTGAGACAAAACACGTCATTTTTCTTTTTTAGCGTTTGCAATGAAAAACCGGAACTGTGCTATGGCGCGGTTCCGGTTTTCTTATGCTCATAGGGGCGGTTGTTACACGTATGTCAAAGCCTCTTTTTTATTAAAAAAAGCACATTCACCGTCTTTCATACGCTGAATGTGCCTGAGTACTTTATATGTTCGACGTCAACAAGACGCTTTATTTTTTCTTTTTAATTGTTTTCATACGGAATGTAAACAATGCCAAAATCAGAAAAAAGATCATTAATCCAAAATAAATTTTGTCATAGTTCGTTTGTTCAATTGCTGTAGTCGTCGCTGCTAATGCTGGATTACTTGCAAATACAATAAACAGCATAGCACTCGTAGCAAGTGCTAGTATATATTTTTCCATATCATTTTTACTCCTCAAAACGACTCGTATATCGTTTTTTATTTAACACTGCTATTTATGATACGCATTTCAAATTCGCAAGTCAAGAACACACCTAGTCGATATGGAACTTCGTATGACTGTAGCCCTCACGTAATTTTTTCACTTCAAGGACTGCCGGTATCGCCTCTTTTAAACCCGCAACATGTGAAATAACGCCAATCATACGACCGGATTTTTGTAACTCAACAAGCGTATCAATCGCCTTAGCTAGTGCCTCTTCATCTAATGTCCCAAAGCCTTCATCAATAAACATCGTATCAATTTCGACTTGGCCGCGGTAGCTTTGAATAATATCACTAATACCAAGTGCTAAGCAAAGCGCCGCATTGAATTTTTCGCCGCCCGACATCGTTTTCACATCACGTGTTTGACCCGTGTAAGCATCGTAAATGTCTAAGCCAAGCCCACTTTGCTTGCCATGAGATTCTAAGCGCTCACTACGCTGTAATAAAAATTGGCCATTTGATAATGGCTGCAAGCGTTCATTCGCCGCTTCGATAATTTGCTCTAAATATTCGATTTGTAAATAACGTTCAAAAGAAATGCGCTGCTCATTATTGCCTCGCAGTAGGTCATACAGCGCAATAATATGTGTGGCACGTTGTTCAAGCGCCTCAATTTGCGCACGATTTTCATCGAGTTGCTGCATAAGTGCCTGTGTATTTTTCACATAGCTTTTCGTTTGCTGCCAGTTCGTGAACAATTGCTCTCCTTGTTGGCGCGCCTGCTGTAGCTGTGCCTCTATCGTCGCCATATCATGCGGCTCCTTGCCCTCTAAATGCTGGCGTTTTTCACACGCCTGTGTTGTTGCATACAGTTGCTGTGCAAATTGCTCAAGCTTCGCGCGCATCGACGGCATTTGCGGAATAAAATGCTTCATCTCCGTATAGTGCTGACCGTTGTCAAAATGTTCGAGAACACGCTCTTTAAAATGCTCCTGTGCTTCTTGAAGATTATGCACAGCTTCATCGATTTGCGTCGTTAAATGCACATGGTCATTTTTTGTTAGTTGCAGCGTTTGGGTCGCCTGTTCAAGTTGCTGACGTACCGCTTCTACTCGCTGCTCAAGCTGTACTTTTTGATGCTCAATAGTCGTTAAATACTGTTGTAATTCCGCTTTCGTACCGTATTGCTCCGGCAGTTGCTGCTGTTGCTCTTCTAATAAGACGGTATTGGTCTGAAGTTGTTGCTCTGTTACAATCAACTGCTGCTGAAGCGTTTGCTGTTGCTGTGCAAATTGCTTTAATTGCTGCTCGAGCTGTTGGAGCGTTTGCTGTTGCTGTTCTGCTTGCTTTTGTGCCTGCATTAACTGTGCAACCTGCGCCTTTATGTGCTCATAACGTGTTGTTGTATACGTACGTGTTGTATCGATTGCTAGTGCATCACATGCTGCTGTGGCTTCATTTAGTTGTAGCTGTGCAGACTGCCATGCACTTTCCGCACGATAATACATACGTTGCGTTGCTTCATACTGCATGCGTTGCTGTTCGAGTACCTGCTCATCTACAGCGTCACTCAGCTGTGCATGAGCGGGATGATCGGCTGAGCCACATACTGGACACGCTTCCCCGTCTACTAGTTGCTGTGCTAATGTATACGCTTGATTACGCAGCGATATTTGATGCATCGTTTCATAGGCGGTTTGTGCTTGCTGCTGCTCCTTTTTTGCTTCTTGTAGCGCTTTTGCAAGTGTTTGAAGCTGTGTTTTTCGCTGCGTGAATTGTGTATAGGCGTTGACCTTTTTTTCCTCATCAAACAGTTGTTGCTGTAACATCGGCAAGGCATGAACGGCTTCCATCGCCTGTGTATACTGTGCTTTTTGCGTTTCGAATGTTGCCATGACCTGTTGCTGCTCATGATGGTTTTTTTGCACTTGTTGTTGGTGTCTTTGAAGCTGTTGTTGTAACGTTTGTTGACGTGCCTTTGAATCATCGACACGTTCATACATTGCGATAAGTGGCTGCCATGTTCGTAGCTGTTGCTCGAGTACCGGTAGTTGTTTTTTATCCTCGGTTACCTGTTGCCATTGTAGCGTTATTTCTTCATGCTTCTTGATTGCATCTACAAGCTTCTCTTGTAATGCTGGCAACCGATTTTCTAATTTCTTCTTATGCTGATTTAATGTATGGAACTGCTCATCATAGGGCGCAAGCTGCTGTGCCTTCTCCGCAAAGTCATATTGTTTTTGCATTGTGTCGATTGCGGGCTGTTGCTCGTTCAACTTCGTTAATTCTGTTTTTAGATTCTGATACGTTGTTAACTCTTCGTTGAATTGACGAGCTTTTGCACGCATTTCCTGTAGGGCATTTTGTTTATCCATGGCCTCTTCATATGCTTGTTGCTGCCCCGGTAATAGTGCTTCATAATGCTGCTGTTCTTCCGCTAATGCTTGCACTAAGCGCGCTGTTGTAAAATGTTCCTGTGCTAATAGCTGTTCAAGTGAGCTCGCTTCGCGCAGTGGCAACGCTTGGTGAATGGTACGTACTGTATGTTGCTGAAGTGCCTGCGCTTTATCTAATGCTTGCTGCGCATCATTGCGTTTGTCTTTTAAGCGATGCACCATATCGTCATATTTCATCGTTTTAAAGATTTTACGTAATATTTCTTCTTTATTTGCTGTTGTTGATGTTAAAAGCTTTTGGAATTCTCCTTGCGGCAGCATGACAATTTGTTTAAATTGCTCTTTCGTTAAGCCAAGCAGCTCACGAATTTTATCGCTTACTTCCGTGGCCTTTTGTTGGTCAACGAGTGGCACATCGCCTTGATCCGTTACCTCATAAAGCTCAACTTTCCCAGGTGTTTCCGATTTATTGCCAGCTTTTTTATACGGTAGCTGACGATAAACGCGGTATGTATGGCCCTTCATCGCAAATAATAGCTCAACAGAAGTCGCTACTTTATCGTCAGCAAAATGACTACGTAAGCCTTTCACTTCACTGCGGTCCTCACCACTAGCTGCACCGTAAAGCGCATAAAAAATGCCATCAAAAATGGTCGTCTTCCCAGCACCTGTCGTCCCAGAAATAACGAATAATTTACGGTCACCTAGCGCACGAAAATCAATCGTTTCACAGTCCTTATACGGACCAAAAGCGGTCATTTTTAGTTCTAACGGTTGCATTCGTAATTGCCCCCTTCACGTTCATTTTGTAGTTGCTCGGCTAAGAGCTCATTAAATAATGATAACGTATCATCCGGTATATCACCCGGTAGCATTTCGGCATAAAATGCTTTAAACAAAGCGACATCATCCATTTGACGGCGTGATGTCGTCTGCTGCTTGTCGTTTACATGAACGATTGTTTGACGCTCGACATGCATCGCATTTTTATAAATGCCACGAATTTTTTCCATCGGTGATAAAATCGGCTGCTCATCTAATAGCGTCACGAAAACATAATCATCGCTCGGCTCGCTCGCTAAAATATCCGCCATATACGCTTTAATGCGGCGCATATCACGTAGGGGCTGTAGCTCTTTTTTCGTAATCGTTGCTTGCTCTGTTGACAGCTCTACGACTAAATAGCCTTTTTTATGATGTTCCTCAGAAATCGAGTACTTCAGCGGTGACCCCGCATAGCGAATCGTTTCCTTGCCAACGAAATGGGCGCCATGTAAATGACCAAATGCTGCATAATCAAAGGCGTCAAAAAGCGCGGCATCAATGCATTCAGAGCCACCAATTGCTAATGGACGTTCGCCTTCACTATCCTTCTCTTCCTCTACACCACCCTTTGTTACAAAGGCATGGCCAACAAAAACATGGCGTGCATCTGCCTTCATTTTTGGGGTAATCGATGCCATAATCGCCTCCATCGCCTGCTGGTGTGTGCGAATGCTATCGTCATTCAGGACATAACGTACTTCGGATGGGTCCATAAACGGAATTAACCAGAAATACACTTCGCCTTCGTCATCTTGTAAGCACACTGGCTCACTGTCTGGGGTCCATTTCCCGACCATATATAAGCCACTTTGTGTCATCAGTGACGTCGCAAAATCAATGCGACTCGCACTATCATGATTCCCTGCAATCGCAAGTACTGGAATACCGCGCTCGATGACGATTTTTTGTAGCGTATCATCTAATAATTGAATGGCCTCCGTTGGTGGAATGGAGCGGTCGTATAAATCGCCCGCGATAATAATGGCATCTGGCTTTTCTATATCCACATGCTCGATAAATTGATTTAAAATATGACGCTGATCTGCCGTCATATAGACCGATTGCACAAGTTTTCCTAAATGCCAATCGGCGGTATGTAAAATTTTCATGCGTCCATCCTCCTCGAATGTTTGTTCTGATTCATATTATAGCAACAAAAAAAAGATAGCACCATGAACGGCACTATCTTTTCGAATTAGTGACTAGCGGTATACATTAGCACGATGGCGATAATGACCGGCACAATGAAGGTCATTAAAAAGCGCCATACGCGGTAATAACCTGTTGAAATACGGTTACCGCTGAAAAATTCTTGCTCGACTAAGTTTTTATCCACTTTATGGACGATGAAAATCGCAATTAATAAATTGCCAAGTGGTAGCATAACATTACTCACTAAATAATCGGTTGCATCAAATACCGTTTTACCGAAAATTGTCACATCGCTTAATGTAGACGTTGATAATGCGGCCGGAATCGCAGCGACTAACACAATAACACCTAGTAAAATCGTAATCATGCGGCGTGCATTTGGGAATTTTGCCTCAAATGCAGCAACGATAATTTCGTATAAGCTAAATGATGATGTCAACGTTGCAAATAAGAACAGCAATAGGAAAATTGCGAAGAACACTTCACCAAATGGTAAGTGACCAAAAACAGTTGCGAGGACGACGAATAATAACCCCGGTCCTCCTGTTGGTTCAAGTCCTGTTGCGAAAACGGCTGGGAAGATGGCAAGACCTGCTAATAATGAGACAAAGATGTTCATTAAAACGACAGAACCTGCTGAATATGGTAAACTTTCATCCTTTTTCAAGTAGGAGCTATACGTCACCATACAAGAGAAGCCGACTGCGAGCGCAAAGAACGATTGCCCAAGCGCATACAACACACCTTCACCGGTAATTTTTGAAAAGTCGGGTTGTAGGAAGAATTGTACCCCTTCCATCGCTCCGTCTAATGTTAATGAGCGAATAACTAAAATGACAAAGAATAAAAATAATAACGGCATCATAAATTTATTTGATTTTTCAATACCATTTTGCACGCCTAATGCGACCACAATGACATTTAATAATGTAAATAATGCGACACCTAAAATTGTAATACTAGGACTTCCGACCGTTTGATTAAACATGTCACCTGCTGAAACACCTGGTACGATGGCTTTGCCAGCTAATGCCTTCACAGTGTAAATTAAAATCCATCCACCTACTACACTATAAAACGATAATAATAGGAAACAGCCGATAACGCCGAATTTCCCAATCCATGTCCATAATGATTTTGGGGCTAATTTTTTATACGCAGAAATTGCTTCTTTTTGCGTGCTGCGTCCAATAATAAATTCTGAAATTAGCATCGGTAAGCCTATTAGTAATGTGAACAGCACAAATAATAAGAAAAATGCGCCACCACCATTTTCACCGGTCACATATGGTAGCTTCCAAATCGCTCCGAGACCAATCGCGGCACCTGCTGATGCCAGAATAAAGCCAAGTTTTGTTGACCATTGACCTTTTTGTTGCATAAAAACTCCTCCAAACTCTGCTCTAGCCGGAATAATCCGGGTTCACCTTACTCTAGCAGGCTCTCCCACTAGCCAGATGAACAATCCTATTCTAACATTAAGGACACTAAAAAACAGGGATTTTAAGAATTTTAACGTACCGGGAATGTCATTAGGCTTGTGACCACATCGCCAACGAGCTTGCCCTCCTGTGTAATTTCGACTTCGCCGTAAAGCATCGTGCGCCCACGACGTTTTAAACGAGCCGTAAAAATAGCGGTACCTAAATGAATCGGACGATGGAAGGTCGTCACTAAATTCACACTCGTAAACGTATAACCTTCTTCCATTACAAGCGCTCCAGCATAGCCAATTGCGACATCCGCAACTGCAGCCGTAAATCCTCCAAGCGCAATACCTGCTCGGTTTAAATGTTGTTCCTCAATCGTCCATTCACAGACGACTTCATTCGTTGCCATATCCCCACCAATCACCTTTACCCCCAGTAAACGCTCGCTTTCTGGAATATCAATCTTCCCATCTATTACATCTTGAATTGTCGCCATCAAAAATCCCCCTTTTTGCTTTCTTAACATCATTATATGCTCGAAAAGACGCATTTGCACGCAAAATGAATAACCATTCATAGTTTTCATATAAAAAAACACGCTCCAATTGGAGTGTGTTTTATCGTTATTATTATAGTGCTGCTACTTGTTTTTGTGCTACAGGTACGCTCCAGTCCAATGTATCAAGGAATTCAACCGTATCTTGGAATACTTTTTCGCGCTCTTTTCCTAGTGTAATAATGTGACCTGAATTTTGGTACCAGATTAATTCTTTGTCATCTGTTTCAACGGTATCGTAAATAAATGGTGCACTTTGTTGGTATAAGTCATCATCTAATTTACCTTGTAATACAAGTGTTGGTGTATGAATATCTTCAATTTCATCACTTGTATGAGCAATCATTTTTTGTACTTCCGTTAAGGCATGACGATCCATCATTTCTAAATCATCTAATTCCATTTGAACTTGTGCTTCTGGTTTACCTTCTAAGCGTTTGTAAACTTCCGCATATTTATAAAGACGTTCAAATAGTCCTTCTTTTGAACGACGTTTGATAGGAGCACACATTGCGACAACACCCTTTACCGGGAATTCTGCTCCGACTTTCAATGTAAATACGCCACCAAGAGAAATTCCTGCTACAGCAATTTCATCATAGCCTAAGTCTTTAAGGTGCATGTAACCGCGTGTTACATCTTCCCACCAATACTTAGCGCCATAGTTTAAAATTTCCTCTGGATCGACACCGTGACCACGATACATTGGTGCATGGCATGTATAGCCGCGTTTATTTAAAAATTGGCCAAGTTTTTTCACGTCTTTTGTACTTCCAGTAAAGCCATGTAATAATAGTACGGCGCGTTTGCCACCTTCTAATGTAAATGGTTGAGGTGCTAGTAGTTTCATGTAAAACGTCTCCTTTATATTAATCCATTTAATATGTCAATTGTTTATAGTTATAAATAAGTTTTTTTATGAATAAGTTGCACAAATTTTGTACACAACTTGAAGCTACATACACTCTAACACCTTTCTTCAATAATGTACACTATATAAACCTTAAATTACTTATGCGTTTTTGTAATGATTATGATACCTTCAAGCATAAGCAAAATCCCGTCATATCAAGGGTTCGTGAAGTTCTTCACAATCTTTCTCCGTTGTCTATATTTTCTGTAAATTTATCTATATCATTTTGAGATGAAACCCTTCTAATATGTTAATTCGGCGTTTTTTTATCGCTAATTACGACGTATTTCCCTATTTACTACAAGACTTTTTGCGTTTTTATAGGAGGGAGTTTATGATTAGAGGAGGGGGCTTGTCGTATGCAAAAAGAAAAAAACAACTATTATTCGCGATTGGTGGCATCGTTGCTACAGGTGCTATTACGGCCATTGCTTTATCCAAATCAGATAAATTATATGAAGCGCAATTTAAAAAACAGGCGGATGCAAACGTTCGTCATAATATCGATGAAATCCGCGCACGCTTAAACCAGCTTGAACAAGAATTTGATAATTAATCGTTCATAGAAAAAGCCGAAATTGCAGGACGCAATTTCGGCTTTTTTCCTTATACATATAAATAAATGCACACATACATCGCAAAACTCCCAAATAATACGAGCACATGCCATACCGTATGACTAAATAGTAATTTTGTTTCCTTGAAGAAATATACACCACTCATGAAAAATGCCGCGCTCAGAAGAAGCCAAAACATCCCTGGCCAGCCGATATGATGGAAAATCGGAATAATGGCAAGCATCATTAACCACCCAAGTGCTACGTATAACTGGATAGAAATACGCTGAATCTTTTTATAATAAAATAATTTCAAGATAATCCCTGCCGTACCTAGCACACATACGACGCTAAAGATTACAATTCCTAGCGTGCCGCCAACTGCAATCAGCATCATCGGCGCATATGTTCCAATAATTAGCATATAGATGGCGGAGTGGTCAAGTTTACGATACAGTTCGCGCCATTTTGAATACGATGCATGAAAAATCGTTGATGTAGCAAATGATAGCATCATCGATAGCATAAAAATACTATAGCTAATCCATTCTATTTTTGTATTCGCTTGTTTTAATAAGAAATACGCCATCGGTAGCGTAATGATAAGTGCGACCGCGTGGGAATAAGCATTCCATAGTTTTTCAGCTACCTGCTGTTCACGGGTTTTCTTTTTGACTCGTTCTAAAAACGTCGTCACCACGTCCTTTGTTATTATTGAAATCGATTTTCTACTTTTAATTTTTTTGCACGTTGATTAATGTGCGCAGCAAACACCTCATATGCAGCGGTTTGCTGGTTTCGTGCATGACGATACAGTTGCGTCGCTAAAAGAGCATCTTCTTGCTGTTTTAATAACGCACGCGTATAGCCCCATTCCTTATTTAAAAATGTATTACGTGCTTGTAAATATGTGATAAAATAACGCACTAGCTCCTGATTCGCTGGCTCCTCTATCGATGCATAATACGTCTCCATTTCCATAAGTTCTTTGCCTAACTGTTCATGAAATTCACGAATTGCCAAAACAAGTTCCTCCGGTAGCTCATTTGTTTCCACTACCCGCGCCCTGCTTTCTTCATCTAGATAACGCGCATATAGTTCATTTTGCTTTGTGATGGAAAAATCCACATAGCTTCTCCATAACCTTCCTTCGAGTTGTTTAAACGATTCTTTTGTATCATCTGATTTTTTTAGTGGCGAAGATGATTGCATGGCAAAAAAAAGAACAACAGCAACGACAATCACTCCGATTACTATACCGACCATATGCCTCAACTCCACTACGATATCATGCTCTTTAACACTCCTTCTTATTTTACCGTTGAATTCGCATTTCGACTACCTTTCGATGCATTAATTTTCGCAAATATGCCATTTATCAGTCAATTTATTATTTTCAATACTATAACAGCGAAAACTGTTATACAATAGTATTATTATTCGTCTAGGGGGACTTACATATGAAAGTATCAACAACACGTTTGGAAAAAGAAGATGCCAAAATTATTTACCAAGAGACGGCTGGTTTAGCGATTATTACGATTCGTCGTCCACAAGCTAAAAATGCATTAACAGCAAATATGTGGCAGCAGCTTCGCAGTATTGCACTGCAAACGTTAGAAAATCCAAAAAATAAAGTATTAATTATTCGTGGCTATGGCGAAAGCTTTACTGCTGGTTCAGATATTAAAGAATTTAATGCGATTTCCCTTGAAAAAGCGGAAGCGGCATTTGTCGATATGGAGCGTACGATTTCAACAATCGAGCGTTTACCAATCCCAACGATTGCCGTTATTAATGGCCCTGCCATGGGTGCTGGATTAGAACTTGCACTTGCTTGCGACTTGCGCATTGGTTCTGATAAGGCGAAGCTTGGCATTCCTGTCGGTAAATTAGGCATTACATTAAATAATCAATTCGCACAGCGTCTCGTAAGTCTTGTTGGCCCAAGTATGGCAAAGGACCTTGTGTATACAGGGCGCATGTTAAAAGCCGATGATGCTTACCGCGTTGGGATGCTGAACTATGTTGCGACTGATGATCAGTTGGATCGTTATGCGATTCGCATGGGAAAATTAGTGGCATCAATGTCACCAGCCTCACTACTTGCTGTTAAAACATCGGTACAAGAATGTGTCGATTCTGTACCGAATTTATGGAACGGCTCGACACCATTTGTTGGTTCGGATTTTACCGAGGGTGTGCAAGCCTTCGTTGAAAAACGACCTGCCCAGTTTAAACGTCGTATTTAATTACACCAAAAAGAAGAACACTTTCAAGGAGTATAAATCTTTGGAGGTGTTTTTTAGTGGGCAAAAACACGCGTATTTATACGAAACAAAATTAAAAGTCCTTAATTTGGAGTCGTAAAAAATAGCGTTGAAGGACATGATGATTAAAATTTACCAATAGATGCAGTGGTACGAAGACGGGGAAATATCATCTAAAGAGCGGTTAGATGAAGTGACAACGCATAAGTAGTAGCAGTCAAACAAAAAGGCGTTATCATGAGCATGGCCAGTAAAGGTACGCTCGCTGATAACGCCAGTATAAAGTGTGAAACGTTCTATCGTAACTAGTTACGATAATAATACGCGCATTTTGGCAAAGTGGAACGCCAGTTGACTACAAAAAAAGATGTGAAACAAGAATTTGACGGCGACTCCTAGGGGAGCCCTTAGCATGAGCGGGAGACCCCGCAGTGAGCTTGCGAGCGAGGCGGCTTCCGCCATGCCCCAGGAAAGCGTCCGTCAAATTCTATTGAAGAATATTGGCCTTTTCTTTGTCTCACTTTTGAGGCTCAGTTCCGGGCGCAATGCCTTCTTTTCTTATGCTGTTCTTTTCAGCTAGATCAATTTTATTGTCTTAGCCGTTTATTTGTATCACACACTTGCGTGATTTAATCGTTATTGTTATCTAGACGCGCTTTTTTCGCATCAATTACTTGTTGTGGTGTTACATCGTCCCCGTTTGGGTCAATAACTTTTACATTCGTAATAATACCATGCGCTTGTGCACGAAACTGTTCTAAATATTGTTTACGAAGGATGATTTGTTCAGCGCTTTCTGCAGCTGTTAACATGCCTTCTTTTTGTTTTTTTGCTAATTCATTAATACGTGGTAAGATTTGAATCATGTTGCCACCTCTTCCAATTGAACTAACATCTAACATACTTGAATTTATCTGTAATTCAAGATACTTGATGTTGATATAAATATACCTCATAGGGGTTTAAAAGACAAGTATTTTGTTTCAACAAAAAAGAGGCTGGGACAAAACACGTCATTTTTCTTTTTTAGCATTCGCAACGAAAAACCGAAACCGCGCTACAGCGCGATTCCGGTTTTTCTTATGCTCATATGAACGGTTGTTTTTATACATATGTCAAAGCCTCTTTCACTTATTATGACAATGGCTTCACTAAATTAAACCACTGCTCACCACCATGTGTTGACGATGAAGCACCTTCATTCACATAGCCTTGTTTTTCATAATAACCAATTAAACGTGCTAAACATGTAAGCGATACACTTTCACGCGCTGCCTCACGCGCAACCGCTTCGATATGCGTCAGTAGCTGGGACCCATAACCTCTACTACGATACGCAGGGTCCACCGCAATACTTAACACACTTTGATGCCCACCTATTGGCTGATTGGCTTGTAATGTTTCAAATTGATCATCTGTTATGTAGCGCTTTGTCATAACATTGCCAACGACAAAGGCACGCACATCCCCCTGCTCCTCTACTACAAAAAAGGTATCGCTGATTTTTTCAATACGCTCCTTCATCGCTGCTTCTGTTGCAGCCTCCGCTTCAGAAAATCCCACACGTTCGATGTCCATAATACGCGCTAAATCATCTATGTTTGCTTTGCGAATCATTTGACGCTCCCCTTTCCTCTACAAATTCAATGTCGACCACTTTCATCGCTAATGTTCCAAACTGTAAATCATATAGCTGACTAAAGCATTCAATTAATGTTTTTTGTGCTTCTTCAATCGCATTCGGTGTCGTCATTAGTTCCATTTGTGACGACATTTTCAAGACAACTTGTACTTCAAGCGCTGGTAGTGGTAATAATTTAAATTGCATCTTTTTCACCGTTAAGCGTTTCTTTTGCTCAATAGCCTCCTTAAAGGCTTCCATCATATCCTTTGTTGAGATTTGTGTGAAGTCGTCGTGGAAATCTGGATGCACAATCGTTGTTTCCCCAATTTTTTCACGTTTCGGTGAAAAGATTTCTGCACCTCGACGCATTAAACGTTTAAAAAAGTTTTGCTCAATTTGTTGCATTGGTAATGGCATCGTATGCTGGCCTTCATTTTTACGCATAAAACGCGCCAGCTTGATTTCCGCTTCCGAATTAATATCTTCTATATAAATTCGTTGCTGAATCGTTAGGTGTAAGCGTTCAGCAATTTTTGATGTCATATTATCCGATGTGCCAATAATCATTAAAGATTCGATATGTTCCTCATCAATAGCCTCGCATAATTCATCGCGGTGGGCATCATCTGAAATAATCGCACGGCGTACAGCCTTTAGGGCACTTTTTTCAAATTTAGCCGACGTACCCGCACGTTTTTTGCCATTCATAATGAGCAGACCATCATCAATAATAGCATCAATACGATGACTATAAGCATACGCTAATGCGGCCGTACTTTTCCCCGTACCACTCGCACCGCTTAGTGAAATAATGTTCATGCCTGTCCTCCTAAAACGTAACGCTCAAGTGCATAAGCCACACCATTTTCAGCATTTGATTTTGTAATAAAGACCGCTAATTCCTTCACCTCAGACACCGCATTTCCCATTGCGACCGGCACGCCAGCATACGTTAGCATCGACACATCATTCAATTGATCCCCAACGGCCATGACAGCCTGCGCCGGAATATGTAATGATTGTGCTAAATGTTTTAAGGCATTGCCTTTATTCGCCGTTTTCGAATTCACTTCCATGTTTTGCAAAAACGAGCTTGTGACATTATAGCCTGCTGCAACACATGCATCCCAAGCTGCTTGACGCTCTGTACTTGATTTGAAAAATAAATTAAATTTATCAATCGGTTGCTGTAGCTTTTCCATAAAGGCATAAATATCCTCAACCGCTGTACGTGTTTCTAAAATAAATTCCGGAAACTCCGTCGCGCCATACGCCACAATATGATCGAGTACATGCTGATTCACAAACACTTTGCCATCATAATATACCTCAATCCGCATATCATATGGACGTAAAATCTCCATAATATGCATGGCGTCGTCGTAGCTTACTGTATCCTCGTATAGCTTAGTGCCATCGCGAAGACACCATGCCGCAGAACCATTTCCGGTAATGACATACGGTACATCGCCTAGCTCCTCTAATTCCCATTTCAGTTCTGCAAGTGTACGCCCTGTGCAAATCGTAACCGCCGTTCCTTTTGCGATACAGGCTGAAATTTTTTCTTTTGTTTGTTGCGCAATTGTTAAATCAGGTAACAACGTTGTGCCATCCATATCAAGTGCGACTAATTGAACATCTTCCATGTAAATCCCTCTTTTCCTGTCTTTCATTCTATCAAAAAATAGCATCAAAAAACGACAATCACGTCTTTCTCTGATTGCCGTTTCTATTTACTAAGAATAGGCTCGATAAAGTACGGCCATACATAATGTCCAAAGTATAAAGAATACGATATGAATTTTCTTTGTCATGACAAGTAAGCCGATGTATTCACGCGTAAAGGCATTCGCTAAATAGTAGGTAGCTGTTTTAGAACCAACACCTTGCCCGGCTAATTTGAGCTTACGTGCGTATAAACTTGCGCGAAAAACATGGAAGTTATTCGTCACGAAAACAATACGATATGTGTCCTTTAAGTCATCCATCATACGTTTTGAAAACAAGAAATTTTCATACGTTGTCGTGGATTTATTTTCAATAAGAACTTTCCCTTCGTCTAAATCCTCGTGATGCGCCAAAGCATAATCACGCATCGCTTCTGCTTCGGATACAAGCTCATCTGCCCCTTGTCCCCCCGACATAATAATCGTTGCCGAAGGATTTTTACGCCATTCTTCTACTGCTTGGTTAATACGACTTGCTAGTAGCGGCGGCACTTTTTTACCAATCAATCCCGAGCCCAATACAATAATAAAATCCGGCTTATATAAAATCGGACGATAATGATACAAAATGGCATACAACGTCGTACTCGTAAATAAATACAGCCCATATCCGACTAAGCCAGCGACATATAAAAAGACGATTTCATCGGTAGGCGTTAAATCACGAATAATAGAATTGTATAAAAACCAAATGACCATCCCGACAATAATAACGCCGATCGAGCTAAACAATAAATTGCGTGGGCGACGCCCTTCTTTTTCTAATAAAATTTTGCCATTGAAAAATGTTAAAAAGCTAATGACCAATAAAGATAGTGGAATAATTGCAAAGAGCAATACATAATAAAATTGCACGACAATCGGTGATTCACTTAAAATATCTGGCAGTACCCACACAAGGCCAATCAGTGAGCACCATCCAAAGAGAATGCCAAACACATACACATTCACAAAACGGCGTGGTTCAAGCCAATAAACGATGATAAAAATTGCTAGTAAAATAGCTGTTGCCCACCACATTAATCATCCCTCCTTAATCAAATTCATGTTGTTGAATTTTTGCCGTCAATGTTTCAACGACAAACGCGCGGCATGACGGGGATAATTCACTGCGTCGCTCATGAATAATATCGCCGTATGGTGTGTCGCCAACGACGCGCACCATACCTTTAAAGCGTGCATTGCGCTCGCCATCAAAACCTGTAAATTCAATAAATAATGTCGTGCCATTCCATGCAAAATCAATAATCGTTACATCATGCATGTGGTTCCCTCCTAAAAAAGACAAAGTCCCAAGACTCTGCCTACTTTACTTGATGCTGTTTTTTTAATTCTTCTTCAATCTCTTTTTCACGCGCTACTTGTTGCTTCGCACGCTTGTACTGCATCGATAATTGAAACAAGCTAAGCACGATAATCATAAAGAAAATCGGCTGACGCACATCTAGACCAATTGCTGAATGTCCACCTAGCAGTGGCATGATAACGATGGCTGCTAAAATAAGGACAATCACGCGCAGTTGCATCCAAAAGTTTTGCATAAGCGATACTTTCTTTGTTGGGTAAAATAATACGAGCAATAACACGATAACGACGATATAAAATGGTTTCGTCGGTAAGCTTTCCCAAATCGCCCACTCACTAAAGCTATCGCGTAATAAAATTGCCAGCACCAATATGTAAATAATAAATTCTTTTATGTACGACATAGTACACCTCCACTATAGAGCATATCAAAGACCGCTTTTGAATGCTACTTCTGACATTGTTCATTTAAAAAAGAGGATAGAAGCACAGGCTCTATCCTCGGAACGACCAATTATTTATTACTACTAGCGCTATCTTTTTTCGTTACATGATCAACTAAATAGCTATTCTCTAATGTAATTTCTTTATCTTCTGGTAATGCTAATTGCTTTTGTAATGTTTGACGAACACTTAAAACATTATCTTGGCGTAATTTATAATAATACACCCCTGTAGACATGTCATCATCACCTTCTAGAGATAAACTTTTAATGGACGGCGATCCCGACTGCATATACACAAATAGAGACTTCATCGTATCAAAGGACATGTTTGTCGTCATATTATCGCCTAGCGCTGTAATTAAACTACTATATTTCGTTAATGATGATGTTGACATCGCTTTATCGGTAATCGCCTCTAAAATCATTTGCTGCCGCTTACCACGTTCAATATCACTATCTTGGTGACGCGTACGCGCAAGTGCTAAGGCTTCACGACCATCAACGACTTGTGTACCTTTTTTCAAGTTCACCGTACGTTTGTCGTTTTCGTCTAGCTCATGTAAATCATACGGTACATCCACTTCAATACCATCTAGTGCATTAACGACATCAATAAAGGCATTAAAGTTTACTTCCACATAATAATCAACTGGCACATTTAATAAATTTTGCACGGTTTCAATCGTGCTATCAATGCCACCAAATGCATGGGCATGATTGATTTTTGTCGCATAATTAACGCTTGGGATAAAGGTATACGAATCACGTGGAATACTCACTAAATCAATTGTTTTATCCGCATTATTTAACGTTGCAAGCATTAAAGCATCTGAACGCGCATGATTCGAGCCTTGTGCACGCTCTGTGCTATCATCAATCCCAACAATTAAAATCGACAAATTATCCTCTAGCGGCTCTACTTCCTCTTCACGCAACGAAGATTTCACATCGCGGCTCGCATCGTATGACTCAGCGACAGCCTTTTCACCCTTTTCATATAAATAATAGGCATAGCCTCCTACTGTAAAGGCAGCGAAAATAAATACACCTACAAGTGTAAAAATAAGCCATCGTAGCACGCGGCGTTTTTTCTTCGATTGTTTCTCAGGTTGTTTTTCTTCCATGCAGTCTTCTCCTTCTGGATGTAGTTAGTCCGTCCACCTATTCTAGCGTTATGACGCCGGCTATTCGATAAAAGTTTCCATTCGTCCACATATTGTATCTCTTATTTTATCGGAATTGGTATTTACTGTACAATAAATCTATGTAAGTAGGTGTGAAAACACAAAAAAACCGCGAAAATACGCGGTTTTTGAGTTCATTATTGTTTCACCGTACCTGTTTTTTCATCATAAAAGCGGAATAAATCTCCGTTAATGATTTTATCCGATAACGTTGTTTTGGCATTTGCGCGCTCAATAAGCTCACGATTTTCTGCCGTTTCCCCTAATGGCTCGCCTGTTTTACGGTCATAGAACAATTCCTGTGTATACACGACATCATTCGTGACGAAACGGCCATCACGGAACGCAATTAAATCATCATGCTTCTTCGCTAATAAATCCGTTCCGATTTGAATGTCGTTTGACGTATCTACACCTAATAAATGCAATACTGTTGGACGAATATCTACTTGCCCACCTACTTCATGCACTTTTTTATCAGCTTTTGCTTTAATGTCAGTATTTGGCGCATGAATAATAAATGGTACTTCTTGTAGCATGACCGTATCATACGGTGTAATTTCTTCTTTATTTAAAAATTTCGCCATCGCTTTATTATGATTTTCAGAAATACCATAGTGGTCACCGTACATCACAACAACTGTATTGTCATACAGCCCGGCTTTTTTCAGCTTTTTAAATAATACTTTCACCGCTTCATCTGTATAACGGACTGTTTGGAAATAACGGTCCACTGTTTTATCGCCTGAATCATAAGCATCAATATATTGATCCTTCTTATCCGATGTAAACGGGAAGTGATTTGTGAGCGTCAGCATACGTGTCGCAAATGGTTGTTTCATGTCTTTCATAATCTCTACTGACTGTTTCATAAATGGAATATCTTTCAAGCCCCAGTTGACCGAATTCTTTTCATTGACATCATATGACTCAATATCATAAAACGTGTCGATATTCATTGCCTGATACATTAAATCACGATTCCAAAACGATTTATTATTAGCATGCAGTACACTTGTCGCATAGCCATTATCGCCTAGCTTTTCAGACATTGAATTTAGTGAGTTGCCCGCATTCGTAAAGAATACTGCCCCCCCACCAATGCCATACAATGAATTTTCCATCACAAATTCACTATCGGATGTTTTACCTAGCCCTGTTTGATGATAGAAGTTATCAAAATACAAGGTGTCATCGCTTTTAATTAACTTATTCAAAAATGGTGTAATTGTTTGACCATTCATTTTTTCATTAATAACAAAATTTTGTGTAGACTCTAGTGAAATAAAGATGACGTTTTTTCCTTTGGCAATACCATAGAAATCCTTATCCGGCTTTACTTCATTTGATTTAGCATCGTTAACAATCGTCGTCAACTCGCCACCATCGGCAAATGCTTTTTGTGCGTGTGTTTTTGATTGCACGTAAATATCATATAAATGATAATTATATGTTCCAATGTTTTTCACTAATATTTCACGGTCAAAGCTACGTGTTAGTAACTGAGGTCGTTCTTTTTCAGCTAAGCCTAAATTTAAAAATAATAAGGCAAAGCTAAGCGCAAAATACGTGTTGCGACGGTTGCTTGCCATGCGGTTAAATTCTTTTGCTGCTGGTAAAAATAATACAGCTAAAATAATGAGCACTAAATCGACAAAATAAAAAACATCTGCCCACCCAACAAGTCCTGCAACCGAGCTACCTAAATCACCAAAATTATTCGTTTGGAACAACACAGGCAGCGTAATAAAATCATTGTAAAAACGATAAAATACGACATTACCGTATAAAACAATCGATAAAATAACTTTTACGGTAATGATATACGCATTTCGACCTTTTGCGCTTTTAAAAAATAGTGAAATACCATACACACAAAGAAGCGCGGCAAGTGGGTTAATGAATAAAATAAACGCCTGCATGCCATTTTCAATGTCTAAATCAAAGGCCGTACGATACGTATAATACGTTTGTAACCAAGTCGCAAGCACTGCAATGAGTAACAATGTATGCCGCGGCCATTTAGTATGTTTCATGTGTTTGAATTCCTGCTTTCTTCAATTTCAAAAGTTTTCCCCTTCTATCTTATCAGAAAAAACGATCACTCGCGCTTTTAACATCACATTTTTTTAACAAATCCTTTACAAGCTGTGTCAATTTAAAGACAGCTTGCACCTATACACTTTTGCGATGACGCACGTCTATTTGCCATTTTCTCGATGCCTCTTCCTTCTAATTAAGACGTCATTATTTTTATTAAGTTCGGTCATTGATTATTGTTTTTAACAAGCGATTAATACCGCCGAAAGATTTCGTAGCAGCATACTATGCATCGCACAAAACATCTGGGCAAATGCTTTGTTTTAATTTTTTCGTTAGCAATGATTTTCACCTAGCCAAGCGCAACTAATTTAGATGAAATCACGTATCTCCCTAAGGAGCGTCTTTTGACTACGACTTACTTAAAAATATGTGTCAGATGCGCAAATGATTACGCTATTATTTATCAATAAGCAGGAAACGTAGTAAAAGCATGTCATTTATTAAAAATAACATAACCGTAAATAGAGGCTTAATATCACAAAAAAGGCTAAAAAAGAGCCTTTAGGGATGCTCTAAGGGGTGTTTTCAACACAATAATCCCCTAAAAATAGGGCTGGTGGCGTAAAAAGCGTGTCATTTATTCACAGGCATGAAGTTGGCGATAATAATGGCTTTTCCGAACCTAAAACAAGTCATTTCGGGACAAAAATAGCCCGATTCCGTCCTTTTCCAGCAAACTTTTGTTAAAAAACAACTTGTCAATGCGCAAAAAAATAGGCGTTAGCATACTATTTTTTTATCATCTCGATGATTTCAAACAAATTCATAGCATATTACTAATTCATTGGCCCTGTGGCTGTCACTTATCTACAAATATGTCGTATCCAAAACACGCTCCATGAGGTAATGAGCAATTTTTAATTAGCCAGGCTAAAAAATAGGCTTTGCTCATAACGATAATCGCTCATCATAATATATTGATTTAAATAGGTAAAAATTCCATTCTCTTTAACCGATATAAAATGCAGAATGATTAAAGGAGGAATTGGATGCATTTATTTAAAATGAAACATACAGACGGCATACATATTATTGATGACGTGAAAAAGCATAAAAATAATTTACAACTTCAAACGATTACAGGTGAGGAATTATTTATTATCGCGGTGACTGATGAAAATTATACGGTCTATGATGATCGCTTCGCTGGCGCATCAAAGCAATTAAATTCAATTGAAGCATTTGATATTAATGGTAGCTTCCGTAGCTTAGATTTTGATAATATGCGTGATTTATTCACAAAAGCATTTGATCATTTACTTGAACATATCGCGGCATTAATTACGAATGAAGAACTTATAAATTTAGATGTTTTAAAAGAAAAGATTGCTGCGGAAGTTCCTGGCATTCACTTTAAAATCATCTCAAATGATAAACCTGCATTATTTTAAAAAATCCTTATAATAATAAAAAAACCGTTCAAGAGTCAAAATCTTGAACGGTTTTTACTTTGGACAACTAGCCGCCAATAAATAAGGTTGTTTGAGCAATCGCTATATAAAAGGCTGGATTTTGAATCGGTGCAATCGTTTCAATCTGCAACTCCACTTCAAACTGATTCGTTTCTTCATTAAGGACTGCTTGCCAGCGGGCATAATCAGTATCCTGCCACTCAAAATTAGACCAGCCCTCATGCTCCTTATGCAAAATCATTGTCGTGGCACCATTTGTAATTTGTAAATCTGGAATCAAATCACGCCAGCCAATATAGCCGATTTCAAAAGGTTTTTCGCCTTCGATTTCCGCACGATAAAAGACGCGACCTTTGCGTGAAATTTTACGGCACATTGCGCGGGCATAGTCTTGAATATGTGCCTCGTATTTTACGAAATATTTGTAATCCATCATGCGGTCAAAAAAGCGACTTACGCCATTACCATACATTCGTTGAACCGTACCAACATTTTGCGTAGCCTCATTTTTCACAAAAATTTCAGGTGTTTCTACAATTGTATTCGGGTGTGTATAAAAGTATTGTTTCATTGCCTTCCTCCTACAATTTACTATACAAAAAAGGAGCCCTTTCCGACAATGGAAAAGGCTCTTTTTTACCAATTATGCTTTTGTAATTTTATTCACAACACGGTTTGCTAATTTTTCTGCAGCCATTGGCAATGCTAATTTAAAGATTGGGTTTAGTGCAACACCTGCAACACCGCCCGCTTTCACTTCAAGATGCATAACCATTTCTGTATCAGTTGGGCTTACTTCATTCGCTTGGAAGTAACCAGCACCCGTAAATTTATCGCTTAGGCCTTCTAATGAAAAGCCAATTTTTGATGGCTCTTGCCATTCTGTAATCGTGATTTTTGCATCTACTTTTTTCGTAATACCCGCTACTGTACCACCGAATGTCCAAGTAGATTCTTTATCATTTAACATTTCGTGCTGACGATATCCTGGTACTAATTTTGCCCATTTTTCGATATCAGATACGAAAGACCATACTTTTTGTTGTTCTACTGCGATATTTGTTTTATACGTTGTTTCTGCCACGTCACATCACTACTTTCTGTCTATTGTTCTTTTATTATATCAAGAAAACGTTTGATTGGCGATGATTAGCCTCGAACCTGGCCGGTGCCTTCGATATACACTTTTGTGGACGTTAATGCTGGTAAGCCCATTGGTCCGCGTGCATGTAACTTTTGTGTACTAATACCGATTTCCGCCCCATAGCCAAATTCAAAACCATCGGTAAAGCGCGTTGATGCATTATGATACACCGCTGCAGCATCGACGCCTTGCTGGAAACGACGTGCACGTTCTGGATGTGGTGTAATAATGGCCTCTGAGTGCTTTGTGCCATACGCATTAATATGACGAATGGCTTCGTCAAGAGTTCCCACTACTTTAACAGAAAGTTCCTCATTTAAATATTCCGTGCTCCAGTCATCTTCTGTCGCAAGCTTAATATTTTCTGGATTTAACTCATATACCGCTTCATCACCATGCACGATAATGTTTTCGCCTAATAGCATATCGACAAGCTCTTGCCCATGTGCATCAAACCATGTACGCTCTACTAATAAGCTTTCCGCCGCATTACAAACAGATGGGCGCTGTAGCTTCGCATTTTTCACAATATTAAAGGTCATCGCAACATCGGCATCCTCGTCGATGAAAATATGACAGTTGCCCGCACCTGTTTCAAGAACCGGCACACTTGCCTCGCGGATGACCATATCAATAAAGGCTTTACCGCCGCGTGGAATCAGGACATCTAAGTATTCTGTTAAGTTAAATAAATCGCTCGCTGTCTCACGGCTCGTGTCCTCAATGAGTTGTACGGCATCGATTGGTAGCGTTGATTTTTCAAGTGCTTTATGAATGGTATTCATAATGGCAATATTTGAAAACTTTGCTGATGAAGAGCCTCGTAAAATAACGGCATTTCCTGTTTTAATCGCCAGTGTCGCGGCGTCAACTGTAACATTTGGGCGTGCCTCATAAATCATCGCAATGACACCAAGTGGCACGCGACGCTTTTCAATATGCAGACCGTTTTCTTTATCAATCGTTTCCAACACTTCACCGACTGGGTCTGGTAAAGCGATCAGTTGCATAATGGCATCATGCATGTCGCCAATGCGCTCCTCTGTTAATAAAATACGGTCCATCACCGATTGTGATAAACCAACTTCTTGGCCTACCTCTAAATCTTTATTATTTTCATCAACGATATAGACAGCATCCTCAACGAGCTGCTGTGCAATTAAGCGTAATGCTTCGTTTTTTTCATCGGTTGTACGTTCATTCATTAAGTAACTTGCTTGCTTTGCTAATAACCCTTTGTCATGTACTTCTGACATTTTAATCCACCCTCTCTGTTTGTACGAAACGATCACGGTGAATGACGACATCGAGTGCGCCGTCGATTTCATCTGTGCGTTTACCCATCGCTTCTTTTAATGTTTGTGCGTCGTACAGTACTTCGCCGCGTCCAATTAATTGACGTTCGCGGTATACCTCAACGACTTCTCCCGCTTCAAATGCCCCTTGTACGATGTAAACACCTGCAGGTAATAAACTTTTCCCCTTATAAAGCAGTGCTTCTGCAGCACCCTCATCAATGTAAATACGACCTGCTGCATCGGAAAATAAAGAAATCCATTGTTTTTTACTTGGTACAACGATAGCATGTTCTTTTTCGATATACGTACCATCGCCGTGACCTGCTAACACATCGATTAATTTATTTTTCCCTTCACCTCGACCAATAAACACGCTAACTCCTAGGTCATACGCGGTTTTTGCGGCTTGTAGCTTCGACTGCATGCCACCTGTACCTACCTTCGAACCTTCCGATGTCGCAAAACCAAGCAGTTCATCGGTAATTTTCGTCAAATGCTTAAAATGGATAGCATCCGGATTTTTCTTTGGATTGTCTGAATACAAGCCATTAATATCGGTTAAAATAATGAGCTGATCGGCATGAACTAAGCCACTTACAAGGGCAGATAGCATATCATTATCACCAAATGTTAATTCCTGTACCGATACGGTATCATTTTCATTAATAATTGGAATAATACCGCGTTCAAGTAATTCCTCGAATGTTTCATAGGCATTTTGATAGCGATCTTTCTTTGAAAAATCGGTGCGTGTTAATAAAACTTGCGCCGGCGTGATGTTATAGTTGGCTAATACTTCTGTATACTTTTGTACGAGTAAGCCTTGCCCAACGGCAGCTGCTGCCTGCTTACCTTTTAATGTCACCGGGCGCGACGGATAGCCTAACTTTTTAAAGCCACACGCCACAGCCCCAGATGACACAAGAATCACCTCATGACCATTTTGCTTTAATTGTGCAATGGCTGCTAGATGGTCTTGCACTTTGGCGTCATCAATCTCTCCTTTTGCATTTGTTAAACTACTACTCCCAATTTTTACGACAATTCGTTTCTGTTCCATGCGATTCACTCCATTAAAATAGCCCATTTCATCCTATAGTTTAAGGACGAAATGGGCTTGTTCGCGGTACCACCTTAATTGAATATAGTACATGACTATATTCCGCTCTTCTCATAACGCTTGAGGCTGCGCCTATGTTTGCATAGGAGCTAGAAAGTAGGTTCGATGTAGTGCTGCGTCGCTCCCTTTCAGCCGATGGAGAGCGTTCTCTACCCGTGCATGCTACATGTACTAATCTTTCTTACGCTTATATTTGTTGTCTATCATGCACTACAAAGTCTGTTCTGTCAATATATTCTGTTAATTTGACACGAATTCGCAAAAAATCGAGCAATCCGCAAATAGTGTGATTGCTCGATTTTTTAATGAGGCTTAACTGTACGTGATGTCGCAAATGCCATACAGCCAAATGCCACAAGGGCCATGCCTAAAAATAATAGTGATTTTCCGACATAGCTGTAGTTCAATGCACCATATACGGCGTATACACCCCCAAGCACCATGAATACAATGTTTGTTACACTTACTACCGCAAAGGATTTCCGTTTCGCTCGAAAGCGCATCGTCAGTTTTAATGCGATAAATCCGACAAGCATGCCGATAAAAAACGGGCCATAAAATCATATCGAACACCTCCATTAGCGCTTCCTATATGGTTTATTCTCTTTATTACCGGCGATTGAATGATACTTCTAGTTGATTTTAACGAATGAAAATTCACATACCTTACTACCTAGTCCTCGTACATCTCACCAAAATACATGCTTTCAAAGTCATTTAAATCATCATTATCCGTTGTTTCTTTCGTCTCTTCTAGCTGTGCTTGCTGTGCAGCAATAAATGCATGTGGGTCGACATAAGGTGATGCCTGTTGCTGTGGTGGCATCACTGGTGGCTGAATCGCTTGTTCTGGTGCGAGCAGTGGCGTCTCTACTAGTGGTCGTTCCTCTTTTTGTGCGATGACAGGCTCTGTCGCTGCTGCTACTACAATTTTCGGCTTTACTGTCGTGCGCTTTGGTTCTTCAATCAGTGGCACATTGTCAGACTGCGCTAATTCCTCATCATTTAAACGTATGACGGATTCAAGCCAGCCATCAAAGCTTCCTGGATGGTCAATCATTTGACGGGCCTGCTCAAAAACCGCTTCTTGCACTGCCATGCCGTGTAATGCCGCGAGTGATTTGTAGGCATTTAATTTATGTGCCATCATCGTATAGTAGGCACTATCTTCTCGTTGATTTGCTTGTTCATACAATGCTGCGAGTTGTAAATACGTTTCGGCTGTCGGCTCCATTTGAAAGGACTCCAAATAACGCGTAATCGCCGCGTCCTTTTTTTGTTGCGCAAAAAGAGCTTGTGCCTCGATTTGACGTGCCTCGGCTGTTTGAACGGCCGCGGTCATGCGCTGTGCTTTTTGTGGCTCATCTAGTATGGTATAAATTTCCGCAAGCTTCATCGTCACTTGCTGTTTTTCCTCGCTTGATAAGCTGTCGAATGCTTGACTATAATCCTGTGCGACACTGTCGACTAAAAATTGTTTGAATTCATTCATCTAAAAAAACTCCTTACGCTTTAAGTATGTTTAGTATACCAAATATCTAAAAAAGGAACCGTGCAACTGCACGATTCCCTCGTATTAGCCTCGGTCAAAATTACCTGCCACTTCAACCGTTTGTGTAATGTTCATAAATGCTTGTGGATCGACTTGTTTGACAATTTCTTTCACTTCATTTAATTGATAACGTGTAATAACCGTCATTAAAATGTCGCGTTTTTCGCCCGTGTAACCACCCTTACCTTCTGTCATCGTAATACCACGATACAGTCCTGAAAGCAGTGCATCCTTTGTTTCTTCCCCTTTGGCGGTAATAATCGTCACCGTTAGCTTAATATGATTCGTGTGAATTAAGTCGATTACCTTACCTGTCGCATAAATGCTAACAAGTGTATTTAATGCCGCATCCCAACCAAATACAAAGCCCGATGCAATGACAACAACCGCATTCAAGCCCGAAATAATCGTTCCAAGCGGGAAATTACTACGCTTACTAAGGAGCATCGCAATAATATCAAAGCCACCTGATGACCCCGATGCCTTAAAGACAATTGCAATCCCAAGTCCGGCAATTACCCCACCGAAAATACCCGCTAAAATGGGGTCCTCGGTAAAGCCGACAATTGGAATAACCGATAAACTCACTGAAATGGTCACAACCGATAAAATCGTATACGTAATAAATTTCTTACCTAATTTCCAAACGCCTAAAATCAATAATGGTAAATTTAATAAAAAGTTAAGTACTCCGGTATCAAATGGTGTAATAATCCCGAGCATCATCGCAATCCCGCTTAAACCACTACTTAAAATTTCGTGTGGAATTAATAAAAAATTATAGGCAAGTGCAATAATAATCGAGCCAATTAAAATCATGCTAATGTCGCGTACATGATGCATTTCTCTATCCCCTTTTACGTTCAAATGCTTTAATCAACGTAATTATAGTGCAAAATATCGCGAAATAACTGTTAAAAGTTTTTTCTGAAAATAGCTGTTCTATGCGTGTTTTTCTGTACTGGACAACTGTTTTCTACCAATGTAAAAAGCGATGAAAAATGCGGGAATTGTAAAGACAATCATGCCGAGGAAAGCCGCCTGCATCGACATTGTGTACAAGTACGTCGCAAAAAAGGTCATGAGCGCGGTCGCAAAACTTTGTGCAAATGTCGCATACAGTCCTTGTGCACTCGGTAAATAATTTGTTGGTACATTCGCGGTAATAAAGCGCATAAACGCATAATGTGCAAGCGCAAACGATAAACTATGGAACAGCTGACTAACGATAAACAGCTCGACGTTTGGGAAGAAATAAATGATGCACCAGCGCGCAGTTGAACCTGCCGCCGCAAGTGCAAACATCATGCCAGGCGTCCATTTTTTAAACAATCGATCGGCGTATGTGAACAGCATAATTTCAAATAACACCGACACATTAATAATCATACCGATGTAATACTTCGACACGCCAAGCTCCTGTAAATATAAATAGCCATAGTTGTAATAGGCAGCATGTGCACCTTGTAGTAAAATTGCCAGCAGTAAAATAAGCGGGAAATGACGCACTTGAAATAATTTTTTAAAGGATGGGCGTTCTGCGGTCGCTGCGGGTGCTAATCGTACACTATCCGGCGCCTTCGTCCATGTCAGCGCAGTAAAAATTGCCAAAATGACAATCATGCCACCAAGGAATAATTGGTCCCCAAATGCACCTGATAGCATACTAATAATGAGTACCATACAAATAAAGCCGATGGAGCCAAATGAGCGTGCCTTCGCATAGCGTAGCTGACTATGCTGCGTGAGTGAGCCAGCCGTCGCATCAAGCGCGGGCATTAGCATCGGGAAAAAGAAATTAAATAAAGCGGTAATTATCAATAGCGGCATATAGCCCTGTGCTGGGATATAGCTACAAGCAAGCAAAAAGGCCGCCGCACTGACCCACTGTAAGACACGTAAATCACTCGCGGTTTTTTTCATCATGGGATAAAGCGTAATCGTCGATAACCCGCGCATAAGTAAACCGATGCTCATAATAACGCTTGCCTGCTCAATCGAGAGGTTTTTGCCATCAACTAAATAGCCCGTCCAATACGGTAAAAAGATGCCCCAGCCCATAAAAAATAAGAAAAAACGGACGGACATCCAGCGTTGTACGTTCATGTCATTCACTCCTTTTTCGCATCGTATCATGAAAACTTTTTAGTATAATAGGAGATATCTCATATTTTGGAGGCATTTGATGAAAAAAATAATGACTGAAACGAGACAACACTTCGTTGAAGAGGCCACACTGCAAGCGATTTTCCCAAAAAGCATTGAACAATTTGCAGAGATTCATGACTTTGAAGCCGGTGAATTTATTAATGTCGAGGGCGATGAGCCAGCGTATTTGTATTATATTTTATCCGGTAAAGTGAAGGTTTATTTTACCCAATCAAACGGCAAAGTCGCGCTGCTGCATTTCCTCGGCACGCATTCCTTTATCGGTGATATGGAGCTACTTGAGGCACGGTATTATTCAAAGGGCATTCAAGCATCTCAAAAAACACGCTGCCTCGCATTCCCGACTGTACATGTACGCGAGCTTTTATTAAATGATGTCACCTTTTTACGTCATTTAGCGTTGTATATGAGTAAAAAAATCATGCATAACTCCGCCAAAATGTCGCAAAGTTTAGCCTATCCACTTGAAAATCGTTTGGCTGAATTTATTTTGATGTCTGAAAATAATGGCATTTATAAAGAAAAACATACCGAAGCCGCAGAATTTTTAGGCGTTTCATATCGTCATTTATTGCATGTTTTAGCGCAGTTTGTAGAGCGCGGTCTTCTCCAAAAAGACGGAAGATGCTATATATTACGTGAGAAATCGATTCTAGAAGAAATGGCGACATCTATATTCGCTACGGCGATTCACGACTGATTCATTCGCAGAATATTTCCTATGCATTTTTTTGCTATTTTGTGATAATATTTTCGGCACTCACCCATTTAATTCATTTAATTTTAAAAATTGTCTGAAAATAGATGTCTGTGATATATTGTGTTCACTATTTGTTTAATGATACAATTTAGAAAATTATAAAAAATTATTTAAGTAAAGGAAGTTAGGCATATGGAATTTTCTCAACGAATCTTAGACACTCCTTCATCATTTATTCGTAATATTTTAAAAGTAACAGATTCACCAAATGTAATCTCTTTTGCGGGTGGACTACCAAATCCAATCTCATTCCCGGTTGAAAAACTACGTGAATCTGTCAACCGCGCCATCGATGAAGACGGTAGTAAGCTTTTCCAATACTCAACAACAACAGGCTATGCACCACTTCGTCAATACATTGCAGACAAGTACAATCATAACTTCGACTTAGGCATTACAGCGGATGATATTATTATTACAACCGGCTCACAGCAAGCACTGACATTACTTGGTCAAGTTTTAGTGAATGAGGGCGATGGCATTATTATCGAAGAGCCAGGCTATCTCGGTGCGATTCAAGCCTTTATGCTTGCGCAGCCAACATTCTACCCTGTAACACTTGAGCAGGACGGTTTAAACCTTGATGAATTAAAAGAAGCGCTTGAAAAACCAAATGCAAAATTCATTTACACTGTACCAAATTTCCAAAATCCAACCGGCTTAACGTATACACAAGAAAAACGTGACGCAGTGTATGACATTTTAAAAGATTACCCAGACATCGTATTAATCGAAGATGATCCATACGGCGAGCTACGCTTTGAAGGCACACCACTACCATATATTGGTGGTGGACGCCTTCCAAATAGCGTTATTTTAGGCTCATTCTCAAAAACAGTCGCACCGGGTATGCGTATCGGCTTTATCATTTCAAAAAACAAAGAATTAATGACACATGTCGAAACAGCGAAGCAAGCGGCTGATTTACACACTAATATTTTCTCGCAATATGTGCTGCATGATTATTTAACACATAATGAATATAAAGAGCATGTTGAGAAAATCATTGATTTATACGGTAAACAAGCAAACGCGATGCTTGACGCACTTGAAAAATACATGCCAGAGGGTGTGACATGGACAAAACCTGAGGGTGGGATGTTTATTTGGGCCACATTACCGGATAATAAATCTGCACTTGATATGTTTTCAAAAGCAATGGAAGCGGATATTGCCTTCGTACCGGGTGACCCCTTCTACACAGGTTCACAACATGTGCCAACCCTGCGCCTAAACTATACGGCCTCGACACCAGAAGTTATTGATGAGGGCATCAAACGTTTAGCAGAACTTTTCAAAAAATATTAACGAAAAAGAGGCTTTGACATACGTCTAAAAATAACCTCTCTTATGAGCATAAGAAAAACCGGAATCGTGCTGTAGCACGGTTCCGGTTTTTCGTTGTGAACGCTAAAAGGAAAATGACGTGTTTCGTCTAGTCTTTTTTATGGTGTTTTTATGAGTGCCTCAACAATCGCCTCATAATAACTTTGCGGATGTGGCACGAGCTGGGCACGTGTCGTTGTCTCGACTTCCCCGCTTTGAACATCATACAATGATATAGTTGGTGCATCTCCGTAAATCAATGCCGCAAAATCGGCTAGCCGACACGTTAAAAGAGCTGCTACCTCCTCTTGTTGCAACGTGAACGTTTGAGGTGTCGTCACCTTATAGACGTAACAACGCGCCCATTCGCGGTCTGAAATCGCTGGTGTTAGCACGATATTTTGTAATGTGCCAATGGACTGTAGCTCAGAAAACTTCACGTCAATCCCTAATTCCTCCGCCACTTCACGAATGCCATCTTCTGGCGTTTCCGTTGCGAGTAAATGCCCCGCTGCTGTAATATCATAGCGCAGTGCATAATCTTTTTTATTGGCGCTTCGCAGCTGCAAATAAACGAAGCGCTCGCCTTCCCTCTCTTCAATCAACCAACAATGAAACGTTTCATGCCATAAACCAGACGCATGAATATGGTCGCGTGTGGCGATACCTACTCGCTGATCGTGCTCATTAAAAACTGCTAACTCCTCGATGATGCTCATCTCCTATTTATCCGCAAAGGCGAATGTTACTTTATTATTTTCTAACATTAGTTTCGCGCTAAATGGATTGCCTTTTTTCGATTTAAAGCCTTTTAATTTAGCTGTTTCACCGTTCGTTACTAAATCGGTTAATTGCTTCGGTGAAATTTTCTTCTGTGCGATAATTTTAGATACCGTAAATTTGCAACCGCCCTTATAGTTCGTACAGCCGTAAAAGGATTTATGCTCAATAAGTTGCCCTTCCTTACATGCTGGACAGGTAACGATTGGCTTCGTCGATGACACCGGTGTCGCTGCTGCCTTCGCTTCCGATAAATCCGTTTTCGCGACCATAGCTGGTGTCGTGTCGATTAAATGACGTAAAAACTTCTCGACACTCGCAAAAAAGGCCTCCTGTGTCCCCGTTCCTTTCCCAATTTTCCGCAAATACGTTTCCCACTTAGCGGTCATCGTTGGACTCGCAAGGAGTGAGCCGGTAATGACCTGGCATAATACGCGACCCTTTGGCGTTAATGACACAATGTTTTTCGTCACTTGAATATACTCATGGCGTTTTATCGTTTCAATAATGCCCGCACGCGTCGCCTCGGTCCCAATGCCCTCTACCTCTTTTAAAATATCGCTCTCTGTCTCATCATCGACAAGCTTCCCGCATGTTTTCATCATTTGAATGAGCTGGCCCTCGGTAAATGGTTTCGGTGGCTTCGTTTCACCCTCATGGACATGAATAAGTGCGGCAACTTCCTCGCCCTGCTCGACAATCGGTAGCTTCGGCGGCTCCTTATCATCTTTCTTCTGCGGCCATAGCTCCTGAAAGCCGCGGTCTTTTTCGACTTTGCCGACCGAATAAAAGACAATACCCTGTACATTTGTTTCAATCGTCGTTTCCTCATACATATAATCTCGGTGGAACATCGCCAATGTCGTGCGCATAATTTCAACATATAATCGTTTTTCAGGGTCACTTAATTTCGCGAGCTTCGCTACAGTCGGTACCGTTTTCGTCGGAATGATGGCATAGTGCTCCTCTACTTTTGAGGCATCGACATAGCGCTTCGACGGCGCAAGACTAGCGGGTTCAAAATTCGCCTTCATAATGTCCTGAAAGGCAGGTAATGCTTCTTTTAAATACGCAAACTCTGCTGGTGTAATGAACTGGCAATCCGAACGTGGATACGATACGAGCTTTTTCTCATACAATTTCTGTACTGTTTCAAGCACCATTTTCGGGCTAAATTTCCATAGACGATTGGCCTTTTGTTGAAGCGTTGACAATGAATGCAGCTTTGGTGGTAGATTGCGCTTCATCTTTTTCGTCACTTTTTGAATCGTACCCGGTAATGGCGTATTCTCCGCAATGCCGGCCTGCGTTAAAATCGCTAGTGCTTCTTCATACGTCTCCTTTTTCACCTTCGCCTTGCCACTATATTCCCCTTGTGCCGCATTGAATTTTCCCATTAGCTCATAAAATTTCTTCGGCTTAAAGTTTTCAATTTCACATTGACGCTCATAAATCATAAAGACCGTTGGCGATTGCACGCGTCCAATCGACATGACCTCATTTAGCCCCTGCTGCTTTAACAGCACCGTATAGAGACGACTCGCATTCATGCCAACAAGCCAGTCGCTAATTTGGCGTGTTTCGGCCTCTTTAAACATCCGTAAATCCTTCGCATTGTCTTGAAGCTGACGAAAGCCCGCACGAATTTCGTCGGCCTCTAGTGAATTAATCCATAAACGCTGAATCGGCTTATTGCGCACGCCGGCCTGACGCAAAATCGAATAAAAAATATTCGAGCCTTCGCGGTCCACGTCACAGGCATTAATTAAGACGTCTGCTGCTTTGAGCAATTTTTTCACTTCCTGGAATTGCTCCCACTTGCCTTTTGCTACTTTAAATTCATATTTTGAAGGAATCATCGGCAGCACATCTAACTTCCAGCGCTTCCAAGCACTATCATACTCAGCCGGTGCCTTTAGCTCCACTAAATGACCGATGCCCCATGTAATGACAGCCCCTGATGGAAAGACCTCGTTTGGCGCAAGCTCAATAAAATGTTTTGTTTTTTTCGCGACAGGAAAGGCTTCTGCATACGCCTTTGCCTGCGATGGTTTTTCAGCTAATATGACAATGCTCATGCCTGCACCTCCTGTGTTTCGAGTTGTAGTAGGTTATGCTGTAGTAATTCGTCGGTTAAGCGACTAAGTGGAAGGCCTACAACCGTTAAGTAATCGCCGTCAATTTTTTCGACAAAAAAGACGCCATCCGTTTGAATGCCGTAGCCACCTGCCTTATCAAATGGATCTCCTGTTGCGACATATGCCTCAATAAAAGCATCCGAAACCATACGGAATGTCACTGATGTCGTTTCGACAAAACTATAGGTATTCTGTGCGGTGACAATCGCAACTGCCGTTAGGACCTCATGTGTTTTACCGCGTAGTTTTTGCAAATGCTGTACCGCTTCATTTGTCGTTTTTGGTTTATGTAAAAGCTGGTCACGATAGACAACAATCGTATCCGAGCCAATGACAACGGCATCTGGATGTTTAGCCGCGACGGCCTGTGCCTTTAATAACGCGACGTCTTGCACATATTGCGACGCTGTCTGAAATGCCACGCTTGTCTCCTCAACATCGGCTGATTCCACGTCAAATGGTATATGGAGCTGTGCAAATAACTCACGACGGCGCGGTGACTGTGATGCTAAAATAAATGATGCTGTCGTTTGAAAATTCATAAAATCCCTCGCATTCTATCTAGTAATTTCATTTTAACATTCACTACTGCTTTACAAAAGGCAGAGCAATCAAGTATGTTTATCTATACACTACATAACAAAGGGGTACTTTTTATGAATAAAGAACAGTTAATGAACGAGGCGCGCGGCGTCTTAAAAAACTCGTATAGCCCATACTCAAATTTTCCGGTAGGAGCTGCGTTACTTTTAACAGATGGCTCGGTCATTACGGGCGTCAATGTTGAAAATGTGTCTTTTGGTGCCACAAACTGTGCAGAGCGTACGGCGATTTTCACGGCGCTAACACAGGGTTATAAAAAAGGCGATTTTGTAGCGATTGCCGTTGCCGGTGACACGGATGATTTCTTACCACCATGTAGCATTTGTCGCCAAGTCATGGCTGAATTTTTCACACCGAATATGCCGGTTTATTTAACAAATCGCGCGGGGGATATTAAAGAGCTTGCGTTAAAAGAATTATTACCGTTTGCGTTTACGGAATTAGACATGTAAGCAAAAAGGAGCCGCAATACTGCGCCTCCTTTTTTCATGCTATTTTTTTCTCTTTGCATACCATTTTAAAAGTAAATACCAACCACCGACAAAAATAACGAGGCCGACAATCGTTGGACCAAACACGACACGCCCAACGACGAGATAGCTAACAATTAGCATGACAACGAGCCACGCTAATGCAAAAAATAATACAAATTGCCATGGAATCTTCATATTACGAACGTTCCCCTTCCAATAGTGCATACACCGCATGGTCGACAAAATGGTCATACAGCCATTCCGACTCACGCGCGATACCCTCCTGTGTAAAGCCAAGGCGCTCGGGAATGGCACGACTTGCACGATTTTCGACGGCTGCACGAATTTCAACACGATGAAGCTTTACGGCATCAAATAAATAGTCGACAAGTCTTGCGACACTGCGCGTCATAAGACCATGCCCTTGAAAGTCTTCCGCAAGCCAGTAGCCAATCGATGTCGAACGATTTTCACGATCGAGCGCATGTGTGCCAACGGTCCCTGCAAACTGTCCCTTATATAAAATCGCCATATTTAAAATGCCTGATACCGCAAATTGCTTTTCGGTGAAGGCGATAAATTGACGCGTATCTAAAATCGTTTTCGTGCCATCTACCCACGGAAGCCATTCGCGTAAGTAGCTACGGTGTCCATCTACTGCCGCAAACATCGCCTCTGCATGCGCATCACTTAATTGTTGTAACGTCATGTGCGCATCTAATTGCCATTCCATTCTAAATGCCCCCTTTAACTATGCGCTTATTATAGCATGTCGCGGTCCCTCGTAACGCTTAAGAGACAACTTGCGATTAGCAACACCCCTGCAATGACATAAAATTGACCAGTAAGTGACAAAGGTAATAACGCCAGCCCCGATGAGCCAACGACCGTACCGAGCGAGAAGAACGCATAAAAATACCCATACGCACGCCCTCTTGTTTGTTCGGTCGTTCCTTCAATAAGCATGCGATTCATTGCGGGGAATAATAGCGCAAAGCCAATACCATACAGGGCAAGTATCGCATAAAGCAGCGCTTGCGACGTTGTGATACTAATAAAAAACTGACTGATTCCAATAAAGGCAATCCCTAACACCATGAGCCATTTAGCAGACCATTTATCAAATACATAACGTGTTGGCAGTACAAATAATAAGACCGCTACAATGCCAAACATACTCATTAGTGTGCCACTTAACCGCGATTCATAGCCTAATAATTCGATACGAATTGGTAATAAATACGCCAGCGCCCCTTGTGACATCATCAGCAAAAAGGCGGCCATAAAGGCACGTATGGCGCGTGCATTCCAGCTAAAGCTTTGTTGCGTCGTCTGCGATTTCTTTTTCACCGTTAGCTGTAAAAATATTAATGCCACAACGACAACGGCACCAATTATTGCGACCGTTATCAGCACAAATGGTACGGAGGTACGCGTTGCCACAATGCCGCTATAAGCAGGACCTAAAATCGCCGCGATGCCGACAAAGGCGCCGGTTAATGCCGACTGACTGCCCTGTGTTTGCTGGGCTGTTTGATTGGCGACAAGCGTAAAGGCGGCCGGTGTAATAAGCCCTGCCACAAAGCCATGACAGGCACGTAGTACGAGCAAGGTGGTCGGTGAATCAATAACCATATATGCACATAATGATAGCACCGTAAGCATCAGTCCAATTATTGCAATACGCTTCGCTCCCACACGATCAGTTAAAATACCCGACGCCATATTCCCAAACATATTCGTAAAAGAATACATCCCAACGACAAGTCCGGCTATCATCGTCGAAGCGCCTAATGATAGTGCAAAGGTACTCATGACGGGAAGCTGTGCGAATAAATCGAGAAACGTAAAGAAAATCGCACCATACAATAACCAAATTTGTTTAAATGGTTGCGGTCGATAACGTGCTTCAGCCCGCTTTATGTATCGATCGAATAAAAAGTTCCCAAATGGGATAAAGGCGACAAGGACCGCTACAATGGAATAAACAATGGGCCATTGCATACGTAACTGCGCCCACGCAATCGACGCGAGATACAACATAAAAATGGCGCCATGCAAACTGCCCATAATCGTTACCGCTAGTGGCAAATCCCACACATATTTTAGTGGCATCGCGACACCTAATAAAATTAATAGCGATAGGCCGTCTAAAATGCCCATCGTTCGTAAAAATCGCACAGCTTTTGAGTGCACAGTATTCCCTTCTTCCATTAGTCATTACTAAAAAGTATACCGCATCCTTATCGCTATTGGCTTCTATTGTGCCTGTATTTGGCAATAAAAAAAGCCGACGTCGTTCATACGTCGGCTTTTACACTACTGAATCGCTAAATAGCGTGTTGGGACAGCTTTTAGTATCGCGAGCGCTAGCATGGCGCCTGTCACCGTCGACAATAAAAAGGACGGCATGAAAAATAACGCAGATACCGCGGGTGCATGCATAAAGAACATACTATAAGGTACCGCAACAAGGGATGCGATGATGCCCGTGCCAATTATTTCCCCACTGATTGCGGCTATGCGTCTTTTCGTTATCCTATAGAGCATACCTGCAAGCACTGCCCCTATAACGCTTCCTGGAATGGCTAATAAAGTCCCCGTCCCCATCATCAGTCGAATAAGTGATGCCAATATAGCCTGTATAATTGCCGGAATCGGCCCTAGTGTTACCGTGCAAATAATGGTCATCATATGCTGAATGGGCGCCACTTTTGCCACACCAATCGGGATACTCACAACACTTGAGCCGATAACACAAATCGCGATATACATCGCTAATAACGTCATTTTTTTCATATAAAAAGCCCCTCTCTTTCTGATGCGATTGCCAAAAGAAAAAGAGCCAGGCCCTTATTATCTTTGTAAGTTGCTTCCCTCCGCTAGTATGAACTAGATCAGGTTTCAAGGATTAAGCGGCTGTAGCGCTCTCTCAGTCAGTCACACTGACACTCCTAGCAATCGTCCCCGCTACTGTATCATAAAATTAGTCAAATGGATAGTCTAAGTCGTATAATTTTCGGTATCTTGCGTCATCTGCTAACAACTGTTCATGTGAACCTTTTACACGTACTCGACCATTTTCAAGCATATAAATGGTATCCATATGAGCCATTGCTGCTAAATGATGCGTAATCCATACGACTGTTTTATTGCTAAGAACCTCAAATATCGTATGAATCAATTCCTGCTCAGTTACGGGGTCTAAACCAACAGTTGGCTCATCTAATAATACAATGGGCGTTTGCTGTAATAAAATACGAGCAAGCGCGATACGCTGACGTTCCCCACCAGAAAAGCGTGTGCCAAGTTCTTCGACACGCGTGTCATAGCCATGTGGTAATGTCTCAATCATCTCATGCAACTGAACTTTTTTCGCCGCCTCAATAACCTCCGCATCACTTGCCGAAACATTTCCAAGTCGAATATTATTCATAATCGTCGTATCAAATAAATACGGCTTTTGTTCTAAGACCGCGATAAGCTGTGATGTGTCATGACGTAGCGTATGCATATGCACGCCGTTAATCGTTACCGTACCAGCAGTCGGCTTATACGCCCCCAGTAATAACTTACCAAGCGTACTTTTACCGGTACCTGTTTTCCCTAAAATCGCGACTTTTTGACGTGGGTGCCATGTCATTGATACATCCCGGAGTACGGTCCTATTATCATATTGAAAAGCGACATTTGATATATCAACAGTATAAGGCCCAGTAGGTAATGTAGTGCATGGCTGTGCGTCTTCGCTTCGTCCCTCGACTTCCATAAGACGTGCAAATGACGTGTCATAACTTGGGAAATGGCTAATTGCATCGCTAATTGGCATAAACGCTTCAAGTAGCGGTAACGCAACAAGTACAAAGGCCGCAATCCACATTGGATGAAAAACAGCAGTTTGCGCCATGTCGCTTCCAAACATAACTAATAGAATCACTGACGCAGCAGCGACTACTTGAAAAACAATCGAACGTCGACGACTCGATGCTTCAATTTTTGCTTCTAGTCGGTCATAACGCGCAGCAATTTGTTGTTTCCCGGCAATCATTTGATCTGCACGACCACTTAATTTCCAGTCTGTTGCACCCATTACAGCATCTGTTAAGTCATTATAAAGTTCCGCCCGCACTATTTTCATATCAAGCATATGTTGTCGATTGCGTTTTAATGCTACATATGGCAATACAAATACAAGGATGCCAAATAGCAAAGCTAACAACAAAGCATATGGAATGCTAAATACACCCAATGCGATAATCGCGATGCCATACAATATAAGTGCAAATAGCGCTGGGAAAATTGTTTTTAAATAAAAGTTTTGCAAATGCTCTAAGTCATCGGCCAGTAACCCTAATAAATCGCCGATTGCGTAACGTTCTTTTAAAACGAGCGCCTGCGTCTCTAATCGTTGAAATAATCGCACGCGCATTTTTGATAACACGGCTAATACAAAGGAATGGCTTGCAAGCTGTTGTAAATAATTAAGTACGGGACGTGAAATCCCAAATGCACGTACTAAGACAATTGGCACGTAGACAAGCAAGATATTTTCAGGTCGTAATGACGACTTTGAAATTAAATATCCCGATGTAAACAAGAGTGCACATGCAGCAATGAGTGCACCCACGCCGAAAAGAATCGTCAATATAAGCAGGCCTTTATGCGCTTTTACATAAGGCTTAATCCAATCGTTCATGACATTTTCCTCCTTGTGCGGCAATAAGTGCAGCATAGTGACCTTGTTGTTTCATAAGTTGTTCATGGGTGCCAACTTCGACAATTTCACCATCATCAATGACAATAATCCGGTCCATATTGTGCATCCAATGCAAGCGATGCGTTGCAAAAAAGACAAGACGCTCGTCAAATAACGGTAATATGCGCTCCTTTAATTCCGCTTCCGTTTCGATATCTAGATGCGCGGTCGGTTCATCGAATAATAATATGCGGCGGTCTTCCAGAAAAGCACGTGCTAGCGCAATTCGTTGTTCTTGTCCTCCACTCAATATTCTTCCAGATTCCCCAATCCATTCATCTAAACCATGGGGCAATGCCTCAATTACTTCACGTAATCCCGCACGATCACAAGCCGCTATAATCGCCTCCTCACTCGCATGTGGTGTATAAAAGGCAATGTTATTGCGTAATGTATCGTGAAAAATATAAGGGTGTTGTGGAATATAATACAATTGGCGTTGCCAATCTGCATTGTATAACGATGGTAATACTTGACCATTAACCGTAATACGGCCGCCTGTCGTATTTAAAAACCCTCCAAGTAATGATAATAACGTTGATTTCCCGGCACCTGAGGCACCAATAATGCCAATTTTCTCATAGCCTTGTGCCGTTACATGCCACGCTTTTGGTATTACACGATCTTTAACACGCACGCCATCGGGCATTAATTGGCTTTTCTCATCCCACTGTGCTACCGGCGTATGGTCAAGCGATTGTCGGTGCTCCTCTAGTGCTTGTTGAATTGTCTTAAAAGCATTTTTCCCATCAAGTGTTGCATGATAATCACTACCAAACTCGCGAATTGGTGAAAAATAGTCCGGTGCCACAATGAGAACAGTTAATGCCGGTAATAACACGATTGTGCCATTAATTAAACCAAGCCCTAAAAACAATGCAACAATGGCAACGGATAAACTCGTAAAAAACTCGAGGGCAAATGTTGATAAAAAGGCCAAACGTAATGTGCTCATAGTTGCTTTGCGGTATTGTTCACTAACCCGTTCAATATTACGGTCATAACGTTTACTAAGTCCTAATACACGTAATGTCATAATGCCGCGTAAGGAATCTACGAAGTGGTTTGATAACTGTTCGTAGGACTCATACTGGCGATCAGCTTTTGCCTTTGCTGCAAGACCTACAAGCGCCAAGAAGAAAATGAGGATCGGTACGACGACAACCAATATAATCGCAGAGCGCACATTTTCTGTCCAAACGAACACGACAATCATGGTCGGGATTATCAGCATATTCATCAGCTTCGGTAAAAAGAGCTTAATATACGTTTCAACATTGCGAATCCCTTCAACGGCTAATGTCACCGTTTGTCCGGTTGCAGTACGCTGCGATCCTACATCAAAAATATGATGCAATAAATCGTCGCGTAAATGGTGACCGATTTTTTTCGCATAGGCCGTAATAAAGCGTTCACGTAAGGCAACAATGACTTGTTTGCCAATAAAACACGCCGCAAATAACAATAAAAGAAGCCACTGTTCAGACAGCGGCTCGTTGTGGAAAACATGCGTAATCGCTGTCGCTAAATAAATGGCTTGTAGGATGGTCATCGTGCCCTGCAACAGGGCTAGTACCCCTAAGCATACAAATACCCCTTTAATGCGTGGTAATGTAAATAGCGCTCGATCGATCATGTTCTCCATCTCCTATTTCTTTGTTGGGTGAATCCGTTTACGGAAAATATAGTAACTCCAAATTTGATACCCTAAAACGAATGGTAATAAGACGACTGAAATTTTTGTCATAACAGATAAGGTGTAATCGCCTGATGACGCATTATCAATCGTTAAATTAAATGCGGGGTCAATCGAGCTAATCATGACGCGTGGGAACAACCCAACGAATAACATGATGACAACCGAGGCAAAAGCAAGACCCGTCATCGTAAAAGCAATGCTTTCCTTTTTCTTTGTCGCAAATGCCCAGGCAAGTAATGTACATGCTACTGTAATCGCTAAAAATACTGGTGTAGCAACCGGTCGTACTGTAAAGAAGTCCGTGCTCGTGTACGTTAAGACAGCGAAGACAACCTCGCCTGCTAATAACACGATAAAGAGCTTGCTTAACATTTGGCGTGCGCGCTCACGTACAACGCCTTCTGTACGAATGCCGATAAACGTTAATCCGTGAACGAGCGATAAGAGCATAACCGCTACACCACCAACGACAGAATAAACGTTCACGTAATCTGTAAATGTGCCGAATAAATGCATATCTTTATCGATTGGCATTCCTTGCACAAGACTCGTAAATAACATCCCTAGTAAAAACGGTGCGAGTGCACTACTACCAAAAATAAGCCAGTGCCAATAGTTAATATATTTATCTGTATGTGTGTGGTGACTATATTCAATCGCGACACCACGTGCGATTAATACGAGTAAGAAAATAACAAATAAGGTGTAGTAACCTGAAAACATTGTGGCATACCAGCTAGGGAATGCTGCAAATAACGCCCCACCTGCTGTAATGAGCCAAACTTCATTGGCATCCCAGAACGGTCCAATTGTTGACATTAATTGATTGCGTTCATTTTTATTTTTGGCAATTAGGCGCGTTGACATGCCGACGCCAAAGTCAAAACCTTCTAAGAAGAAAAATCCAGTAAATAATACGGCGATTAAGATAAACCAAAATACAGTTAAATCCATTATTTAAACGCCTCCTTATCCATTAAATCAACATTTTCTTGCTTTGGTGCTGTATCGATAATTGACGGTCCTTGTTTTGCGACGCGTGCAACCATGTAAATCATAATAATCGCTAAAATAACATAGGCGGTACTAAATGAAATCGTTGAGAATAATAATTGTCCCATTGAAACGTTTGGTGACACCGATTGCGCCGTTGTATAGTAGCCAAACACCGTCCAAGGTTGGCGACCAATTTCCGTCATAATCCAACCTGCTGTATTCGCAATAAATGGTGCTGCCATCGCAAACATCATTGTTCGCAGGAACCATGTTGGTGTTGCCAAAATACCTTTTCGACGATTACCGAACCATAAACCAAGTATTGATAATACGAGCATGACACCACCGAAGCCTGCCATAATACGGAAACTCCAAAATACAGGCCATACAGGTGGAATGTAGTCTACACCTTCACCATATTTTTCTTCGTATTTCGCTTGCAGTGTTTTCATCCCTTCAACAGAGCCACTGAATTCACCATATGCTAAATAACTTAATGCGAATGGTAAGTCGATATTCCACGTATTTTTTTCCTCTTGTTGGTCACCGATGGCTAAAATTGTCCATGCTGCCGGGTCCTCTGAGTCATCCCAAAGCGCTTCAGAAGCGGCCATTTTCATTGGTTGTGAGTCCATTAAATGTTTTGCTTGTGCGTGTCCAGAAAATGCAATCGCAAGTGACGCGATTGCCGCAACAATCATTGAGATGTTAAATGATGTTTTGAAAAACTCGACGTCTTTTTTCTTTAACAAGTTATAGGCACTAATCCCACCAATAACGAATGCGCCAGTTGCTAATGCGCCAAATACCGTATGTGGAAATTCTACTTGAAGCTGTGGATTTGTTAACAGCGCCATAAAATCGGTTAATACGGCTTTGCCGTCTTGAATTTCAAAGCCTACAGGTTCTTGCATAAATGAGTTAGCTGCTAAAATCCAAAGCGCCGATAGTAATGTCCCAATACTAACGAGCCATGCAGAAACGGTTATGACCCAATCGGGTAATTTGCCGCGTCCAAACATCCAAATACCGATAAATGTAGATTCCATAAAGAATGCTAAAAGTGCTTCTACTGCTAATGGTGCGCCGAATACGTCACCCATAAAGCGCGAATATTCAGACCAGTTCATGCCGAATTGGAATTCTTGTAAAATCCCTGTTACAACCCCTATCGCAAAGGATAGTAAAAAAATCTTACCCCAGAATTTTGCCATCCGTAAGTATTCTGCTTTTTTCTTAAATAAATACATCGTTTCGAAGATCGCGACGATAAAAATAGTCCCAATCGAAAGCGGAACGAAGAAGAAGTGAAAAATCGTTGTCAGTGCATATTGCACACGAGCCAACTCTAAAACATCCATTGTGCATCCTCCTTTTTTTGAAGCTTGTCATTTATTTTTACAGTTACAGTATACTACGCAATTTTAAGAAAAATAGCCTATAATTCAAAAAAAGTTTCACGATTACGTGTTCAAATTGTGAAACTTTTGGAAAGTTTTATATTCATTTTTCTACCTGTTTTATAGGTATTTATAATCTAAAAACTAGTTATCATTGGTTACGTTAACTTTAAAGGTAAAAAATAATGCCTGACGTCAAAAGTCTGTCACACTGCTGTTTCAACTTAGACAAATTCACTTCACAAAACACGCAATTCGCTGTCCTAAATGTGTCACAACCATTTCAGGTGTTACGCTGTAATGACTATGCTGTGCGGCAAGTTTTTCCGCGGTCTCTGCCTGTAAATATGCCGCGGTATACAACGCTTGCTCCGCCGGCACGCGCTGTGTCACGAATGATAAAATCAAGCCGGTTAAAACGTCGCCACTCCCTCCTTTTCCAAGAGCACTGCTGCCAATTGGAATGAGCCACTGTGCTCCGTCTGGCGTCGCTACAATCGAACGATGCCCTTTTAATAACACATATACCCCGAATTTCTGTGCTAAATCGCGCGCATACGAAAATCGATGTTGTTCAATCTCTGCAATGGTCGTATCGCATAACATGGCCATTTCTCCTGGGTGCGGCGTCAAGATAACACATTTGCCCGTCGCACGAACATGTTGTAACAACGGTTTCATCATATAGAGACCGTCCGCATCAACGATAATCGTCTCCGGTCCTTCAAGCGCCAACAGCCATGCTGCAACTTCTTGAAGCTGCGCTGCACGCCCTAACCCTGGTCCAAACGCTACCGCGCGTATTTTTGTAAAATCATGTAGCGCAACGCCTTCTTTTGTCATATACCCATCTTCTGACGCTGCGCTCTTTAATAATACTTCCGGCGCTTGTAACATCATGCTTGGCATTAATCCTTCGGGTACAATAAGCGAAATAAGCCCAATGCCACTATGAAACGCCGCCTTGGCACTATAGAGCGGTGCGCCAACATAATGCTGCGAGCCACCAATCACTGCACCATGACCAAATGTCCCCTTATGACCATCTAACGGGCGTGCCGGTAACGCCGCTTTGACGAGCGCGGGCGTAACAATTGTTGGTGCCGTCATGTGAAGTGTGTCCACAAGGGTTTCGGGCACTGAAATATCGACCACTATAAGCTCGCCTATATAATGCGAAGCTTGTTGTAAATAGCAACCAATTTTCGGTTGTGCTAGCGTCAGCGTATAATCCGCTTCAATCGCCGCATCGACAACTTCCCCACTATTAGCATGTAAACCTGATGGTAAATCAATCGCCACAACCATTTTTTCGAGCGCATTTATTAGCGGAATTAACCATGTCATATGCCCACGCAATGCCCCGCTCGCACCCGTACCTAGTAAACAATCGATTAGCACGGCACAAGAGGCCAACCAAGCTGTTGTTTGCACTTCTTCTATTAGTAATGTCACCGGAATACCACGGCGTTTTAAAATATGATACTGTGTTTTGGCATCGCCACGTAATTGCTGTTCCTCGACAGCTAGTCCAATCCGGACATCATAGCCTAAATCAATGAGACGCCTAGCGATGACAAAACCGTCGCCGCCGTTATTACCGGTACCGCACACGATCGCAATGCGCTCATGCGTAAGTAACTCATGCTCGCGCAGGGCCATCACGACGGCATTGCCGGCAATTTCCATTAATGTGCCGCCATCGATACCAATCGTCTCAATCGTATAGCGCTCAAGCGCCTGCATTTGTGCTGTTGTTAATGCATACATGAAAAATCCCCCTTTAAAATTGACAATCATCTTCGTTCTAGTATATAACAAGTACCAATAGCTATATCAAAAGGAGAATATTTTAATGAAACATAGTATGAAAGACTTTGCGCCACCCCGTACAAAAGAGACAGTCACAAGAGAACTAGAAAAAGTACAACAATTATTGCACGAACAAAAAGAGACCACAGTAACGATTTACGAAGCAGCATTAAAGGACGACCCCGAGCTGTTTAATGAATTCCAGCAAAGGCGCCTACAAGGCTTACAAGCAACGGATACAACCGCTGTTGATAAAGCGCTTGAACAATTAAAAAAGCATTCGTAAGAGGCCGTTATCAACGGTCTTTTTTTATAGTGAAAAATTATTTTACTATTGCAAATAAATAATCAACGTTTTTTAAATTCGTTTAGGGGTATACTGTCCTATGGAAAGGACTGATTAAAAAGTGGATTGGTTAGACAATTTTATTCTTACAGTCAACGATTATCTTTATTCTTACGTCATTATTGCGATTATTTTAATCGTTGGTATTTTCTTCACCGTTCGTGGACGCGGGATGCAGTTCACATTATTCCCTGAAATGTTCCGTGTGTTAACGGACAAAGCTACGATTGATGGTAAAGGCAAAAAAGGGGTTTCTTCCTTCCAAGCCTTTACGATTTCCGCCGCATCACGTATTGGTACTGGTAATATTGCCGGTGTCGCAACCGCGATTGCATTAGGTGGACCGGGGGCTGTGTTTTGGATGTGGGTAATGGCATTAATTGCCGCTGCTTCTTCATTCGTCGAAAGTACACTCGCACAGCTTTATAAAATTCGCGATGGCAATGACTTCCGTGGGGGCCCTGCGTACTATATGGAACGTGGCCTCAACAAGCGCTGGATGGGGATTGCCTTTGCGATTGCCATTACGCTTTGCTATGGCTTTGTATTTAATGCCGTTCAAACGAATACTATCGCCGCTTCCATGGGCAACAGTTTTGGCTTTGACAAAGTCTGGGTTGGGATTGTCGTTGTTAGTTTAACAGCGATGATTATTTTCGGTGGCGTACAACGCATCGTTCAAGTCACACAATGGCTTGTACCAGTGATGGCGATTGCTTATATCGGCATTGCGATTGTTATTATTATTTTAAACTTCACATCACTTCCTAGCGTTTTTGCGTTAATCTTTGAGAAAGCCTTTACCTTTGAAGCCGGTGCTGGTGGTGCCGTCGGTGCAGCCATTATGCAAGGCTTTAAACGCGGGTTATTCTCAAATGAAGCAGGTCTTGGTTCTGCGCCAAATGCCGCGGCAACAGCCAATGTTTCTCACCCCGTTAAACAAGGACTTATTCAAACATTAGGCGTTTTCGTAGATACGATGCTCGTTTGTACCGCGACTGCCGCAATCGTTTTATTAAGTGGTGTTTACCAAAATGTTGATGGCCAAAATTCACGTGTTGACATTACACAGGAATCGCTTGTTGTACAACTTGGCGACTGGGCCGGTATTTTCTTAACGGTGGCAATCTTTATGTTTGCCTTTAGTTCTGTTATCGGCAACTATTACTACGGTGAAACGAACTTAGATTTCATTAAAAAATCCAAAAAAACGATGCTATTTTATCGTCTTCTTGTATTAGGATTTGTAATGTTCGGTGCCATGGCAAAAGTATCACTCGTATGGAACTTAGCTGATTTCTTTATGGCCATCATGGCATTAATTAACTTAGTAGCGATTTTCATGCTTAATAAAACGGCATTCCGCTTACTAAAAGATTATCGTGCACAACGTAAAAAAGGCAAAGACCCGGTATTTTATGCGGATACAATGCCGGACCTTAAAAATATTGAATGCTGGGACCGCAAAGATCACCCAGAGAACAAGTAAGCATAAAAAGAAGCTGGAACAAAACACGTCATGTTCCTTTTTCAGTGTTCACAACAAAAAACCGGAACCG